>CAJTKK010000037.1 GCA_910576535.1 uncultured Lachnospiraceae bacterium | reverse complement strand
TCCTTGGCCAGCTTTTCCCGCTCCATCGTAACCCGAAGGGCGGTAATTTCCCTGATTTTGTTTTCCATCCATTACTTGTATGATGTTTATAGAAGCAAAAACACCTACTTTCCTTTCTTTTAATATCGTGGTTCAATACAACTCAGATACTGTGGACTTTTGATTTTTACCTGTAGCCTTGACTACTTACCTTGGAGTGTATTGCCGCTACCTTTATCTGAATTGTTTATAACTGGATGTGCCGGAGCCTCTGCTCCAATGAGTACTTATTTCAATCAAGTCTACGATGATAATCGATGGTGGATATCACGGTATCAGACTTTATGAAAGGGAGGTACAACCTCATGATCTACGTAGGCATTGACATTGCCAAACTTAACCATTTTGCCTCTGCCATATCCTCAGATGGCAAAATACTCATTGAGCCGTTCAAATTCACAAATGACTATGATGGCTTCTATCTGCTGCTCTCCAAACTGGATCCTCTTAATCCGGACAGCATCATCATAGGTC
>CAJTKK010000036.1:318-525 GCA_910576535.1 uncultured Lachnospiraceae bacterium | reverse complement strand
GGATTCAGAAAGAGAATGAGCACTGCTTCCGGAAGAAAAGTTTTGGCAGCAAGAAGAGCAAAAGGAAGAAAGAGATTATCAGCATAGGCCGCATTATGTGGCCTTTTTTCAACGGAGGTCTATCTTAATGCAGTTTTCCGAATCGCTGAAAAAAAATTACCAGTTCCAGCATGTGTACAGGGAAGGCAAATCCTATGCAAATAAATA
>CAJTKK010000036.1:0-262 GCA_910576535.1 uncultured Lachnospiraceae bacterium | reverse complement strand
AAGCAAAAAAGTAGGTAACAGCGTTGTAAGGCATAGAATTACAAGATTGATAAGAGAAAGTTACAGACTACATGAAAATATATTTAATAGTGGTTTAGATATAGTAGTCATAGCCAGAAAGAGCGCAGCCTCTGTTTCATATCAGGAGATGGAGAGCGCATTATTACATCTTGCAAAGCTTCATCATATAATAAAAATATTTTTTTATGAATCATAAGAAGAATGGTGGAGCATTTAGAAATCAGATGAAGAAATTATTTAT
>CAJTKK010000035.1:536-808 GCA_910576535.1 uncultured Lachnospiraceae bacterium | reverse complement strand
ACGCAGGAGCAGTTGCCGATAATAGTTTCCGCATGGTCTTTGTAGACGGCCTTTAACTGGCTCTGCGTCTGCACCACGATATGGGCGGAAATCTCGCGGCTTCGGATAACGGAAATCAGGTGCTGGAAGTTGGGGATTTTCTGGTTGGCAAACTCGTCCAGCAGGCAGGTAACATGGGTTTTCAGTGCGCCGCCGTTTTCCAGCGCCTTGTCGCACAGGACGTTGAACATTTGCGTATAAACCATCGCAGAAATGAAATTGAATGTCATATC
>CAJTKK010000035.1:0-446 GCA_910576535.1 uncultured Lachnospiraceae bacterium | reverse complement strand
CCCGCACCTCCCGGATGTCAAAGGGAGCCATTCTTGCGCCGCAGCTAATCAGGATCGATTTTGCTGTTTTGCCAGTGACGTTTTGTAAAGGACTTTTTAATCAAATTCACAAAATGTTTACATTTTAAGTCAAAAAAATAAGAACTCCTTTCCGCATATATTGCAAAAAAGAGTTCTTATTGTTCATAATTTACTTGTCTGATGTAGGCGGTATATTGTCTGCACCTTCGTTAACTGAGCGAAGGCCGAAATTGCTTTCTCGTGTTCCTTGAGAAGCGCCACGTTCAGATGTTGTAATCCCACTATTATTAGTTGGTGGTGTAGGGTTTTGTCCACTATTCAACTGTTGGAGAATAGTATCAAAATTATCATTGCCCATAACGATTCCTCCTTTCATTTGCTTATTGATTTAAACAAATATAACATACAAATAACCCTAAAGAAAT
>CAJTKK010000034.1 GCA_910576535.1 uncultured Lachnospiraceae bacterium | reverse complement strand
CTGGAAAAATCGCCATAAGCGCCTGAAATCTGATATTGCCTTGTCTGCCCGTCACTATATACAATTTCAATCGTATCTCCAATAGACAGCCCGAATTGCTCCAAGCCCTGCCTGTCTAACAATGCTTCTGTTTCCGAAACAGGGTAATGTCCCTCGGTAACTGATAAATTCATCTGCCCGGCAAGTTCCTCGCTGCTGCTTTGGATAATCAGTTCTTTTCCCTGATAGGTTGTGCTGGAAGCCATACCCAAAAAGCCGGAAACAGACACGTCTTTTCGGCTGCCGATAGCGTCCGCTGTTTCTAAAGGGATATGGGAAATGATCGTATGCCAGTTTCCATACCGCCGTATGGCTTCCTCTTTTTGGGCTTTCAGGCTCATATCTGCCATTCCGAAAATTGCCGTCACCAGCATGACAGAAATAGCAATACAGATCATGGTAAGGCGGTTTTTCTTCTTATGGGCTTTTGCATATTCTGAAACAAGACCAAGATAGCCTTTCATTCGCCGTCTCCTTTCCATTCCGGTCCGCGCAAAGCGGACGTCCCCCGGACGTCCTGCGCCCTCCCAAAATCTGTTATGATACCGTCCGACACTTGCAGTACCCGGCCAGCAGTAGAAGCAATGCTCCTGTTATGCGTGATCATAATGATTGTCTGCTCATACCGTTTGGACGCATTTTTCAAAAGCGCAATGACTTCATTGCTATTGTGTGTGTCAAGGTTCCCCGTTGGTTCGTCCGCTAAGATCAGCATAGGGCGGGTAATCAATGCCCTGCCGATTGCCACACGCTGCTGCTGTCCGCCGGATAACTGCCGGGGGAGATGATGCCGCCGTTCCTGCAAATTCAGTACGGTCAATATTTCCTCTAAATAAGCAAGATCAGGCTTCTTATAGTCAAGCAGCAAAGGGAATGTAATATTTTGTTCGACATTCAATTCAGGTATGAGATTAAACGCCTGAAAAATAAACCCGATATTTCTGCGGCGAAAAATTGTAAGTTCTTCATCTTCCAATGTAAATATTTCTTTTCCGTCAATAAACACTTTGCCCGAAGTCGGCGTATCCAGCGCACCGATCATATTGAGAAGCGTGCTTTTTCCAGAGCCGGACTCTCCAACAACTGCAACAAACTCACCCTTAGAAACAGAAAAATTTACCTCTTTGAGTGCGTGAACGGCGGTTTCCCCCTCGCCATAGGTTTTACAGATAGAATTTACTTCCAATAAGTTCATTTTGTACCTCCATTGTTCTTGTTTCTATAAATCAGTCCAAGCAGTAATTCAATTACGCATGATAAAAATAATAGACCGCTGAAAATTTTTGCAAATGGCTCTAAGCCGCCAAATCCAAAAGTGAATATCACAAGTGCCATGCCGCCGCCCGCAACAAGCAGGGAAAGAATGACTAATAGAGCTTTCAGTCTGCTTTCCGCACACAAGGCAGCTATAAAGTATACGACACTTTCAATCAGCAGCAATACGCCCGAAAAAACGGGCATAATACTAATCAGGTAACGGAAATAAACAATGCTTAAAATCCCAAATAGGATTGCCGCAGCCGTTATGAAAAGATTTAAGTATGCAATATGCTTTTCCTCCCTGCCCCTGCCGGAAAGAAAGTCTAAGATACCTAATGCGCCATTCAAAATGGCATAAGCCGCAACCGCATAGATTATGCTGCCTTGTAGAAATTCCGGGAACAGAAGCGTTACAAGCCCCATAGCCCCAAGCAGGGCAGCCCGTAAGCCAGACCACCTTGCAATCTTTTTGAATTGTAAAAAAGTCATAGATGTTATCCTCCTTTCGTTCTACAAGAAGAATAACATCTATTTCCTACTCCCAAGTGAATTGAAACTTACAATTTTGTAATTTTATCTGAATTTAGAAAAGTGATATTGAAAACACTTCCCTTGCCTAACTCGCTGTCTACGGTAATGTTTCCGTCGTGGGCTTCTATGATCGCTTTGGCAAGCGGCAGACCAAGCCCTATCCCCTGTGTGTCTTTAGAAAAACGGCTGCGGTAAAAGCGTTTGAAAATGTAATGTATATCTTCCGGGTGAATACCGCTGCCAGTATCTTTTATTGTAATCTGCGTCAGGTCAGGAAGCCCTTTCCAATCAATCACAACCCGGTCACCTGTGCCTGTATGGTCTAAAGCATTTT
>CAJTKK010000033.1 GCA_910576535.1 uncultured Lachnospiraceae bacterium | reverse complement strand
GACACTTTAATTTTCTTTCGATTCCAGAATGTTGTAGTACGCTTTTCCGCTAGTTTTATAGGATTTCCCTCACTCCCGGCGGACGGGGGGAATCTGTCGATTTCATCCATCAATACAATTCTGATAGGACGTGATGCAAGCCCGGCGGCGGAGTTTGCGCCCACCATCGTAATATGTCCACCGGGGAATGATTTGTGCAGTATCGTGTTTTCGGAATCCCTCGCCCGTGCATCTTTGACTTTTCCCCTAAGTACGGGCGTATCACGAATCATTTTCGCAAGCCTGTCTTTTGAAAAGGCTTGCGCCATTTCAAGGGTAGGCTGCAAGCACAGAATCGGGGATGGGTCGTAATCTATGTAATATCCGATTGTATTCAAAATCAACTCGGTTTTCCCTACCTGTGCGGATGACATAATAACAACCGTTTCAACGGCTGCATCCACAACCGCATCCATGATCTCACGCTGATACGGCGCACGGTCTGTATTCCACTGCCCCGGCTCGGCGGATGATTCCGGCGATAGCTTTCGGTATTTGTCCGCCCATTGGCTGACCGTCAATTCTGGCGGTGGGGATAATACCTTTGCTATTGTCTTAAAAAGTCGGATTGTCTTTTCATCCACCCTTTTTTCATACAGGGATTTCTTTTTCTTAATCTGTGTGCTTTTGGCTTTCTGCATTTTCCATCTCCCATGCTTCGCCCAGCATGGTATTTACCCACGCTCGCATATAATTATCATCCCCATTTATTAATCTTCTGTTGGCTTCTCTGAAACATGAAATGATTTCGCTCCATTCTATCCAAGGGGATGCCAATGCGTTTATATGAAATCCTCGCTTTCTTTTGATTTCCGGGGCGGATGCAATCCATTTTCCTTTTTTCTTTTTCCATTTCGTTTCCGTGGAATATTTGCCGCAAAATTTGCACCCCATTGTTACATCGGAAAAGCGGATGCGCTCCCATTCGTAGGGCTGATATTTTCCGCAGTACGGGCAAGGAACGCACCACTCTTCTTTTGATGATGCAAGGTATTCTTTTTCAATCAAAGACCGGCCTTTAATTGTTGGTGTTGACATTTTAATTATTTTCCGATTCGGAAATGTCTTTGTGCGTTCCTTGACAATTTTTATCACATCGTTTTCCACATCTTCGCTTATAGGAAAATGGTCTACTTCATCCATCAGCACAATTTTGTAAATACGGCTTTTCATAGCATACCTTGCTAAATTCTGCCCTATTGTTATAAGTTTTCCGCCCGGAAAGTCTTTTAACGATATGCCGTCCTGTTCTTTTTTGGGTACAACTTTCTTTTTAAGCCTTGGTATACTACAAATCATAGGGTTTAGCCTTCGTCTGGAAAATTCCGCAGCTAAACAGTATGAAGGCAGCATACATAAAATCAAAGAGGGGTCGTAATCTATGTAATAACCAATGATATTTAATATCAATTCCGTTTTCCCTATTTGCGATGCGGACATAATAACAACTTCTTCCGTCTCAGCATCGCTTGCGGCATCCATGATTTTACGCTGATACGGCGCACGGTTCGTATTCCATTTTCCCGGCTCTGCCGAAGTCTCTTGCGTCAAATATCTATATCTATCCGCCCATTTGCTAACCTTTAGCTTTGGGAACAATGTTCTTTTTATCCTTTTAAGAATCTGCCACATCTTATTATCCGCCTTTCTTAATTTGCGTTTTGGTATTCCTCCGCATCATCCTCCGCCACATATTCATCACTATAAAATTCTTTCGGGTTATAGTCCTTTAATTCATTTAGGGCTTCCATCACTTCCCGGTTAATCGTATTCCTAACAAAGTCAATCTCGCTCCTTGATACCAGAATCGGGGCTAATTTCGTAGGCATGGAAAGAAGCTTTGCCCTAACCGATGCAAGCATATCCATCATGACACGCTCGACATCCTCCGATTTATGGAGTTCCCCCCTCATGGTCTGAAGCTTCAACTCCGAAATATGCCGCTTTACTCTCTCATGGATGGCTTTTTCTTCCTCCAAGTCGATTTCTCCATCCACGGATTCCGCATTGTTGGCTTCCATCTGTACCTTTAAGGTCAAGATATAATTCGTGATGGAATCCATCAGCTTATACCGCCCCTTTGCTGCCCGGATGATGATATTTTCCTCCGCAAGCTGCCGGATGCGCCTATCGGACACTCCTATGATT
>CAJTKK010000032.1:2437-3112 GCA_910576535.1 uncultured Lachnospiraceae bacterium | reverse complement strand
AACTTTTACTCAATTACAAGTGTTGAAAACCCGGGCTTTTGCTCCTCTCTTTTTGGGCCGAAGTGTTACACAGAAATCCCAGATTTTGGATAAAAACCTTGCATATTATGATCCCATTTTCAACACTTGAAATGACCAACAAAGCCGGAATTCCTTGGAAAATAAGGAAATTCCGGCTCTTTCTATGGCTAAAAATGTTGTATATTTTTTCTAACTTAAATATTTTTTTATCATCCGGTTTAAGTCCTTTGGCCTATAGTGGCGTCTGTCCAATGGCAGCATAGTCAGCTGAGTCAACGCATTCAGGGATTTGCTGCCTTTATATAGCGCCATATAGTCAATATCATGTATGTTTGCAACATTCATGTTTTTAAGTGTTGTCACCAGATGGTCTGGTGTGACATGTGTTTCCTGGTCGTCAAGCCGGGCTTCTAAAAGTCTGTATACAAGCAGTGCGGTATAACAGATCAGAAAATGCGCCCGGATCCGTTCTGGCAGCCTATGGTTCACGGGACGTCCGTCAAAGTTCGTTTTTATGATCCGAAAACATTCTTCAATCTGGTATCTTTTCTGTGATACTGCAAGGATGTCTTTTGCGGGATCTGCAAGGTTCGTGGCAACGGCATAGTACCCATCGTATTTTTCTTCCTCCGCAATCTTACTTTCATCAAGCAT
>CAJTKK010000032.1:0-2299 GCA_910576535.1 uncultured Lachnospiraceae bacterium | reverse complement strand
CCTGACAGCCCTCTGGTATTCCATCATTTTTCTGGAAAAAGTGACGATAATGCGCTGCTTTAAGACTCCTTTTGCCTTCCTCTGTACCGTCCGCCCATTTTTCAGGGCAACATCTTCGTAAAGCCCCAGGTCGAGCGCCTTGTCAGCCGCGATGACTTTATATGCGCAGTCTTGATAGAGGGCAAGGTTATCTGGGGCATGCCGGTCAAAATGTTTCATTTCTTTTATCGTGACGGGCGAATCGTCTGAAAGAAGTTTGTAATCAAAGTCATTAAAAACGGCTTTTTTTAGTATGTCGCTCAGTTTCTTGATGGACTGGGTGATAATGAACGCCCTGCCGCCCATGCTGTTGAACTTTCTGATGTTGTAGGATCCAAGCCCTGCATCAGCACAATAGATAAATTTTGAACCCGGAATCATTTTTAAGACTTCTTTTTCCAGAGGGACTGCCGTCAGCTGTTCGCTGGTGTTTCCGGGATGCAGGCACATGGTGATGGGGATTCCCCTGCTGTCCATGAACAGCCCCATTTCCACGATGGGGTTTGGCCGGTGCTCCTTACTGACACCGTATTGGCGCAATCCGGTTATGGTCTCTCCAGTGACTTCGTCCACGATCTCGTCATCCGCCTGCTCACATTCAAAGTAGAAGTTTGAGCAGTCATAATAAAGTACGGAGGGATCCCTTTTTACGATCGTGTCGCTCTGCCTGTAGAGCCATGCCAGATAATCATCGTAATGATCTTCCAAAAGGTCCATAAACCGCAGGATATGCTGATAGCTAAAGTCTGGCTTTTCATAATAGGAATCCAGCTTGTCCAGCATGGCATATTTAGAAAGCGGTTCCATGATTCTTGAATAAACAAGGAAACGGTGGATGGTGTGGCAGTCAAATGTCAGTTTCCTTCCTGCAGTCTTTTCCCTGAAGAAATCCTTGAGCCGGAGGCCGGCCATCAGGTACTGTAGGAAAAAGTATCCAATGTTCAGCCCCGTGGATGAGGAAGCCTCGTCATCTGTCTGTTCCACCCGTTCATTATAATTAGTAGAAATGGTGTATTCCACCTTGCCGACCCGGTATTCCTCGTTCATTTTCCGGATCTCCTCCTTCACATAGGAAAGCGGGTCGTCGGTTATTTCCAGCAGTTCGGAGTGTTTCCCGAACCGTTTAACGTTTCTGGTCGTGACCTTTTTGCCGTTGCGGATCCCAACTTGGGCATAATAGATAGGGTCTTTACTATTTTTGTTATAAAAGAGTTTCATTCTGCCACCACCAAATCAAATAGGAATAATAATAATATTATTATACAACATATACAACATAAAGTAAAGTAAAATTTGACAAAAAAACACCGCATTTCTGCGGCTTGTAGAACTTTTACTCAATTACAAGTGTTGAAAACCCGGGCTGCATTGTTACATCTGTTGTTCCGGTTTTTTCAGAATGATTGACTTCCCCGGATATCTATGTTAATTTAATATTGTTATGACTTATATCATTTACAGGAGGTTTCCTTTGAAAAATCCAACACGTTTCCTTAACCGTACCATATGTTATGTTGTGTTATGTTTCCTGCTTTTATTTTTGACGGGCTGTAACAAAAAAGACCCGGTACTTGAGAATTATAAGGCAAACATGAACCAGTTTTTTGAAAATATCAGAGTTTTTGATTCCTCCATTGACGCCATCGACCCAAATTCCGATACGGCGGCTTCCCAGCTCTTATCTCTTCTTGATGCCATGGATACTTCCTTTGCACAGATGGCATCCTTAGAAGTTCCCGAATCCTTCCCCGGCGTGTCCGATCTTGCCAAGGAAGCGAGCGCTTACATGTCAGAAGCCGTATCTTATTTCCACCAGGCTTATGAAGGAGAAACCTTTGACGCGGTATTAGAGGATGTTGCAAGACAGAATTATGAACGCGCCAATCTGCGCCTTCAATATATTATTTCTATCCTCCATGGAGATATTCCGGAGGAGATCGTTACATACGATGAGGAAACAGAATCCGGGGAAGCAGACAGTGTTCCCCCGGATCAAGAATAAAATTCCCTTATTGATTTATCCATAACGGTATTTTCACGGTAACCGGTTTCCCTGACAGGCCTTGTATCTTCTTCTGCTCTCCACATAATAAGCATATGATACGGTCTTTCGGGGCTGTTCCATGATTTACCACAATTTCCCAAACCGGCGTTGCAAAGTCTTTTTCTTCACCGTTACCGGAATTTAAATCCTCCCAATGGGTCATTTTTCCCCATGGATAACAGGTTCTTCCACACAAGCCGTGTTTTCTACCGTGGT
>CAJTKK010000031.1 GCA_910576535.1 uncultured Lachnospiraceae bacterium | reverse complement strand
TCGACATTCTGCAAGTGGCGGATGTCCATTGACTTTACGATAAAAGGGTTCTGGATAAACACATCAATCAAATCCGATGCGAAAATCAGGACATCCGGGGCTTTCCCGGTTTCCTTGATGATCTTGCGCCGCTTTTCTTTCAAAAGGGGCAACGGATTCACGGTCGAAAGACTCCAATAATTATCGGATGTAAGCACGAAAATATTTGTAAAGCCATAGTCCACTTGTACATCCACGCCGGCCTCCACATCCACGACATCCAACTTGCCCTCGAAAAGAATCTGGCGGCACATCCATTCAACCCTCCGCTGTACGGATTCATCCAGTTCCCTGTAATCCGTTGCAAGAAGTTCATCTTCACGCTCGGAAGGCGTTCTCCGGCTGTAGACATTCTCCCCTAATGCCCTTTTGGAAATATCGTCAACCGTCAATTCCCTTTCCGGCGCAATCCGGGGCGTGGAAAATTCCTTTGTCTGGAATCCGTTCCTCGTGATTACCTTGCCGCCGACACGGGGGGAAACGAACGGGGCCATGATGCGCTTTCCCTTTTTAACATCAAACTCCACCTTTTCCGTGACGTGTGTCCTCTCCACCGGGAAAAACCATTTTGTGAGGAAATTCCGCACGGGCGGATTTACCTCAATCGCATCAATCATTTCTCTTGTGGTGTATTCTGCCATGATATAAAAATCTCCTTTCTGATCTCCTTAATATTCCTGTACCGCTTTGAGGAAAATCCCCAACTTGCGAAGCTCGGTTTCATAGCTTGCGATCTCTACCCCTGTAGGCAGAATCACGGCCGCCCGGTTGAAATTGCCGGAAATGTACCCGGACGATACAACCGACTTTGTGACTGCTGCCACATCGTCCGTCAAAATGCAGTCCGCCCCGATTGTGGCTTCGCTTGTCGTTGCGGAATTGCCCTCCTCGGTCGTTATGGTTTCTTTTGTTCCTGTACGCTTATAAGTGCCATCAGCGGCTTTCCCCATCAGCGTACCACGCTTCAAGAATCCCTCGCCCTTTGCAACCTCGATTCCCTTTGCTGTGGTAGGGATTGCATTATCGGCTATCAGCTTATCGGGCGTGAATGTGCCTGTGGTCTGAAATAAATTCTCGCTCATGCTCTTTTACCTCTGCTTTCTTTGATTTTCTGTGCAAGGTTATTTACCTTTGCTTCCCTCTGCTCCCCGGAATCGTCCGCAAGCCCTGTGTTTGCGGACGGCGCAACTTCGCCGGCCCCGGATTCGCCGATGTCCTCTTTCATGTCGGAAAGGGCTGCTGCTGCCATGATGCCATTCTGCCGGAACGCTTCAAGCGCAAGGGCTTCAGCCGTGACTTTCTTTTCCCCATACTTTGCATCCGCCACCATCTTATCGGAAATCTGGCCGGCGATTTCATCAATCGCTTTCAGTCGGGCATTTTCGGCGGCTGTAGCTTCAAGGCTTGCAGAATCCTTGATCTGCTGCACCAACGCCGGATATTTTGCGGTAAGTTCCTCAACGGTTGAGATGCTTTCCTGTGTTGTGTCTGCCATTTCTTTTACCTCCACTTTCTTTTGATTCTGGTTATTTAAAACACTTTCCGGCGGTTTCGGCACTCCTTCCGGGGCGGTGTTTCCGGGTTTTTCGGACGCTCTGGCAAGCATTTCCTTTGTCCTGTCGATGGTTTCCCGGTCTAAAACCGTGGCCGCATTGTACAGGGCTGTCTTTTTTTTGCCATCAGAAAAGCCGCCCTTTGCAGCGGCCCCTTTTGCATCCTCTTGGCTTTCAATGATAGAATCCACAAATCCATAGTTTAACGCTTCTTCGGCTGTAAGCCACGATTCGCAGTCCATCAGATTCAGTAAATCATCAAGTTTCATTTTTGTTTTATCCATGTAAGCCGTGGCAATCGCCCGGTTTACCGCCTGTAATATCTCTGATTCCTTGTCCATAGCGTGATAATCGCCCCTTGCGCCGCCGGATGCGTTGTGTATCATAAAAATTCCAACCGGGGAAATCTCGCAATGTCTGGCGGTTGCTATGTAGGAAGCGGCGGATGCTGCCATGCCGGAAATAATAATGTTGACTTTCCCCCGGTACATCCGAAGTGCCGTGTAAATCTCATTCCCGGCCACCACATCGCCGCCGCCGGAATTGATCTCCACATCCAAATCCTCCCCGTTTGCTTCCATGATTGCGGCCTGAATGTCTTTCGGACACGTTGCGGCGATTCCGAAATACTCATAAATCCATTTATCATCATCTGCTACAATCGTGCCTTTAACTCCAATTTTCGCCATGTTTTTCTTCCTCGCTTTCCTGTTTTCCATCTGCCCCATCGCCGGATTCCCCGGAATCCGTTGGCGGTTTCAATAATTGATTGATTTCGCCCATTTTTTCCGCTTCCCTCAAAAGCTGCTCTGCATTGTCATCAAAGCTTCCGCCGTTCATTTCCATCGTTTCCCTTTGGCGTGTAGATACGCCTAGTTCAACCCGTTTTGTGGCGGCGTTTATCTCTTTGAGGGGGTCAAGCATTCCCTGTGACGGCCCGTTCCATGTGCATTTGCTCCACGCTTCCCGGATGGCGGCATCAAGGTAAAATCCGGGGGCTTTGATTCGTCCCTTTGCAATGGCTTCCACAAGCCACATTTCATAAATAGGTTGACAGAAATCATTTACAAGCCATGCCCTTTTCATGCGGAAAGCCTTCCACGCTTCTTCAAGTGCCGCTTTGGATGCAGAATAACTTGCCCCGAATTGCTTCAAAAGCAGTTCATAGGGGATTTCAAGGGCTGAACCGATATATTTTGCAAATGATGTCGTGAAAGCGTCAAAATTCGTGTTGGGCCTTGCCGGGTCTGCCATCTTTATATCCTCGCCGGGGGCCAATATGTTTATCATTCCCGGCCCCAAGCCGTAACTTCTGGCATCGTCCGCATCCTCTGAATCATCATCCCGGATTCCAGTAAAGGGCATTTCCGCCGTGTTTTTCTCGGTCGTGATGAATACCGTAAAAAAGCCATTTATGACTGCTGCCATGATCTCCGCTTCGCTGTACCTTGTAAGCTGCTTTAAGGATTCGATCACTGGCGCAAGATACGGCACTCCCCTGTACTGCTCCGCCCTTTCGCTCTCAAATATCACAAGCACATTCGGAAATCCCGTCCGCTTTCCGAACGCTTCCACCCTTTTCCATTTCTTTTCCGCCTGTAGGGATGATTGAGGGTATGTATTGCAAATATGGTATGCCACCACTGCCCCATCCTTGTCAATCTCCACGCCATTATAGATTCGGTTTCCGTTTTCCGTATTCGTCTGCTGAAGATTTACATAGCTGCCGGATGAATACGGATTGCAAACCTTGTCGGATTCTATCATGTGGATACGCAAGCCGTAAGGCATGAAAGAGGATTCCGAATCACTGTACTTTATCAGCGCAACCGCATCCCCATTCATCAGCCACGAAAGACAAGCTATCTGCTGCATTTCGTAGAAATTATTTATTTTCGTGCTGTCGCAGTGCTTTGATTTTGCCCACAATTCAAATTCTCGCCCGGTCTTGTCCTCCCACGCTTTGGCTTCCGCTTCGGAAATTCCCAAGACTGCCCTGTCTACCGTAGGACGGGCTTTCAGCCCAACCCCGACTATATTTGTCCTATTGGTTTTGATTGCCGATACGGCAATCGGGGCGGACATCATAAGGCTTCTTGACCGCTGCCGCAGCGTGTGAAGATTGCGGTCTATGTCCTCCTGTGGGGATTTGCTCGATGCGTTCCACCCTTTCATTGAGTTCTTTGAATGGGATGCACCGGATTCATCATAACCGCTATCCCGGAATTTCTGTACAACATC
>CAJTKK010000030.1:1741-3861 GCA_910576535.1 uncultured Lachnospiraceae bacterium | reverse complement strand
TCCAACTGCTGGAAGTGTATGAAAGGACATACGGCGGAAGGAACGCAAGGGAAATGAAGGAGGAACTGTCAGCAAGATACAGAGAGGAAAAAGGCGGGGAAGATATTTCGGAGAAAAGAAACCCCCGCGGGGCAGGCAGGAAAAGGCAGCATACGGAAGAAGAAAGAAAGCGGGTCAGGGAACTTCGTGCCAAAGGGATGGCAATGCGTAAAATAGCAGAAGAAACAGGATGCTCTGTAGGGTATGTGCAGGGTGTATTGAGTGACCCTTCAAAGCGGGACGTTCAGTAATCAATTTCTGAACGCCCAATAAAAAGAACACAAGCAATGACATCAAAAAGAAAAAATGAAAAAGTGCCAACTAACACTTGACACATACGTTACGGTAAAAGATTGTTGAGAAGCAAGGTTTTTTGGGATATACTTATAAAAAAGAGTTGGATATTAGAATTTAAGAAATATATGAGGTATATGAATATGGGAGAAAATATAAAGAATATTGCGGCTGAAATAAATGAAGAATTGATAAAACTATTTGGCGGTAAAATTCAACGTATCATTTTGTATGGCTCGTATGCCCGCGGGGATTTTAATTTGGAATCAGATGTTGATATTATGGTCTTGTTAAACTGCGAACAAAAAGAAATAATGGAAAGGCGAAAAGAAATCAGCAGAATTGCAAGCCGAGTTGGTTTGAAAAATGATATTATGGTTTCACTTCTTGCACGTAATTGCGCCGATTATGAAAATCAAATGGAGTATCAGCCATTTTATCAAAATATTGAAAGGGAAGGCGTGGAAATTTATGGATAAAGCAAGGGCAGATCTGGCCATATATCGTTTAGAAACAGCGAGACAATGTATAATATCGGCAAAAGCATTGATAGAAATATCGGATTACAAAGGTGCGGCAAACCGTTCCTATTATGCTGTTTTCCATTGTATGCGTAGTGTATTGGCATTATACTCTATAGATTTTTCAAAGCATTCTGCGGTGGGAGCTTATTTTCGCAAAGAGTATATAAAAACGGGGATATTTGATGTATCAATGTCAGATATTATATCAGAAGCTTTTGATATTCGTAGCGACAGCGATTATAATGACTATTTTGTGATATCGAAAAAAGAGGTTGAAGAACAGGTATTAAGTGCACAGTATTTTTATGACAGAGTGGAGGAATATGTTGCGGCACAAATTGAACATGTATAAATTGGCAAGAAAGAAATCAAATGTATGCTCACTTTTTTTACCATTTATGATTGGTATTGTTTTAGGAATAACTGCAAAACTCATAGATGTGCCATATGTCACTTCTAAATTTCCTGTATTTGATAATATAATGGGGCGGTTTGGAATATGGGTTTGGGCGGCTGCAATCATTTCTATTCTTTCAAAAACGGCTTTATTTGCAGCAGTGCGTTCTTTCTTGTTTTTTGTGGGAATGTTATTAGCTTATTATGGTTATACGGTTCTTTTTTTGAAATTTTTCCCGAAATCACAGATAATTTTGTGGAGTGGTATCGCTATGATTACTCCCTTTTGTGGATTTCTGATATGGCAGATACATAGAAAACGTCGTTATACAAACTTTATTTCTTCTTTACCGCTTGTGATTTTCTTTACTGAATGGTATTTGACCGCTTATACAAGTTTTGGCATTGCAAAAGATGAACTGCTGTTAAGCATTGCCTATTTCTGTTTTACTTTTTCTTTTTTAGCAGTTATTCCAACAAATAAAAAACGATTATTCAGTTTACTTTATGGAATATTGGAATCAATTATACTGATACTATTCATAAGGAAAGGTATCATAGTCAACCCATATGATTTGCTAAATATATAATTCTATTTTTCGCATGCGTTCCAACATCAGCAGGAGTAATGTAAATTTTCAATAAATTTCCGGCTACTCCAATGGTGTAAAGAGCGGCCGCGCCAATCAGCAAGGCCAGCGTTCCGATGAAAGCGCTGCCTTCACCTGCCGCAATCCCATTTGCGTCAAAAAGGGTAAAGAATGTGAAGTACTTAAACATATCGGCCTTTTCTCCTGCATTCGCCAGCATCTGAAGGATATACATAAGTGCCGGAATGCCGGCTCCTAAAGCAATACTGTATCTTGT
>CAJTKK010000030.1:0-1722 GCA_910576535.1 uncultured Lachnospiraceae bacterium | reverse complement strand
AAAAAATGCAGGAAGCCAGAAAACAGATTCCTCCAATAAATAAAAGCAGGCATAAAAGGGCAGCGTTTAATGTTAACAGATCTGCGGCTGCCAGCTCTCCCGGGAAATTGATTTCCGCTACTGCCATTTCCAGTCCAGTCACATAAACAATAAGCAGCAAGATTCCGCTGATGAGAACGGACAGCTGCGTCATGGCAATGGTCCGGCGCTTGATGGGCGATGCCAATAGCGTAACCATGGAACCTCTGTCCACATATTTGGCAATAAGGCCGTTTCCCCGCAGAATGCAGAACACCATAGGAAAGATCAACAATATAAATCCATAGAGGTATGAAATGATAAAGCCGATCAGACTGGTTGCTCCGGCGCCCATTCCCAGCGAAGCCATCAGTTCCGGCATTACCTCATAAAAGCTGTCCAAAGTTGCCATCATCTCAGGGTCATACATACTTATGATGATCGTAACATACATGGATATAATGGCAGCGAATAAAAAGAGCATTTTAAGACTGCCTTTCATTTCCCGTTTATATAAAGCCGCATTGATCATTTTTCTATTATTCTTCAATCTTTTCCCCTCCGTAATAATTCATAAAGATTGTTTCAAGACTTTGCTTTGCCGCAACCGTAACATGATTTCCGTCACATTTTCCGTCAAAATCCCGTGCAAAATCCGCTGCTGTTTCCGGTGAATCCAGGCAGACGGTATAGGTACGCATATGGCGTTCCCGCAATGTTTCCACCGAGTCAACCGTAACAAGTTTTCCGCTTCGGATAATTCCGATACGGTCGCAGGTGCGCTCTACTTCTTCAAACATATGGCTGGACAATAAAATGGTCTTGCCTTTCTTTTTTTCTTCCGCCAGCAGCTCTACAAAGCGGTTTTGCATTAGCGGGTCAAGCCCGCTTGTGGGCTCATCCAAAATCAATATGGAAGGGTCGTGCATAAAGGCGGAGACAATGCCAAGCTTTTGCTTCATCCCTTTGCTCATTTTTTTGATCTTACCTCTGGGGTCTAACTCAAACCTCTCAAGCATCTCCTGCATCCGGTTTTCTTTTCTGATATTACGGTAGCTGGATATGAATTTCAGGAACTCCCTGCCGGTCATATCGTCAAAAAAGCTGATCTCTCCGGGGATATAGCCAAGTCTTTCCTGGATTTGGCCGCGGTTTTTCCAGCAATCCAGGCCGTCAATCTGACAGCTTCCTGCCTTTGGCTTGATGAATCCCATTAAATGACGGATCGTGGTAGTTTTACCGGCGCCGTTTGGACCGAGAAATCCAAAGATCAGGCCCTTTTCCACTTGGATGGACACATCGAATATACCTTTCCCCAGGCCACAATCCCGGGTCAGGTTTTGGACATTGATCGCGTTCATTGAAAGTCCTCCTTGCTCAGATTGTTTTTTAGCGGAATCCAGATGATATAGGCAAGGGCGCTTCCGATCAAAGCCGTGATAAGCTGCGTAACGGAAAAAGTTACTTTTGCCGTGGCAAGTACCTTAGGGAGGGCTTCCGGTTTAGGGAGCTTTCCGGCAACATTGCCGCCAAAAACAGGCAGGATGATAAGAATTACGACCGCACCCATAAAAACCGCTTTCAGGATGGAACCGGTCACAAGCCCGGCGGGAAGCTTCCACTTAAAGGGGAGCTTTTCCTGAAAATACCATACGCTTACGGCAAGGACAGCGTTTCCGGCCATGACCACCGGGAACATCAGCG
>CAJTKK010000029.1 GCA_910576535.1 uncultured Lachnospiraceae bacterium | reverse complement strand
TGTCTTCTGCCCACCGGACAAAACAGCGGTTAAGGGATTCTGGCTTTATTAGCTTAAGAAGGCACAGAAGCCAGTAATAGCATGGCACATTTTCTATCCCGAATTTCTCCTTTAAAAATATGCTTATCCTGTCGCTTGCTGCCCACTGGTGTATCTGTCTGATATTTTTCAGCCCGCAGATGCTTCCAAGTATTACAATTGTTATTGCTTCTGCCACACTACAGAAATAGCCATTGTATTCTCTTGTTGTTTCTATTTCTTCAAAATATTGAGTTATGATATTCTTTTCCATGGGTCTATTATACATGGTTTTGAGGAAATTGAAATGTTTTTCAAAAATTGATTTCCGTGAAAAAATGTTTTTTGATCAATGAAAAAGACACCGTAGTATTAGCCTCTATGGTGCCTTTCAATAATACTCTTTTTTATATAACATCAATTTATTCTTTCTCACTTATTAACTGCCGCAGCTCTTCCTTACTTGGAAGCACCGTTTGATATTTGCTCGCAAATATCTGATTATTGTCTTCCGGTAAAGTCATTTCTACCACCGCGTCTTTCTTATCCTTACAAATAATGATTCCTATTGTTGGGTTTTCATCCTCTAGCTTTACTTTCCTGTCGTAATAGTTTACATACATCTGCATTTGCCCAATATCCTGATGCTTCAGCTGACCGACCTTCAAATCAAATAAGACAAAACATCTTAACAGACGGTTAAAAAATACCAGATCCACTCTATAATGTTCTTCTTCAAATGTAAACCGCACCTGACGTCCCACAAAAGTAAAGCCTCTCCCCAATTCCAGCAAAAACATCTGCAAATTGTCTATCAGGCGCTTTTCCAAATCGGTTTCTGAATAAACAGGTTCTTCCGGCAATCCGGTAAATTCCAGAACATAAGGATCTTTAAAAATATCATCCGGCTTTTCAATCTGCTGTCCTTCCAAAGCAAGGCGCATTACCTCCTCTTTCTCCCTGCTTAATGCAAGCCTTTCATATAAGGAACTGCCATATTGCCGCCCAAGTTCATCCTTGCTCCATCCATTCCGGTATGCTTCTATTTCATAGAAATGACGTTCTTCTACATTGTTTATACGCATCAGAATAAGATAATGCGACCAGCTTAAGTAAAACCGCCTTCCCTCTACAGTCATTGGAAGCTGCTCCGAATTTGAAAAGGCTGAATCTGAAATTACATCTTTCGAATATACCATATAGAAACGGCGCATAAGTTTTAAATTTTCATAGGAAAAGCCCCTGCCAAACTCTTCTGTCAGCCGCACGGATAACTCCTGTAGAATATATTTCCCATAAGCTGCACGCTCGCTACCATTCTGCTCCTCATCTATAATCAAGCGCCCGGCCTCATAATAAGAATAAACCATAGCCATGTTCACTGCCATGCTCATCCTACGCTTTGCATCTCGAAATAACTGCACAACCTGGCTAATAAATTTATCACTGCTCTTCTTATCCTGCATTCTAAATTTCTCCTTTTCCAATTCGGTAACTGGCAATTACCGAATTTATAAAATTTTCTATACGACAGACGAAAATCCAACAGGAACGGATTATAATGTCTATTTAAAAATGCAATCCAAAACATCCAGTTCACCGGCAATCCCATAATCATAATCTCTTTCATGATGGTCATATTCCGGCTCTGATGGCTCCAAACAACCTTCTATATACCCCTCGACATCTAATCTTTCTATATTTATATCATCCTTTGATATTCTAATTCTGTTTAAAATATCCTGTGGAAGTTTTCCGACCATTTCTGAAACTTCCCGTTCCACGTCCTCTTTTATAAAATCACATACAATATCCGTTACAGATTCTTTATCTAATTCCTCATAATAACCATTATATCTCATATTGTGTTTAAAAAGATCGTCCATATCATAATCTCCATAATAATCGTCTGCCTGAACATCTTCCATATATGCAAATATTGCAGCTTGTATTGCTTCAAAAAATATATGCTTATATTTCTTGTAGAAAAAATCAATACCATATGTATCTGCTGATTCAATCAGTGTTTGGAACTCCCCTAAATCTAAATTTCCGAAAAATTCAATTATAACGTCCTCATCCAGACAATCATATGTATGATAAAATGCAGCAAATTCATCCGAAAGCAGTCTGATAAATAGTTCACATCTTCCCATCATTCCTTCAAAGGATCCATATGGCAATGCTTGAAAAAATTTTTCAACCACATGTTTGTAATTGTCATGGAATACTTCAAGCCTACAGATGTACGTCAATATGACATACTCTTCTTCATTCTGATTGGCATAATTGTATAAATTTGCTCTTCCCGCTTGGATTATGCTTTCCATGCTTTCAGAAAATCCGCGTTTTATCTGCTCATATTCCGTGACATTTTTCCAGATATTTTCTCTTTCTATATCATTTTTCTGTAGGTATTCTTTTAAAAAATCATTCACAGATGGATTAATTACCCCGATTTCTTTTTTCTTGTATTTTTCTATAATCTGTATAAATGCACCCTCCAACCGTTTCAGAACATCTTCCCATATATTCCTGCTTGTATCCACTATAGCACTATTACGTAATCTGTAGTTAAATGCCCTCTTAAGCCTATTTTCATCTATACTGGTATCTGTCAATGAATATAATGTTGTCAAAAAAATCCTGTCTTCTTGCTGTAATTTTTCTGAAAACTCATCCTGCCATATTTCTGTCGGGTTATCCAAACACTGGAGGACATATTCATAATAATGGTCGCCGGGTACTTTTTTTAAATTATATTCTCTCGTGACAAACTCCATTATACGCGGCGTATAATTATTATGCTTAACAATTTCCCTGTAACGAAATTCCTTTAATATATCCTGATAGTAGGCCACTGGCAAACCTTTGAAATAAATGTGATTGTGAAAAATTCTCCCCTTATCTAAAAGGGATAACTTCCCCATATCCAATATTGTAATTTTAAGCTGTTCGTCTTCTATAAAGTGCCTAAATTCAATCACACTCTCCTTAGCTTGCTGAAAAATAGTCACGCGGGAATTCATAATTAATTTCTTATTTTTATGGCAGGCAACATATTTGACCAGACTTAAAAGTTCGTTCCCTTGGGTTTCTTTCATTCTAAAATAATGTTGTCCCAAGCAATCGTCCAGCAATATGATTTCCGGCAGATCCTTTTGTGTCGAAATCGCATTTTTAATATCACTTATATCCCCATTTGTTGTGTAACGGATTGTATACCCCTTCGAAGCATAATATATAGCAAGCATCTTGGTAGTCACGGTCTTTCCTGTACCAGGCATTCCCAGCAAAAGCAGCATCCTTTCTCTTTCAAGTATGTCCAAACATTCATAATAGCAACTGGTCTCCACAAATCTCCGGCTATCCTCTTCTATATTATATAAAAGTGCTTCACAGTCAATAAAAATACTCTGGTTAAATACCTGGCTTAGGATATTTGTTGATTCAAGCCATAATTTATAGTGTTTCCTGACAATATCCATATTTTCAAGACATTCCAAAAAATCATCAATGTCAATAAGAGATACGATATCATTGGCACTTTCCATATAATCTGAAAACATATCATATATTTCCTGCTTATTCTTTGCTGTTAGCTTCACAGCACAACATATATAATATTTTTCGGGCTGCAATTCTTTAACCTTTTGAATTTCCTTTTTTAAAGTTCCAAGCAAATCGCTATATTTACTGTTAATATAATGCTTGACTTGTATAATTACTTTTTTGCTTTTAGGATCGTCCGTTATATCAATCCCTCCGTCCCTTCCTTTTTGGAACGTGTATAATGTAACGCCAAGCTTTTTCTGCATAATATCCTTGCACAATATTTCAAATTCAAAATCGCTTAAATTATTATAGTTGTACATTTTGTTTTATATCCTTTATCATCATTTTTATAATTGAAATAACTATATTCTTTGAATGCATTCTACCAACGGAGTATATTCATATACACGATACCGCTGTTTATTATTCACCTGTTTTACTAAATTTAACGCAACAAACAAATTGACCATTTTTGTTGCCGTACTGTGCGTTATATTGCAATCATTCATCAATCCTTCTATCCGAAAAAAGGGCTTCTGATGCATCATCATTAATTCATGCTTCATACGTTCTTTCATATGGACCGGTATATTCTCAGCTTTATCCAGTATATCCCGACTTTTTTCCAGACAACAGTGCTTCTCTTTTATAAAATTATACTCTGTACCGAACACTTTATCCAGCATACCTAAATAGAAAAGAAGCCACTGATTAATATTGCATGCCTGTCTGACCTCCGCCATGCGGTCATCACATTCATTTTTATTATCATGCATCAGTTTAGAAAGCGGAAGCGATAATTCCGGTAAAATCTTCAGTTCCTGCAGATATTTTGTCACAGTATAAGATGAATACAATATATTATTCATTTCATACGGCACAACTGTTAAAAACTGGTAATAAAGCAGGCCACTGAATAAAATCGGATCTAATGAGGCATTTTCCTTTTTTGCATCACTTTTAAAACCTAACATGATACGAATCAAATCATCCAGACAGCCGCCTATCCGGTGTGGGGCTGTAGGATTCCATTCTTTTCTTAAAACCCATATCGTCTGCCTGCAGATAATAAATTTTTCCCTATGCTGTCCCCTCAGCATCTTCAAATCAGAGAACTCCTGAATTTTTTGCCTTTCCTTCCGAATAAGTTCATCATTACCTGCATAGCCAAAAAAGTTTGCAAAATCCGGCAGTCGGTTTCCACCCAACTGACAGTACATCAAATTATATCTGTCAACCATTTCGTCTATATTTTTTATTTCTTCTTCATCCAGCAATTCACAAATCCCTTCCAGTTTTCCAATCTTATGGTAAATTCGTAATAATAGGTTTTTCATTTCTGCATTTAAATGAATTCTGCCAAACCACTTGTCAATGCTCACCGGCGTATAGCAACTAAGATAAAATATCTCTTTCATACCTGTACGTTCATTATAATACCAGCCAGCCTGAAAATCCTTCTCCATATATATCCCCCAGAAATAAATTAAATATTGGTTCACAATTTTGCCACCAACTAATTCATCGCCTTTTTAATTCTATTTTCTATATAGATTTTATCATTAAATCTTTTAGACTGCAAGCTACAAAATCTCGCCAACACGCAAGCCACACCAGTATAAAATTTGAAATGCTTGATAGGAATATGGCTTGTCTTTTACTGCTTCAATGAATTTCAGATATTCCTCCTTCGTCCAAAAAAGCATTTCC
>CAJTKK010000028.1 GCA_910576535.1 uncultured Lachnospiraceae bacterium | reverse complement strand
TTTTCCAGTATCCTTACTGCGGAATAAGGCGCTTCCTCCAGCCATTGGCCTATCTGCTGCTTGCAAGCATCCGGTTTTGTTGGCTTTGGCTGCGTCAGTGTGTGCTCCGGCTTCTGTGGCGACTGCGCATACCGCTTTGCTGTCCGTGGATCCATGTGGTATTTGTTTCCGAGTTCCACACAGCTCATCCCTTTCTGTCTGCCACTTCGTATATCCATCCAGCTTTCTCCTCTCATTTTCCGACTCCCTTCCCAGACATTTTTGTCCTATCAGGAGTCTGTCTTCTTTTCCTCCCCTCCGCCATAAATCTACATTTTTTCTTCGGCGTTTTCTTACATTTTATCATTGGCGCTGACACAACGATTGGACGGGCAAACAGAAACAAAAGTACAAAAGAGGTTTCAAAACAAAAAGGGAAGCTAAAGAGTATGAGGAACAATTTATGCACACAACAGAAGCAGACATGAATATGAAGGTTGGGGCTTTTGTTGAGACTTATTTCAGGGATAAGCAGGGTGAATTGAAGGAACGGTCAATCAAAAATAAGAGATATATGATTGAACGGCATATTCTTCCGTATTTTGAACAAAAGTCTATGAATGAAATTACACCGGCAGACATTATCCAGTGGCAGAACAAAATGCGGGAGGCAGGATATTCGCAGATATACCTGCGGATGCTTCAGAATCAGATGACGGCGCTGTTTACCCATGCTTCTAACATTTATAATCTGACAAACAATCCCTGTAAGAAAGTAAAGAAAATGGGGAAGTCAGATGCGGATAAAATGGATTTCTGGACTTATGAGGAGTACCAGCAATTCATTAATACGATTGAAGTGGGAAGCAGATATTATGTGCTGTTTGAAATATTATTCTGGACAGGGATGCGTATTGGAGAATTACTTGCGTTATTAAAAAGTGATGTAAATTTTCAGGAGAACAAAATATCCATTTCAAAAACTTATTACCGTACAAGGGGAAAAGATGTCATCACAACGCCTAAGACGGAACAGTCAGTCAGGACAATAGATATTCCCGAATTTTTGACGCAGGAAATCAAGGCGTATTGTGATAAGCTGTATGAATTTCCAGACAGTGAAAGGCTTTTCCCCATTGTATGCGAAGCAGTGCAGCATAAAATGGTAAGGCACATTCAAAAATCGGGAGTAAAAAGGATCAGGGTGCATGATTTAAGACATTCGGCATGTGCGTATCTCGCGCATCAGGGAGTAGCGCCTATGATCATCAAGGAACGCATGGGACATAAGGATATCAAAATCACGTTGAATACATACGGGCATTTATATCCCAACGAGCAGAAGAAGGTTGCGGATATGCTGAACCGGAAGCGGAATGAAGCATCTAATGAAAATGCCCTTGCCGGAAACAGGGACATTTCAGATGCAGATTAAATTGGTGGAACAATTTAATCCGTGACATAAAAAAGACAAGCCTCTCTATGAAAATCCTGCAAATTTATTATAGCAGAGGCTTGTACGAAATGGAAAGGAGAATGATGGAAAAGGAAACTGTTTTATGAAAAATGTGGTGGCTATATAGTTTTCAACCTACTGCCGAATCTGCAAAGAAAGTTAAAAAGTATGGATTAATTCATGAATTTTATCTAGAATATTGCAAGCGTGGAATCTACTAAGATATGTTTTGTTCGGGCAAATTAAAGGAAGATTTACTAATGGTATAGACCATAAGAAAAGATATTGTATATAAATTATAAGCAGGGGGCATAAAGCTCCCCTTTGCTTTACGGAAAATATAGTATATGTCTATCTGAGAAACTGTTTTTCAATCGCAATATAGCGTATGCGGAATAGGCAAGTGATGAAAATATTTATTGGTATTTCTACGCTATCATTTTCAAAGTATATTTGTGGAAATTTAGGAATTTCCTTAAAAGGCATACAGATGCAATTTTGGTTGGAACAGAATTATAGCAAGCACTGCCTATGTCATGACATGAGGCTGAATGCGTATATGCGCATCTGCAAAAGCTTAAACTTTGCTTGCATAGAGGCGGTTCTCCTACCATTGCAAATAAAATTAGTTAATAAATTTTAAAGAGAGATAATCGGTTTTGCATAAAATATTATTGAAAATATTCGCCATAGAGAATATAATATAAATGGATTTTGTTGAGTATACGGAGGAACAAAAATGAACTATGTGCCATCATCCGTCAAGGCAGAAGAATGGAAAATATCACAGAGGAGAGTTGCGGTTTTGTGTAAAGAAGGGCGTATAAAAGGAGCTGAGCTTGTAGGTAACCGTTGGTTTATTCCTAATGATGCAAAAAAACCAGAAGATCCGCGTAAAGTACGAAAAAGCGGACAGAAAAAAGAGTAAAATGGAATGCAAGAAAAAATCTGTTATAGAAGATTATATGATAAATGAGAAATATTTTGGAAAACGGAGGGGAATAAGATGGGGTTATTAGACAAGCTTTCAGATGCACAAGCAGAGGCAGTCAAAACAATTGATGAAGACCTTGAAATAATTGCTTGCGCAGGAGCAGGGAAAACAGGCGTAGTTACAAGAAGAATAATTAATATTTTAAAATGCAAACCGGATATTCAGCCTAAAAATATTGTTGCATTTACTTTTACAGAAAAAGCTGCTGAAGAATTAAAAAGTCGTATTTACAAATATGCTAAAGAAGAACTCGGAAGTACAATTGGGTTTGCAGACATGTATGTTGGAACGATACATGGTTTTTGCTTGAGAATGTTGCAAGAATTCCTTCCCAAGTTTCAAAATTTTACCGTGTTAGATGAAATCAAAACAAAGCTTTTTATCGACAAGAATTATTTTAATTGTGGTATGAAGGATTTGGAACTTAAAATGTATGTTGAAACCTCATTATTTTTATCTACGATGAGTATATTAAATGAAAGTTGGGATGAACATGCTAAATGGGATGCAAAAACATTAGCAGCACTCGAAAAATACAAGAGTTTATTTTACGAAAAGCACTACTTTGATTATTCTTTAATTCTTAGAGAAATGTTAGAACAGATGCAGCAAAACAAAGAATTTTATAAAATAGTTACTGATAGAGTAAGATATTTAACCGTGGATGAGTATCAGGATACTAATCCGATTCAGGAGCGATTGATAAAATGTATAAAAGATTCTGGGTGTAATCTGTGTATTGTTGGAGATGATGACCAAACCATTTATCAGTTTAGGGGAAGCGATGCTGATAATATTCTTACATTTAAGGAGAGATATGGAATTGAAAAGTATATTGTTTTGGATACCGACTATAGGAGTTCGGAGGCTATTGTCGATATCGCACATAGAGTTATCGTCAATAATACAAAACGGCTTCCTAAAAAGATGAAATCCGGGGCTGGTTTTAAGTATGAGGAGGGTGATGCCATTTATCGTGAATTTGAGCAGATAGAAGATGAATGTGATTTTATTGCACGGCGAATTAGAGCTTTACACGAGGTTGGAATTAATTACTCGGAAATGGCTGTTCTGCTTAGAAAGAAAAAGTTTGGGGATAATTTTTCTAAAAAGTTTGATGAATATGATATTCCTTATATTGTAGAAGGGGTAAATGCATTATTTGAGACTGAGGAATGTAAAGCAGCAAAGGGTATATTTGACTACCTTGCGGGAAGTATAAGCATGCATGATTTGTATGAATTATGGCAAAAGGTAGACTATTATTTTGACCTTAAAGATTTAACGGATGCGATAGGATATTTGGCAACTATAGATGTTAATTCCAAGAAATTTTATGCAGATTTTATTCTTCAAGATGTATTTCACAATTTTTTGAGAAGGTTATGTATTACGGAAGATAGTGGGAATATTCATGCGGAAGTGATTCTGTACAATTTGGGAAAATTCAGTCAAGTTATTCATGACTTTGAAACGATTAATTTTGCAACATCACCTAAAAATAAATTAGAGCGTTTTTGCAAGTTCCTTCAATATACAGCAAGTGACTATTATCCGGAAGGATATCTTGCAAATACCTACATAAGACCGGATGCTGTTAATATTATGACTGTGCATCAGGCGAAAGGTTTGGAATATACGGCAGTATTTGTACCACAGTTAAGTAAGAATAATTTTCCCGCGGCAGGGGTAGGTGGAAAAGGTATATGGCATGTAATCGATAAATCGTGGATTACTAATTCTGAGCGTTTTAAAGGTGGCATAGAGGAGGAAAGGAAACTGTTCTATGTTGCGGTAACAAGGGCGAAGAAATATTTGTATTTGACAAGAGCGCCACATGGCAGAGATAAAATGGTTTCACAATTTTTGATAGAAGCTAAAGAGTCGCCTTATATGCTTAGTTATGATAATCAAATGGAGTATACAGATTTACAACTTCCGCCTATGAATAAAGAACAGGCAGCAATTAACCTCAATTTTTCGATACTTCAGGATTATTTTGACTGCGCCTATCGATTTAAACTTTCTATGTTTTATGGGTTCGTTCAGCCACTTGCCGCTTCTATGGGGCATGGAATTGCTATGCATAATATTGTGAGAAATATTCATAGAAAGTATTTAGAAGGTGGAAACCTTACAAGAGAAGAAGTTGCGGCGATTGTTGATGAAACCTTTTATTTGCCTTATGCTAACGAAAAGTTAGCGGAGAATATGCTGGCTGGGGCAAAGAAATCAGTAGACAGTTACTTTGTAAAAAATGAGGCTGATTTCAAAAATATTGAAATGGCAGAGGCTTATATAGAGCTTGATATGGGAGATGGGATCAAAGTAAATGGCCGCATTGACTTGGTGAAAAGACGGGAATTGTCTGGAGAAATTAAAACAACCATTGTTGATTTTAAAACAGCGGATAGAGATGTGACGGAGTGCGTAAATGCAGAACAACTTCGTATATATGCGTTAGGATATCAGGAGCTTACTGGATATAAGGCAGACTATTTGGAAATTTTGAATTTGGATAATGCAGAGAATGAAAGAGTCCGTGTTACGGAAGGACTGACAGCTGATGTTGCAACTGAAATAAAGGAAGCGGCAAAAAATATCAGAGCGAATCATTTGGAGAAAAAATGCAGCAAAGAAAAATGTTCGGCTTGTTATCTGAACTATCTTTGTCTTGGTAAAAAAGAACATGCAGAGCAGGTTAAGTAGGGATATGTATGGGATTTGATAAAAAAGAGATATTATTAAAAGAATTACCTGCCGCTGCGATTGTAAAGAATTTTATAAAAGGACATCCGGCAGATTGTGAAGAATATTTAACAGATTTTATTAATTCTTCAAAAATGGTAACAAAAAAGGGAAATAAGAAATTTACTTTAAGAACGCATAGTGAACAAAGTAATGGGCAGTCGGATATTTATAATTCTGATTCTAGTTATGAACTTGATTTTAAGATATTAATTGATCCCCAATATATGGAAGGGAAAAGCCTATTGAGTGGATCCATTACAGAAATAGTTCCGGGAATGACTGCTTATGGAAAATCTAAAGTAAATGGTAAGCAACAAGCATGCTTTATAAATTGGTGCTTTCGTGACAAATCATTGGCCGATTTGAAAAAAATTGGGCAGAGTTGTTTGCCCTCTTTACCAGAAGAAAAAGTGATGGTTCATATATTGGAGACTAACTATTAAAAGTCAAGACCTAAAATGAAATTTTTTGAATGAATTGCCGAATGGAATTTCAGATATAGTTGTACTTTGAAAACTGCATGACAAACAGAGTGTCGTTTATAGGCACTCTAAAAGGAGATATTTACGGAAAGAATCAGGCTTTTTTACTGTATGATTGCCCCGACTTTTCCATTGCGTAGATCAGGCGCACAAGTTTCTTTGCGGCATGGGATAGAGCAACGTTGTAATGCTTGCCTTCAGCCCGCTTTTTAGTAAGATAGGCAGCGAATGATTCATCCCACTGGCAGACATATTTTGTAGAGTTGTAAAGGGCATACCGCAGGTATCTGGAACCCCGTTTTTCCATATGGGAAT
>CAJTKK010000027.1 GCA_910576535.1 uncultured Lachnospiraceae bacterium | reverse complement strand
CTTCCTGTAGATTCGGCGTTCTTGGTGCTGACATTTTGCAGCCCCCTTGACTTATAGCGCACTTTCGGCTATAATTAGTAAAGGATTTCAAATTTCATATTTTCAGAATTGGAGCGGATGGCCGTCCGCTCCTTTTCATTTTACCAGATTTGTCAAGTGGATTCAATGGTTTATTTTCTTTATGCGCCCATATGGACAATACGGTTATTTTTCGTCTACTGTGCAATAGTCTATGTATGGGAATGTGCATTCATTTACAGCAATTTCCTCCGCATCCTCTTTGCTTTCTGCTTCAACGATGATTTCTTGGCTTGCCCAACACGTTACAGTATATTCTTTCACTCGCTCCCCTTTTCCCTCCTATCTCGGTAAGATGTAATACATCTTTTCATCACTGTCAAACCAAATGCTATACTTTTCATAATTTTTTTCTGCATACTCTTTAGCGTCCTTGTAATATTTGAAATACATTTTGTTTTCCTCCGTTCCTTTTGATAATTACATTATACACTTTATAATGTAACTTGTCAATATCAAATGTAATTATTTTTATAAATATTTTTATATTTCTTTACATTATACATTTTATAGTTTATCAAAAAGGGGCTGAAAAGCCCCTTTAGTATAATATTCCCATTCCTCCATTCTCATTTATCCAACGGATTACTTCTTTGTACCCAAGTCCAGTGCCATCTAGGTAGAAATCTTCCTTTTCGATCTTAAAACGTATATTTTCTCGGTTATTCTCCGCCCATTTTTCAATCTGTTCATGGGTACAATGCCGAAGGGAAATTTCCTCTCCTTTGAAATTGAATATCCTGTATTTCCTCCAATGCCCTCCACGCATTATATAATCATATTGCTTTGGATGTGTTATTTTCATTTTTTCAAATCGGTTAGGTGATTTTTCAAGATGGCATCCGTATCCGCAGAACATACAACCCGTGCGGCTGCATCCTGTCGTTTTCAATAATCTTTCATTTTCTAAATAACCCATATCCGAAAAATCTATCTGTCCCGGAATCTGTCCGCAACTTGCATAGTCCACAACAATATCGCCGTAAACGCTTGCTATCGGCGTTAATGAATCCACCGGGAAAGCCGGAAACCCCGTCTTGGTATCAATTATTTCAGAAATCAGGCATCCGTATAGCTTTTCGATTTCCCGGATTCTCCAATCAATAAGCAATTCCCGATTTGTAGAAATATATTGTAATATGTCTTGCTCCGTCCAAAACGCCATCGGATTACTGATCGGGCTTTTCATTTCAAACCCATTGCATCCATTGATTATCCAATGCTGTGTCCGTAGTTTGCTTTCACATGCCATTTGTGCCGTCATTGGTTTTCTGTTATTCTTTTTTGCATACTCCTTTATTGGCTGCTTTTTCATTACTTTGCAGCACATAGAAGATATTTCAAACGGGGCATCCAGAAAGAATTTGTATTTAGATTTGTTATACATTTTTGAGATTTCGTCCGTTGTCTCTCCCTTTTCTTTGTGTTTGAATGTTCCGCAAAGTATTTGATAGCGCACGTTTTCTTTTGGCATAATCCCATTCTTTAAATTCTGATATTCCGGGTTCTCTTTGTTTGACCTCCTTTCTATTCCTAGCAAGTCCGCCATTTGTGGGGCATATGGTAGTTTGTTTTCTGGTTGCGGCTCATTTTCTTTTTTCCATGCTTCAAGTGCTTTTACATATCTCCTAGCATAATCAACTGTTTCCGATACCTCTTTACTGATAAATGGATAGCCGTATTTTTCTATCACTTGGCGAAAATTCATTTTAGGAAACAAAATATCGACATTTGAAAATGTTCTCACAAATTGTCTTATCTCTGGATATTCTAAACCTGTATCAATGAAAACCGCCTTTACATTCGGGTAATCCTGTCTTACAAGATGCAGAAGTACCGTGCTGTCCTTGCCGCCGCTAAAGCTGACATATACTCCATCTTCGCCAAATTCATCAACCCGCCCCTGTATCCTCCGCCGGGTCATGCTGATTTTTGAATCTAAGGAAAGGCTTTGCATCTGGTATAAGTCTGATAATGTATGTTTGTTTTCTGCCATTTAAACATCCCTTTCCTCTTCATCGTCTGATTCCGCATCCGGCCCCTCTCCGTATTCCTCGGCGCATTTCTTACTGTCCGGGTACAGGAACATACAAGCCCCTTCTGTGATTGTGCATCCGTAACCGTGCCATTCGTCCGTATGATAAGCCGCCGCACATCTGCCTGCTGCCATGCCCTAATCCTCCTATTTCTCCGATTCCCCGGCATTGCGGATTCTTTCCAGATTCCACATGAAAAGATTTGCTAACCGCCGGGAAGCCCATTGATACATTTCCGCAAGTTCTTTTTCGCTGTCCGTTACGCAAATTCGGCATATATTCCCTTTCAGCATATCCGCTTCGCTTATGATATTATTTATCTGCTCCATTTCCTCCGCCCCTTTTCCTTTCGATGCGCTGAATCTGCCTTTGCAACTTCCGCATTATCTCCGCATCCAGTTCCCCATCGGATTCCGCCGCTCTAAGATAGGCTATTTGCATAACCATGATAGAAACATCCGCCAATTCCTCCAACACATGAAAAGCAGATTTTTCTAAATCCTCATTTAGTGCCGCCGACTGCTCCGCAGCCGTTTTCTGGTTCAGCCGCCAATCTTTATTTACCGCTTGTATCAACTCGGCGCATTCCTCTATTAGCTGTCTGCTTTGCGGCTCGTAACCGTATTCCGTAGCGATTTTATGTACATAGTCCGCTTTTATGTATTCCTCGATGCTTTGCGCCCTATCGTCCACATAATGATTCGCATATACCTTTCTGCAGTCATTTCCGTATTTTTCGATATTCTCCGGCACGTTCTCATTGACATAATCAAATTCCAGCCCATAGCCCCGGCAAAACTCTACTGCTGCCGCAAGCTGATCTTTTACCCGGCAAGTCCACAATATGATTATATTTCCCTCTGCCTTTATGGATTTTGCCTTTTCTATCGCCTGTATCTTTGCCGGCCCGATCTCCGGGAATCTATCTTCACACAACGTACCATCAAAATCAAAGGCCCATATTGCCATATCCTACCCCCTTATATGATAATGCCGTTTGTATGATCTATCTCATGCTGTACGATCTGCCCCACAAGCCCGGTACAGTGCATTTTCTTGATGTGATAGCCGGAATCCCTGTACATGACATCCACCCACCGATTCCGCATCGTTTTCCGTGCGCCCTCCAAAGAAAGACATTCTTCGGTTGCAACATAGCATTGTGTAGACTTTTTTACGATTGTCGGATTTATCATCAAGATAAAGTCATTTTCCGTAATCTTGACCGCCACAACCTTTTTTGTGCCGCCTATCTGATTTGCGGAAAGCCCCAAGCAACGCTTTCCGTGATGTTTTGCCGTGTCCAGTAGATCACGGGCCAATTCTTTCACTTCCTCCGCAGATTCCACTTTTTCAAGCGGTTTTTCCAAAAAGTCAATATCTGTTACGATTTTTCTAACCATTACGACATCCTCCTATATTTTCTTGATTTCCTCAAAGACAATTTGCTTTGGCAATATCCCATGACAAACATAAACGCTGCTGAATGGGGGATTTAATGAGGGCTTTTGTTCGGCGTAATCCTTGAAATATGCAACCCTCCTATTCATGTACATAATTTCAAAGTCGTTATCCCGGAACATTTCAAATCGTTTTTGGCTCTCAAAAAGCCCCACCACCCCCACAAGCATAGCAAACGGCTTTCCGATGTCAAAAAGCCTTTGCAGCACATCCCCTTTCAAGCTGTACGGCGGATTGCTGATAATGTAATCGCATTCCGGCGGCTCTATCAAAAAGAAATCCTCGCCGTTGAAAATATGTGTTGCGGTTACGAAATACCCCCCGAAAATCTTTTGACAAACAGGCTTTCCGCCGTATCGAAAGGACACCATATCCGGCTTCCCTCTGGTATGTATTTCATGATCGGGTCAATCGCATAATCCGGCGTGTAAAATTCATCGTTTCCGCTGTTTGCGACATTTGCAACTATCATCTTTCCGCATCCTCCTGTATCAGATCTTCCACCACGCCGGAAAGGTTGTTTTTCATGAATACAGGTATGCCGGCCCAGATACAGGCTTTATGTATTCCGTCTATCCATTCCGGCATTGCTTTGATGCGTTCTTTCCTGTTTCCTGTTTCCTGTCCGATGATAACCCACTTTATCCCTGTGAGCGGTATCGAAATCGGCCCCTGTATAGGCTCAATGCTCAAAAATGAATTGTACCCATCGGCATAGAAAAAATCGTCCGTTTCCGTTGTTATCGTTGTTCCGTACCACATATTTTCCGATTTCGGGAGATTCCCGGAATCCATCAAAGAAAAATACCTCATGGGATTCTTGGTAAGAAACATATACCTATGTTGCGGATGCTCCGCACACGCCTTGAAAACCTCAAAAATCCATTCATCCGGGATAAGATGCCCGAACAAATCCGCCATGCTGCACACAAAAACCGTTGACGGCGTTTTGATTTTCCCCGGCTCTTGCATCCTGTACCGATGAAGCGTAGGCTCAAACCCATAAGGAAAAGCAATGTAATGTTTCTTTGGATAGAATCCATATTTCTTTATGTCAAGCACATGAATCTTTTCGCTCGGCCTGTACTCCCTAAAGTCCGGGCATTTCCTTTCAGCGGTCTTTCCGGGGCAATCCGGGCTTATGCTGCAATTACAGCATTCAGCATCATCCCCGGCAAATCTGTGCGCTATTTTGGCGGCGTAGCAATATGGACATCCGTTGTTGCATCCAGTAATGGGATTCCATGTATATTTGCACCATTCTATTTTTGATTTATTCATACTCTCTTAATCCTCGATGCGGTCATATCCGCCGTGTGTGTGTAAAGTACATTCTGGTACTTTTCGATTGCGTGTCCGTAGGCGTTCCATGCGTCTTTGCTGTATTCAAATGCCCCGTGATGATACCTAATGCAAAGCATTTCTTCATCCGTCAGATCGGGAATCAGCATTGCCGCAATGATGGCGGATTTATCGCCGTGTCCTATCAAAAGCCTGTCCTTGTTAAACTCATACACCATCGCGCCGTCTACCTCTTTCAAGATATATTCATCCATCTTGCAAATGTCATGTAGATAGCCAACCAGATAGGGGCTTCTCTCATTCTCCCATACCAACCCCATTTTACGGGTAAACTCTAAAAGGGCTTCCGCTACTGCGTGGGAATGGTCTGCAAGCCCTCCAAAATGTGCGGAATGGTAATGTGTCGATGCCGTTTGCCGGAAAAATCCTCCATCAACCATGTACTTCTTTGCTTTTTCCGGGAAATGCTCCCCGGCGAATATTTCAAATCGCCGGATTCTCTCACATTCCTTTTCGCTGTCGGTTTTCCCAAACTCATTCAAGGCTTTGTTAAAATCCCTTATCGCATCCGCCGCTTTATTTGCGCTCAACATCTTTCTCTCCTTTCCCCTGTTCTATACAGAATTTGATTGACTTTGCAATCTCGCAGAACAAAGTCACTGTTACGGCATTTCCAAATTGTTTATATGCCTGTGTGTCAGATACTACTTGATGCCAACCGTCCATCGGGAATCCCTGTAGTTTCCCGTACTCGTTTGGCGTTAATTTCCTAACCCGGTACTTCGTCAAGTCCAATATTTTCACTTGTCTATTACCCCCCCCCCGGATGTGGTAAGCGTTGGAGACAGCCCTTCGGGATGATATACACGCTTTATGCTGTCATGGCCCCGGATGTCAAGATGCCCCAACATTATCAGTTTTGGCTTTTCCATCTGATTATTCCTTTACCCTTTCAATGATATGTGTGCGCTGCCCTTTCCCTAGCTTGCTTGGAGAAATCCCCTTGTAATATGACGCTTGGCAACAATAGGCGCAATTATCTTTATCCGTGAAGATGCTGTTCGTCAGTTCTTCGTCAAATTCACATTCCCGGCTTCGCATTACCCCCCCCCGAATCCTCTGCAATGATTACGCCGTGAATGTCTTGCGCCGTCAGTGTGAACATTTCTTCTTCATCCGGCTT
>CAJTKK010000026.1 GCA_910576535.1 uncultured Lachnospiraceae bacterium | reverse complement strand
GGGGCTTGTGTCAAGTGACATCATCGGGCGGCCTGTATATGCCGCAAAGGGTGCTTTCAGCGTACAGGCAATAGAGCAGATAGACAGATACGAGCCTAGATTAGCAGTTGTCGAAATAAATTTTGAGTGCAGAGAAGATAAAATAATTCCAAAGGTGGTGCTTACATACAATGGCGATTAACATTCAGAATCTTTATAATTTGCCGGATATTTCCGTGATTGATGATGTGGATATAGAGAGCATGAAAAAAGAAATGATTGCGGACTTTGAATCGAACTATAAAGAGGAAACGGGGGAATCCGTGACGCTTTATCCGGCAGACAAAGACCGCATCAAATTAAATGTGGTGGCAAACAAGCTTTACCAAGCTTATCAGTGCATAGACAGGGGCTTCAAAATGAATTTCCTTAAATATGCCTATGGTAATTATCTGAAACACTTGGGGGCGATGAAAAAGACATTTAAACAAGATTCCCGGCCGGCCGTTACGGTACTTCGCTTCTCCCTTTCGGAAGCCCGTACACAGGTTACGGCAATTCCACAGGGGAAAAGGGCAACCGCCGGGGATAATGTCTTTTTTGCAACGGATGACTATGCGGAGATTGCCCCCGGACAGCTTTTTGTCGATGTTCCGGCTACTTGTACGGAATTAGGCACGGTTGGAAATCAGTATATACCCGGACAGATTAACGCAATGGCGGACAAAATCCCCTATATTGCGAGCGTGGAGAATATCAGCGCATCGGACGGCGGAAGCGGAGAAGAAACAGATTCCGCTTTCCGTGAGAGGATATTTCTTGCCCCATCGTCTTATTCGACCGCCGGCCCGGAGGATGCTTATATATATTGGGTGCGTCAATACAATTCGGCGGCGATAGAGGATGTAAAAGTGAATACCACAGAGGATGCAGAAGTGGACATCCGGCTTGTGCTTACAGACGGGGCCTTGCCATCCGCCGCTTTCCTTGCCGATCTGACGGATTACCTCACGACATCCGCCATCCGTCCGCTTACGGATAAAATGTCGGTGGCTGCGCCGGATGTCGTGGAATATGACCTTGATTTTACTTACTATATCGGGCGGAGCAGCAAGGAAAATGTGGAAGCAATACAGGCAGCGGCGGAGGAAGCCAAGGATGCCTATGTGGCATGGCAAAAAACCCATATAGGGGCAGACATCAACACGGATGTGCTTGTGGAATTTTTGAGAGCGGCCGGCGTGAAAAGGGCGGAAATCAGAAAACCGTCATATAAAATAATCACAAATACGGAAATAGCATCCGCAAAATCTGTAAAAATGGCTTATGGAGGGCTAGAGAATGATTAGTCTTTCTGAAATCGGCGGATTATATCTATCTACCCCGGCAAACTTAAAGGATGCCCGGACGAAAGCATTCATGTATGCTTGCGACAAACAGATTAAAAAGCTGATAGAGCGCACGGAAAAGATAAAAGTTTGGTGCGCCGTGGAATCGGTGGATGAAAAATACCTTGATTACATGGCAGCGGACAGCCGGACACTATTTTACAATTCATCCCTTGCGCCGGATGTGAAGCGCAAGCTGATAGCAAATTCTCAATACTGGTACATGAAATTAGGCACATCGGCGGCAATGGAAGAAATGATAAACATTGTTTTCCAGAACAACGATACAAGCATCGAAGAATGGTACAGCTACGCCGGGGAAGCATTCCATTTTAGGATAGCGGTATCATCCGCCGTTACTACAGTCGAAATGTCCGAGTTTTTGAAATATGTAAACGAGGTAAAAAACGCCCGGTCAATCATTGACTATCTTGTTCTGCAAAGCAAAAGCACACTTGTAATACATAATGATTCAGATTATAGCCGCCTGTCCTTTGAGCCTTGCAGCAATGATTTTTATTGCGGCACAGCCCCGGATTATGCAATGGGATTACGCACGGCGGAAAGCGGCCTGCAGTTGTCCGGCAATAGGGAACTGTATCAAACAGATTATGAGCCGGCCGGCACGACCCCGGATTACGCTATGGGATTAAAACTTGCGGAAGGGCTTCTTTCCGTTGGGAATGATGGAAGCGCAATCCCATTAGCTTACGGCATGGACGATCAGACCGAAACAGGCACGACCCCGGACTATGCTATGGGATTACAGCTTGCAGAAGGGGAATTGTGCGCCGAAAACGGCATCAATTCACAATCATTCGATTACAACATGGACAATCAAACGGAAAGCGGCACATTTCCGAATTACGCTATGGCGGCGGAGTTTGCGGAGGAATCGCTTGATATTGCAGAATCCGGCGATGCAATCCCTTTTGAATACCGTGTTGATAATAATAAATTTGCATCCGAGGATGTGTAAAGGAAAGGAGAGAAAGCACTATGCTAATGAGCAATGGAGAGATAGCGGCATTAAAGAACTATCTCAAAAACCGTGTGGCATACGCAAAGTATTATTCCGGCGGAAATTGGCACAAAATCAACGTGTACAAGGTTGATGTATTGCCGGACGGACGCTTTGCGGCTTACATCTTATTCGGGCATGATGCACCGAATCAGATCAGCAAAATAGAATTTTACAATGTGGACGGCGGAATCTTTGCTTCCGGCACGGAATCCATCAATAAGGAATCGTTTTCTGAAGGAATCCTGTACCGATACACAATAGCAATTAAGCAGACCACGGAGTAAAAGGAAAGGAGATAGTTGCAAAGATGTATATACCTGTTAAGTGGAAAGACCATATTGTACAATTCATGCGCCGTTTCATGATGACGAACGGGGAGGGGCCGGGGCTTGTCTACTTGACCCCATCCCCCGGAGAAATCGAGCAGCAAGGAACGCCGCAAAGCGCAAGAAATTTCGGCCATATGGATTTAGGGATTCTGGAGGGGCAACTTGTCGCAAACCTTATGTTTACGACAGGCCGGCAGCAGGCCGGAGTGATCGAAAGCCTTACCGGGCAGCAGTTTGATGTGACACTTTCCAATTCCCGGAAATACCCGGCCACAAACGCAATCGCAACCGTGGCACTTACAAAGTACCTCAACAATACGGATTATCAGCTTCACTATAAGATTTTGGAGTGTTCCGGCGGATATGTGGAGAGCGTGGAGTTTTACGACCTTGCATCCAACGCATTCAAAGTTAGATACACTGGGAGCGCAACAAGCGCAAAGCTGCGAATCTATGTCACAGGAGGAATGTAAAAGATGGCTGCAAACGTGATAATTAAAACAGATGAACGCCGCCGGGATGAAGCCGCAATCCTTAAAAGCTTCAACGGTGGGGCAAGAGCCAACACAACCGCCCAAAATCGGGAATATGCCGAAGAAATCAATGCAAGGATGGGCGAGATCAAAAGAAAGGTAGGAATGAGAAGATGAAAGTTATCAACGCAAACGAGGGGCCGAAAATCCCTTACGATGTCAGCGGAAGCAAAATCACTTTCGATGATGAGATCATGCTGAATCTGGAAAAGAAAGAAGCGGATGCAGATGTGAATATCGACATTTCAACGGATGACTTCGGTGGGCTTATTACGGGCATCGGAAGGGATTATGTGGCACAAATCGACATTCCGGCAAGGGTTTATGAGGAAATCCCGGTGGAAGCGGAGGAAATGCCGGAAGCCGGGGAATCCCATGCAGACGGAGATTCCGGGGAAATCGGCGGCGGAATGGGCGCATCCGGCAGCAGAATTGACCGCATACCCATCCCGTTTTCAATGGACAATGTTACATTGACATTATTTGCGCTTAGGGAAGGAGTGGTGGAAAATGGCTAATTTTGACAGTCTGAAATTTGCAACGGAGGGCATTTCCGGAGGAAAAACAACAATCATCATGGACAACGCTGATTTGCCGTCCTTTATGAATCCTTTTTACAAAATGACGAATGCACAGCTTTTCGGCGGAAGTGAGATCGTGCATTCTGCATGGAAACAGGGCAGCGTTGAAAAGGATGTTTTCTACGCCAGTAAATTCCTTAACTGCGTTGTGGATGGCCGTGCGTACAGTTGGCCGAATGTAATCCCGGCGCACTCATACAATTTTGATGCGGAAATGGGATTCTGCAATGCAAAGGGGCTTCATTGGCATCAAATGTCCTTTGCGGAATGGGCCGCAATCGTCCATTTGATGCACAAGATCGGATATGAGCCGAGAGGAAACAGCAATTACGGGAAAAGCCACTCCCATGCCTACGAAGTAGGGGCAAAGGATTCCGCCGGCCGGACAGCAACGGGCAGCGGCCCAGTTACATGGAATCATGACGGAACACCGGGCGGAATCTCTGATTTCGTTGGGAATCTCTGGAAACGGCTTTCTGGAATGAGGATAGTAAACGGCGAAATACAGGTGATGGAGGGCAACGCCCCGGCGTTGCAAGTTTCCCATGCGGCCGCTTCAACGGCATGGAAAGCCATCAAGCCGGACGGAAGTTTGGTAGACCCCGGCACAAGCGGAACTCTGCACTTCAACGCATCCGGCAACATCGGAACGGCTGTAGTGACAACAGGCACACATAACAAGGTTTTTTCGGCGATTGCGGCGGCGGATTCCATCACGCTTCCCGAAATCATAATGGAATTGCTGCTTGCGCCTGTAAGCGGCGTTACAAATACCGGGCATTTCTGGATTGACTTGTCTGGGGAGCGTGTGCCTTTCCGGGGCGGCGGCTACGACAACCCTTCGGGCGGCGGTTCTTCGGCGTTGAGTTTGCACGACTTGCGCTCCCATGTGTACGGCTACGTCGGCTTCTTCTCCGCTTACCAAGAGTAGTTGAATCCTGTCTGCTGAAATATGTTTCCTGTTTGGGGCGGCGATAGCCGCCCTTTATTTTCACACGAAAGGAATGAGAGGATGGAAAATCCAAAACAACCGCCGGGGAATCAGACGGTGCAAGCGCAACAAATCCCACAGGACGAAATAAACAAAATGAATGAGGATAAAGCCGGATTTGTGACGCTTCAGAAAATCCGGGACTTGCTGCAATACCTTTATACGGCTTTTGTGAAATATCCGAAATCTGAAAAATTAGGACTTGTGGCGGACTATAAACAAAACCTGTATGAATTTCTTTTTCTGATTATACAGGCACGGAAAAAATACTACAAAAAGACCACGCTACAGGATGCCGATGTGCGACTTGAAATGTTGCGTATGCTTAACGATTTATCATATGACTTGCACTATATCGACATAAAGCGGTATGAACTGATTGCAAGGCAGCTAAACGAGATTGGGCGGCTTTTGGGTGGTTGGATTAAGAATGTGAGCAAATGAAAGAAATGCAAATTGATTTATAGATTGTATTTTCTTCGGGAATGGGCCATTGGCGTGTGCCTATCCGGGGCGGCAGCTACAACAACACTTCGAACGGCGGTTCTTCGGCGTTGAATTTGAACAACTTGCGCTCCAATGTGAACGGCAACATCGGCTTCTTCTCCGCTTACCATTTGAATCAGATTTGCAAGTTTACGGACTTGCAACAGCATAACTAAATGGGTAAGGGGCTTATTTCCGCCCCGAAAGGGGATATTAAAACCGCTGCTAATGCAGACAGTACGCCAGACGGCGGAACGGCGCAAGCCATATTTGCAACGAGCAGCAACTTATAAAGGAGAATCAGAGCATGAAACAGTTTGATTTGACTTTTGATGAAATTGTGGATTTTGAAAATCTGCTTATGGCATACAGGAAAGCAGCCGGAAATGGAAAGCGTTACCGGGGCGAAACATTGAGATTCACGGCGGAATTGACCGAAGAACTTATCCAGATTCAAAATGAATTGATATGGGGAAGCTATGAGGTTGGGCCATACCGGGCGAAAGAAATAAAAATACCGAAGCCACGCATCATAATGGCTTTGCAATTCCGTGATCGTGTTGTGCAATGGGCTATCTACAGGAAATTGAATCCGTTGTATGAAAAGATGTACATATATGACAGCTACGGATGCCGGAAAGATAAGGGGCCAGTGAGGGCAAGGGAAAGGCTGCAATATTGGCTTCGGAAAGCCAACAGGAGCAGTAAGAAATATTATATCCTTAAACTTGACATAAGCAAATACTTTTACAGAATCGACCACGAAATACTGCTGAAAATCCTTGCAAAACATATCAAGGACAAGCGGATTATGAATTTGCTTGACAAGATAATAAATTGCGAGAATACGGCTTTCGGGCTTCCTTCCGGCTGTATGCCTACGGAATTGCCACGGGATGAATGGATTTATTCCACCGGGATGCCAATAGGCAATTTGACATCACAGATGTTTGCAAATATCTACTTGCACGAATTAGATTTATTTTGCAAGCACAAACTGAAAATCCATTACTATCAGCGGACGGCAGACGATATTATTATCTTGTGGCCGGATAAACAGGAATTGCACGGAATCAAAGATGAAATTGAAAGATTTCTGAATGAGGAATTGCATCTTGAATTGAACAATAAGACCGCAATCATCCCGGCAAATCGTTCCGTGGAGTATGTGGGCGCACTTGTCAATACACGGCGCATCAAAATCCGAAAGAGTACCCTTAAAAGGACAAGGCGATGTCTGAAATGCGTTGCCAGAAAATACAATGAGGGGCGAACATCCTTTAAGAAAGCAAACAACACTTACCAGAGTTACCGGGGAATGTTCAAACATTGCAGCAATCAAAATATTTATAACCGCCTAGCGGCGGAGTTTGTGCTAATACCACATAGAAAATCGCCGCCATAATAGGCGGTTATTTTTATTCTAGCAGAAAGGAGATAATGCCTTATGTCTGAAGGGTACAATGGAGAATCATTCGAAGTGCAAGTGATGGAGCGTTTGACACGGATTGAGGAAAAACTGGACGGCTATGGAGAGTTTAAGAAAAGATTCTACGATGCCGAAAAGGAGTTGGCGATTCTGAAAGATGATGTCAAAGACAACCTTAACCGCATCAAACAACTTGAAAGCCGGAATCAGTGGCTTGCCCGGACGGTTGTGGCCGCCGTTATCACATCACTTGTCGGAGTGATTTTCTGTTTCGTGAAGCTTGGAATGGGAATTTGACCCCATACAGGCGCACGGAACGGGCGAGAACGCCCCCAAAAAGAGCCGGGGCATAAATCCACGCCGGAAACAGAAAAAGCTGTAAATAGGGCGCACAGGAGCGCACAAAGACATATCTGGGCGGCGTGGTGCATGAAAAAACAGAAAGGAGCATAAAAACCATGCAAAAACTGAAAAGCAGAAAATTCTTGCTTACCATCTTAACGGTAATCATTGCTGTATGTGGCGCATTGGGAAACACCGATTCCCCCTTGATTCAGATTATCTGCATCATTGTTGCGGCTGCAGCCACGATTGCCTATAACATCATCGAGGGGAATATTGATGCCGCCGCCGTTGCAACCGTAATCAAAACGACCGTTGACAGCGTTTCGGAAATCATGGAGGAATCCGGGAGCGCAAAGACGGGCGGAAAGATTGGCGGAATCAGCACAAGCGGAACGCCGCCCGATGAAAAGAAAAGCGAATAACTATTTGACCCACGGGCGGCAGCGATGCCGCCCTTTCTGTTTAACAGGAGGAAACGAGATCATGACAGAAAGAGAAGCGAGAAATAAAATTGTAGGCATTTTCACGGGATGGGCCGGCAAAAAGGAAGCAGATGGAAGCCACAAGTCCATTATTGACCTTTACAACGGGCATTCCCCTCTTGCAAGGGGGTACAGGGTAAAATATAGTGATGCGTGGTGCGCCACGGCAGCATCCGCCGCCGCCATCGCCGCCGGGTACACGGACATCATCCCGACAGAATGCAGTTGTGAAAAGATGATTGCACTTGCCAAAAAGATGGGGATTTGGGTGGAAAATGATTCCTATGTGCCGGATTCCGGGGATTATGTCCTTTATGATTGGCAGGATAACGGAATCGGGGATTGCACAGGGGCGGCCGACCATATCGGGATGGTTGTTGCCGTGTCCGGCGGAAATATCCGCATCGTTGAGGGAAATATCCGGGATTCCGTGGATTATCGGGTAATCGCCATCAATGAGCGATACATCCGGGGGTATATTGCCCCGAACTATGCAGCAAAGGCGGACAGCAAGGACAAACAGCCCCCGGCGGATAATGCCGCCGTGATTTGGGGATTTCTCAAAGAAAAGGGGCTGAATGCTTACGCCATCGCCGGACTGATGGGCAATCTTTACGCTGAAAGCGCACTGAATCCCCGGAATCTGCAAAACAGCTATGAAAAGAAGCTGAATATGTCAGATGCGGAATATACCGCCGCCGTGGATGCCGGAACATATAGCAATTTCGTCCGGGATGCCGCCGGGTACGGATTGGCGCAGTGGACATATCACACACGCAAACAGGCACTTCTTGATTACGCAAGGGGAAAAGGCGCATCAATCGGAGATTTGACGATGCAGCTTGAATTTTTGTGGAAAGAGATTTCCGGGTACAAAGCGGTTATGTCCGTGCTGAAATCCGCCGATTCCGTCAAGGCTGCTTCGGATGCAGTGTTGACCGGGTACGAAAGGCCGGCGAATATGGGGGATTCCGTCAAGGAAAAAAGGGCGGAATATGGGCAGCGTTATTTTGACAAGTACGCATCCGGCGGATTAGCAACAGGGGGCCAGACGGCAAGCAATCCCCCGGCGGAATCGTCCGGCACGGTTTACACCGTCAAGGGCGGCGATACGCTATCCAAGATCGCCAAGGCATACAATACTTCGGTTGATGCCATTTTAGCGGCAAACAAGGGCAAATACCCGGCTATGACAAGGGATTATATCGTTGTTGGGTGGAAACTTTCCATCGGCGGAGCAGCGGCATCCGCCCCGGCGGAATCGTCCGGCACGGTTTACACCGTCAAGGGCGGCGATACGCTATC
>CAJTKK010000025.1 GCA_910576535.1 uncultured Lachnospiraceae bacterium | reverse complement strand
CAATTCCTCAAAATCAATTTCCTTTTTACTCAAAATGCGCTGATTCACTATGAAAGCGGATGCCTTTTTCATGAATGAGGTATTGAGCGCATCGGGGCGGATGCCGGAATCGTCCATGCTTTTTTCAATGGCCGCCTGTACCCCTTTCAGATTCTTTTCTAATTCCTCTTTTTTGGTTATATAGATCTGCTGCGATATGGCAGCAGAATCAAAAAGGTATAAGTCTAAAAGCCGCTGCAAGGCGTTTTTCAGCTTTTCTTCCTCTTGCCGCAATATTTCGATGTCGAATCCGCCGGAATCGCCGTCCGTGGTGTTCTGTGCGCCTAAATCCGGCACAAAATCCGGGCCGGCGGTATTGGCATAGCCCAACGCTTTCAAAGTGTCCTGTATGCCCTTAGAATCAATCCCGGCAACCTCTGAAAAGCATTTCCCGGACAGTAACGCCTTTTCGATGGATTCCGCCGTGTATGGCCCGCCCTTGCGCTGCAAGCGCACGAAGTTAGCAATGTAGTTAAACACAAAGGGGCCTAGCACAACATCGGACACTCCAAGAGCCGGACAATCACGCATCCCTGTAGCACGGTTGCAACGGTAGGCAGACGGCCGCCATCCGCTTGACCGTTCCTTGTCTTTGTTCGATGAAAAGCCGCCGCCGCAATCCGCACATTTCAAAACCCCGGCGAATACATGAACATACCGCCGGGGGCGGAATTTTGCCGTGTCCTTTGTCGCTTTGTTCGCATCCATTATCTTATTGCATTTTTCCCATTGTTCTTCTGATACAATCGCCGGATGGTTATTCGGCACAACAATCCACTCAGATTCAGCTTTCAATGCTCCCCTTGCTGATTCCCTGTAATTGTAGCGGTATGTGCCTTTATAGAACGGATTGCGGATAATGTCGCATACCGTTTTTGATGTCCATTCTCCGCCCCGTTTTGTCTTGATATTGTTGTTATTCAGCATCCGGCAAATCTGCAAGCATGACTTTACTTCTTCGTACTTGTCATAAATAAAATGGATTGTTACCGATTCCGCATCGTCAATCACTGGATATTTCGCTTCTTCACTCCATCTATAGCCTAGCGGCATCCTTGCGCCGTTCCACAACCCTTTCGCCGCCCGATCAAGCATTATCCCGGTGACACGTTCGGAAGTCAGCTTGCGCTCCAATTCCGCAAATATGAGGATGATTTTCAGCATGGCTTCCCCCATAGCTGAAGATGTGTCGAATTGTTCATTTTTTGAAACGAATGTAACACGGTGCTTTTTCAATTCCTCATACATTCCGGCAAAATCTAACAGATTCCGGGATATGCGGTCAATCTTCCATACGCAAACATGGGTAAATTCGCCCCGACGGATTTTCGCCATCATCCTTTGATATGCCGGCCTATCCGTATTTTTCCCGGAATACCCGGCATCCTCAAATATTTCCACATCATCAATATTCAAAGCATATTTACAATAGTTTATCAATTCCTGTTTCTGGAAAGGAAGCGAATCCTTGTCAATCTGATAGAGCGTTGAAACCCGGACATATAAAGCCGCTTTCAGCTTCCGATTTCCGTATAGTTTGGCAAATTCCATATTATAGCAAGTCCTTTCTGAAAAATACTGCAAAATAGGTAAAAATGGGCGTAAAAAAGAAAGCCTTTGATTTTTCCGGCTTTCCATGCTATAATATGAGTGTCTAGGTCATACTGCGGCATGGAAAACCGTGTCAAGGTATATCTATCCTATACCGCCTTTGTTGGTAGCAAGGGCGGTATAATTATTTATTCTTCAATGTTCACCAATTCGCCGGATTCAATGCTAATCATATAATCTTGAATCACATCGCCACTGAATAATATTTTTGCATCATTTTCTTCGCCGTCAATATGTGATAGTACAGATACATCAAGCATTCCAAGGGTACTTCTGATGCGTACAGTAGTATTGTTGCTATAATTGATTATTGCATGAATCTCATTATCTGATTGGAAATATCTGTTATAGTAATATAGTGCATAATCTACTGCATCAAAATCCGTATAAACTTTAGAGAGCCGCCAATTTTTGGTTGTATCATTTCTTACTACTCCGCAATAATCAAAGTCTATACTCCACAAATCAGCATTTTCAGAGAAAGAACTGTAAACATCTTCCAAGGTTAATTGATTGCTATTTAGGCTATAAGCCTTGATTGTGAACCCGAAAGAACTATCAGCATTTATAAAAAAGCAAATATCAATATTATCTCCCGGCTGTAATTCCGTTGGCGAATATCCATGTAAGTCCTCACATTTAAACGTAATATCATTGCATATATACGAATCATTATGTGAAAACCATACTTCGCACTCTAACCATTTAGTAATGTCTGAATAGTCTGTGCTTTCAATTATGGCCGACAAAATAACATACTGATTGTTGTACTTTCCGGCTTTCACATCGTCATACGAAACAAACGGATAGATGCTTGAAACATAATCCCAAGAGTTATTATCTGATTGTTCGGATTCAGATGAATTGTTTTCCTGTGTTTTCTCTGCTTCGGTGTTTGATACATCGGAATGTACTGATGCGGTTTTGTTTGCAGATTCTGCGCCCGTTGTGCCACATCCAGATAGGAACAACGCACTACATAGCATTAGAATAACGCATTTTCTTCTCATTCTATCTTCCTTTCCTGTTTATTTCGCATCCCTATATAAAATATATCTTGTGGATTTTCCACAATCTATAGAAAGGGGGATGCGCTAAATGAGTAACGAGGAATTAAAAGCCATCATCCACAAGATGATTGATGCAATTTCAGAAAAAAGGCTGCTTGTTATGATTTACACATTCATCAAGTATCTGAAATAGCATCCCGGCAGCAGACGGACGGCGGAGCATGGGGGCGGCTATTCAAGCCCCCTCATGTTATCCGACAACCTATGTATAAATTCCCGGAATAGCTTTTTACTGTCATCGTCCAGTTTCCAGTATTCTACAATAAGGCTTCGCACAAAGGCATCACTGGACAGCGATGCGGCGGCTTTTGCAAATTCATCTTCCGTGAAATCCAAGAACATATCGCCCTTGCCATCCCTTAACCATTCTTCCCGAACATTAAATTCCCGGCAGATAGCAAGAATCATTTGTTCGGTAATACTTCGCTCCCCTTTTTCAATTCTGGATATTGATGCGCCAGTCACTCCCAAACGGCTTCCGAAAGATTCTTGGCTTAAATGCAAAGCCTTTCTTATATTAGAAACCCTATTTTTCATTGATTTACGCCCCCTTTCTATGACTGATAAGCACATAATAACAAAAAAACTTACCATAGTCAAGAAATTTCCAAAAAAACTATTGACAAACTTACCAAAGGTAGATATAATCTTACCATAGTCAAACGAAACAAGACTACGGAAAGGGGGAAATGAATATGGCGAACACCGAGGAAATCAGAAAGACAATAGCATCCCCGGAAAATGAGGAAGTGGCGGTTCTGCTTGAATCCTTGGATGAAAATTCCAAAGTGCTTGCTAAAACGTATCTGTCAGCACTTGCGGACAGGCAGCGGCTTGAAAAAAGCAAGGCAGCGGCGGCAGCATTGGCGGCGGTATAGGATAGGAAATCAAATCCCCACGACCTAGACAATCACGGGGATTTACAAAAAGTCTTTATTACGAGAAAGGAAGGGCAAGATGGCAGCAGTACAAAAAATCAGCGTAACCGAAGCCGAAAAGCGTTTTAATGCTTTCGGCTTGCCAGACTACAGGCTGCGGAATGTAACCGATCTGAAAGTGATTTTCGGGCATGATGTCAAGTTGTTAAAGGGCTATTCGGATTTGACGGCGGAGCAGCAGCAACTTTTCGATGCGTTTATCTGCAATTACTATAATTGCGTGGGCATGGGCCTTAAATGCGGATTTGTTCCGAAGTCAATTCATTATGTGGAGAAAATAACCTATTGCGTATCACGACCGGCGGACGAATGGCACAAAACGCCATACAAAGAGGTATGCGCCGCAGTGTTCAACATTCTTTTGCCGAATGGGAAAAAGCGGAAATTTAAGTCTTTTAATTTTTACCCGGAGATTCCGCCGGAATACTGGATTGATTCCAGTACAGAAAAATTTCTGCGGTATGACTATAAGGACGGCAAGAAGATGATTTGGCTGCACGTTATCGAGCCGGATAGATGGTATTAGGCAGATGCTTGATTTCGGATTCTATAACATGGACTGCATGGAGGGAATGCGCCAATTCCCGGATAAATATTTCGATTTGGCAATCGTTGACCCACCATACGGAATAGGGGAATCTGGAAAGAAAAACGGCACAAGAAGCAAATTAGCTACATCAAAGGATTACCCGGAATTTTACGGCAAGGACAAAGAGCCACCGGGGCCGGAATACTTTGCGGAGTTATTCCGGGTAAGCAAGAATCAAGTCGTGTGGGGCGCAAATCATTTCATATCCCGGATGCCGTTTGATTCTAGTTGTTGGATTGTATGGGATAAGGAAACGGGAAACAATGATTTTGCCGATTGCGAATTGGCTTGGACTTCCTTTTCTACAGCGGTTCGGAAATATACTTTCAGATGGAGCGGAATGCTACAGGGCAACATGAGGGATAAGGAAGTCCGCATCCATCCCACGCAAAAGCCCGTTGTGCTGTATGAGTGGATTTTGCAGAAGTACGCCGTTCCGGGTGCTATCATCCTTGATACCCATGTGGGGAGTGCGTCAAGCCTTATCGCCTGTACCAAGTTGGGATTCCCTTATGTGGGATTTGAAATACATCCGGGATATTACAAATTAGCATCGGAACGCCTACAGGCGGAAACGGCGCAAATTACGATTTTCAACATGGAGGGAAATGGATGGTAAAAGTATATTGCGATATTTGCGGGAAAGAGATCATAAGGGCTAAAGAGGTTTGGAAATTATCTCTTTTGTCAAAGCCGGGAAATGTCCGGGTGTCCTACGATGAAACAGTGGAGGATATGTGCGAATCATGCGCTACAGAAATTCACTGTCACCTGTCCGCAATGAAAAATGGCCTAAAGCTGAAATTTGATTGTATCCCGGAAACAGGGGGCGGAAATGGATAATCAAACAATCGTTGAAACGCTGAAAGAATTTGGAATTGAAACGGAAAGGGAACTTGATGCGGCGTTGAAAAAATCCGTTTTCAGCATCGGGATTATGGCGGCCGGCACTCTTGCCCCCTTGCCGTTTGAAAATATGAAAGGAGAATCTAACAATGATTAAAAGCGAACTTGTAATTGTAAGGGATAAGAACAACAATCCCAACATCATGCGGAGGTATGAGAAATGTCTGCATCGTGAGGTTGACCCGTCCGTTGAGGGCGATGCCGTGCATCCTATGTTTATCATCCGGGGAAAAGAGGTAGATGCCATCTATCTGCCGGAGTACCTTTCTTGCATGATTGACGGCATCCCCTACAGCTTGCCGATGCAGCCCCCGGCTACCATGATGGACTTTGATTCCGTTGTGGAGTGCCACAGGAGAAAGGGTGATGGATGGCACTGCATGACGGCGGTAGAATGGCAGTTTATAGCCGATCTGATAAGGCTTCGGGAATCCGCTGGGGCCGAAATGCTTAGGGGAAATACTTATTTTGGCTGCAGTCATGTTATGCCGATGGAGCATGGAATCAATAAGAGCGAAAATAGCGCAATCACATTAACGGGCAGCGGGCCGGAATCTTGGTTCTTATACGACAACAAAGAGGGCATTGCGGATTTTGTCGGGAATGTCTGGAAGCGCATTGCCGGAATCCGGCTTGTGAATGGGCGTTATCAGTACATAAAGGACAACGATGCCGCCGCCCCGGATTGCGATTTGTCAATGGATAGCAAGGAATGGTTGGATGTGCTGATTGACGGGAAGCCGCTGAAGGTAAGCGTGGAGGATGGCGAAATAACAATACTTGCAACGAATGAGGAAACCGGGAAAGAGTACGGCGGCGATGAATGGCAGAATGTCGGGATTGACATTGACCCCATCCCGGACTTTGTGAAAGCCCTTGGAATCATCCCGGCAAGGCATGAGGGAAACAGGGAATATTTTTATGCGGATGCAGAGGAAAGCGAATGTGTGCCTTTCCGGGGCGGCAGCTCCTACGGCACTTCGGACGGCGGTTCTTCGGCGTTGGGTTTGAACGACTTGCGCTCCGTTGTGGGCGGCGGCATCGGCTTCTTCTCCGCTTACTATAAAGTTGAAAGCTGATCGCTGAAATATGTTTCCTGTTTGATTGTGCGATAGCACAATCATTGACAATCAGACAAAGGGGCAAAAGAGGGGCTTGCGCCAAAGCTACCAACTCACACGCAAGCCCCAAAGGAAAAGACGCTGAAAAACGCTTTCCTTTACTCATTATACTTGCATTTTTATAGTTTTGCAAGTGGAAAGGTGGGAAAATGGCGGAAATCGGCTATTATTCAGACGGCGTTACAAAATTTACAGACCCCTTTTATCAATGTGTTTGCCGTGGCTGCTTGCATCGCTTTTGGAGCGTGTTAATTACATCGCATTGCCCCGAATGCGGATGTGCTGATGTGTTCCGTTCTTTCGACTACAGGGAAGCGGATGCGGAATCTGCCCGGTTGAAAAATAAATAAAAGAATATCCTAGAAAATCAAAATATATCATTGTGCTTCAAGGATATTCAAAAAATATCAGCGAAAGGATGGTGGTTTTTTGAATCGTTTGGGATTTCTGATTTTGTCCGTCCTGTCTACAAATGGCGCATTCGATAAAGTGTCGGCAATGACAGCGAAAGAAATCACGGATGCGGAGGATTTCGGATATAAGGACAATACAATTTTCAAGAAAATAACAGAATTTGAATCAATGGGCTATGTTGCCGCCGGATACAAAGAGGGGAAAGCCAAAACCTTTTATATCACGGAATCCGGCAAACAGGCATTAAAACAGGCATGAAAGGAAGGATTGCGGCATGAAAAAGAAAATCGGATTTGTTGCCATAGGGCAAGCCGGTGGCAACATCGGGAAGCTTTTTGAGGATAAGGGGTTTTCTGTCCTGTACCTCAATACATCACAGGAGGACTTGCAGACCCTTAAAAATGCAAAGTACACATACCACATCGCCGGGGGCGAGGGTTGTAATAAAGACAGGGCAAAGGCGAAAAGGCTTGTGATGGAGGACTTCGACAATATCAGCAAAGAAATCTATGAAAAGATGGATGTTTCCATGATTTACGTTGTCTTTGCGTCCGGCGGCGGAACTGGAAGCGGATGCGGCCCGATGCTGATTGATCTGCTTTTGGGCGATATTGCGGCCGGAGAAAGCAAGGTGGAATCCGTTGGGGCGATTACGGTCATTCCAAGCGAAAAGGAAAGCCCGAAAACACAAATAAACTGCTATGAATGCTTTGAGGAATTGACGGCGATTAGCAGCATTGCAAGCGTTATGATTATTGACAATTCAAAAGGGGATAAGCTGATTTTGAATCAGCATCTTGTAAATGTTTTCCATAACTTTATTGAGATTCCCAACAGGCACAAGGATGAAAGGGGCAATATCGACCGGGCGGAGATAGAGGAAACATTGAGATCAAAAGGGATGCTTATTGTGACGGAGATTCCGGCAAAGGAAAGCACGACTGCGGCGGTACTGGAATCTTTCAAAAAAAGCGTGTTTGCCCCGATTGAGCCGGACAGGGTTATCAAATACATTTCCATATCCATCGCCGGGGCCGTGGATGTGGACGCAATGCGAAAAGAAATCGGCATCCCGGTGGATGTATTCCAGACATATAACGAAAAAACAACTATTTGTTGCCTTGCCGGACTGAACTACCCGAAAACACGGCTTGAAGCGGTGTATGGGAAAGCGGTGGAAAACCAAGAGCAGATCATCAAGAATCTGCAAGCCGTATCTGATTCCGGCATGAAAAAGAACGTGAATTTCCTTGCATCCGTGAAAGCTGCGCCGTCCGCCGATGCGCCAAAGCAAAAGACATCCAGAAGGGATTTGCTGAAAAAATATATGGGGTAGGTGCGGAGCATGGCGGATATTAAATGGATAAAGCTGAAAGTCGGAATGTTCAACGATGACAGAATAAAGGTTATACAGGCGATGCCGGAGGGCGATGCGCTGATCGTGATATGGATTCGGATGCTGATTCTTGCCGGAATCAGCAATGCGGAAGGGTATCTGATGATTTCGGAAAATCTTCCCTATACGGAGGATATGCTTGCGACCATATTCAACAAGCCGCTTTCCGTTGTCCGGCTTGCCTTGAAAACTTTTGAAACTTTCGGGATGGTTGAAGCCTGTAATGAGGGGATTTTTATTACAGATTTCGCCGCTGAACAGGGTGAAAAGATGCAAGACATCCGGGAGTACAACAGGATAAAAAAGGCGGAATCACGGGAAAGGGCAAAGCAGAAGCGGCTTGAAATGTCATTGGCCGGCAAAATTGACAGTCAAGAAAATGTCCTTGACAAGTCAAGGACAAGTCAAGGAAATATGTCAACCTGTCAAGGCACAGATATAGAAGAAGATAAAGATATTATTATAAATAATAATATACCCCAAAATCCGCCGGATTTAGGAGGTAAGCCGGAGCGGTTAGATTATGAGCAGATAGCGGCATTATATAACACTACTTGTAAGGATTTGCCAAAAGTGAGGGGGCTTTCTGATGAACGCAAGCGGAAAATAAAGACCCTGTTAAATGCCTTGAATAAAGCAAAGGTATTGATGGAGTTAGGGGCTTATGAGCGGCTTGAATACATTTTCCGGCTTGCGGATGAATCGGACTTCCTTTCGGGGCGCAGTAAGGCAAATCAGTGGTGCGGCTTTGATTGGCTGATAAACGCCAAAAATGCCCTAAAGGTTATAGAGGGCAATTATAAGAACGGGGGAACGATGAACTATGTCGGCAACACAGGAGGATTTCAACCGGGCGATGCAGCGCATTCTTGTGAATCGGAAAACGATGCCCTTGCAGCATTCCGGGCCGGACGGGGAAAGGATGGCGGCGGAAAGGATGGAAACAGCAGATAAATGTCCAAAATGCGGAGGTGGCGGATTCATATTCCACAAAGGGGAAGATGGTTACGACTATGCTTCGCCGTGCGAGTGCCGCACATCCCGGATAATGGAAAGCAAGCTGCAATTTGCCAATATCCCAAAAGAGTTTAAGGGCTATACGGTAGAATCTTTTGACTTGGGGCTGTATGCCACGCCGGACGGAAAGGAAAAGGCGGAAATGGCAAAGCTGCTTTGCACGAACTACGTCAAGGACTTTCCGGGGATTTCGGAGGATGGGAAAGGGCTTTATATGTATTCCCGGACAAAGGGCAGCGGAAAGACCCGGATGGCGGCAAGCATCGCAAACGATGTTATTTCACAATACAGGATTTCCGCTAAATTCGCCACTACGCTTCAGATTTTGGATGAAATAAAAAAAACATGGCATGAGCAGACGGGGGCGGATTCCGGGGAGCAGAAATTTCTTGCGGATATAATCCGTGTTCCTGTATTAGTAATTGACGATATAGGCGTGGAAAAGCCTACGGAATGGGTAAATGAGAAATTTTATTCAATCCTCAATGGGCGGATGGTGCAGAAGCAAGTAACGATTTTTACAAGCAACTGCGAAATGGAAAAACTTTTGTTCGATGACAGGATTATCAATCGGATTATGAAGATGGCCTTGCCCGTTCCTTTCCCGGATGAATCCGTGAGGGCTGCACTTGCCAAGGCTGAAAACAAGGAACTTTACAACAGGCTTTTGAGAGGTTGAGCGATGGGAAAAACAAAGAATTATAGATTGTCGGAGGATGAAAAGCGCATCCACCGGGAAGCGGTGGAGATACGAAAAAAGACAGATAAACAGCTTATAGAGTACATAGAGGGCGAAAAGGTAAATGTCCGGGAATCCTTGATTGCTGAATATAAAGCTGTATTTGATGAATTTATCTATCCGATTTTTGAATACATGGATGAAACATTCAGCGGATGCCCGGAGGATTTCCGGCATTGCTTGAAAGCGATGGATATAGCCGCCGATGTGGTAGGGGATTGTAAAGCGGATGGATATTTTCGTGACACGGACGCAAAGCGTGTATTTATGAAAAAACTTAGCGAGATTCCCGGAATCGGAAAATCAATCATGAAAAAGATTGAGGGGGCTGCGGCGGATGGGAAATAGTGAGGATAAGCTGATAAACAAAATTGAAAACCTCATAAGGCTTTCGAGCAGCAACAACGAACACGAAGCACGGGCGGCGATGATGAAAGCACGGGAATTGATGGCGAAATATCATATCCGCATGGAGGATGTTTCCCCGGAGGAAAAGGAAAGCGAAACCGTGGAAACCGCTACAACGCTAGAAAAATTCCGGGAAAGTTGGATTCAAGACCTTGCCGGGGTGATAGCACAGAACTTCAGATGCCGGACGCTGCTTTTACACTGGTACACAGGAAATACATACAAAATCCGTTTTTTAGGAGTGAATGATGATGCTTTCGTGTGCATGGAAATCTTTAGATACGCCCTAAAAGTGATAAAGAGCAGAGTAAAAACCATGAGGGGAATTTTTTATGAATCTGGAAAGGATTTTGAGTACAATGACAAACTTGTGTATTGTCACGGATTCATGAAAGGATTGCAGATCAATTTTGCCGAACAGACCAAGCGGCAGCAAGAGAGCCGGAGGGATAATTGTTTTGCCCTTGCGCTTTGCGTTCCGGCGGTTGTGGATAAGGCAATAGAATCAATGGGGGCAGAGGACGCTGCGCCGTCCACACGTCCAAACATGAGCCGGAAGAACTCCATGCTTTACGGAATCGGCTACACGGACGGAAAGGCATTCCAGAACGCCGGGGATAAAGAACAGCTTCACAGTTAAGGACAATCTGATTTTT
>CAJTKK010000024.1 GCA_910576535.1 uncultured Lachnospiraceae bacterium | reverse complement strand
CTATTTCTATTATGGCTGTTATCTTTCCAACCACACTACCTGCTGCAAAGGATTCTGCATCAATGAGTCCTATCTGAGGCAAACCGTGTTAAATACGTTACGTCAATACATAAACAGCCTGACTGACATGGAGCAAATGCTTTCCCATTTAGAAAACATTCCCAACCAGCAAGCCGAAATAAAAACCTTGACGCAGGAAATCCAACATGCGGAAACTGCTTTGCAAAAATATCGGCAGCTCCTTACCTCTCTTTATGAGGATTACCATGAAGGCTTGTTAAACAAGGAGGAATATCTGGACTTAAAGGAATCCTATCAGACGCAGATAAATGAACTGTCCGAGGCATTGGATAACATGGCTGCACGGCAGAGTGGACTGGCTGCCTCATTCAAAGATGATACATCTTGTATAGATGAGTTCCGCAAATATTTGGACTCTCCTGCCCTCAACCGCAAAATGCTGGTATCTATGATTAAAAAAATATACATTTATCCAAAAAACCGGATACATATTGTTTTCCGGTTTCCTGATGAGTTTGAAAAGCTGCTGCATTTCTTGCCAGACACTGTTTTTAATAAGTGTGTGAAGTTATAGAATTTCTAAGTCTGTGTCTTTTGCAGACTTAGAAATTCTCTTCACACTTTGCAAGGGAGGTGTAGACGGATGCCACATAAAAGAAAAAACAGAATGACAGATACAGCCATTATGAATTCTAATGAAGTTTCTTCCAGTATGGAGGGTTCATCCAAACTGCTGCCTACCGGTTTATACCTACGCATATCCAGCGAGGAAGCTGCAAAGGGCGAAAAGCTGAATAACCAAAGAGACTTGCTGTTAAGCTTTGTCAAAAAACAATATGACTTAAAAATTGTAGATATTTACTCCGACAATGGGGAAACCGGAACAACCTTTGACCGACCGGAATGGAACCGTTTAATGGAGGATATAAGAAAGAAACGTATCTCATGTATTGTGGTAAAAGATTTGTCACGGTTTGGACGGAACTACATAGAAACCGGAAATTATCTTGAAATGGTATTTCCTGTCTTAAATGTCCGCTTCATAGCAGTTAATGACAACTATGACTCAAAAAAGCTAGAAAGCAGCGCCCTTCAGCCGTTAGACACCATGATCAAAGGCATTGTAAATGAAGCCTACGCAAAAGACATCTCCCGTAAAATATTTACTGCAAAAGAAATCCAACGGAAAAACGGATTATATTATGGGAATGTACCGCCTTACGGCTACTGCAAAGATCCGACTGATCCACACCACCTGATTGTCAATCAGGAAACAGCGCCTACAGTACGACAGATTTTTCAATGGAAACTTGAAGGTATGGGAAATTCTCAAATTGCCCGGCTCTTGAATGAAAGCAATATTGCAGCGCCGATGCGTTATCAGTTTCTGGCAGGCGCTGTAAAAGCTCCTCGTTATGAAAACAGCATCTGGCAGAGCATTACCGTTAAAGTCATCCTAAGCAACCGCACTTACACGGGGGATCTGGCAATGGGGAAAAAGAGGAAAAACCTCTCTAAAAATCTTACTAAAAGCAAGAATATCCCCTATGAGGACTGGATAATAACGGAAAATACCCATGAGGCCATTATAAGCCGTGAATTATTCTTTGAGGTCCAGCGTATTTGATTTGTGTCTACGATTCTAAAACACTTGAAGTTGTTTTCAAATACCGGGATGAAATAGAACCTATACTCAAGTTCCGGGAAAGCGTGGTGTTGCAATGAAAAGCAATTATTCTTCTGAAAATCTTATGGAAGGCAATATCCTTGCCTGTTATCTGAGGGTATCCGATGAAGATTTTGACTTGAGGCAAAATGTCCTGAAGGATGAAAGCGCCAGTATCAGCGCACAACGTCGGCTGATACACAGCTATATTGAATCACAGCCCGATCTGAGACAGATGAAGATAAGAGAGTTTCTGGATGACGGTTATTCCGGTACTAATTTTGAACGGCCGGCAATTCAGGAAATCTTTCAGTTAGTGTCTGAGGGCAAAATAAGCGCCATTATCGTAAAAGACATGTCACGGTTTGGACGGAATTATATCGAAACAGGCTGTTATATAGAGCAGATTTTCCCTTTCATTGGAATACGCTTCATAGCCATCAATGATTCCTTTGACAGTTCAGAATATGTCGGTAATACGCCCGGACTTGAAATGGCGTTCAAAAATGTTATTTATGACTATTACAGCAAAGATTTGTCTGCCAAAGTAAAGAGCATTAAGAGGATACAGCAGAAACGTGGAGACTTTGTAGCAGCAAAACCGCCATATGGATATATTATTTCCCGTGACGGCGCCGGCCGGCACGGTGACCGGCACAAGCTGGAAGTTGATCCCGAATCTGCGGAAGTTGTAAAGGACATATTTCGTCTGACGCTTTCCGGATGGAAGCCAGTTAGGATTGCACAATGGCTAAATGATCTGCTTATCCCTACCCCTGCACAGAGGTTACACAAACTTTATGGCTTTCAATGTGGTGGCTTCACCGAAGATCAACTGATGTCGGGGTTTTGGAAGCCTGTACAGATTACAAAAATTCTGCAGGATGAAACAATGACGGGAGCGACTGTCAACAACCGTGTCCAGGTTAAAGGCGTGGGCAGTAGAAAATTCAAACGTCAGAAACCAGAGGATTATGTGGTTGTCAGGGATACCCACGAAGCTATTATTGATAGGGATACATTCCTTCAGGCAGCTGCTATTATCCGTAATCGCAAGACCGTTCGTACTGAAAACCGGAAAAAGAATGAAAACCTGTTTTACCAGAAAATTTACTGCGGCCATTGTGGATGCAAGCTGAAGCATGAAGTACATACACGCCATTCCCGTATTGATGCGATTTATTACTGCCCTCATGCAAGACCTTCAGGCGGAAGTACATGCAATCTGCATTCCATAAAAGATGAATTTCTAAAGGAACAAGTGCTACGTCCGCTACAGATTCAGGTTCAGCTGATTTTGGACAAACAGATGTCGTTGCCCAAATCAGACAAGGAACGACTCCAAGGCAGACTGCGGGCAATTTCACGGCTATTGGAACAGAATAAAGGTAAAGTTCCCCGCCTCTATGAAGAATACAGATCAGGAAACATAAGCAAGGAACAATTTGTCAAGCAAAAAAATGCTATTTCATCTGCCAGCAATGAGCTTGACTTGGAAAGGAGTGAACTAGAAGAAAAGTTATACGCTATAGAATCTGCAGTTTTGTCTGCAAAACGGAAAAAAAATGAGTCAGAGTCACTTCTGGAAATAACCAGACTGGAAACTCTAACTCAGAACGCCGTTGATCTATTTGTAAGCAAAGTCGTCGTAAATCCCAAGGAATCGTCAGATTCCTTTGATTCCATTGAAATCACTTGGAAGTCAAAGGATTTATTTGATGAAATACAATAGAAATGCCTGAAAATCAGCATCCCTGTCGAAAAATGAACTGATAAATGTGAAAAGAAATTCTAAGCCTGCAAAATACGCAGGCTTAGAATTTCTATGTTTCACATAAAAGATTGTAACTATAAACCGGTTTGTCTGTCTGAAACACAATACTCTACAATCACAATCGGACAGGACGTCTTTTTTAAAAGGTAATAACTATTATTCGCCTTCGCTTCCCTCCTGTTCTCCGCATCCACGCTTATCACAAAACGTTTCTGGATCATCTCGGCCAGCCGTTTCCCGGTAGCGCTGCCGTCGTAATAAAATACCTGAGCCCCATGGACATATTCTTCATGATAGCTGTTCTGATGGATACTTACCACAATTTGCGGATGCACTTCCTCAATAATGGCAATTCTCCGCTTCATATCCTGCACCTTTTTATTCGATGCACCTTCATCGTACAGCCCATGGTCATCCGTTCTCGTCATTACCACGTTTACCCCTTCCGTTTCCAGGAAACTCTTCACCATTTCCGCGATCTTCAGATTAATATCTTTTTCCAGGGAACCATTCACTCCTACTTTCCCCGGATCGGCTCCCCCATGCCCGGCATCAATCACCACGCAGAACTGCTCTTTTTCTTCCCTCCCCCTGCTTTGCCCCGCTTCTTCCCCTGCAACATCCCGGGAATTAACATAGGCGGCCCCTTCCCCCGCTACAAAATACATAGATACGAGAAGAATTGCCGCCATTATAATCCGTAAAGCCTTACCCTGTTTTTCTTCCATCACGTTTCCACCGCTCTGTTCCTTCTGTTATTAAACTTTATGAAACAGGGCAAAGAAAAATGAGCCTAACCTTATTGCTTCAAATAATTTTCAATTACATCCCATATGGACGCTTTTTCAAATCCCAGCTTCCATGAAGCCACCCCTGCAATCCCGTATTTCTGCATAATACTTAGCTTTGCTTCTATGGAATGTTCGTCCTCCAGCCATACCTGATAGAAAACCCCTCCCTCTTGGGCTTCCCCATAATTCTGGCAAGTCTCCTCGTCCCAGCGCATTTCTATCCCATGGTTGGATATAAATTGCTCGGCCATATCCATTCCGACCGCCTCGCTTGTTAAGCCAGCCCCTTCGGTTTTCCATATACGGGTATAAAACGGCACAGCATTGATTACCTTTTCTGCGGGAACCTGCTCTACTGTTTTACGGATTCCATCTTCCACAAAACCGATAGATGCCACGCTCCCTGACTCCGGGCTGCCATTATAATGTTCGTCATATCCCATAATAATGACATAATCGGCAAATACGCCTTGTTCCTTTCTATTATAATGGTCGGTATATCCCATCGGCACATAGTTGTCCACCGAAAGCACAATCCCTTTCTCCCTGCACGGAATAGACAGCTCACGGATAAACTGGATAAAATGTTCTCCCGTATCCTGGCTTAATCCTTCAAAATCAATGTTAATACCGTCCAGCCCATATTCCAGAGCCGTATCCACCAACGTTTCAATCAGGTACGCCCTCTTACTTGTATAGGATAAAACCTCATAAGTATCTACATCCGGATGAGAGAAATTATCAATCAGCCCCCAGACTTCCAGCCCCATTCCATGCGCCTTTTCCACATAGTCTTTTGACGCAAAGCTGGAAAAATCCCCCTCGTTATTTATCAGGGCAAACCACGTAGGGGAGATTACATTTACCCCCTTCGTATTCTCCAGTGCAGAAGCCAGCGTATCGTTCCCCGCCGTCCCTGCCACCGCATGCCATGCCAAGTTAATCTTATATGGCTTGGAAATACTGGGAAACTCCGGGTTCCTAAAAGAAGAGCCTTCCGGTTCCTGGGGCTGGGGTTCTATTCCTGTCTCATCCCCCCCTCTATCTTCCAGACGTTTATTCTCAACATAACCAATAAAAGCATCCTCCGTCTTAACCTTGCTCCACTTTTCCATCTCTTCCAGGACAATCACCCCATCGCCTTTCTTTACGTCCGTCAAAATAGGGCTTTTAAGTCCTCCTTGATAGCGGACTGCCGTATCTTTCACAATCCTGGCCTCATTCCCGCCCCTTTTATATTGCCGGGTGTATACTTGCATACGGTTAGGTTCTGTGAATGTGCGGTAAGAGTAATCTGTGAACAGCTTTACATAATCCGCCGCCACATAAAGCGTTTCCCCGCTTCCGTCCGGCGCCCCGGCATACCTTGCAACCGGAAATCCCATATCGGTCCCCCCATCTTTTGTAAAATAAAAAGAAGACCCAATCTCCGTCCTTACCGTATCCATTGACAAGGTATATAGCAAAAGCTGTTCATTCTTATCTTCATAAAACCTGTCATTCAAATATTTATGGACCGTTGCTAAATCAAAGTAATACGTGCCATCCATCAGCCTGGCGGATTCCTCTGCCAGCTCGTCCCCAAGTATCATGGCAACCTCATCCATGCTGTCTATCGAGAAATATTCTTCCAAGTCCGCCCGCTCTTTAGAATATGAATATTTATCTGCCAATTTTATGCCAACGCTAACTGCAACCGTAAAAAGAATAAGGACGATTGCAATGATTACCGGAATTATTTTTTTCTTCATTTATCCAGCTCCCTTCCAACCGTCCTTTATTATAACAAACTATTTAAATACCGTCATTACCTAATTTGACTTTTTTCCGCTTTTTTTGACAGCATGGCCGTTCCTGCGAAACGGCAGCACAGCATTTATCCGCTCTAGGGGGTCTTCCTGTTTTGCATTATAAAATGCCGCCGCCTGCCTTCTTGCAGGAATTCACACTGCCTCTGTTTTTCCAAAAGAAGATATGTGATATATTTTCTTCCTTGTGTGTTTCAAAATTATATTTTTCTATAAAATGACGATACTAAACAATGTGCAAAAAACGGAATGCCCGGACATGTACCCATGAAAATACTAAAAACCTAAAAATAAAATTACCTTTTTTTACAAAAAATATTCGTGAGTTTGAATTATAATAACGTGAAATCATTTGGAAAATTTTATTTTTTGAACAAGCACATAAGCTTGTAAGACTTCTCCCATACTAACCTAGGGAGAAAAGACTAAAATATAATGAACAATATAAGATCTATTAAACTGCCATGCCTCCTTCCCGTACAGACTGTCCGGATGCATTCCGTGAAACCAATTATATCAAATGCTTCCACTTATTTCAAGGAATTTTAAAAAAAATGTCGAATTTTTATTAAAATTTTTTAAACACTGGGGAATTCTATTGACTTAAATTTACGGACAGTATAATATACTTTTAACTGTAAAGCATTATCTTCCGGGATAATTTGGTTCAGGTTAGTCACCATATAACAAAGTGGCAGTATCTTAATAGTAAGGATGTGATAACATGAAAATTGAAAAAGTAAATGACCATCAGATTCGCTGTACACTTACCAGAGAAGATTTGGCCGACCGTGAATTGAAAATCAGTGAACTTGCATACGGAACGGAAAAAGCAAAAAACTTGTTCAGGGACATGATGCAGCAAGCATCATTTGAATTTGGTTTTGAAGCCGAAGATATTCCGTTAATGATAGAAGCCATTCCTCTTAATTCAGAGTGCATTGTACTCATCATCACAAAAGTTGAGGATCCGGAAGAGCTGGATACCCGCTTTTCCAAATTCGCACCTTCTGTCCATGATTCGGAAGGCGATTTGGATGAAGTAATTGACAGCTTGTCCGAAGGCGCTGACGATGTACTGGATTTATTCAAAAAAATTCATGAAGGCAAATTCACGGATGCTTTGGAAAAGGCGGCTCCCGCTTCTTCCCAGCCAAAGGATAAACAGCCCAGCAAAAAAGCCGGAGAACCGGAAAAATCCTCTTTGCAGGATCAGGAACTGGTAAGGATCTTTTCTTTCGATTCCATCCGTACCGTAGCAAGGATTTCCCATGTTTTGGCTGGCTGTTATAGCGAAAGCAATTCACTATATAAAAATGAAAATGCACACAGGTATCTTCTGGTTGTTGCCAAAGGGAATCATTCCCCGGCAGAATTCAATAAAGTATGTAATATTTTATCCGAATATGGCCGGGCTGAGAAATATGTCTCCGCCGGGGAAGCATATCTTGAAGAACATTTTAACCCAGTGATCAAAGAAAATGCCCTGCAGGCGTTATGCAGGATTTAATGTCATCATTCCATTGCCCCCAAAGGGCAAAACAGAGCCGTGCGGTTTATGCTCCGCCGGCTCTGTTTTTGTGCAAATCTTTTTATTCCCTATATCATATAGACCCATCACCGGAAACCCGGAAATCAATCAGCCTTCACCCCGTCTGTTTTATAAATAAATTTCACACTTCCTTCCATTCCTTCCTGCAGGCCGCTAAAGGTATTGTAGCTGCTTCCCGCTGCCTTCAGCGCATCCATCCTGTCGATTACCGCTCCAACATTATCGCCGAACAAATCCGTCAGCTTTCTGATTCCGTCTTCATCAAATCGTATCATACCGTCTTTCAGTTCCAATGCGCCATCGTCCAGTTTGATGATACCGTCCTTTAATTCCATTACTCCATCATCCAGTTCTATGGCTCCGTCCTTCAGTTCATTTACACCGTCATCCAGCTCAGCCGTGCCATTCTTTAATTCACCAGCCCCTTCGTCCAGTTTCCCTGCACCCTCCTGCAGGCCATTTACTCCGTCATTCAGCTTTCCGGCGCCATCGTCCAGCTTTCCGGCTCCTTCCTGCAACGCTGCCGCCCCTGCATCCAGTTTCCCTGCGCCTGCTTTCAGCATCCCGGTCCCTTCCTTTAATTCCGCTGTCCCGTCTTTTAATGCAAAGATACCTTCATTTAAAGATGCGGCTCCTGTCTCCAACGTTTTCGTCCCTTCCACGGCTGCCGCCGTCCCCGCTTTTAACTCCGTTGCCCCGGCTGCCAGCGCAGGAACCCCTGTCTGTTCATCATTTAACATCAGCAATGCCTGATATATAGAATCTACTCCTGTTTCCAATGTTTTTGCGCCAGTTTTTACATTTCCGGAAACTGTTTTGATATAAGCAACATAATCCATTTGGGATGTCCCCTGCCTATCCCCAGGCTGGCCGGCGGCCGCATTGTTTTTTGCCAGCTCTTCCAACATCTTTTGCGCCGTCTGCGTCTGGGTTCTGGCCGCTGCCACTTGCGCCTTAGCTTCCGCCACCTGTTCCCATGCCGCACGGCAATCTGCCGCTGCCTGCTGCACTGCTTCCGCCGATACACTTTGCACAGACGCCTCCGCTTCGGTTATCACCGGTTCTACACTATATCCCGCCACCGGACCGCTGACCGTGGTCTGCACCATTTTTCCTTCCGTTTCCACATTTACCGTCACTGTTTTTGTTACCGGTTCACAAGCTGCCTCAAGCGAAGCCTCCGCCTCCTGCTGGCGCTCCATAGCCTGCCCGAGGGCAGCCTGTGCCTGTGCCTCTTTTGCCTGCCCGTCTGACGCTATTTGCTGCAGCATCTCTATTTTTCCATTTAAATCAGTCTCATATGCCGAAAAATACTGGTTTAATAAATGATCCAGCCCTTCCGCTCCTTCCGCCAGCGACCGGCTCCCTCCCAGAAGCCCCATTGACCCGTCTTCACCCTGACATGCTCTCACCATAGTTTCAATTGCCGTATCCACAGAAAAAATTCCTTTCTGAAGCTGTGCGGCCCCTGTATTCAAAGCAGCGCTTCCGCTTGTCAACGACTTCGTCCCTTCTGCCAGCGCATTGCCTCCTGCCATCAGTTCCTCCGCCCCCTCTGCCAGCTTTCCTGCACCTGCATCTAATCCTTCCGATTTTTCATTTAATTCCTGCGTGCCGGCTTTCATCGTATCCGCTCCTTTTTTCAATTCGCCGGAGCCATTTACCAGCGCGCCGCTTCCGTCCTTCAGCTTAGCAACCCCATCTTTTAAATCAGATGTGCCATCCTTTAAATCAGATGCACCGTCTTTTAATCTTAGAGACCCGTCCTTCAGTTCCAACGCGCCATCCCTTAGTTTAGCAGCGCCATCCTTCAATTCTTCTGTGCCATCCCTTAATTCACCGGCCCCGTCCTTCAGTTCGGACGTGCCATCCTTCAGCTCTTCTGCCGCTGACTTTAAGTCATCCATGGAACCGTCAATATCATCCAAATCAATGGAATCGGTCAGGCTGATATCGGAAAGCACATCGCTCATGGCCATTGTCATCGTCATGGAGAGATTGAAGTTTACAGCATCTGCCGAAACTTCAATATACTCCGGTATATTAATTTCATCCAGCTCTTTCCTTTTCTCTTCATCTTTCACTTCCTCTTTCAACCCTTCTATATCAAGGCTCTCTCTTAATCCCGGGAAAGCTGCTCCTACTACCAGATAGTTATCCCCCTCAGAAATTAATCTTGCATTTTTCACTTCGATATTGGAGAAGGTATCTGAAGGAAGCGCCATACCTGAAATCATCGCAAAAGGAACATAAATTTCTTCTTCGTTCCCATTGATCTCCACCGTCTGCGTCTCCTTGTTCTCATAATCAAAACGGATAGTTACTCTTCCGCTTTTTCCAGCCAGTTCTTCAGGCGCAATCTCCTTCCCGTCCAGTGTATAGGAAAGTTTTACTTCCACCGGCAATTCCTGTTCGGCCGTTCCCTGATAATAAATATCAGCCCCTCCGGCTTCCCATGTCAGATTCCCGTTATCCCCTGCCGTATATCCTTCATAACCTTTTACATTCTCAATATCCTGCAGATAGCTTACATCCGCCAGGCTGCTGCTGCCTTCGCCATTTTTTATCCAGTTGCTGACAATGACTTTATTGACATCTCCTTTAGCGTCAGCCAGGATATACACGGTTTCTTCTTTCCCGGAACGGCTGCTGTGAGTTGCTCCCGCCTGCCCATGAAATGCCAAATCGAGCGCTTCTTCTTCCTTCTCTATATCTGCCGCGTCAGCGTTCACCTCTTCCATCCCGTTTCTTTCGTTTCCGCAGGCCGTAAAGGAAACCGCCATCGTCCCCGCCAGCATAAGGCAGCATACTTTTTTCCATCTTCTGTTTCCTGACAAATATCCTTCCTGTTTTTTTCTTTCTTTCATAATACTGTTCCTCCTTCCAAATCCTCTATCTCTTCCTTCCTCTTTTTTTTGCCCAGCGAACTCATCATAATCAGTTGATCCAATATCATAAACATAGAAGGCAGAATAAAAATAACACTGGCCATACTGATAATTGCCCCTCTTGCCATTAATGTGCAAAGCGAACTGATCATATCAATATTGGAATATAACCCTACGCCAAAAGTAGCTGCAAAAAATGTAAGGGCGCTGACCACAATAGATTTTGCGCTTGTCTGGCAGGCAATGTCCACCGCTTCTTCCTTCCCTGCCCCTGCGCTGCGCTCCCTCCGGTACCTGGTAGTCAACAGGATAGCATAATCCACCGTAGCGCCAAGCTGTATCGTCCCTATGACTACAGAAGCAATAAACGGAATTGCCGTTCCCGTATAAAACGGAATTCCCATATTTACAAAGATAGCTCCTTCAATTACCGCCACCAATATCACCGGCAGGGAAATAGACCGGAATACCACCATAATAATAATAAAAATTACACCGATGGAAACTACGCTTACTGTCTTAAAATCTTTATCCGTAATCCTTATCAGGTCTTTCGTGCAAGGCGCTTCACCCACCAGCATCCCTTCCGCATCATAAGATTTACATATTTTATCCAACATGTCACACTGGGCATTGACTTCCTCCGAAGCCACTTTATATTTGGAACCTATCAGCAAAAGCTGCCAATTTTCGTTGCTCAACGCCTCTTTCCATTCATCCGGCACCATTTCGTCCGGCAGCGCCGCCCCTTTAACGGCATTCAGCCCCAAGATCCAGCTTACCCCCGGAACTCTTTTCATATCATCACTCATATGCTTTACCTCTTTTGCCGGTAAATCTGCGCTTACCAGCAGCATATGTGTCGCATTCATATCAAACTCTTCTTCCAGCTTTGCATTGGCCACAATACTTTGCAAATCCTTCGGCAAAGTTTCATCCAAGTTATAATATACCTTTGCATTCCGGTAACCATGCAGCGCCGGAACGAGAATAACAAGAAACAGCGCCGCAAACACTGCGAAATGTCCTGTCACAAAATGCCCGATATGATTCATATCCGGAAGGAACGCCTTGTGCTTTGTCCTTTCTAACAGTTTATCCAATACAAGGATGAATGAAGGGAGAATTGTTACACAAGCCGTCACCCCGAGCGCTACCCCCTTAGCCATAACCAGCCCCAGATCCATCCCAAGCGTAAAACTCATAAAACATAAGGCAATGAAGCCAGCCACAGTGGTAACGGAACTTCCTGCTACGGAAGAAAGCGTTTCCCCTATAGCCTCTGCCATCGCTTCATTCTTTTCTTTCCATTTCCCCTGCTGCTCCTGGTAACTATGCCAAAGAAAAATGGAATAGTCCATTGTCACCCCTAACTGAAGCACTGCGCTTAATGCTTTTGTGATATATGAAATCTCCCCAAAAATAATATTGCTCCCTAAATTATAAATAATTGCCATGCCTATACTGGTCAGGAAGACGAGAGACACCAGATAGGAATCCATGGCAAGGGATAAAACAATGCACGTCAGCAGCACCGCAATACATACATAAACAGGGGCTTCCTTTTCCGAAAGATTCTTCGTGTCCGTAACCACCGCAGACATACCGCTCAAAAAACAGCTTTTTCCTGCGATCCTCCGGATTTCCTCTATTGCATCCATCGTAGAATCCGCCGATGTTGTTTCATTAAAAATAATAATCATCAGCGTGCAGTCCCCGCTGTTAAAAGACTCATATAGCTCCCTTGGCAGCAGCTCCATTGGCGTTGAAAGATCCATTGCCGTGTCGTACCATATGACCTTCTCCACATGCTCCACCGCTTCCATTTTTTCTTTTAATGCCGCAACCTCCTTTGGCTTCATCCCCTCTGCCATAAACATGGAAAAGGCTCCCGTGCCAAATTCCTCCACTAAAATGTCCTGCCCTACCATAGTCTCAATGTCTTTTGGCAGATAAGAAAGGATATCATAATTGACCCTTGTACCCACATAGCCAAAAAAAGACGGGATAAGCAGAAGAAAGCTGATAATCAGAATGGGGATTCTCATTTTCACCACCCATTTGCCAAAATTTTTCATACCTTACCTCCTGACCATTTACCAAGATATATTACAAATATGACCATTGGTCATTTAATATGTATGGTATATCACAGAAATGACCAATGGTCAATATTATTTGACATAATTTATAGAAAATTTATGATTGCAGAATGCCTGCACAAACCCCATTGATTTTCCTAAAAGCCCACTTTATAATATACATACCTGTTTCATCAGCATAACGGGGGAAGGAATTTACCATGGGAAAGATAGATAACAAGAAGAAGCAAAAAGAAGATGCCCTTTTAAATACTGCCTATGACTTATTCACAAAACAAGGCATACACAAAACCTCCATCTCCGATATTGTCAATCAGGCCGGGGTTGCAAAGGGAACCTTCTATTTATATTTTAAAGACAAATACGATATCCGGAATAAATTAATTGCAAAAAAAGCCAGCCAGGTCTTCCGCATTGCCGACGGCGCCATGCGGCAAGCCGGCATTACTGGCCTGGAGGATCAAGTTATCTTCCTGACCGGCAATATTGTTGACCAACTGGCAGAAAATAAATCTTTATTAAATTTTATATCCAAAAACCTAAGCTGGGGGATTTTTAAAAATGAACTTTTATATTCGGGCGCGGCAGACATCAACTTCTACAATATTTATTCCTCTATTTTTGAACATTCCGGCAAGACATATAAAAATCCGGAAATTCTCGTATTTATGATTATAGAGCTGGTGAATTCTACCTGTTTTAGCTGCATTCTATACGAAGATCCCGTTCCGGTAAAAGAATTGAAGCCTTATTTGTTTGAATCCATAAGGCAGATAATGAAGAGCATGGAAACCTGATCAATCCTGGAATCCAAATATTTTGCCCGAAATACTGTATATAAAAAGCGGTTTTTCTGATATCATGAAAAATGCCCGGCAAAGAGGTGCTTTCAAACACTGCCTGCCGGACATGGCTCTTTCGTCCCGTTTCTTTATTCTCCCGGAAAACAGGGGAAATCCGGGCTTGCCTGATTTTACACTGCCGCAATTTTCTCCATCAGCACATCCGCATCCAGCCCATGCACCATAGCTGCTTCTTCCAAGGTCTCGCCTTGGGCGGACGGGCAGCCAAGGCAATGCATCCCAATCTCCATAAGCACTGGGGCAATATCAGGATTTATTCTAAGCGCCTCTCCAATCGTTGTATTTTTGGTTATCTCTGCCATATAAGAACCTCCTTTTATGTGGAATATTTCCATATATTTCAATGGAAAAACTGATATCAGTATAATACTTTCTCCGTTTTGTTTCAAGCCATTCCTGATTCTTCATAAAATTCACAAATATTTAATAATAAAAATGCCAAAAACATACCGGATGTACAGAAAAAAGTACACTACGTTGCTTGACGTTATAAGCCACTTAATACTATAATGAGGATACAGAATTAGTCTTACGGCTTGGCCTTCGTCAGGCTGCAATGGATTAGTGCTTTTAAACCACTTAACCAAAATAATTTAATTAAATAGGAGGGCTTATTCAAAATGAGACCAGAATGGAAAGATTTTGTAGGCGGCAAATGGGAAAATGAAGTCAATGTGCGTGATTTCATCCAGAGGAACTATCATCCTTATGACGGAGATGAATCCTTCTTAGCCGGCGCTACACAGAACACAAAAGATTTATGGGCTATGGTACTTGATTTGCAGAAAAAAGAACGTGAGGCAGGCGGTGTCCTTGATATGGACACAAAGGTAGTTTCCACTATTACATCCCACGGCCCGGGTTATCTGGACAAGAGCAAAGAGACAATCGTAGGCTTCCAGACAGACGCGCCTTTCAAACGTTCCTTGCAGCCTTACGGCGGTATCCGTATGGCAGAAAAAGCTTGCTCTGACAACGGCTACGAAGTAGACCCTGAAATCAGCGAATTTTTCTCCACACACAGGAAAACACATAATGCAGGCTGCTTCGATGCAT
>CAJTKK010000023.1 GCA_910576535.1 uncultured Lachnospiraceae bacterium | reverse complement strand
GAGAGCATCTGCCTTACAAGCAGAGGGTCATAGGTTCGAGCCCTATAGGTCCCATTCCATATATTGTTTTAGCCTGTGATATGGTTGGGAATGATATATGACTGCTTTGCTGGTGTGGCGGAATAGGCAGACGCAAAGGACTTAAAATCCTTCGGTGGCAACACCGTGCCGGTTCAAGTCCGGCCACCAGCATGAAAAAACTCTTTTATTAACGAATGTTAGTAAGAGAGTTTTTTTCTTGACAAAAAGTGACTATTATAGTAGTATTATATTATCGCGATGACTATTGCAATAGTTATAAAATGAGGTGGCCTTATGAATATAAAATTGTTTGATTCAGAATTAAAGGTAATGGAAGTGTTATGGAGAGAGGGTGATTTGCCTGCAGGGCAGCTTGCAAAAATTTTAAAAGAAGAAATTGGATGGAATAGAAATACTACTTATACCGTGGTAAAGAAATGCATTGAAAAGGGAGCTGCAGAACGCAGGGAGCCTAATTTTGTATGCAGCGCTGCGATTTCCAAGGAACAGGTGCAGAATTATGAAACGCAGGAACTGATTGGAAAGATGTTCGATGGCTCTAAGGAGAAGTTTTTTGCAGCGTTTCTGGATGGGAAAAAATTGTCCAAAGAGGAAATTCAAAATTTGAAACAAATGGTGATGGAACTGGGAGAATGAATGGAGGCGCAAAATGGAATTAGTGGAAAGAAGCACAGCGGCGGGGATTCTCATAGCATTTACTTTTCTGCTCCGGAGATCAGCTTTTGACAAATTGCCGAAAGGGGTATTCGTTTTGTTATGGAAAATAGCCGTGCTACGCTTTTTGGTTCCTTTTTCTCTTCAGGTGGAAAATGTGTTTGCTTTCTGCCAGGTAAACCGTAGAATGGTTTTTGCTTTGGAAGGAACGAAAAACTCAGTTCCCGGGGAAAAAACTTTCGGGTTTCTGCAGTTCCTTTTAGACAATAGGCATCTTATATGGTTTTTAGGGGTAACTTTACTGGCTGTATTTTTTATGGCCGGGTATATAAAGGCATACTTACTGCTTAGGGAAGCAATTCCTATCGAACAGACCGCTCCTATCGGACTGGACAGAGAGGGAAACCGCCGCCGGGCAACGGACAGGGCAGAGATCAGGGTTTTGGACCGGATTGCTACTCCTACTACGTATGGCATTTTCCGCCCGCAGATTATTTTGCCGGCGGCAATGGATTTGGCGGATAGGGATACGCTTTCTTATGTCTTGAGGCATGAAATGGCGCACATAAGACATAAAGACAATTTATGGAAGCTTTTGGCTATTGCGGCGCTTTGTATTCACTGGTTTAACCCATTGGCGTTAGCCATGTTCTATTTCCTGAACAGGGATATGGAAATTGCCTGTGATGAGAGCGTCATTTCTTCCATGGATGAAAAAGGCAGGAAAAAGTATGCATTGGCGCTTGTAGCTTTAGCAGAAATGCGGGCGCTTTTTCCTATGATGTGCAGTGGATTTGGAAAGAGCGCGGTTTCAGAAAGGATAAGGGAAATTATGAATTATAAAAAAGCAACTAAAATAGGAAGCATATGTGCAGCTTTTGTTTTAATGGGCGGCACGATGGTTTTTGTATCTGCGAAGGAAGCAGGGACGGACGGAAAAATAGAAGCAGTTTCCTCCCCGGCAGTTTCGGTTGCCGGGGAAGCGTTAGGAAACGGGAACTGCGAAGAGACTGTAAACGTATATTTTGAAGCAGGGATTTCTGAGGAAAGAATCAAAGAAATCGGAAGTGAACTGTTAAATCTGGAGAATGTGGAAGGCGTAGGATTTATTTCCGCGGAAGAGGCCTGGGAGATATTTGCTAAGGAATATCTGGGGGAAACAGCTCTCTCTTTTAAGGAAAACCCGTTAAAGGATTCTGCCAGCTATACTGTGTATTTGGAAGTAAAAAGCAGGGAGACGATTGACGCTATCAAGAAAATAAAGGGGGTAAGGAAAGTGGCGGCAGACTAATCCCTTTACCGTAAAATCCTGGATTCCGGCCTTGCATTATACAATTTGTCTTATGAAAAAGAATATAAGGTATTGTCAGATGCAGCATAGACGGCGCGGCGCTATTTCATGTATAATGGGTAACAATAAGTGAAATATTGGAATGCAGGGGGATATGCTATGTATACGGTTGTAGTGGCAGATGATGAGGAAGAATTGCGCCGCGCCATTATCCGGCGGGTGGAATGGGAAAAGATAGGGTTTCAGGTGGTGGGAGAAGCGGAAAATGGGATAGAGGCATTGGAGATAGTGGAAAAGATGGAGCCGGATCTGCTTTTGACTGACATAAAGATGCCTTTCGTGTCGGGGATTGAGCTGGCAAGGCAGGTAAGGGAAATCCGGCCTACGACACAGATTGCCTTTTTAAGCGGATTTGATGAGTTTAGCTATGCGCAGCAGGCTATCCAGTATAACATTATCAGTTATATGCTAAAGCCTATTTCCATGGCAGATTTAACGAAAGAGCTTATTGCTGTCAGGGAAAAGATAGACCATCTTTTTTGGGAGTTTTGTAACAAGCGGCAGACCCAGATGGACAAGTTCAGCTTTCTTATGCCGTTAATTATGGATGGCTATCAGCCGGAAAATGCACAGGAGGGGGAGGAATTTCTTGCAAAAGCAGCGGTTGAAAGCGGGGTGTTAAAGAATGATCATCATGATTTCCGTTATGCTGTGATGATTACTTCGATTAGGGATGAAGCGGGAAAGAACTGTACAGACGGGGCGCATGTGCATTCGGTGGACAGCATTCTGAAAAAATATTTGCGTCATGAAAGCTTTTACTGGAATGGGCGGGTGATTTCGTTATTGATTGCCACGCCGGCGTCTTTTGATAAATATCTGCATATTCTTGTAGGGGATGTGGTGCAGAGCACGGAACGGATCATGAATCTGAATTGCTCCATAGGAGTCAGCAGAATTACAGAAAAACTTTCCGAATGCCATGAAGCCTATGTAGAGGCGGTGAATGCCCTGGGATATGCAGGGAGGGCAGACAGCGGCGTGCATTACATTACGGATGAAGAACATGCGGAAGGGATTGATGTCCAGGAAGTTTTGGGAATTGTGGCGGAGGTGGAAACATTGATCCGGGGAAGCCAGACGGAAGAGGATATTTCATTGGAGGTTTACTTGGAAAAACTGTTTGAGGGGATGCGGGAAAAAAAGGCATCAAGGGCAAAAGCCAATTATCTTATGGTGCAGCTCCTTGCAGCGGTATGTAAGATTATTTATGCAGTGGCGGATGGGGAGGAAATCGAGAGGATACAGAAGAATACACTGCTGCAAAGCGTTGTGTTTCAGGACGGGTCCTATAGGGAAATGCAAGGAAAACTTACAGAATTCTGTTTGATCGCAAGGGAGATGGTTGGCAGTCAACGGAAGAAAAGCAGCAAAATTTTGTGCGAGAGGACTTTGCAGATGATTGAAACAGGATATGGGAGCGGGGATATATCCTTGGTTTCTGTCAGCAATGAAATTGGCGTCAGCCCGAATTATTTAAGCGCACTGATAAAAAAAGAAACTGGGAAGACTTTTATAGACCTTCTGACGGGAAAGAGGATAGAAGCGGCAAAGGAACTGCTCATGTGCACCTCAATGAAAATTAAGGAGATTTCTGAAAAATGCGGTTACAGCGACCAGCATTATTTCAGTTACTGTTTTAAAAAATACAGCGGCATATCCCCCAACGCTTTGAGGCGGCAGATGAAGACGGAGGGGGAAACGTGAAAAGGAAAAAAGGGAAAGAGTCGCCTGAAATGATTGCAATGCCCCTTTCCTCCATAATGAATTTATTTGTAGTGGGAATGGTATTGCTGGCTCTGAGCGGCGGACTGGCAGTCTTTGTTTCCGTATTCCGCCGTTTTGTGGAGCAGAATGCGGTAATCAGCAGTGAGCAGGCGGTAGTGCAGGTTTCCAATACCGTCTATAATTATACGAAAGACATGGAAGAAATTATGGAACTGATTGAGGATTCTTACCGCCAGGAAAAAGAGATAAGGGATAATGCTTTGGAAACGCTGATCCGTATCCGGAAGGATGTGATTGCCATTACCAGTTATGATGAAAGAGGGGGGATGGTGGATTCATGGACAGGAAATTATTGCCTGAAGGGAATGATACTTAAAAACCTGTCCTATATCCGGAAAGAAGAAGGGGCAGAGGACAGGCTTCTGATATCGGGTCCCCATGCGGAAACATTATTGGAAAATTATTATCCCTGGGTAGTGTCGATCCGCAAGGATCTGGAAACGGGCGATGGAAAGAAACATGCCGTAGTGATGGACGTGCGTTTTTCCCAGATTGCAAATTATGTGGATGAGGTAGGCATTGGGCAGCATGGCTATTGTTTTATTATGGACAAAAATGGCGATATTGTTTATCATCCTCAGCAGCAACTGATTTATTCCGGCCTGAAACAGGAGCAGACGGATATCCTGACAGATTTGGAGGACGGCGCATTAGTAAAAAGAAATGTCATTTATTCCATAAGATCATTGGACAATTGCGGCTGGAGGATCGTAGGGGTAAGCTATATTGAGGAACTGGTAACGGGCAGGGTTATGGATGCTATAAGGATATTGCTGATTTTGACCGCATTTTTGCTGGTGACCGTGTTTTTGAGCAGTTTCCTTTTATCAAAGATGATTTCGCGCCCGATTCAAAGCCTGGTGAAGGCAATGAGAGATTTTGAGACGGATGCGGAGGAATTCAGCTATCAGCCGGTACATGGAAGCAAAGAAATAATTGCCTTGTCGGATTCTTTTGACCATATGGTAGACCGAATACAGGATTTGATGGAAAAGGTGCGCAGGGAAGAAATTACCTTACGCAAGACCGAGCTGAAAGCGCTGCAGGCACAGATTAACCCCCATTTTCTGTATAATACCCTGGATGCGATCGGCTGGATGTGTGAAGAAGAGCGGAGCAAGGACGCAGTGGAGATGGTGAACGCGTTGGCGAGGCTGTTCCGCATCAGCATCAGCAAGGGGCATGAACTGATTCCGATTGAACGGGAAGTGGAACATGCCAGAAGTTATTTGATGATACAGAACTTCCGCTATAAGAACCAGTTCACATATTCTTTTGAGGTGGAAAAAAGCTGCCTGCCATATTTATGCAATAAAATTACGCTGCAGCCGATTATTGAAAATGCGATTTATCATGGGATTGACCGGATGGTGGATGAAGGGGAAATTATAATCCGCATTTTTGAGGATGGCGGTGATATTGTTTTTTCCGTATCGGATAACGGCGTGGGGATGAGCCAGGAACAGTGCAGGAATATTTTAAAAAGCGAACCGGGCGACCAGACTGGAATAGGAATGAAAAATGTAAATGACAGGATTAAAATATATTTTGGGGAAAAATATGGAATGACGATTCAAAGCGAGTTGGACGAGGGGACTTGCGTCAGCATCCGTATGCCGAAAGTGGAGGAGAACCGGTATGAGGTTTAGCGGAAATAGAAAACTGTATACTCTTGCAGCGGTAATATCGGTTTTTCTATTGTTTCTGGCAGGCTGCAAACAGGAAAATGAATCGGCGAGGAAACATTATGTGGCCATAATCACCAAATCCATGGATTCCGCTTTCTGGAAGTCTGTATATGCAGGAGCCGGGGCGGCAGCGACGGAATATAACCTCCAGGTCAGTATGGAAGGGCCGGAACGGGAGGAAGACTATGAAGCACAGAACCGGATGATCAGGCGGGCAGTGGCGGAAGGTGCGGAAGCAATTGTTTTTTCCGCGGTGGATTATAATGCAAACTGTGAGGCTATTAATGAAGCGGCAAGAAAAGGCGTAAAGATAGTGGTCATCGACAGTGACGTAAACAGCAGCCAAGTAAGCTGCCGGATCGGAACGGATAACCTTGAGGCTGGGAGGATGGCGGGATATGCCGCTTTAAAAGCGGAAAGCGGAGCGCTTTATATCGGGATCGTAAATTATGACATCAATTCAGCCAACGGCCAGCAAAGGGAGGAGGGGTTCCGGGAAGTGGCCGGGGAGGATGCAAGGGTAAAAGATATGTATACGATTAATGTATTGTCAGCTACGGAAGATGCCAGGGAGGGAACGGTTGCATTGCTAAGGGAACATCCGGAAATCAATGTAGTGGTTGCGTTCAACGAGTGGACGAGCCTGGGGGTAGGCTGGGCGATCCGGGATCTCGGGCTGGCTGACAAAACACAGGTGGTGGCTTTTGACAGCAATGTAGTATCTGTAGGTATGCTGGAAACAGGGGAAGTGGATGCGCTTATCGTGCAGAACCCGTATGCGATGGGATACCTGGGGGTGGAAGAGTCCTACCGGCTTATAAACGGAGGAAGCGGGAACGGGGCAGTGATTGATACGGCGACCACTTGTGTGACCAGGGAGAATATGTTTGAGCCGGAATGCCAGAGGGCGTTATTTGCATTTGATTAAAAAATAGATATTTTGTCTATGGAATGAATAGATTATGAACAAAAAATGTACAAAACAATAATTTTTTATACCAAAACAGTAAGATTTTGTATATATTTTTTATTGTCTTTTTTGTTATAATGTCAATAAGGCGCAGTAGAAGCGTCAAAGAATATTATTTATAGGAGGACAAAAAAATGAAAAAGTTATTAGCTTTGCTTTTGACAGGCGCTATGGTATTCAGCCTTGCAGCTTGCGGAAGCACGGAAGCTCCTGCAGCAGCAGAACCTGCAGCAGAAGCTCCTGCAACAGAGGAAGCGGCTCCGGCGGAAGAAGCAGCTCCGGCAGAGGAAGAGGCTCCGGCAGAAGAAGCGGCAGCAGCAGTTGATTTGAATGTAGGCGTATTCTACTATACATACAGTGATACCTACATTTCCAGCGTTCGTACAGCTCTTGATGCAGCTCTTACAGACGCAGGCATCGCTTTCCAGAACTACGATGGAAACAGCAACCAGACAACACAGAATGAGCAGATTGATACGGCTATCAGCCAGGGGGCAAACCTTCTTATCGTGAACATTGTTACATCCGGTTCCGTAGACGCTTCCCAGCAGATCGTTGATAAAGCAAGTGCATCTGGCATTCCTGTTATCTTCTTTAACCGTGCAGTTGAACCCGATGAAGAAGAAGGCAAGGTACTTGGCGCTTATGACAAATGTGCATTTGTAGGTACAGATGCTCCGGAAGCAGGCCATATGCAGGGTAAGATGATTGGTGATTTCCTTATGGCAAATTACGATGCAGTTGACTTGAACGGCGACGGCGAAATCAGCTACGCTATGTTCATGGGACAGTTAGGCAACGCAGAAGCTATCGCACGTACACAGTTTGGCGTGGAAGACGCTAACGCAGTTTTGACAGCAGCAGGCAAACCGGAACTGGTTTACTTCGATTCTTCCAATTCTGACTGCTACCAGGTAGACCAGGACGGTAACTGGAGTGCAAAAGCAGCAAATGATTATATGGTTACAAACCTTTCCCAGTACAGCGAAGCTACAGGCAACATGATTGAACTTGTTATCTGCAACAACGACGGTATGGCAGAAGGCGCTATCTCTGCATTGAACGCTCAGGGATACAACCTTGGCGGTGACAGCGTAACCATTCCGGTATTTGGCGTGGATGCAACAGATGCAGCTAAACAGTTGATTACTGACGGTAAAATGACAGGTACTATTAAGCAGGATGCAGAAGGTATGGCAAACGGTATTGCATATCTTGCAAAGAACGTACAAGCAGGCAAGGAATTAATGGCAGACACAGATTCCTTCAATATCTCTGCAAACGTAAGCAATAAGATCTTTATCCCTTACGCTCCTTACACAGGCGAATAAGGTAAAAGGATAAAAGGCAGTACTGTATCGAGCAGGCAATCCTAATGTTTATAAAAAGCGGCTGCCGCCATAGGCGGTTGGCCGCTCTTTTTAAAAACAGGAAGTATGTTTCAATGCAGTATAGGCCTGCAAGGATGATAAAACTGGTTTTGCCTTATCGGCAAAGGGATCATCCTTTTAAGAATAAAGTAGAGAAGAAAGCTTATGAAAAAAGGGAGGGTGAATGCATGGGACAGGATATTCTGCTGCAAATGACAGATATATGCAAAGAGTTTCCCGGTGTAAAAGCGCTTGACAATGTTTCCCTGACAGTGAAAAAGGGAACAGTCCATGCGCTGATGGGAGAAAATGGCGCAGGAAAGTCCACGTTGATGAAATGCCTGTTTGGGATTTACAGCATGGACAGCGGAAAAATTCTTCTGGACGGAAAAGAAGTCAATTTTAAAAATTCCAAGGAAGCATTGGAAAATGGCGTTGCCATGGTGCATCAGGAATTGAATCAGGCTCTGAAACGGAATGTCATGGATAATCTATGGCTGGGACGGTATCCTATGGTGGGCGGCCTGATGGTAAATGAAAAAAAGATGTACGATGATACTGTAGATATATTCAAAGAATTAGGGATAGATATTGACCCAAGAAGAGTAATGAGCACGATGCCTGTTTCGCAAAGGCAGATGGCAGAAATTGCCAAGGCAGTTTCATATAATTCCAAGGTAATCGTATTTGATGAACCTACTTCTTCGCTGACGGAACAGGAAGTAGAGCATTTATTTAAGATTATTAATATGCTGCGTGACCGTGGATGCGGCATAATTTACATATCACATAAAATGGCCGAGATACTCCGCATTGCCGATGAAGTAACCGTAATGCGTGACGGCACTTGGGTAGCGACAGAACCGGCCGAAAATCTGACGACAGAGAAAATTATTAAGCTGATGGTAGGCCGTGAGCTGACTAACCAGTTCCCGCCCAAGACGAATAAACCGGGAGAAGTGGCTCTTGAGGTAGAGAACTTGACGGCACAGTATTCTCTTTTAAATAACGTATCCTTTAAAGTAAGGAAAGGGGAGATCGTAGGGCTTGCTGGGCTGGATGGCAGCGGCCGTACCGAAACCTTAGAGAATATCTTTGGCGTGGCGACGAGGAAAAGCGGGACAATAAGGCTGGACGGTAAGGAAGTAAGGAACCGGAATGCCAGAGAGTCCATAAAAAACGGTTTTGCGCTTCTTACAGAAGAACGCCGTGCAACCGGCATTTTCGGCATTTTGAGTATAAGGGAAAACACCGTAATATCCAGTTTGAAAAAACATCTGAAGATGAAATTTGTTTTAAATGACAAGTCTATGAGAGAGGATACGCAATGGTCTATTGATGCGATGCGTACAAAGACGCCAACGCAGGAAACAAAGATCCGTTCTCTTTCCGGCGGTAACCAACAGAAAGTCATTTTGGGAAGATGGCTTTTGACCGAGCCGGAAGTCCTTCTTCTGGATGAACCTACGAGGGGTATCGACGTAGGGGCAAAATATGAAATTTACCAGCTTATCCTGGATCTTGCGAATAGGGGAAAAGTAGTAATGGTAGTTTCTTCCGAAATGCCGGAGCTGCTTGGGATATGCGACAGGATACTTGTTATGTCAGGCGGACGTCTGGCAGGAGAAGTAAACGCAAGCGAAACTACGCAGGAAGCGATTATGACTCTTGCGGCTAAATATGTATAAGGAGGCAATTTCTTATGAGAGCAATTACGAATATGAAGCAGTCCTATTCCCGTTATCAGGCGATGGACAGCAAAGATAAGAAAACGTTTTGGAAGGAAGCCATTATTAACAATGCAATCTATTTCCTTCTGCTGATAGTAGTTATTTATACAACCGTTCAGAACCCTAATTTCATTAAGGCTCCGTCTATCGTAAATATTATCAGCCTTTCGGCAGCGAACTTGCCGATTGCCTGCGGTATTGCAGGATGTATTGTTTTAACAGGCACCGACCTTTCTGCAGGGCGTGTAGTTGGGTTGACGGCTTGTATTTCAGCATCTCTTTTGCAGTCGTTAAGTTATGCATCGAGGATGTTCCCGGAACTTCCGGTACTTCCTATTCCGGTAGTAATCTTAGCAGTTATTGTTGTAGGCGGTATTGTGGGTTTGGTGAATGGTTTCTTTGTAGCGAAGTTCCAGCTTCATCCGTTCATCGTTACGTTAGCTACGCAGTTGATTGTATATGGTATCCTGCTCATGTATATCATGATCAACGGTAATAACGGCCAGCCTTTATCCGGCTTAGACGATTCCTTTAAAAACTTTGTAACAGGAAGCTTTATCGGGCTGGGGGGCGTTGCGATCCCTAACTTTGTATGGTATGCATGTATTATTGTTGTAATTATGTGGTTTATCTGGAATAAGACGACTTTCGGTAAAAACATGTTTGCCGTAGGATCTAACCCAGAAGCGGCAAATGTATCTGGCGTTAATGTTATGAAGACAACAATCCTCGTACATACTCTTGCCGGTATGATGTATGGTATTACCGGTTTCATTGAAGCAGCGAGAACTGCTTCCAATTCAGCGGCAACAGGGCTTAACTACGAATGCGATGCGATTGCAGCCTGCGTTATTGGGGGTGTATCCTTTGTCGGTGGTACCGGTAAGATCAGCGGTATTGTAATGGGAGTTGTCCTTCTGCGTATTATCTTTGTCGCATTAAACTTCTTATCTATCAATGCAGCGATGCAATATGTTATTAAGGGTTTGATTATTCTGGTTGTCTGCGCGATTGATATGAGGAAATATCTGGTCCGTAAGTAAGAAGCATTCAGTCAGAAGACAGTTGCTGACTGGAAGAAAAAGCAATACGGAAAGGCGGCAGATGATGGAAAACCAGTATGAAAAAGAAGCGGAAAGCGCAAGGCTTGATGCGGGGAATCATAAAGAGGAAAAAAACATCCAGGGGGCGGGAAGCGCAAGCGGTCGCCCCCGCCGTTTTGGACGGGGGATTTATGATAAAACAGATGTGCCGATCCGCCTTCTGGATGGTTTTATAGCGGGTATTATTATTATCATTGTGATAATGATAGCAGTTTTTGCAATATTAGGCGGATACACAGTCCGCTTTGATACTTCCGGGGGGACGGAGATTGCTTCCCAGAAGTTAAGATATGGCAGTTACGTAGAAGAGCCGGAAGAACCGGTGCGTCAAGGCTACGGGTTTGCCGGATGGTATTACGAGGGGCATGAAGAGGAAACCTGGGATTTTTCCGTCAATAAAGTGGGCGGTGATTTAACGCTGATTGCCAGATGGGAACCTGCCAAAGTAACTGTGAAGTTTGATGCCTGCGGCGGGCAGATGCCGGAAGGGATAGAATGGATGCAGGTGATTTATCAGGGAACTTATGGGGAATTGCCGGTTCCTTGGAAAGAGGGCAGCGAGTTTGACGGATGGATGTACAGCGGGGAAGAAATCACTGCGGACAGTATCGTGGTGATGCCAGGGGAGCATGTGCTGACAGCTACGTGGAAATAGCGGATAGGTAGTAAAAAAGTCCTATTGTAATTTTGTTCCATGATGATATAATGACATTTGCTAAATGAAAAAAATGTTATCAGGGAGGACGATGATGATGAGGACAAAAATAGTAAAACGTATTGTTGCGCTTTTGTCTGTTGCAGTAATGAGCATGTCCGTAGTTGCCTGCGGAGGCGGAAACAAGGCGGCAGGGGCTGACACTTTGACAGAAGAAGAGTATGAAGCGAAAGCAGAGGAATTGGGTAATTCCCTTAACAGTGCGATGACAGATGCGGCTTCGATTGACCCTAATGATGTAGAGGCGGCAAAAGAGTTTATTGAAGGGCTGAAATCGCCGTTTGTAGAATTCGGGGCATTAAATGCACCGGAAAAATATGCAGATGCACATGCTAAATTTAAATCAGGATGTGACGCTATGGTAGAGTATCTTGACATATGTGTAAAAGCAATGGATTCCGGCGAAGTTGATACAGAGAAGATGACTTCTTTGCTTACAACGATCCAGACCGATTTTACGGAAGGCGCTGCAATGCTGGAATAGTCAGCCATAAGGATACATAAGATATTGCTTTCTGCGGTTGAAAAAAGCATTGGAAAAATAAAATAGAATTTTTAATAAAACAGCATGGTAGGTATATACTGTGCTGTTTTTTTGCCATATAGGATGATATGGTTAAAACGGCTTTCTGCAGGAAGATAATCTTACAAGCAGGAATTTTTTTAATATGATAAAATGATAGAAAGAAAGTAGGAAATGGAAGGGAGGCCTGGATGGATAAGAGATATTTGAAAGAAGAGGCGGTGCATGGGACTGTAAAATTTCCTTTTGCAGTATACCGTCATGAAGGAGAAGGGGAATTTTCCGTTAATCTGCATTGGCATGATGAGACAGAAATTATTTTTTTAAAGAGCGGAAAATTTTCTATTGATATCAATATGCAGAAATACCGGATGGAAAGCCCTGCCTTGCTGTTTATAGGTTCAGGTGATATTCATGGGATCCATGGGGGAGAAGGCTGCCGGGAGAATGCGGTGGTGTTTGATATGAAAATGCTAAGTTTTGAATATTATGACAGCGTGCAGCATCAAATGATATCCCCGTTATTAAACCGGTCCGTACAGCTTCCGCTGATTGTCACGGCAAATGATATAATATGGGAGGAATTAGAGAGGCTGTATGGGAGGGTGCCGGAAGAAGCATGTAAGGATACGCCGGCATCAAGAATGCGGGTGAAGGCATATCTTTTGGAGATATTTGCCTACATGTTTGAAAACGGTAAGTTGATCAATATAGGAAATACGGTGGACTATGAAAGCAAAAAAATTGAGAATATAAAAAAGGTATTGGGGTTTATCCAGGAGAATTATGGAAAGCATATTACAAATCAGGATATGGCCGGGGTGCTGCAGATGAATGCACAGTATTTTTGCAGATATTTTAAGCGGCTTACGGGAAAAACGCCCACGGAATATGTGAATGAAGTCAGGGTGGAAAAGGCTGCTCAATATTTATTCCGGACCGACAGAAAGATTATTGATATTGCTATGGAATGCGGCTATGAAAATATGGGGTATTTTATCAGACGGTTTAAGGAACAGAAGGGGGTACTTCCTTCTGAATATAGAAAAAGTCAAAATAGCGTAATAAATAGTCAGAACCGTTAAAGAAAAGGTAACAAGAAGTTCATATAATGTAACCAAGATAAGATGACCCGGAAGAAAAGACAATAAATAGGATGCGGCGGAAGCGGAAAAGGCGGAGTTGAAGAGCGGCGGCAGTTTCCGGGCGGGAACGGAGGCATAATATGAAAAAACAATGGTGGCATGGAAAAGTAGCGTATCAGATTTACCCGAAAAGTTTTTATGACAGCAATGGGGATGGAATTGGCGATATCAGGGGGATCATAGAAAAATTAGATTATTTGAAGGATTTAGGGATTGATATTATTTGGATATCGCCCATTTACCAATCCCCTTTTGTGGATCAGGGATATGATATTTCTGATTATTATAAAATAGATCCGGCATTTGGCACAATGGAAGATTTTGACGAATTGCTTAGGGAAGCAAAAAAAAGGGAGATATCTATATTAATGGATCTGGTGATTAATCATTGTTCAGATCAGCATGAATGGTTTCAGAAAGCATTAGCAGATCCGGAAGGGGAATATGGACAATATTTTTATTTTGAAAAAGGGAAAAATGGAAAAGAGCCTAGCAATTACCGTTCTTATTTTGGAGGAAGCGCTTGGGAAAAAGTGCCGGGAACGGATTTGTATTATCTTCACTTGTTTGCCAAGGAACAGCCCGATTTAAATTGGGAGAATAAAAAAGTACGGGAAGAATTATTCCGGATGATTAATTGGTGGCTGGATAAGGGGTTGGCCGGATTCCGTATTGATGCGATTATTAATATCAAAAAAACAGATAGTTTCCCTGATTATGAACCGGATGGGGACGACGGGCTGGTTAGATGCACAAGAATGGTGGAGGAGGCAGAGGGAATCGGTGAACTTCTTCAAGAACTGCGCAGGGAGACGTTCCAGAGGCATGATGCATTTTCGGTAGGGGAAGTGTTTAATATGAAAGAAGGGGAACTGGAAGAATTTATAGGGGATGAAGGGCATTTTTCCACTATGTTTGATTTTGCGCCGTTGGAGGCTACGTTGGGCGGGCATGGATGGTATGATGCGCCGGAGTATGATTTCTATAAATGGCGCAGCGCTTTGACGGCATCCCAATTGACGTGCCAGGGTATTGGCTTTTTGGCGAATATTATTGAAAACCATGATGAGCCAAGAGGCGCCAGTACATATCTGCCCGCCTATGCCCAGGGAGATGATGGGACAAAGATGCTTGCAACTGTGAGCATATTGCTCCGGGGTCTGCCGTTTCTCTATCAAGGACAGGAAATTGGAATGAAAAACTGCAGAATGGAGAGCATGGAAGAGTATGATGACATAGATACAAAAAACCAGTATAAAATGGCAATCAATGCAGGGCTGTGCGTGGAGGAAGCAATGGATGTGTGTTTTAAACACAGCAGGGATAATGCAAGAACGCCGATGCAGTGGAATGCTGGTAAGAATGCCGGGTTTACATCGGGCAGGCCTTGGCTGAAGGTAAACCCGAATTATACGGAGATTAATGTAGAAAAGGAAGAAAGGGATGCTTCTTCGGTGCTTTCCTATTATAAGGAGCTGCTGGCTTTACGTAAATCAGAGGCATATAGGGAAGTGTTTACCTACGGCGATTTCATCCCCGCCTATGACGGGCAGGAGAAAATAATTGCGTATCATAGGAAAGATAAAGATAAAGATATTCTTGTTGCGGCCAATTTTGGGGAGGGAGAAACGGCTTTGCATGAGGGGAATAGGGGGAAAATCCTTTTGAAAAATAGGGAAGATGTAAGAATAGAAAAAGGAGGATTAGTATTGCCCTCCTGCGGCGTAGCGGTGGTGGAATGCTGAAGAGAGAAAAAGAAATAAAAAAGTATTGACTTTTTTACAAATATTGCATAGAATTTAATAAATCGTTGATAAAGCGTGAGTACATACAAAGAAGATGTTTCAGAGAGCTGCAGGGGGTGGGAGTGCAGTACAGATTGTTGTATGGAATGGGCTTTGGAGAGCAAACGGAAACTGGAGCATAGCTTCTGGAAGTAAGGGCGCCGGAGTAGAACCTCCGTTAAGAAGCGGATATGTGTTGGCATATCATGAGTGGATGCAATATAGCGTCAAGCAGGGTGGCACCGCAGGAATATTGTCCTGTCCCGGCATAAAGCCGGGATAGGATTTTTTTTGCATAGCGGAAAGCTGTCCTTTAAGAAAGATCCGGAAAGGCCCGGCGGGGAAAGAAAGGAGAAGAAAAATGTCAGAAAAAAAAGTACCTTACAAAATTTATTTGGAAGAAAGTGAAATGCCAAAACAATGGTACAATGTGCGCGCGGATATGAAAAACAAACCGGCGCCTCTGTTAAACCCGGAGACATTGAAACCCATGACCTTTGAAGAACTGCAGGGCGTATTTTGCGATGAACTGATAAAACAGGAATTGAACGATACGGATGCTTATATTGATATTCCGCAGGAAATTCAGGATTTTTATAGGATGTACCGTCCGGCGCCGCTGGTAAGGGCGTACTGTCTGGAAAAGAAGCTGGAAACGCCGGCTAAGATATATTATAAATTTGAAGGAAATAATACGAGCGGAAGCCATAAACTGAATTCTGCCATTGCACAGGCATATTACGCAAAAAAACAAGGGTTAAAAGGCGTGACGACAGAAACGGGGGCAGGGCAGTGGGGGACAGCGCTTTCTATGGCCTGCGCATATTTTGGTTTGGACTGTCGCGTATATATGGTAAAGGTTTCTTATGAACAGAAACCTTTCCGCCGTGAAGTAATGCGTACTTATGGTGCGCAGGTGACGCCATCCCCTTCGGAAACCACAAAGGTGGGCAGGCAGATCCTTGCCCAGTTCCCGGGGACAGGAGGAAGCCTTGGATGTGCGATTTCGGAGGCGGTGGAGGCGGCTGCCGGCATGGACGGCTACCGTTATGTTTTGGGAAGCGTGTTGTCACAGGTTCTGCTCCATCAATCTATCATTGGGGAAGAGACAAAGGCGGCATTAAATAAATATGATATAAAGCCGGATATTATTATAGGATGCGCAGGAGGGGGATCTAATTTAGGCGGTTTGATTTCTCCCTTTGTAGGCGAGAAGCTAAGGGGGGAAGCAGATTATAGGATTATTGCGGTAGAACCGTCTTCCTGCCCGAGCCTGACAAGAGGGAAATATGTTTATGACTTCTGCGATACCGGAAAGGTATGTCCTTTATCAAAAATGTATACTTTGGGAAGCGGTTTTATGCCGGCTTCTAACCATGCGGGAGGCCTGAGATATCATGGGATGAGTTCGGTTGTTTCCCAGTTATACCATGATGGATTGCTGGAAGCTGTTAATGTAGGGCAGACATCTGTCTTTCAGGCGGCAGAGCAGTTTGCAAGGGTAGAAGGGATCCTCCCTGCCCCGGAAAGCTCCCATGCAATAAAAGTTGCAATTGACGAAGCGATGAAGTGCAAAGAAACAGGGCAAGAAAAAACCATTGTTTTCGGCCTTACGGGTACGGGATATTTTGATATGGTAGCTTATGGAAAGTTCCATGATGGGGAAATGTCGGATTATGTTCCTACAGATGAGGATTTGTCGAAAGGTTTTGCAGGAATTCCGTCATTTCCTGGAAACGAGTAAAAAAGTTGGCCCGGCAGTTAACCTTGCTGTGTATTCCTCATATCATGGCGTGATTTCTTATCTTATTAAAAAGATCAAATCGGGAGAATGCCTGAGAGATGGGCATTCTCCCTACAGATTTGCGATACTGTTATGCAAAATTACGGGAATTGGGCTGACGGATTGGCATAAAAGCGCAAATTCCCAGGAAATGGTAAGTCCATGGCTGTTTGGAGGAAATAACCTATTACCTTGAAGATTTATTTTTATAGGTATTTAGACTTTAAGGCTTGACAACTTGCTGATAAGCGTGTAAAATAAAATCGTTGTGTAAGAGCTTCCTATAGAAGTAATTTCCAACAAATGTGCGCTTAGCTCAGCTGGATAGAGCGTTTGGCTACGGACCAAAAGGTCGGGGGTTCGAATCCTCTAGCGCACGTTTTTTTT
>CAJTKK010000022.1 GCA_910576535.1 uncultured Lachnospiraceae bacterium | reverse complement strand
GAAGGAGCTTTCTCTCAGTCGTATGAATATTAAACCCTGCCTTGGCTGCTTTTCGTGTTGGAACCGTACTCCCGGACAATGCTGCATACAGGATGATATGCAACAGGTCATTCAAGACCTGCTTTGGGCGGACATTACCATATGGAGTTTCCCTCTATATTATTTTACGGTTCCCGGTTCACTAAAGAACCTGATTGACCGCCAGTTACCCATGCTTCTTCCTTTCATGGAAGAAAAGGAGGGACAGATCGGAAATGGAGGCCATCCCTCCCGGTATGATATAAGCGGAAAAAGAACGGTGGTAATCTCCACCTGCGGCTTTTATACGGCAAAGGGAAACTATGACGGCGTATATAGTCTTTTCGATCATCTCTGCGGGCGGGGAAATTATACGACCGTTTTTTGCGGTCAGGGCGAACTATTTCGGGTGCCAGAGCTATCTACACGCACGAATGAATACCTTTCATATGTGAAGTTGGCGGGACGGGAATACGCCAGCGGCAGCATTTCCGGCCCGACACGGGAACTGCTTGACCAGCTTTTACTGCCAAAAGAAACCTTTGAAGCCTGCGCTGACGCAAGCTGGGGGATTAATAAGAGCGGCGCAAAAACAGGAGAGACTACCACAAAAAAAGAATCTGACACGCTGATTTTTACCAGGCAAATGGCGGCGCTTTATTGCAAGGAAAACTATCCCGGCAAAGACATCGTGCTGGAAATGCACTATACGGATGTGGAGGAAAAATACCAAATCCTGCTGGGAAAAGACGGTAGCCATGTTTATACAGACGGGTCTTTAATGGCCACTACAAACATTGAAACGCCAGTTACTGTATGGCGCTCAATTGCAGCCGGAGAAATTCGGGGTGATGAAGCCATGATGCAAGGGCTTTACAAAGTCAAAGGGGATTTTACCTTGATGCTGAAATGGGACACCTACTTTGGCGGTTCACAGCCGCAGATGGAACGGGCAAAGGCGGCCCCAGCGCAGAAAAACACCAATATGAACATTATGCTCATCCCGTGGATTATTTTATGGGTAGCCCCCGCGGTCCACAAGCAAGTGGGAATTCTTTTCAGCATCGTTGTATGCGCGCTGATTCCTCTTGTTTTCTATCGAAACAGAAAAACAGTGTATGATATCTTGACAAACGCTTTGGTAACAGGTTTTTCCGTTACGATGCTGGCCGGATGTTCAGAAAAGTGGATGTTGCCGCTGTCATATCTTTCCTTTGGCACAATGTGGCTTGTGTCCTGTTTTGGGAAAGTACCTCTTACGGCTCATTATTCTATGAACAGCTATGGTGGTGAGGACGCTTTACAAAATGCGCTCTTTTTAAAAACCAACCGTATTCTGACTATGCTTTGGGGGGTCCTTTACCTGTTTACATCCCTCTTTACTTGGCTATTGATGCGAACCCCTGTTAGTAGCTATATTGGACTCATCAATTCTGTACTTCCCATTTTCATGGGAATTTTTACAGCTTGGTTCCAGAAATGGTATCCGGCGAAAGTGGCCGGAGGTAAGTAAGAACACAAGAGGAAGACCGTCTGCTGCATAGCCAAATATTCCATCTGCTGGTTGTGGATTTAGAGTATCTGCGGAGCATCCGGCAAATCGACTGGCTGGCGAATATACGCCGTATCCGTTTTGTGCCAGTCATCGTCCTGTCAGATACCCCGGGTGAGGATATGCGGGCAGATCAGATTGTCCGCATCCAATTTGAGCAAATCAGCAAATACGGATCAGTGACTTTTACCCCTCAAAAACGTATGCCGCAAAAAACGCCGGCATTCCACCGGCGTTTTCCATCCATCTTAATCGTCGCTGCCTTCCGCAACTTTTGCTGCCCTGGCTGCCACTTCCTTTTCCTGTACATCGCCAGGCGCCTGCTCATATCTTACAAACTCATATGCGTAAGTGCCTCGTCCGCCCGTCATGGAGCGTAAATCCGTACAATATCCGAACAATCCTGTCATAGGGATATCGGCTTCAATTACCTGTTTGCCGTTTACCGGGTTCATACCGAGTACCCTTCCCCTTCTCTTGTTCAAATCACCCATAACATCGCCTGTATATGCATCCGGTACGGTTACCTTAATATTTGCAATCGGCTCTAAAAGTACCGGATGGGCATCCATAAATCCTTTCTTGAAAGCCTGAATCGTAGCCATCTTGAATGCCATTTCCGAAGAGTCTACCGGATGGTAGGAACCATCGTACAGCACTGCTTTCACACCCACTACCGGATATGCTGCCAGAGGGCCCTTCAATATGGAATCCTGCAAACCTTTTTCCACCGCCGGGAAGAAGTTCTTCGGTACCGCACCGCCTACTACTTCCTGCGCAAATTCATACGGCTTCTCCAAATCCCCTAACGGTGAAAAGCGCATCTTTACATGGCCATACTGCCCATGCCCGCCGGACTGCTTTTTATATTTGTATTCCACATCCGAGTTCTTTTTAATCGTCTCACGGAACGCTACCTTCGGCTGTGTCAGTTCGATTTCTACCTTATACTCATTTGCCAACTTGCTGGCAATGACTTCCAGATGTAAATCTCCCATGCCGTAAATCAAAGTCTGCCTGTTTTCCGCATCATTTACTACCTTCATGGCCTGGTCTTCATGGGCCATCTTCTGCAACGACTGGGAAATCTTATCAATGTCCCCTTTGTTCTTCGCATGGTACCTCATATATGTATAAGGTGTGGAAATCTCCGCCTTGCCAAATTTAATCGCTGTGGCTTTGGTGGAAAGGGTATCCCCTGTCCTTGCCGCTGTCAGTTTTGCAATCGCCCCGATATCCCCTGCGTGAAGCTCTTTGATTTCAATGGGCTTGCTCCCCTGCATCACATAAAGCTTGCTCACTTTCTCTTCCACATCTTTGTCGCTGTTATAAATCATGTCATCTATTTTCAATACACCGGAGCATATTTTAACCAGCGAATATTTGCCGATAAAAGGATCCACAATCGTCTTAAAAATATAAGCGGATTTTGCTTTTGCAAAATCGAAGTTCGCTTCAAAAATTTCATTCGTCTTAAGGCTGACCCCTGCAATGTCCTTATTTTCCGGGCTGGGCATGTACTTCACAATATCATCCAGCAAAGTATAAATACCCTGGCATAATATGCTGGATCCCATCGTCATCGGCACAATCGAGCCATCGATTACATTGCTACGCAAAGCCGCCCTGATTTCCGCCTCAGAAAAAGTCTCGCCGCCGAAATAGCGTTCCATAAACTCTTCGCTCGTCTCTGCTACCGCTTCCATAAGGGTATCCTTGCAAAGCTGGAGATTTGCTTTGCTGTATTCCGGCACATCGCAGTCTACCACTTCTTTGCCCTGCCATCTATGGCCGGTTTCCGTAATTACGTTGACATACCCTACAAATTTTTCGTTTTCACGGATCGGCAGATGGAACGGAGCCATCTTCTTTCCATAAGCCTTCGTCATGTCTTCCACTACTTGGCGGAAGGAAGCATTATCTACGTCCATGTCCGTAACGAAAATAAAACGGGGCAGTTTATACTTTTCGCATATTTCCCACGCTTTTTCCGTCCCCACTTCCATGCCGGCTTTTCCGGAAACAACGATAATCGCTGCGTCTGCTGCACTGACTGCTTCTTCCACTTCCCCTACAAAATCAAAAAACCCCGGGGTATCCAGAATATTTATCTTAATCCCTTCCCACTCAATCGGTATTACCGATGTGGAAATGGAAATCTGCCTTTTCTGCTCTTCTTTTCCAAAATCGCTTACCGTATTGCCGTCGGATACCTTTCCCATTCTGGATGTGATACCGGATAAATATGCCATCGCTTCTACCAGACTGGTCTTCCCGCACCCCCCGTGACCGAGCAATACTACATTTCTAATCTTGTCAGTTGTGTAAACATTCATATAAATTCCTCCAATTTATGCTATTTTGGGGCATTGTGCTTAGGCTGTAATTGGATTTTTCTACTGCCCTTTTACTCCCATGTGTATATTTTACTAAAATTGTCCTCACTTTACAAGCAAAATAAAACAATTTGTATAGTAATTTATCCCTCCCTAGGCTCGGATAACGGACAAAATGGACAGATACCCCATGCAGAAGCAAAGGCGGGCATCCCGGAACCGCGAATCTTTATTGACTTTCGCGCGTTGAAGTGGTATATTGTCCATGTGAAAAATGATATCTAACCAATCGAGCAGAGAAGATTCATCTTCCCCTACTCGCTGCGCTCCCTGTGCGCCGCATAGCGGCATATTCCCTCTGCACGGGGCGGCACATAAAAATCCCCGGCCATCTTTGCAATAGCGCCGGGCAGACAGAAACGGAGAAAAATTATGATTATTGTAATGAAACCCAATGCCGCGCAGGAAAGTATTCATTCCGTGGTATCCTATATTGAAAACAGCGGCTTAAACACACATCTTTCCCACGGGGAAGAAGTCACCATCATCGGTATCGTAGGCGACAAGACAAAACTTCCTACAGACAACCTTATCAGTTTTAAGGACGTAGACAGAATTGTACCTGTTACGGAAACTTATAAGCTTGCCAATAAAAAATTCCATCCGGAGCCTTCCACGATACAGGTAGGGAATACTTCCATCGGCCCTGGCACTGCCACTATTATGGCCGGGCCCTGTGCCGTGGAATCGGAAGAACAGCTCCTGTGCATCGCACGCGCCGTGAAACAATCCGGCGCTACCATCCTCAGGGGCGGCGCATATAAGCCAAGGACTTCCCCTTACTCCTTTCAGGGGCTTGAAGAAGAAGGCTTACGGTATATGCAGGAAGCTGCCAGAGAAACCGGCCTTGCAACCATCTGTGAAGTCGTATGCAGGGAAGCCATTGATGCTGCCGTCAAGTATGTCGACATGATCCAAATCGGCGCAAGGAATATGCAGAATTTTATCCTGTTAAAAGAAGCCGGCCGTTCCGGCCTCCCTGTCCTTTTAAAAAGAGGGTTATGTGCTACTATCGATGAATGGCTGAATGCGGCGGAATATATCATTGCAGAAGGCAATCCAAACGTGGTATTATGCGAGCGGGGCATCCGTACTTTTGAAACGGCTACCAGAAATACCCTGGATTTAAGCGCAATTCCGGTTCTGAAAGGGAAAACCCATCTTCCGGTTATTGCCGACCCCTCCCATTCCACAGGTTCCTATAAGTACGTAACTCCGATGGCCAAAGCTGCTATCGCCTGCGGTGCGGACGGCCTGATGATTGAAGTACACAACAACCCGTCCTGCGCGCTTTCCGACGGTCCCCAGTCACTGACCTTTGAAAAGTTTGGCAAACTGACAAAAGAACTGAAGCCTTTCTGCAGCCTTGCAGGGCGCAGTTTTTCCGCAGGAATCAACTAACAAAAAGAGGGCACACATGGAGACATTAAAAATAGGATTTATCGGTCTTGGATTAATCGGAGGGTCTATTGCCAAAGCGCTTAGAGCCTCCATACCGGATTTATGGATTACCGTATATGATAAAAATAAAGACACTTTAATTCGGGCAAAAGAAGACGGCATTGCCAATGAAACCGTTCCTGCCATCAATGCTTCTTTTTCCGGTTGCCACTATATTTTCCTCTGCGCCCCGGTATCCGGCAATGCTGAAAACTTAATTCAATTAAAGGAATTTCTTTCCCCCTTCTGTACCCTTACCGATGTGGGAAGCGTGAAGTCGGGCATCCATAAGCAAATTGAAGCCCTTGGGCTATCCGGCCAGTTCATCGGCGGGCATCCAATGGCAGGGAGCGAACGTTTTGGATATGCCAATTCTAAAGCCCATCTTTTGGAAAATGCTTACTATATTCTTACGCCTACCTGCGCTACCGCGCCAAAGCGTCTGGAAGAATATGAAAAACTCGTGGTTTCTATGGGCGCCATCCCTCTTGTCCTGGAAAATGAACAGCATGATTATGTCACGGCTGCTATCAGCCATCTGCCCCATATTATCGCATCTTCCCTTGTTAATTTAGTCCGGGAAAGCGACTCCAAAGACGGCACAATGAAAATGATTGCTGCCGGAGGGTTCAAAGACATTACAAGAATTGCTTCTTCTTCCCCCGATATGTGGCAGCAGATTTGTTTGACCAATACGGAAAATATCCTCCGGCTCTTAAACCACTATATCGAATCCCTGACTGCTTTGAAAGAAAAACTTTCCACACGGGATGAAGCCATATTGTATGATTTTTTCCAGCAGGCCCGCCTTTACAGGGATTCCTTTATAGAAGCTTCCAGCGGCCCGATTAAAAAATCCTACTCCATTACCATAGATATTGCGGATAAAGCCGGGGCATTAGCTACCATTGCTGCATTGCTCGCCCAAAGCGGCATCAGCATCAAGAATATCGGCATTACCCATAACCGGGAAGCGGAGGAGGGCGCTTTACGGATTGAATTTTACGAAGAAAGCGCGGTCAAAGCCGCCGCAAACATCCTGCAGGATAACGGATATACCATCTACGAGAAAAAATAAAAACCGGAGGATTTCCATGAAATTTCAAAAAGCAAACTGTTTAAAAGGGGAAATTACCGTTCCCGGCGATAAATCCATTTCCCACCGCGCCGTAATGTTCGGTGCGTTGTCCGAAGGGAAAACCGAAATTATAAACTTTCTCCAAGGCGCAGACTGCCTTTCCACTATTGGCTGTTTCCGCCGTCTTGGCATAGAAATCGAAAATGAGAATCACATCATTACCATACAAGGCAAAGGGCTTGACGGCCTCTGCGCACCTTCCGGGGTTTTGGATACGGGTAATAGCGGCACCACTACAAGGCTTATTTCCGGCATTCTTTCCGCCCAGCCCTTTACTTCCACGCTAACCGGAGACGCTTCTATCCAAACGCGCCCCATGAAGCGTATCATAGAGCCGCTTTCCCTTATGGGCGTCCATATCGAAAGCCTGCATCACAACGGCTGTGCCCCCCTGCTTATCGAAGGGCAGCCTTTAAAAGGAATCCATTACCATTCCAAAGTAGCTTCCGCGCAAGTCAAATCTGCCATTTTACTGGCCGGGTTATATGCTGACGGCGAAACCTCCGTTACAGAACCAACCCTCAGCCGGAATCATTCCGAATTGATGCTGCGCTCCTTCGGTGCGGATATAAAAACAGACGGAAATACTGCAACCATTATCCCCCGCCCCCGCCTTACCGGGCAGAAAATCAATGTACCCGGGGATATTTCCTCCGCCGCTTATTTTATTGCCGCCGGTCTTCTCGTTCCCGGTTCGGATATCCTTATCCGCAACGTAGGCATTAACCCTACCCGGGCAGGCATATTGAAAGTGGCAAAAGCTATGGGCGGGCATATCTGTCTGCTGAATGAAAACCGGGATGGGGAACCTACCGCAGATTTGCATATTACCTACAGCCCTCTTCATGGAACGGTAATCGAAGGGGAGATAATCCCTACCCTTATCGATGAACTCCCCATCATCGCCATAATGGCTGCGGCGGCGGAAGGCACTACCATTATCAAAGATGCCGCGGAACTAAAAGTCAAAGAATCCAACCGCATTGATGTTATGGTTCAAAACCTCTCCGCTATGGGCTGTTCCGTTACTGCCACCGAAGACGGCATGATTATCGAGGGAAAGACCCCCGGGGTACCCCCTCTGAAAGGCGCCCTCATCCATACCCATGCCGACCACCGGATTGCTATGAGCTTCGCCATAGCCGCCCTGATTGCCCAAGGGGAAACGGAAATTCCGGACAGCGGATGCGTCTCCATCAGCTATCCCAGCTTTTACTCCGACCTGCACTCTTTATCAGAATCTATTTGAATATGATTATGATTCCGGTATCAAAACGTCAGTCCGGCAGCGCCGCTTGGCAAACTTTTTGTTACCCGAATCTTATTATGCAAAAAACTTCCGGCAGGCATTACCTTCCGGAAGTTTTTCTTTTCATCTCATTTCCCTTTTCAACTTATTTTTCTTTTCAACTTATTTTTCTTTTCATCTTATTTTCCATTTATTCAAATTTTCATTCCATTATTTCTAATCTTTCCAGTTCTTCGTATACTGCGATACGGAACATGTCAATTTCGGACAGCCCCATAAACTCTGCGCCGTAAAAATTATCATTCTCCTTCTCCACTTTTCTTACTACTTTTAATAAAACAGGAATAATCTCCTTGGTCCAAATCCTAATGGAAGACTGGTAAATAGATCCTACTTCCAATACCTCCTTGCAATAAAAGCCGATTCCTGACTTGGATAAATCTTTGATGTCTATTGTAACCTCTGCATCCATGCCACTGTCAATCCTTTTGACGATTAGCGTAGATTCCATCTTCATCCTTCTCGCTCTTCTCCGCTCTTCCATAACCCCTTACACTCCTCTTATTGGTAAAATCGTTGCATATAATACCTTCGGATTTTTCCCTTCCCCTCCACTATTTTATTTCAAACTACTGCAAACCCTCTCCATAAACATTCCCTATTGATATTAAGGATATAACATTATTTGTATTTTGTAAAGGAATTTGTAATAAACATCGCATCCCGGATATTAATGAATTGTAACCGAAAACATACAAATGTAATTATCCCTGATTCCTCCGGCCCTTTACTCTGTTTTTGTGTAGCTGTATGTTCCGTCCTCCTGGATTGTAATTGTACCGATAGATTCAGCAATACAACCTTCATTATCCAGACTGCCATATGTGGAAACATAAGGAATAGAACCTGCAAACTGTATACCGGTTCCGTCCTCACAAGAGATTGTGAACCAGTTATAGCCGCTATCTCTAACAGTGCCGTTACAAAACTCCAAAAACTGCTCCTGGGTGATTTCTTTCAGTGTTTCTTTGCCGATCTGGATTTCAGCCCATTCTCCTAACTTTTCGGTTTTGGTTCCGTTCAACACGTCCCCTATCTGAATTTCTGCGTTCATCAAAGGGTTATCACTTTCCGGTTTTGCCTCCTCTAGCTCTGTTTTAGCTTCCTGAAGCGTTTCCGGTTTAGTGGTGGTGATTTCCTGCTCTGCCGGTTCAAAAACCGCCTCCGGACTTTCTATTGCTTCTGGATCGTTTACTTGTTCAGCATTCTCTTCTCCATTTTGAGAGCCGACAATCCCCAGAGTTGCAATCACCGATATAATTATACAAATGCCATTCTTTTTAATGCGTCTTTTTATCTTTTCTCTATTTCGTATACTTTGCATTATAACACAAGCCTCCTTATTTTTCTATCATTTTTACGTTGCTGGTATGAGCAAAGGCTGTGCCGCATCCTGCCCGGCCTCCTGTCCTGCCGCCTGCCTTAATTCCGGTTTGTCAAATATATTTCCTACCAGGAAAGCATACTCCTCTGTCATTCCCAGGGGCATAGGCTCTTTTACTCCGTATAGGTTTGCCGCATCCATTGATACTGCAAAAAAGCCCACGTTTTCCATCCACTCTCTATCCCCAGGACAAAAAGCCATATATTTTCCATAGCAGATTTCAAAAAGCAAATTATCCGGATTTCTGAATACATCCCCCTCAAAGAGAACATTTCCCGGAACATCGTGCTTGTCACAGCATCTTGTGACCGTTTCCGGCTCTACCTCTATCCACTTGGGGAAATTTTCCTCGTATCTCTCCAGTGCTTCCGTCCATCCATAGGCCGCCGCTTCATATCGGTCAGTGATACAGGCATCCTCCAGTCCGGCTCCAACACTCATTCCGTGATACGCTGGCCGTTCTGGGAAAATGCTTTCCGATCCCAGGATATGAGCCTTTTCTCCGATAACAACGGCGGCGCCTACGATCCAGTCACTGGTCATTTTTGCCTTTCCTCTGTATAAATCCATTGTTTCCTCCTCAATCCTCGAAAACATAAAAGAAATTTTTCCTTTTCCTTGTATATCCAAAGCAAAGATTACCGCCATCCAGAATGAGAGCTATTTCATCAGCGGTCAGGCCAGTTTCGTTTTTCAGGATCGTATACTCTCCATGTCCATGTCCAGCTTTTCTTTTGTATACCAAATCGAACTCCTCAAAATTGATAGGCTCCATTTTTTTTGATTTCTGATTGTACTGCTCCGTTCCGCAACATATCCTCCACCTTTCTTTCAACTCCTGGTATATTTCGTGATTGATCTTGCTCTTTTCCCTTTCATCCTCTTTAAAGGCATAAGAACTGTAAACTTTCCTCTCCAAATTACTCATTTTTTTCTTTTTCCTCCTGGTTTAAAATAATTTTTGCTGCTGAAATTCTTGTATAGTAAACTGCCTCTCGTAATTCATCCAGACAGTTTCTATCCTGCTCCCTCCGTGCTCGGCATGTGACCTAAATTGCTCTTTATGCCAGTCTTTCAGAATATCGTTATACATGTCCGATTCATAACCGCTTATCATTACCATAGCTTGGGTTGTGAGAAGCTCCTGGAGAAGCTGCTCATGATCGGCATCTGTCATTTCATAGCGATACTGTTTTGCCATCCTGGTTTTCCAGAGATACGGAGGATCAATATACATAAAAACATCCGGATAATTAAACCGCCTTATAATCTCCAAAGCCGGCCTGTTATCAATCTGGACGCACCGGAGGCGTTCTGCAACCTCCAGTATCTTTTCCGGAAGATTGTACCAATTCCGGAGGGCATACATGCTTTCCCTCCCATGAACATCATTTTTCCAGCCTACCCGATAGCCGTTTGTACGGAACCCGTGACCTTGCCAGCATGTAATCAGGAAATTTGCTGCCCTTAAAAAATCGTCTGTTTCATCATCAGCATAAAAAGCTCTCTCATATTCAAATCGGCTGTATGGAGTAGCCGCCACTATTCCGGCCAGCTTCTCCGGATCATCCCGGATACAACGGAACAATGTCGGCACGTTGTTATCCAGGTCATTGATAAGCTCAATAGCACTCGGTTCCTTACTGAAGAATACGGCTCCGCTACCGAAATATGGTTCGCAATATGTATGATGATCTGGTATTCTTTTCACAATTTCCGGTGCTATTTTCCATTTACTCCCCGGATAATGCAGAACTGTTTTCATCGGCGTCTGCTCCCTTTCTTTCCAGAAACTCTTTTACCGTTTCACTTATCGCCCTGGCTTTCGCTCCTCCTATCCCACGGATTTCCTGCAATTTCTCCTCCAGTCCGATCAGCTCCGGAACCTGCCTCTTTTCGGACGCATCTTTTACTCCGGCAGCATACCCGGAATCAAATACCTGGTTGTAAAATTCCTGCATCTGGCGGTGATCCATCTTTCGCACCCTGTCATACAACTTTCTGTTGAAATCTCCTCTTTTCACTCTTTTCCTCCTCCATAATCTCTATACAAATATCTCCTGTTATCTTTTGCCCCTCTGAATGTACCGTGTGTCGAATCCTCCCTACCTGTTTCCCCTGGTACAGAATAAAACATGCCATTCCCGGAACATCTGGACTCTCTGGTATCTTCTCCAGAACAACATCCTCATATCTCCAATCACCGCCTATTGTATCATTCAGTAAGCAAATTATTGACGTATCTATTGCCCTAGAGAGCTGATCTGTAAATGCTCTTACTAGGTCGAACACTTCTATACTCTCTGACTGCGTTATAGGCTCATGACGGCTTTTTATTGGTATAGGTGTAATTTCCATGCTTCGCCACCTCCTAAATGTAATTTGCATACCTGGTACTGATTGAAGAAACCCACTCTTTATCCAGCCTATCCGGATACGTGCTGTACGCTCTCTGGTAACTATTCCACCACCAGCCCCGGCTTTTCAGTGCAACGTGGAGCTGTCTTTTCGGCCTCATAATAAATTTGATGTACGCCCTGTCCCCCTCCATGTATGCGGTCAGGTTTTCATCCTCAAAGAAAACCTCTTTCCGGATTTCCTTAATTTCTCCGGCAACGGATTTCTGATACAACTTTGCTATGTTGCTGTTTTTCCTCCACTTGTATTCCGGGTACAATTCCTCATATATCCGGATGAAAGACTGGTTATCATACATAGCCAATTCTGCCAAGTAGCCTGTCGGATCGCATGGATTGTCTGAACTCCTGCAGAGCTCTATTGTTTTCAAGAGACTCTCTGCCTTGTTGTTTTTCCTCTGGCTCTCCTGGACCTGCTCCTCCAGTTCTTTAAACCACTGGTAAAGCCCCGATGATAATTCCAGAATACGGTCTGACTTATCCAGTTTCCGGGAATTGTACCTTGCCGGACCGGCTACCATAACGCTTACATGCTGCGCCTCATATTTCAGGATTTCACTACACTTTTCATGGAGTTTATCCAGGATCTTTTGCTTCTTCTCCTCCGAAACCGGCCACGATAAAATTTTTTCAACACACTCTTTGTAGGAAGCATTGGAAAGATCGCCCCTCTTTCCTCCCATGCTGTTATAATTTGCTTGATGTACCAGATCAGCGTTCAACTCTTTTACTACTGCCATGCTTTTTAAGCCCTCTCTTTCTCTCTGATATTTTTATTTTTACAGAAGCCACATTTACAGCGGCCTCCATGCTCTCCCTGTCGCTTCCCCTTATTCCCTGGTGATTCATCACCGCATTTTGTGACATGTCTATCATCATCAGGTTAGAAATATCCGTGTTCAAAGGATCACCATCTGCAAAAATAATCATTTTACCTTTAGGAACCGGGCCGTTGCACTTTTCCCATTCCAGCACAGATTTTCTCCTCCAGACATTAGGCTCTGCCACCTTTTCATAGACGCACTTTTGCCCTCTTTTATAATTGTTCCGGACGCTTATTGTTCCTACTGGCTTATGGTTAGTTGGCGGCTGTCCTTTATAGAACATAGTCGGAGCGCACTTCTTATAGGCATCAGCCGACATTTTCTTACCCTTATTCGCCGGTATGCTACCCTTTTCAAACCTCCCGTTTCTCCCCGTCCTGATCCCGTATCTGCCACCAGCCGCCTTGACTGCATCCCTGGATAAATCACAACCAAATTTCTTGTTGAACTCCTCCGCTGTTTCCGTCCAGGTATGATCCTGGACGTATCTGCGGAGGAACTCTTTTTCTTTATCCGTCCAATTATGAATACTACGCATTGCCTTTATCCTCCAGGAATGACGGGACCTTAAAATCTGCGGAAATAGCGTTTTGTTTCAGCTTTTCAGCATTTAAAGCAAGCTGACCGTTTGCTATGATCTGCGTTGACACTCCACATATTGCATTTGCCCTCTGGATTTCTTTTTCTAAAGCCTCATCCGTCAAATCTTCATCCGAAAGCCGCTCCAGTTCTGCAAAAAGGTGATTATTCAAATCTGTCAATTTGTTTTTCACAGACTTTCACCCCCCCCCGAACCTCCCGGAGTATGGGGAAATGTTCTTTCAGGAAGAATTTAAGCAACTCCGGATTTTCTGGAGGCAGAACGTCCGGGCCTCTCAATACTCCGAAAATAATATCCCCGGCAATCGTGCATCTGTGCTGCTCCAATCCGTAAAGAAGCGATGCAACCAAATTATCAGGTCTTTCCTTTACTTTTCCGCTTTCATCAGCAATCATCACGATTGTATCTTTGAAAAGCTCATACATTCTCTGCGTCTTTACCGTTTCGGTGCAATCTGCCCCGATCTCCCGTTCCTGCTCCTCCAGGCCCCAACCCGGAAGCTCTACAACTGAAATCTGATTTCCTGACGTAATTTTAACTGTTTTTACCATGCTTGCATCCTCCTAATCTCCTATATAGTACCGTTCCTCGTGACCGTCCTCATAGACGGTCACATCATGGTATGGATCAAATCTGGTTTCTACTATCCGGCCATGAACCGGATGCACATACTCTTTTTTATCCTCCTCTATTTCCCCGGAACAAAGCCCCATGAAAATATCAATACCATCCATGCCGCTTTTTACAGCATCCTCATATGTCATAGCTATTCCTCCTCATAATCTTCATAGTCCAAACCCATCAGCTCACAAATACTCTCGTATTCTGAACCGTTCTCATACATATTCTTGATTGCCTGGCCGTGTACCGTTCCATCCCAGGCGGCAATCTGTCTTTCGATTTCGGCATTAAGCCTCTGATTTCCTCTGTATGCCATGATTAAACCTCCTCTAGTGGGATTTCCTCCCGGTATTCAAATATAGCTCTCGGCTTTCCATCGGTGCTATACCGGCGCAAAGCCCACTCCGTTTCATACGGACGGAACTCCATATAATCATCCGCACCTATTGTGATATGCGTTGTATCAATGAAACCATGTTTTTTCAAAAGCTGCTTGATCTGGTTCATAAGAGGGTAAACCTCCTTTGAAACCGCCAAAAATCTCTCCTTGTTTTCGTTCATGTCCTGAATCTTTTTGTCTGCCATGTCTGCATCCTCCTCTTTTTATTTAATTTTCATAGCTCTGTAAGCTACAATTAACCATTTCATACTGCCATCCGGCACAATCAAACCTTATATAATTCCAGTCGGAAGCATTGTAAACCGGCTTCCTGGTGTACTCGTTTGCTTTCCGCATCCGGTGATATTTATTTGCCTCATAGGTGTGTACTGTATTGATGATCCGTATCTTCTCCGGAGAGAATCCGAACTCGTTATAAATCAGGTCTTTTGCTTCCTGCTCTGTAAGAATCCTGGTTCCTCCGGCAGTAGCAAGCTCCTCATATCTGACCTGATCCATCGTGGTTCCACCCTCGCAAGGCTTCCAGTCAAGCTCTTTGTCAAGCTGTTCTTTCAAGGAATCTATTTCTTTTTCAGAGGCTTTTTTTTCTGCCTCCAGCTTTTTCTCCATGTCCTCCAGCTCTTTTTTTAGTTCCTCGATCCGGGAAGCTCTATTTCTGATAAGCCTTTCAACTCCTTTATTTTTCAGGAAATCTTTACAGAAAGCATTTTTATCTCCGGAAAACTCATAGTAAGCCTCCTCGATCTGTGCGTATTCCTCTGCCGTAGGCTCGAAACCTGTTCTTTCAATAAACTCTGACTTCATCATAATTTTTTCCTCCCGTTTCGTGTGTTTACTTTCCTTTGGTGTGTTCTATGGTTATACTTTAGCGCACTATTGTGCGTTACGTCAAGCCTATTTTTGCATTTTTTATAATTTTTTTCATCAAAAAAGACGCCCCATTCCAGGACGTCCTAAAAAAATAAGCCGGAAACTTGTTATTCCGGCTTTTCCTCAATTATTAACTTATGCCCCATTGCGGCAACCAAATCCTCCAGATCGTCATAATATATATTTTTTTCTTTCGCAACCTCGAAAAAATCCCTCTCGTCAAAACAATCTGGTGATAACCCATCGTCACGCACCACATGTAACTCATATCCAAAAGACATTAATATGTGAAGCATGGTGTTAAACCTGGGATTTCTGTTGTTCAGCTTATCCCATAAATTCTGACGGCTCCACCCTACTACTGCCGCCGCCTGTGCTTGTGTCATTCCATGATCTTCTATATGTTTCACAACAAAATCAACTGCTCTCAAAATACCGCCCCCTTTTCCTATATGCTAACTTATTTCTTGGATCATGTCAATCCGTATAAATCAAATAAAGACAACTGCCCCATCGGAAGAACCGGCTCCGGTTCAGGTTTACCCAGAATTTCCTCTATTCGTTTTCGACATTCCCGGAAGCCGTCAAGATACCGTTCCGGACTTTCATGCCGCCTCATTTCCACCAGCCTATCATTCTGGATAGAAGCCTCCAGCCCGGAAACATACCGGAGGAAAGCACTTGCATGTGTCTGTTCGTTCTGCTGCTTTGTAAGCCTGTTTACAACCTGCAGAATAAACCGGTAATCAGAATCAGCTTTGTATGCCTCTAGGCTTTTCTTTGACCTTTCCCGGATTTCCTCAACCCTAGCCATATATTTATCGTTTACCTCTGGCGGCGTTTCCAGAAAGTACTCCTCCGGGTAATCTTCCGGAAGCAACAATGACTGGCACTGGCTTTTTCCATAGAGTACATGATTCCTTACAAGATTCATATTGCAACCATCCTCCCACACCGGATCGGACGCTCCATGTATTGAAATATACCTCCATCGTTCAAAGCTCTCTTTTATCTGCCCTCCTAATTCCTTTGCCATGCTCTTATTTTTTGCCTTTTCTTCCTGGGTGGCTTCCCATCGTCCGCAACAACCGTCACATTTACCATCCGGGGAGAAAGCCAGAGAGCATCCCCCAGGGCCGTTACTGCATCCATAAAATAACAACTCCCGTTCTCCTATTGTCTTTTTCTCTGATCTGCTCTTATCCAGGCATCCGCAATTTTCACAGCACTTATTTATCACATTTTTCTTTGCCATACAATACCTCCTCCGGAATATCAACCTTTACCCAGATTACCGCCCCTCTGGGATGATTATATTTTACAGGTTTCCTCAATCTCCTGCGATTCTCCATTTTCCACCCATAAACATTTTTATAAGGCAGCTCCTCCCACTCTTTATCTTTGATCTGGTGGAATCCCTGGAGCCGTACAAAATCTTTTTTATCCAGCTTCCGGCAATCTGTCAGGGATGCAATCCCCTTTACTTCTCCGGTTCCGCTCTGGATCAGTCCGATAAGCCCCCTTTTATGTGTCCGGCCTCCCCTGATCTCTAAGGACTTGTACCCGTCAAGTATCATGTTCAGCCACTTCTCTTTCACGATTAAACAGTCCAGTATCATAAACCCTCCTGTTGAAAAACCAATTTTCTACGCCGGCAGTATTCCTCCCAGGTTTCCTTGCGGTAGCAACCGCCGTATACATAACGTTGTTGAAACTCTAACTGTTCGGAATTTGGAATGATTCCTATTCTTTCGTTTCGTTCAGCCTGTGCGTATAAGTTGATAGCTTTATACCCTTTCAAAGCCTCCACCCGTTCCGCTGCGTCCTGAACATTTTTTGTCACCAGAATATATACAAAAATTCTGTACGGTCTCACTCCATATTTTCCGAGCAAATTCACAGTATTTTTTATCGGTTCTATCTGGCTCTTTTGGTCGCAACTAAAACGAATAAATCTTATCCATTTCAGCCGTGACAGTATTTCCGCAATCCGATCATTTACCAAACGTGCATCCATTCCCTGATTCAAGTCAATCTGGTAAGCACTTCCGGAAAGTTCCTCTAATTGCTCTATCCCATATTCGCAAGCCAATATATTATTGTCCATTAAAACCAGCTTATCCGAATCCTGCCTAACAAGGTCTTTCCACGTTTTGTACGGTTTGATTTTCCCCTCTTTTTTAGGAACAACACACCATCTACAATTATTAGGACAGCCCCTTGTAATATATCCTATTGCGTAATCACATTCCGGATAAATGCTATAATCAGGAAATATGCTGTCTATTTCTGCAGGTAGCGTATTGTTGATGGGTAAATCCAGGTAGCCGGTTCCTCCTCTGATCGTATTATCTGGCAAATATGGATCGTCTGGCGTGAAATCAAATACCTTGCTACTGTATACCCGGTCATATGTCTGCAAAGGGTTCCACCATTCAACCTGATCTCCCTGTGATTTATGCCAAGCGGAAATTTTCATTAATGCGTAGTTTGGAAAAGATTTTCCATGTTTGAAAACTTCTTTTTCTGCATCATGCAATCCGATATACAAACCTTTTCCCTCCTACATTTCTTTGCATATATCCGAACCATAGTTATAATCACATTCCCCATTGCAAGAATCGCAAAGCATCATCCTGTGACCGCATACCGGGCAAAAAGCGGAAAGTCCGTCCTTTTCCGGATTCCAGAGCATTACAATCTGGTTTTCGCAATAATGGCACCATTCAACCACATATCCATCTTCCAGGGATGCAACCATCTTTCGGAGGCGTTTTATCTCCTTTCGGCTCTCCCGTCTTTCTTTTGTCAGCCTGGAGACTGCCTCTGTCTGCCTTTTCAGCTTCCTTTTGTACTTCCAGTAAAGAATCCTATACCTCACTTTTATTTATGCCTCCCTCTGCCTAATATAGTTTTTTAAAAGCCGCTATAATCTGCTCTCGTATTTCCGTATATCCTCCCGGATCAGCGGACGTTTTGTAAGTTTCTTCTCCGTTTTGACCGATGTAAACATCTATCTCCTCAATGCGTTTATTGTCCAGCATCATCCGCATATAGATATGTCTGCCGTATGTATGCTCTGCCAATTTTACCACCTTATCCCCTCCTAATATTCTTCCGGAAGAAACACCCGTGTTGCTAGGTATTCACCCTTTATATAAATCCGGATTTCTCCGTTGTATGTATAGGCGCCGATTGCCGCCTGTGGGTTTTTCCGGTTATGCTCTGCATCCCCAGGATCAACTTCTCCCCAATCCCCCAACATATACCGCATAACAGATTTTGTTACAAAATCCCGGAAGTCCGGGAGGATTCGCATTTCCTCCTGGACTCCCTCGCTACATGTTATATTTTCTC
>CAJTKK010000021.1 GCA_910576535.1 uncultured Lachnospiraceae bacterium | reverse complement strand
CCATTACATCCAACGTAACTTATGGTAAGGCTACAGGCAACACACCTGACGGACGTAAGAAAGGCCAGCCTTTCGCACCTGGCGCTAACCCGATGCACGGCCGCGATACTCACGGTGCAGTAGCATCCTTGTCTTCCGTATCCAAACTGCCTTTCAAAGACGCACAGGATGGTATTTCCAATACCTTCACTATTATCCCTGGCGCTCTTGGCAAAGAAGATCAGGTATTTGCAGGCGATATCGAAGTTGATTTGAACAAATAATTGATAAAACAAAATGGCGGATGAGCTGGAATGGAGGATTTCTATGGATGACAATAAAATGATTGACGATCTCGTTAAGATGCTGGACTCCGGCATGATGCAGGGGGTAGGCCATGTGAACGTTGACACGGACAGTTCTATGGAAGAATCCAAAAGCGTTCAGACCATGGGATGTACGGATTGTTCCAGAACCCCTTTGGCCTGCAGCGTACCAACTTTGGAACAAGGCCTTGATGACTATCAATAAGATTGAAACACCCAGGCTGCAGCTTAATCTGCAGGTTCTGTTGCAGCCTCATCAAAAGATTTGAAGGAGGAAATAAAAATGGCTACAAGCTCAGCACAGGTTGATAACCTTGTAAACTTATTAGATGGATATGCAACAAAAGGTGGGCATCACCTCAATGTTAACGTTTTGAACAGGGATATGCTTCTGGATGCTCAAAAACATCCCGAGAATTACCCTCAGTTGACCATCCGCGTTTCCGGATATGCAGTTAACTTTATCAAACTCACACCGGAACAGCAGGCAGATGTTATTTCCCGTACATTCCACGAATCTATTTAATCTTTAAAAGGGAAAAACTTACCGTAAAGCCAAAGGCTTTACGGTAACAGTAAAGAACCTTGATACGGCATATTTCAAGGTTCTTTTATTTTTTCTGTTTTTTTTGATATTTTTAAAGATTCTGTTATACTATAAGAAAGAATATCGGAAAGGAGATTACGTCTATGCAAGGAAGAATACATTCATTGGAGAGTTTTGGAACCGTAGACGGGCCAGGTACACGGTTTGTTGTTTTTGTGCAGGGATGTCCTATGCGCTGTGCCTATTGCCATAACCCGGATACTTGGCCAATGGACGGCGGCTCCCTCATGGAACCAGAGGAAATTTTTGAACAATATGAACGCAATAAACCTTTTTATAAAACCGGCGGCATTACCGTGACTGGAGGGGAACCCTTAATGCAGGTCGATTTCCTCATCGACTTATTTACGATTGCCAAAAAAGAAGGTGTCCATACTTGTATTGATACCTCCGGCATCGCCTATAAACCCGAAAATACGGAGTGGATTAAAAAGCTGGATCATTTAATGACCTTAACCGACCTTGTCATGCTGGATATTAAACATATTGACCCGGAAAAGCATCTGGAACTGACTGCCCAGCCTAACGATGGTATTTTGGCTTTTGCCTCCTATTTAAATGAAAAGCAGATTGACATGTGGATACGCCATGTGGTCGTTCCCGGCATTACAGATGACGACAAATATCTTTTTGACCTGGGATACTTTATTGGGCAATTTCAAAACCTGAAAGCCCTTGATGTCCTGCCTTACCATACCATGGGCGAAACGAAATATGAAAAGCTTGGCATGACCTACAAATTAGCTGGGGTTCCCGCCATGGATAAGGAAAAAGTGTTAAGCAAAAAACAGGTCATTTTGGACGGCGTTAAAAAACGCCGGAATTTCTAAAAGGTTCCTCTTGTATTTACACCCATTTTATATTAAAATAGAAGCAGAGATTGATAACATTTTATCAATCATGATACACATATAAAGGAGGATTTCGTTATGGCATACGTAATTGGTGACGCTTGTGTAAGTTGTGGGGCTTGTCAGGGTCAGTGTCCGGTTGGCGCTATCAGTGAAGGCGACGGCAAATTTGAAATTGATCCCAACACATGCATCGACTGCGGTTCCTGCGCAGGCGGCTGCCCGGTTGGCGCTATTTCACAAGAATAAAACATATTTAAAAAACATAAAATAAAGTGTGTAAGTTTAGATAACTTACACACTTTATTTTATGTTTTTTAATCATAGATTCCTTTTTATCAGACAGCAGTAGGCTTTTTCTTTGCCCCAAAATGACGCTGTTTTTCTTTTTCCTTCCGTTTTCCTCTTTTGCTGTAATTTCTAAGCAGTTCGTCCACCTTTTTATAATGTTCTTCCTCTCTTTTTCTGCGTTCGTTTTCCCTCTCCTCCTCTTTTTCTTCCTGCTGACGGAACTGATAATCAATTTCTTTCAAAACAGACTGCCTGATTTCTTCACACAATTCTTTATTATTCTCCCTTACCGCCTCCATAATAATATGCTGCAGCAGCATCTGGAGCCTTATGCTCTTTTCCTCCCTACTGTCCTGGTTCCTTTCTGTAAGTTCTCTTTTTCCGATAATCTCTATCATATGTTTCTCCTGTTCGCTTATCACTCTTTCTGCACCTCCATTATCTAAATCTTCTCTATAAACTACCATACTCTCCGGAACCTCTTTGCTTACCAGCCTTTCCAATTTTCCGTCTTTTAAAACCATGCGAATCGCCTTCAATTGCAGCCCTTGCTCCTTTAATCTTTTAATCTCCCTAAAACGGTTCACATCCTCCGATGTATAATACCTATGCCCCAATTCATTTCTTTTAATCGGAATCCCCAGTTCTTCTTCCCAGTAACGCAGGACATGGGATTCCACCTCCACCTGCTTTGCCGCATCCGAAATTAAATACCGTGTCTGTTCCATACTTCCTTCTCCTCTCTTTTTGTCCTATTGTCCCTAAAAATGCACGAAAAGAGGACAGCTTGTCCAAAGCTCATCCTCTTTCGTACGGAAACCGTTCTTTTCAGTTTCATTTATTTTTGCATATTCGCAAATTTTGTATATTCCGGCAGCCAGACTAATTCTACCGTTCCAATGGGGCCGTTCCTTTGTTTTGCCACAATAATTTCCGCGATCCCTTTTTTCTCTGTATCCTTATGATAATAGTCGTCGCGGTATATGAACATTACCACATCTGCATCCTGCTCAATAGCCCCCGATTCCCTTAAATCAGAAAGCATCGGCCTGTGATCCGGCCGCTGCTCCACAGCACGGCTCAACTGGGAAAGCGCAAGCACCGGGACTCCAAGCTCTCTCGCCAAAGCTTTTAAAGACCGGGATATATCTGAAATTTCCTGCTGTCTGGAATCATTTTTACCGCTTCCTGACATTAACTGAAGATAGTCAATAATTATCATCTTTAATCCATGTTCCAATTTATATTTCCTGCACTTGGAACGCATTTCGCTGATGGTAATCCCCGGAGTATCATCAATAATTAAATTAGATTGTCCAATCACGCCAGCGGATTCAATCAGCTTTTCCCATTCATGGTCCGATAGATTGCCTATCCGCAGCTTCTGAGCATCCACCTTGGATTCCAGGGAAAAAAGCCTGTTCACTAGCTGTTCTTTCGACATTTCTAAACTGAAAACCGCTACCGGCAGATCTAGCTTAAAAGCTACATGCTGGGCAATATTCAGAACAAATGCTGTTTTTCCCATGGATGGCCTGGCCGCTATCAATACAAGATCCGACGGCTGCATTCCTGCCGTGCGGAAATCCAGGTCAATAAAGCCCGTTGCAATCCCCGTAACATTGCCTTTGTTTTTGGAAGCCTTTTCTATTTGTTCCATGGCATTCATAACCACTTGCCGGATAGGAACAAAATCCTCTGTGTTTCTCCGTTGGATCAGGCGGAAAACCCTTTTTTCCGTATCTTCTAAAATTGTTTCCAGGCTTTCCTTCCCCGCATAACATGCATTGGCAATTTCCTCATTAAGCTTTATCAAACGCCTGAGCATAGCTTTTTCCGCCACAATATTGACATAATGCTTAATATTTGCCGAAGTGGGAACTGCCGTAATCAGATCCCTGATATATTCCAGGCTGCTTACTTCCGGAGGAACATCCTTTTCCTTAAGCCTGTCCTGCAAGGTAATTAAATCTACCGGCTTTCCTTCATCATTTAACTCTACCATCGCCTCAAAAAGAACACCGCATTGTTTGCTGTAGAAATCCTCCTGCGCTACCATTTCCGATGCGGTTACGATTGCATCTTTATCCATAATCATAGCGCCTATTACCGACTGTTCTGCTTCTATGCTATGCGGAAGTACCCTTTTCAGCAGTGCTTCTTCCATTGCTGCCACTTTATTCCCTCTCGTATTAAAATCATTTTGCTTCTTCTACTTTCACTTTCAGTTTGCCGGTCACCTTAGGGTGCAGCTTTATTGTAATTTCATATGTCCCAAGGCTTTTAATAGCTTCCTGCATCTGGATTTTCTTTTTATCAATTTCTATCCCATGTTGTGACCTTGCCGCTTCCACAATTTCTTTTGAAGATATGGACCCGAAGGTTTTTCCCCCTTCGCCAGATTTGATGGATACCGCCACCTCTTTTGTTTCCAGCTCCTTAGCAAAAGCCTGCGCTGTTTCCAACTGCTCCCTGGCAATCTTTTCCTCGTTGGCTTTCTTAAGCTTAAGATCATTCATATTTTTATTATTCGCTTCCACTCCAAGCTTTTTAGGGATTACGTAATTCCTCGCATATCCGTCGCTGACATCCACTACTTGTCCTTTTTTCCCTAATTTCTTTACATCTTCCGTTAAAATTATTTTCATCTTCCAACCTTGCCTTTCTTCCTGTCTGCCGTTCTATCTATTATCTAAATCGCGCCTTCCCCTGTCATTGTATCCAGCGTATGTTTTATGATCCCAATCCCCTCTGCCATGGATGTATTCTCCATCTGGCATCCAGCCATATTCATATGACCGCCGCCGCCCAGCCTTTCCATAATGATCTGCACATTCACTTCATCAATGGAGCGTGCGCTGACATAAATCTGATTCTGGTACTCCGTCAGAACAAAGCTCGCTTTTACTCCCTTAATGTTCAGCAATTCGTTAGCCGCCTGAGCCCCTATCACTGTAGGATTCGGCAGTTCATCGCTGGTGCATATGGAAATCGCATAAGCATTCCTATAGATTTCCGCCTGGCTGACAGCATCCGCCTTTGCTTTATACTCTGTTGCATTTTCACGGAACAGCTTACGCACCCGCATAACATCTGCGCCATTTCTTCTCAGGAATGCTGCCGCCTCAAACGTCCTGACCCCTGTTTTCGTCATAAAATTATTAGTATCTATCATAATGCCGGAATACATACAGTCCGCTTCTATACTTTTAATTTTTATATTATCGCCGATATACTGCAGCATTTCGGAAACCATTTCGCATGTGGAAGAAGCATAAGCTTCCACATAGGATAATGTGGCATTTTCAATTACTTCCATTCCCTGCCTATGATGGTCGAACACCACAATTGATTTGCACAGCCGCAGCAGCTCCGGGCAGTCAGTTATACTTGGTTTATTGACATCCACTACTATTAAAACTGCATTATTTCCTACCATTTCTACCGCTTGCTGCCCATTAATGATTAAATCATCATCATATTCCGGATTGCCATGGAACATATCAATAAAGGGCTGGAGGGAAGACGCCGAATCGCTTAAGACAATATGAGCCTTTCTTTCCAGGGTATCCGCAATACGGGCAATCCCTACTGCAGCGCCGAAACTATCAATATCCGCATTCCTATGTCCCATGACAATTACTTTGTCTTTGCTGGATATGATTTCCTTAAGCGCATGAGCCTTCACTCTCGCCTTCACCCTTGTATTCTTCTCCACTTGCTGGCTCTTTCCGCCGTAATATGCCGTATTATGAGGCGTTTTTATTACCGCCTGGTCGCCGCCCCGCCCTAGGGCCAAATCAATCGCATTGCGCGCAAACTCATAATTCTGTGCATATGTCAGGCCATCCAGCCCTACGCCAATGCTGATCGTAACTGCCATTTCATTTCCAATATTCACGGTTTTCACATCTTCCAGCAGATCAAACCGATCCTCTTCCAGATAAGCAATTGCTTTCTTTCTCATAATAACCAGGAACTTGTCCTTTTCCATTTTTTTGCAGATACCGTCTATGCCGGCGATATACTTGTTCACTTTCCGGTCGATTAAGGCAATCAACAGAGAACGTCTTACTTCTTCCACGCTTTCCAAAGCTTCTTCATAATTGTCCAAATACACCAGCCCAACAGCCAGACTCTGGTCGTCCACTTCCTGCAAAGCTATTTTCAGCGCCGTTTCGTCGAACAGGTACAAGGCGATTAAATACCCTTCATAGTCCTCTTCTTCGATAATATCGCTATTCTGCGCCATTTCTTTTAATGAGATTTTTTTCATTTTGGCTACATAATCACTGTCCTCGAAACTTACGCTAAGTTCCACTTCATCCACGGCGCCAGGCAATTTTTCCTTTGTCACCATCGGAAAAAGAGAGGTAATGGATTTCCGGTAGCCTTTCTCTTTATGTACCGCCCTTTCAAATGCTATGTTTGTCCATATGATTTTCCCTTCTTCATCCAATAAGGCATGAGGCAGATCCAAATCCCTAAGCAAACGTCTTTGTATCTGTCCATACTGGGTCGCAAAACTGATAAGTTCATTCATAATCACTGGCTTGTTATATAAAAGCAAAGATAAAATTACTGCATAATAGAAAATAATAAAACAAGTAAGAATCAGCCCTGCCCTATAGTCAATCACATATATCCCTAAATTCACTAAAATAAGCAAAATGCCTAAATAGATAGATGTCTGTAAATATTTTTTCAATCTGCCTTTTAACTTAATACTGTTTTTCATACGGCTTCCTTTTCCACTCAAATTCTACACTAGTATTTTTATGCAGCCGTTTCACGCTGCACTTTCTAATGTGAAAAAATATATCGCTTATAGTATAGCATTTTTTTTCTTGAAGTTCCACCATATTATTTTACGGTTTTACCGTGTTTTCTGTCGGAATACGCTATCAATTACTGCATAACGCCCTGATACAGCTTGACATGATCTTTGATGCAAAGCCATTGGCTTTCTGCATTGGCCGTAACACAGATATATCTCTTTCCATTTTTGTCCTCCCCATAACTGACCGCACAGCTTTTTGACTGTTCCACATACCCCGTCTTGCCGCCCAGCACTTTACCTCCCACATCTTTATCTTCAATGCGGCGCAGGAACCAATTACTCAATATCATCCCCTCCGGATGCTCTTCGGTACTGGAAGTGGTATAAGTGCGGGATGATAATACCTCTCTGCAAAGCTCATTGTCCAATGCAGCCTCCATGATCATTGCCATATCATAAGCGGTGCAATAATGTTCCTCGTCATATACGCCCACACAGTTGGTAAAATGCGCGCTTCCGGAAAGCCCAAGTTCTTCCAGTTTCCCATTCATCATCCTTACAAATTCTTCCTGCGACCCCGCTGTGTAAATTGCCAGCCCTACCGCTGCCTCCGCGCCGGACGGCAATATCGTCCCATACATAAGATCCTTTACCGTTACCGTTTCGCCTTTTTCAAATCCTGCATTGCTGCATCCATTTACAAAACTGTAATCCGTCATTTCAAGAGTAACAGTAACCGTATCATCCAAATTATCAATGTTCTCCGCCGCAACCAAAAGCGTCAGGACTTTCGTCATAGATGCCGGGTTCATCTGCACCTTTGCATTTTTTTCCGACACAATCCTTTTATTCTCCACATCAATCAGAATCCCATAACCGCTTACGATATCTCTGCCAAACTGCCTGGTATCTTCCGTCTCTTCCGCATAATGTTCAAGTTTTTCCTCTATTTTTTCTTCTGCCCCTCTTTCATGGGCAAATCGGTCCTCCAGATTCCTGCTTTCTTTTTCCATTCTATCCTCTTTATCCTTTTCCTCCGGTTCCGGCAATACATCCTTCATGCCAGCAGGACTTTCCTGTTCATTCCCAGCTCCCTCCCCGGTACTCTTTCCCCCGGCTCTGAGAGCCATTACAACTGCCAGAACCAGAATTACCGCAGCAGCCGGAAGCGCAGCCCGGATTCTTTTGCGGATGCTGTTCTGATGCTCTTTCCTCCGCCGCATTTCCCTTATCCTTTTCTCCCGCCGCTCTTTTCTCTCTCTATCCATATTTTCATCCAACTGCTCTCTCATTTTTACAACCAAACCTTTCTTACCGCCCGCCGTTTTAGCTCAGATACAAACGAAACATTTTTCATTATATACATTACTTTCCTTAAAATCAATATTGCAGGATTGTATTTCTCAAAACGGCCCTCACAATGGGACGCGCACAAATTACCGTCCACCCTGTCAGGCAACGCCCCCGGACAGGCTATTGAACGTCTGAAGCCTATGACAAAAAAGTTGACCCAGCGGCCAGCTCTCCAAGAATTGCTCTGCAATTCTTGCTGGTTTTCACAATATTACGAAGTAATCTTCTATTGTATAAAAGGTGTCTTCTACACTTCCTCAATTTACGCCCTTCTGGCGAAGAACTTTCTGATAAGGCAAAAAAAGCGGTACATGAAAACATGTACCGCTCCAAACAGCTTATTGCATACGGGAATGAAATTCAAACAGCGTCTTTATTCTCTCCCGCCTTAATCTTGTACATAAGGCATCAGTGCAAGATGACGCGCTCTCTTAATGGCAACCGTCAGCGTCCTCTGATGTTTTGCGCAATTTCCTGTAATTCTTCTGGGAAGGATTTTACCTCTCTCAGATACGTATCTTTTTAATTTATTTACATCTTTATAATCAATAACATTGTCTTTCCCACAGAATATGCAAACCTTTTTCCTTCTGCGCATCCCGCCTTTTCTCCTTACCGGAGAATCAGACTTTTCTGCTTTATTGTAAGCCATAATAATGCCTCCTATCTAAAATAAATGATCCATTAGTTAAACGGCAATTCCTCATCAATCCCGTCAGGGATATTCATGAAACCATCGCCGGCTGCCATAGGAGCAGGCCTGCTGCTGCCGCCCGAAAAACTATTGTTGCCGGCATAACCCCCGTCGCCGCCGGAACTGTTCTTGCTCTCTGCGAATTCCTGATCTTCAACTACTACTTCCGTCGTATATACTTTTACGCCGTCCTTATTCGTATAGCTTCCGGTCTGGATACGCCCGGTAACTGCAATTTTAATCCCCTTGCGGAAATATCTTTCTGCAAACTCGCCGCTCTTTCCGAACGCGACACAGTTAATAAAATCCGCTGCAGCATCATCGCCGTTCCTATTAAAACGACGGTCAACCGCTAGTGTATATCTGGCAATTGCCAATGGGCTTTCCCCTTGTGAATACCTCACTTCGGGGTCTCTCGTCAAACGTCCCATAAGTATTACTTTATTCATACATTCTCCTGTTCTTTATGCCTCGTCTTGTCTTACGCATAAATACCTGATCACATTGTCCATGATACGAACTCTGTGTTCGATTTCTACCGGAACAGTGCTTTCAGCATCGAAATGAATGAAATAGTAGAAAGCTTCTTTCATTTTCTGAACTTCGTAAGCCAGTCTCTTCTTACCCCATTCATCAACGTCTGTAACTTGTCCACCGAATCTTTCAATGAGAGCTTTGCATTTGTCAATCACTGCCGCTCTCTCTTCATCTTCGATTTTTGCACTGACAACAACGGCTAATTCATATTTGTTCATGTGCGTTACCTCCTTTTGGTCTCTGGCCCCCAGGCAAACCGGGAGCAAGGAATTAAAAATATATCACAAGTTAATATGATATCATACAGAATCTATATTTTCAAGGTTTTTGTCTAATTTCCCTCACACTTTTTTCCAATGCCTTGCGAGCTATCATAATCTGATGCCCGCATCCCATGCATTTTAACCGGAAATCCGCCCCAATACGTAAAACCTCCCATTCCTTGCTGCCGCAAGGATGCTGTTTTTTCAGCCGCACAATCTCTCCTACCTGAATGTCCATAACTTCTTCTCCTAAATCATAGCCGGGAAATGCCGCATACACTATAATAGACAACATATAGGCAAATTCCCTCCCCCATCCCACGTCCGTCAGGATATCCCTTAAAACCTCTGTCATACTTACAACTGTCCAAAGATTTCCCCAATAGATCCTTGAACAATAAGGTCAGCCATGCCATCCCTGGCCGTAGGAGTCTTGTTCACCAACACCAGTTTATTCCCCTGATAATAATCAATCAGCCCTGCTGCGGGATACACCACCAGCGAAGTCCCCCCTATAATCAGAACATCCGCATTTTTAATAAACTGAACCGACTCCGACAGCACATGCTGATCCAGGCCCTCTTCATATAATACCACATCCGGCTTAACCGGGCCGCCGCACTTATCGCATACCGGAACCCCTTGCGCCTGCCGGATATAGCCCACATCAAAGAATTTGCCGCATCCTTCGCAATAATTGCGCAGAGTGGATCCATGAAGCTCCAATACCTTCCTGCTGCCTGCTGCCTGATGAAGCCCGTCGATATTCTGAGTAATCACCGCTTTTAATTTCCCCTCTTTTTCCCATTCCGCAAGCTTAACATGAGCTTGATTAGGCTTTGCCTCAAACCCGATTAATTTGTCCTTATAAAACTGGAAGAATTCCTCTGGCTTATTTTTGTAAAACGTATGGCTTAATATGGTTTCAGGCGGATAATCATATTTCTGATGATACAGTCCGTCCACGCTCCTGAAATCCGGTATCCCGCTTTCCGTCGATACCCCAGCCCCGCCAAAGAAAACCACATAATTGCTTCCTTTTATCCATTCCTTCAATTGCTCTATCTGCTTCATCCCATCCTCCTGTCCGCTTTTTGCTTTCTTTTCCCTTTTTCCCTATAACTGCCCGCGCCCTTTGGCCTTTCCTTATCATCCCCCGGCTGCCGGTCAGTTTAAATGTTCCCCGCCAAAAAATCCTTCATCACCCCCATGAATTCCCGCAGCATATTATTCCCCTGCATCATCAGTTCCGACGGCGCCGCAATCCCATATACCTGCCGGTATCCGCTTTTCTCCGCAATATGTGTTGCCCTGAAAATATGAAAATTATTTGTCACAATGCCTACGCTGTCTTCTTCCTTATTCAGAAAAGCCATGCTGAAATTAATATTCTGGCTGGTATTGTATGATTTGTCTTCCTTCATAATCCGTTCCGGCTCGATTCCCCTTCCCACCAGATAGTCGTACATCCCCTGTGCCTCACTGACATGTTCGTCATCTCCCTTTGCCCCGGATACGATAGCAATTGTATCCGGATTATCCATCAGATAATCATATGCCGTATCCAGCCTCATCTTCAAAATGCGGCTCGGTCCATGTGCTTTCATCTGCGCCCCAAGTACAATAATATAATCCAGCCCTTCCTTCCCCTTTGCAGAAAATCCGCTTAGAATCAGGCATTCCACAAAGAAGAACAATAGAAAGCCCAGGCAGGACAATATAAGGGTACCCCTTCTTAGCCATGTGGGGAGCCGGGGGATCAGAATCCCCTTTTTCATGCATATGGCCCATCCGGTTAGCAATATCCCGGCCGCCAGCCATATAAAGTAAAAATTCGTCCCATGAACCGCAGCAATCTGTATCCCCAAAAAATATAAAATAAACAAAATCCCCAATATCATTGCCAAGTTCTGCATATGTTTCATTCTGCCAATACTCCCTGTCCGTTCCTTCATCCCCTGCTCCGCCAGGAGAATATCTCCCTTTCCGAGTCCCGGTATCTTTTTATATATACTATACTTCAAATTGCCAAAAAGTCAAATCTTGCAGCAACCCGCAAAATCTGACTTTTTTGTGCAGCCTCTCCATCCCTTTATCTGCTTACAATCCTATAATATGTTCTTGCCGTAACCACATAACTTCCCCCATAAAAAAGAGCAAAAATAGTCATTACGGCAGCCCCGCATCCTACAAGCAGCCCTATATCGAAAAAACGCAGAACCGCAAACAGTTTACTTACCATCACAAGCCCCGCGCATGTATGCATCACAGCCCCAATGAGCGGAACAAAAAAGACTATAAGGATCTGTTTATGAATCGTCCCTTTAATTTCTCCATCGCTCATCCCTACTTTCTGCATTATCGTAAAGGCATTTTGATCCTCATATCCTTCCGCAATCTGTTTATAATACATAATTAATACAAGGCACATGATAAAAACAATACTGAACAATATCCCGATAAACAGCAATCCGCCGTACATGGATTTCCAGTCCGAACGCCAATCCAGATTATTTTCAAACCTTACACACCCTGGGCTGTTCCGGCACCAGTCCCCGAATTCCTCCGCAAACCGCCCTCTGGCTTCTTCTTCCCCCTTCACATCCAGCCTTACCGCCTGATGACTGCCTTCCAATAACCCTTTTACGTCCTCCACCCCATTAGCTTCCGCCCAGGCCTTTACCAGCATCTTTTTTACGCCTTCCTCTTTTACAATCAGAAAGAGTTCCCCTTCCTTATTGTTGACTGATTTTGGTGCAATCATGAACGTTTCAGGTTCTTCCTTTACCCTGAATTCATTTCCAAAAAAAATGATTTTATCATACCCGTAATCCGGACCGCTGGAAAAAACAAGAACTTCCCCGTCTTCCAGTTTTATTTCCCTGTCTTCTATCTTGTTATAATCCTCCAGCAACAGCAGATTAACATCATAATTCTTTCCCGGGTATGGATGCCCTATATATGATGTATCATATGCCATGCCAAGTTTTTCCCCCTCCTGGCCACAACGCAAAGCAATTTTTTCATATGTCAGATAAGGATCTATTTTCACCCCGTATTTTTGTTCTAGTTCCGCTGCTTTTATTTTTTCACCGTTTTCCCCCATCTGTATCTTTTGCCAAAACACATCCACATCAAAAGGGAAGTTAAAATCCATCATCCCGCCCAGCCCTAAATACAGTGATGACGTACAAATCAATGTAATCATTGCCATAGTAGAAAAAATACATATATTTACCAGGCTTGCCGCACTCTTCTTCATCCTATATAGCATCCCGGAAATTGTGATAAAATTCGATGGCTTATAGTAGAATCCTTTCCTCTTTTTCAAAAGCTTTAAATACGCCACGCTTCCCGAAGTAAACAAAAAGTAAGTGCCTGCCACTACTAAAAATATTGCCAAAAAGAAATGAATAAAAATCATGGAATCCGCTTCACTGCTTACGGCTATCCAATATCCCGTCCCAAGGGCGGAAAATCCGATGAATGCCCAGAGCCATAAAAACCCCGGCTCTTTCTCCCCCTTCTTTCCCCCGGCCAGCAATTCCGACGGCCTTGCCCGTCCCACTTGAATCAGGTTTGAAAGGAAACAGAAGGCATACACCCCTAAAAAAAATACGGCTGTCTCCCCAAATGCCAAAAAGCTGAACGTAAATTTTACGTCCACCGGCAGCCCGGTCATGCGCAGAAGCAGCAGAAACAAAAACTTTGAAAATACAGTTCCTCCCACAATCCCCGCTGCCACCGCAATCATATAAGTTATCGCCGATTCTGTGAACATCATGATTCCTATATGCTTTTTCTCAAGCCCTAAAAGGTTATACAGCCCAATTTCTTTTTTCCTTCTCTTAATGAGAAAGCTGTTTGTGTAAAACAGAAAGGGGATCAGGATCATCCCCAGAAGCACACGCCCTATCGCCAAAAATATCCATGCATAAGCGCTTTTAGGCAAAATTGCAATTATATCATTATGAAGGATGGAAGAAAAAACAAAATAGATAAACACGGAAACAATGCCTGCTCCAAGATATGGATAATATACGGTCCCATTCCCCACAATCCCTTTCCATGCCAGACGGGGAAGAATTCTCCATGCATTTATTGTCTGGTCTGCCTGAAATGACTTATTCACCGTTATCCCCCCTCTCTGTGAAATCTCCGTCATTTTTATTTGTCTGAATTACTGTCAAAGCATCGGATATCATAACATACATCTCGTCATCCGACCGGCTGCCACGGTAAATCTGATGAAAAACCGTCCCATCCTTAATAAAGAGAATACGGCCGGCATGGCTGGCCGCTTGGATACTATGGGTTACCATAAGAATTGTCTGCCCCTCTTTATTAATATCCGCAAATAGCCTGAGCAGCCTGCCCGAAGCCTTGGAATCCAAAGCCCCCGTCGGTTCATCCGCCAGCACGATTTCCGGCCGGGTAATCAATGCCCGGCATACCGCCGCCCGCTGTTTCTGCCCCCCGGATACTTCATACGGATATTTCTCCAGCAATTGTTCCATCGACAGCTTTCCCGCCAAAGGCCTGATCCTCTTTTCCATCTCTTTATAATCCATCCCGGCCAGTACAAGGGGCAGAAAAATATTGTCCCTTAACGATAACGTATCCAGCAAATTGAAATCCTGAAATACAAAGCCTAGATGATTCCGCCGGAATGCGCACAATTCTTTCGTCCGGATCTCCGATAAATCTCTCCCATTCAGCAACACCTGGCCGCTGGTTGCCTTATCCAGAGACGCAAGAATATTAAGCAGCGTCGTTTTTCCGGAACCGGATTCCCCCATAATCGCCACGTATTCCCCCTCTTCCACCGAAAAATTTACACCGTTCAAAGCTTGTACTTTCATCGCTCCAAATCTCGACGTATATACTTTCTTCACATTCTTCACTTCCAAAAGAGCCATCTCATGCCTTCCTTTCCACACCTTTCTTTTAAAAAAGCTTTCTTTCGCTGATATTTCTATTGTAAGCGAAGAATGTCCGCCATGCCATTTATCTTCCTTACATTTCCATTTGCAGCCTTACATTTTTGTAAGGAAGAAAAACCGCCTATAGACTTTTTTCCAATCCATAGGCGGACACCCTCTTTAAACCAAGAATTACCTTCGTGCCTTCTCCTTCTTCCGACCTTACTTCTATTGTATGGGAAAGCTTATCCATAATTTCCTTACACAGGTATAGCCCGATCCCTGTGGACTTTTTCCCCATCCTGCCATTATAGCCGGTAAACCCCCGCTCAAAGATACGGGGCAAATCACTTTTACGTATGCCGGCCCCTGTATCTTCAATTACAATATAGCCTACATCTCCCGTGCATTCTTTGCCTTCCGTGTCTGCCCCATATATCCGGATGCACCCCTTACTCGTATATTTTAAAGCATTCGCCAGAACTTGTTCTACTACAAAACCAAACCATTTTTCATCCGTTACTGCCCTGCATTCAAAATCCCCCATAAAAAAAGAAAGCCCGCTTCCTATAAAAAGTATCCCATACTTTTTTACAGCATGTCTTATAATAACGTTAATATCATAATCTTTAAACAACATATCCGACGACATACTGTCCAGCCTCGCATAGTGAAGAGCCATTTCCGCATATTGTTCTATCTTAAACAACTCCTCCAAGGCTTGCCTTGCATCGCTTTTCCCCTGCCATTCCTCATTGCCCCCCTTACTGTCCTCCTCCCTGTCCATACGCTGCCAAAGCAGGCGCAATGCCGCTATGGGCGTCTTGATCTGATGAATCCACATCGTATAATAATCCGCCATATCTTCCCGTTTACAGTCCAGCTCCGTAACCATCCTTCTTTTCTCTTTCTCCGCTTCGCACACAATCTCATAATACAGAGATTCAGCAAGCCCTGCCGGATTTGGCAGATAATAATCGCTCTCTTCGCTTTTCATAAGAGCTTCCTGCAATTTCATACACTTCCCCCGATACTTTATAAAATCAAAAAAGCATCCGCATAAACCGGAAAACAATGCCAGCACTGCCGCATACTGCATATGCAGGATACTATTGTCATACCCATACAAGGAAGCAACTGCCAAAAATATCAGCGTCAGCAGGAGATACCATAGAAACAAAACGCTTCTTTCCTTAAGATACTCCCTCCATATGTTCATCCCTTGCCGCCATGCCGGCGCTTCACCGGTTTCATTTGCCCGCTTTTTCCCTTTTTTCCTCATTTATTCCTATCCTCTCCTTCCATTTCGCCTAACTGATAACCTACTCCTTTTTTCGTAACAATCAGCCCCCGGAGACCTTCTCCTTCCAGTTTCCTCCTCAACCGGTTAATGTTCACGGTAAGAGTATTATCATCCACAAAGCATTCATCATCCCACAGCTTTTTCATAATTCTTTCCCGGGATACTGCCCCGCCCGCACTTTCAAATAATACTTGAAGGATCTTAAACTCATTTTTAGAAAGTTCTATTTTTTCTCCGTGAAAGTCCAGTGACATATCCGTTAAATTCAGTAAAACACCTTTATATTCCAGTACCGATGTCTGTCCGGTAAAAGCATATGCCCGACGGAGCAGCGCCTGTATTTTTGCTGCAAGCACTTCCAAATCAAAAGGTTTTGCCACAAAGTCATCACCCCCCATATTCACTGCCATCACCACATTCATATTATCCGATGCGGAAGATATAAAAATAACAGGCACCTGGGAAACCTTCCTGATTTCCCCGCACCAGTAGTATCCATTATAAAAAGGCAGGCCAATATCCATCAGTACAAGCTGGGGCGCGAACCGGACGAACGCCCCCAACACATCCCTAAAATCCGCCGCGGTTTCTGTCTCATACCCCCATCTTAATAAATATCTGCTGATTTCCCCTGCTATTACATCGTCGTCTTCCACAATCAATATCCTATACATACGCATGTCCGCCTATTGTTCCAAAACCCTTCTTGACATTTCAATCCTAATATAAAAAAATATAGCATAATGCCGCCAATATTTCCAGTATACCCGTTTTTCTTATAACTGCCTCCCTCATTTGTGCAATTCGACAGCTCTTGTACAAAATATATACACTAAAATAATCAAATCGCTCATTTTGTATATGTACAGCCGGTCAATTACTGTTTATAATATGAATTAACAATCTCCCCGTAACGTGTCAGATTGTTAATTCGGCGGCATTTGCCAAATACATGATACATATCCGCCTGGCTCATTACCTATAGGAATCAAGTCAATACAGAAGCAAGTGTTATGCCATTGAACAAATTGTCCCATTGAAGCAAGTCATTTATGACGGAAAGGCGGTTTTATGAAATTTAGACCCAAATTAATATTTATCGAAGCTTTTACAATGCTAGTAATGGCTGTTGTCCTTGTGACAGGCGGTTGTATTGTCTCCATTCATTCTTTCAACCAGCAAGCAGAAGAAACTCTGGAAGTTGCAGTAAACGGTTTTCATGGCGATGTAAAATACTTAAGAAACATCGGGAGAAATATTGACATCACTGTTTTTGAAGGAGATACCCGCATAGATAGTTCCATCCGTGGAGCCGTCGGAACAAAAGCCGGAGATGCAGTAATAGAAGCAGTATTGGTAAATGGCCTGAATTATTTCGATACTAATGTGCAAGTCAACGGGGAATCCTATTTTGGCTACTACATACCTACGGACACCGGTATGCTGTTTGCCGGAATGCCGCATTCCACCGTCAGCCAAATGTTAAAAAACATTATTTTTGTACAAACAATGCTAGGTTTGTTTATATTCCTGATATGTATTCTGATTGTTTCCATTTTTGCAAATTTGATATCAAAAAGGATTAAGCAGGGAAAAACAATGGTGGAAACGCTTGCCAGCGGGGATTTAAGTACAGACCTGACAAATTACACCAAAAGCAAAGATGAAATCGGCGATATCAGCGAAGCAGTCATATTGCTGCAAGGCAGCTTAAGGAATATTTTAACTGATATCCAGCAGCAATCGGATCATCTGGCCAAGACAAGCGACGTCTTTGCTGACAATTTTTCCAACATTTTGGAAGGAATTAACAGCGTAGATATTGCAGTGGAGGAGATCGCCCAAGGCAGCACATGTCAGGCGCAGGAAATTACATCCATGAACCAGCAGACAATAGATATGGGCGCCGTGGTAGAAAACAGTTCCGGAAATGTAGCAACATTGGATGTGACTTGTGAGCAGATGGTAGATTCGGCCTCCCATGTTACGGAAGTATTAGAAACACTTTTAGCTTCCAGCGAAAAAACCGCGGCCAACATTGAAAAAGTTTCGGGACAGACCAACCTGACCCATATTTCCGCCGAAAAAATTGGGGAAGTTGTCGGGTTAATACAAGATATTTCCCAGCAAACTAATCTTTTGTCTTTAAATGCAGCCATAGAAGCTGCCCATGCGGGCGAAGCCGGAAAAGGATTTGCTGTTGTTGCGGAAGAAATCGGTAAATTAGCAAATGAATCATCATCCGGCGCAGAAGAAATCCGCCAGATTGTGAATGAACTGCTGGAAAATTCAGATTTGTCAGTCGCAGTCATGGAAAAAGTCATGCAGGATACATCCGTACAGAAAAATGACCTTGGCAGCACCATCCATGCATTTACAAAACTAAAAGAAGGGATCCATGCAGTAGCGGATGTCTCGGCAAATATCCATGAAAATATGAGTAACCTAAACGCATCTAAGTCCGTTATTATGCATAGTTCCGAACAGTTAGCCGCTATTTCGGAAGAAAATGCAGCAGCCACTCAGGAAACCAGCGCTACTATGCAATCGGTTTCTGAAACCGTAAATGGATGTAAACAAGAAACCGCCATTCTGGTAAACCTTAGCGAAAAACTGCATGAACAGGTCCTGAAATTTAAGCTGTAGTTTTATCAATTCATGCGGGAGCCAAACGGCGCCACAGCATACCGGAAAATACCTGGAAGCTTAAGTGTTTAGCTTTTGGGGAACGGAACCTTATACTTTTATCATCAAAGGGAGAAAGCCACAAATGGAAAGCAACTATACCATACAAGAAGGCGAATTGCTTTTAAATAACAGCCGGCAGAATAAACTTACGATATATTTTGTGTTATTCATACGCTTGCTGAAATTTCTCGTGCTAATCTTTACATTTAGCATTACAGTTTGCCTCACTTATATTGTTTTCCAGAAATGTATTACCAAGGCTACTTTAGCTGCATGTATTCCTTTAGGTTCCATATTTGCAACATTTGGCTCTGCAGTAATTTCCGTGTTCTCCCTTTACTGCAATAAGCAAATCCATTTGTTCCAGGAAAACCTTTCTGCCTTGCATGAGCAAATACCGGAAATGTCTACATGGAAAAGATGGCCGTTTTTAAAAAGATATAATAGAGAAGTTATAGGATTATGGAAGCATAATTATTACACCCTGCAAAACCCGCAAATAATATTCAAAAGCGATGCCCTCCGTTTATCCATACCGCTCCCCACATGCACTGCTGATTTCTACGACCTTCCCATATTGATCAGCATTATAAAAATGTTTTTCTTTTACAAATATTTTATCATCACAGTATTCCGTCCGGAAAACACCGGGCAGCCAAAAGATTTATTTATATTTCATTGCATCTTAATGATATATAGAAACATTATCAGATACAAAGCAGGTACATTTTTTATGTTAATAGGTTCGGAATTCGTTTTAGCCAGCGTAATCTTTTCATTTTTCTACCAATCCGTCAGCAAACTCATTCTAATGGTTATCACTTACTTTTAAGCTCCAGGGGATATTTCCCTTGCCGCTTAATATAACCGTGCAAAAACAGCCCTCCTTGCTTATTTCCATGTAGCCCCTTTGCTTCCTCTAATAACAGGACGCTGCCTTATAAATGAACCATCATCTATAAGGCAGCGTCTTTTTCCTCATTAATCTTCCAGATCAGTTCCTCCTGACGTAATAGGAATCAAAAATTCTGTCATTTAATTTTATCTAAAGCGCCCTTTTAAATTCCTTCCAGAATGCAATAGTTTCCTGCAAGTCTTCTTCATCTTCAAATAAGTCAAGAGCTTTTGCCGTTTCAATTGCAAAATCAACATATGCGTTAGCACGCGCTGTAATGATATTTCCATCCCGGACACAATCAAATTCTTCCTGTTTGGACGAAGAGACATCCTTTAGCAATCCCGCTTTTTCTAAAATATCTGTCCCCGCACATATTCCAGCAATCAGCGCGCCTGAATTACACAGTATTTTTAAGCTATTATATACAATATCATAATCTATATTAGATATATCCCCGCCCGGAATTATGAAACTCCGCACTTGAGATAAATGAATATCTTCCAGAGCAACCTCTGTACGAATGGAATATCCTTCCATTGCCATTATATTTCCACCATTCACAGAGCAAAATACAAGGTTACTGCTTGTAGCCTTCAGAAAATAATTCAAAATAACAATCTCATATATGCAGCAATTATCATACAGTAAAACAACATCCTTCATAATTGATCCTCCTTCGGAAACGATTTCCATAAAAAGTGTCAATGCAAAAGTATACATCAGAAGCTGCATCCCACTTGCACAAAATATGATATCAACGGCTTCTGCGCAATGGAGAACAGATCCTAAAGCCGCGAAGCATCAATACCCTTCTGGTGAAGGACTTTCCTATAAAGTAAAAAAAACAAAGGAAACATTGCATATACCAATGTTTCCTTTACTTTTAACAAAAGGCGCAGACCGGATTTGAACCGGTGAATCAGGGTGTTGCAGACCCACGCCTTACCGCTTGGCTACTGCGCCTTACACCTATTTATCAAACCAACAATGGCCTCAACAATTAGCATGATATCATATTAGCATGAATTTTGCAAGTAAAAATTTAACAATTCCTTAAATCAACAAAATAAAATTATTTTCCTCTTTTTTTTGCCCTGCCCTCAAATAATTAATGCCTGAACATAATACTTCTTCCGGCAACGCTGCTTTTGTCCCCCAAACACAGCTATAATCACTTCGGGGAATCTTTCTATCATAGAGCTTCCAGAAAAAGCTTTTGATATCGAAATCCTATTATATAAAAATCCAACAGCAAACATACTGTTGGATTCATAATAATAAATTCGATTTATGATTCTGTTAATGACTCCGACGGGAATCGAACCCGTGTTACCGCCGTGAAAGGGCGATGTCTTAACCGCTTGACCACGGAGCCAGACATTCTAAGGTTATTCTGCATAGTATATATATTATATTATCCTTTTATAAACTAGTACCAGCCGGATAGCCTCAACGAAAATTATAATAACATATTCTCTCTCTTTTGGCAAGGGAATTTTTCACAATTTTTATTAAATATTATGACAAAAAGAAAAGCAGAATTTACACCAAAGGATAAAATCATAAAACCTACCCCAAGATTTCCTATTCCTTTATTTTATTATATCTATCCTCACCTTTAGTTTTTATGCAATACAAAAAGCTTATAAACAATCATATTTATAAGCTTTCCCATAAAATATCAAACCAGCTCCCCGAGTAGGGCTCGAACCTACAACCCCGCGGTTAACAGCCGCGTGCTCTACCATTGAGCTATCGAGGACCGCCTGCGCGGCCATGCCCACACGGACATGCCCTCAAAACCGAATACCTACGTGAAACCGGGACACCGGGAAGCCCGGTGGGTAAGCCCGCGGCCTATTAGTACACATCAGCTCCGCGCATCG
>CAJTKK010000020.1 GCA_910576535.1 uncultured Lachnospiraceae bacterium | reverse complement strand
ATTGCCATCAATTATTTTTTCAATAGCTTCTGTAATGTTGGGGTAGGTTTCCGTTGTTGACTTGCGTCCAGCCCCTTCCCTGCGGATTCTGTTGCTGCAAATAACTGCATCATTTTTCGAGTCAGCATTTCCAGCAATGAGAGTTGGATATGTGATACCAGTTAATTCAATAATGTGGGCCTTTCCACCGTTACCATATACATCGGCAGCTTTACTCAAAAGAATGCGTTTACTTTTTTCATCTGATAAGCTGTTTATTAGCGAAACAAGCTCGTCAAACGGAACTTCATCTATAATATTCATGGTATAACACTCCTTTTCTGATCTATAAAAGAAGTATATCATACTATTTATTGACTTAAAAGTTATTTATTAACAATTCCTAAGGAGCCTTAATGATCCCCATGGGACTTGAACCCAATATCTCCGGCTTGAAAGGCCGTGTGTCCAAGGAACTAAAGTTCCTTTACCTTTAGACTAGGGGACCGTATGGCAGGCATTTCCAGCCTGCTCTTTTGCTGCTATCTCTATTTTCTATCTTCCATTCATGCGCTGATCTGTATCCGCGCTCCCGGATCTGTTATAACCAGAATATCATCCATGCGCACCTGCAGAACCGCTGCCAGCACCACCAGATTATCCAGTGTCGGAAGGGCAGCTCCCTGCTGCCACTTGTAAATAGCCTGCGGCGTTGCAAAACCAAAAATATCCTGCAGGTCCCTTACCGATAATCCCGCCTGCTTCCGCAGCCTGCCTATGTTCTGCCCTGTCCTCACCATATCTATAACCGGCAAATTTGCCATGATCCTCACCTCCTGTTATTTGAAATAAATATCCAGGCGGTATATGCCCCATATGGGACTTGAACCCATGACGCCTCGATTAAAAGTCGAGTGCTCTTCCAACTGAGCTAATGGAGGTAAACGGTGGATAGCATGTACCTAGACCAAACCTGACAAATATGAGACAATAGACCAAGTCTTTAAATATGGTCTGAAAAGTTAAGCACTAAACTTTTCAGACTGCTATAAGGAGGTTATAGTCTATGGTTTCAGAAACAAGCCTGGCTGCGCAGCAGTGCCGCCTCAGGGAATGGGCAGAACAAATCAGGGACTGCCAAAACCGTGCCGAAGGAATGAGTGTCATCGAATGGTGTTCCCGTAATGGTATAACAAAGGCCAATTATTACTACCGGCTGCGCCGTGTCAGGGCGGCATGTCTTGAACAGTTCCCGGAGGAAACTGCAGGGCGTCAGGTTATACCCGTACCATCAGAATTTTTGTCCTTTCAGGAAAATAACACCCCTGCCATATCTTCACGCGGACTGGAGCTGTCCCTTAACGGGATCTGCATTCATGTAATGGAATCTTCTTCCATGAAGCTCCTGTCTGATGTCCTGGAGGTGGTCCGCAATGCTCAATGACGCTGTATGCTTTAAAGCCGTATACATTGTGTGCGGATATACAGACCTGCGTTCGGGAATAGACAGCCTTGCGGCAGTCCTCGAAGCACAGACAGGCAGCACCCCTTATGTGCCGGACACCCTGTATCTCTTCTGCGGCAGGCGTGCAGACCGCATCAAGGGACTGGTGTGGGAGAAAGACGGCTGGCTAATGCTGTATAAGAGACTTGCAGGGAGCAGGTTCCAGTGGCCGCGCAGCGCGGACGAAGTACGGGAGCTTACACAGCAGCAGTTCCGCTGGCTGATGGAGGGACTTACAATCACTCCTAAAAATTCCGTCAGGACTGTAAAGCCGCCGGAATACATGGGATGATTTTGTGCAGAACAGAGAATTTTACAACCCTGCCGTGACAGGGCTCACGGCAGGCGGCGCATTGCTGCCGGATGCCTGTGACAGGCCGGATTCATGGCCGCATGGCGTCCGGCCCTGATGAAGGTTTTTGAAAACCATCCAGGAAAAAAGCGCCCTTATTTTTAGCCGGAATGCATCCTGGCATATGGGCATTATGACGAAACCGCCGGGAAACAGGATTCGCCATAACCGTAAAAATCTGGTATAATAAAACCATCAGACACGGGAGGGGACTGCAATGGAATCCAGATATACGGAAGAAATGCTTTCCGGTATGGAAAAAGGAACAATCATCCGGCTGTTTCTTGCACAGCAAGAGCAGCTGGAAAATATAGATAAAAACCTGCAGCTCGTGCTGGAGCACCTTGCCGACCAGAAAAGACACCGTTTTGGCAGGTCAACGGAAAGACACCTGACAGAAGGGCAGGTGTCTTTCATGGAAGTTGACGGGGAGATCGTATTTTTCAATGAACCTGAAGCCGTAACAGACCAGGAGGCTGAAAACGAAACGCAGGAAGCGCCCAGACGCAGGACTCCCAAAAAGAAAAAGGGAAAACGCGAAGAAGATCTGGACGGACTCCCCGTTATTATCATAGAACATTCCATGACGGAAGAACAGCTTTCAGATACATTCGGGACGGACGGATACAAACGCCTCCCCGTTTGTATGAGTAAACATGAAAACGGAAAGCCCATTGTTTCCGGCTTTCCCTAAACTTCTTCTCCGGTTTCCCGGTCTACAAATACAATTTTTAAATCACATCCCAGCACTTCCGCAATCTGCCGAAGCTCTGATTCCTTGAAATCCCCGCGCTTTATTTTGTTGGAAAAATTCTGGCGCGTCTGGCCGGTCTGGTCAGCAACTGCCCCAAGAATCATATTCCGGCGCCGGATTATAAGCCGGATTTTTTCGGCTGTGTTCATTTCTGCCATGATGCCGCCCCCTTTCTCTGTGTTGTACTGATATTATAGATTATACACTTTAAAATGTCAATCTTAAAATAATACTTTATTTTTTATCATTTTTCTTTACATTTTTACTTGACAAAATACACTCTAAAGTGTATAATACAATCAGAAGTTAAGGAAAGGACGGTAAATAAAAATGACAAATACACAAATCATCATCAATGAAGCAATCGCAAATGGGCTTTACACAAAAGAGGAAGTCGAAACAATTCTTGAAAGCGGACATATGATTCCGTTACATACTTTCCAGACATGGAAAAGCGCCGGATATATCGTAAGAAAAGGCGAACACGCAAAAATCACAACCCGGCTTTGGAAATACACCAGCAAGAAAAAATCTGCTGAAGCGGACGGCGAAACAGACGGCGAAGCCCTTAATCATTACTACCTTGCAAAAGCATTTCTTTTCACGGCTGACCAGGTAGAGAGAATAGCAACTGCATAATCAATCATATAGGCGGCCAAAAGGCCGCCGGAAAGGAAAGGTATATAAAAATGTTGGATATGAACAATGTGGAAATCAAAACGGGGGATATAGTGGAAATCAGCGGCGCATATTTCAAGAATGACAACGGGCTTTATTTTGTGGAACGCTCTGCCGGGGATCCCGGATGGTCTGGCTCCGATCACTGCCTGCGGAAAATTTCTAAAACCGGAAAATTAAGCACGGCAAAACATAATATCTGTTTTTGGCCTATCATGATAACAACAAATAGCTGGATGAAAAGGGCTGAAGCCAAACAATGGAACGCCGAACACGCACGGATCCAGGTCAGAAATGACATTGACCGTTCAAAAGTGGCCGGGCATTTCATGAGCGAAGCCGAAAGCATGATTCCAGCGATTGAGCGAATGTCATGGGATTTTGGGAAAGATTCAAAATGCGTCATGGATCAGAAAGAAAGGAAGTCTTTTCTGGAAAGCATTGCAAAAGAAATTTTATCAGCATAGAAAATCAGAGTAAATCAGAGTTTATCAGAATATATCAGAGTTTATCAGAGAAACACGCTAAAGGCTCATATTTCGATTTTATGGCCTTTAGCGTGTATTTTACTGCATGGATGTTTAAAGCGGCAATTTGGGGCTGTCAGTGCGCCAGAAAGGGCAAATAATCCGTAACGTGTCCGGCCTTTTTCGTGGCCTCACGAAAAAGATAAGCCGCCGGATGAATCTGGACATATGCAGACGGCCGGAAAGCCGCCGCCATGCCCTCTATCTGCCCCCACGTTCCATTTTCTGGCCGTGTGTGGGGATTTCCTCATGCTTGAAAGAAAAGCGGCTTAAAACGGCAAATAGCGGCTTTCTGCCGCCGTCCGTTTTTCTACCCCCTTTAGAACCCCCTTCGCCGCCCATTGTACCACACACTTTATAAACTGTCAAATGTATTTTTGAAAACAAAATAATATGTACTATAACATTTTGTTTACGCATTTCTGGACGGATGCCGGATCGTACCCTGCCGCCTTCAGACGGTTTTTCCGATCCTCTCCATTGCCCCACTTGCCAGCTATAACTTCCCTTGCGATTTCCTCATTGGACTTTTTCGCACTGTTTCCGGATTTCAAGATTTCATTTACCCGGTTTTGCACTGTCTGGTAATCGTAGCCAGCCGCCGCAAGTTTCGCCTGCCTTGCCCCGCCGGTTCCCCACTTGCCGGAAATAACTTCCCTTGCTACCTGGTCAATGGATTTCTTCCCGCCGGATCCGCCGGAAGGAACCGCTCCGGATGAAATGCCAGCCGCCGCCAGCGTCTTTCCCGCATTTGCCCCATTGTCCAATCCAGTGACCGTATGCGAACCGGAATTTACATAGATTGCACCGCGGACGCAATACGCCGAACTTTTCAGGTATGTGCTGGCTGTGATGATTTTATACCCCAGGGCAACCAGGGCGGCCTTCATTGTGGATGTAGTCCAGCCGTTGGAACCGTATGTTGCGCCGGATCCGGATGCCACCGCCGCCACGTTCTGAAGGCTGCTGCAATCACAATTACATTTCCCTACTTTTGACAGATCAAAATTGACCGCCTTTGCCAGCCTGTAAAGGCTGTTGCGGTCACTCTCCCCGAACCAGTTATAACCGATATTGTCATTCCTACAAGCCGCTTCAACGGCCGCCGCGTGCTTCTCCCGGACATTCGCGTCCGGATGGATTGCCATATAATCCCACGGTTTAGAGTACCATTCCCGGATGCAGACTTCTTTCCCGGTCTGATCCCCGGCTTTTCCGCTTGTGGTTCCGTTTTCTGAAATGCTTGCATGGCCTATTCTTATTCCCATGATATTTTCCCCCTTTCCGCCGCCGGATGCCGCGTATTTATCAAAATATCCCTGGCCGCATCTGGCGCGCTCTGCCTTTACTGCTTCAGACTGATCGGCCGGACATTCAAACCCGGTCAAAACTTTGTTGGATGCCGTTTTTACGTCCGTGGCCGATTTCAAGACGGAAAGCACGCCCTTGTAACTTGTGGAAAGCTCCCTGACCAAAAATTCAAGCTGCATTTCCAGATTTCCGATTGAAACGCCTTTTGACTTTGCCAGATCGTAAAGCCCGGCCTTCCGGCCTGCAGAAGTCCATTGCGCCAGCCCGTACCCGTATTGTTTGCCGGGAAGCGGATGCAGAAATTCCGCACGGCTTATTTGTCCGGCGTCAACCGCCGCCGTATAGCTTTTATCTGTGCAATAGGGCTTTCCGGCTTCTTTCAGCCGCCTTTCACACAAATTTTCCAGGTTCTCCGGATTCAGCCCCGATTCTTTTTCCAGGTTCCCCATAAGGCCGGCGGCTCCGTATTTGTTCAGGCCGGCGGCGATCAGATAATTCCAGATTTTTTCCGCTGTATCTTTTCCCGTAAGCGCCATAATCAAGCCCCCTTCTTAAATTGCGTTATGGACTGGATAACCTTGTCATATCCCACCATTGCGGCCAGCCACGACAAAAGCACAAGCGCAATCAGGTAAACCGCCATTTTCAAATTAAAGGCCGTTTCCGTGATGACCAGATAGCCGGCCGATACCAGGACGGACAACCCCGCCGCAACATATCCGGTCAGCGCGTTACAATAGAATTTCTTCCCGCGCTCCAGAAGCCAGCCTTTTATTGCTTCCGTGAAAAGCCCGGTCAATACCGATACAAGCAAAAGCCCCATCATAAAAATTTCAAACGTCATTTTCTTTTACCTCTCTTTCCCTGTCCTCTTGCTGCCATTTCCGATCCGTGTATTTGTCTTTCGTGACCTTGATCCAGCCCATGATCCCACATTCCCCGGACAATGCCGCAAATACGCAAGTGCATAAAGTATCTGGGATCGCTCCGGTTGTTTCAAACACATGGATCATTTTCAGCGTGAAGGCAATCAGCAGGACGCCCACTACAACAAGGACAACATCCATTGTTTTGTGCTTCTTTCTGGCGGCGCGCGTTGCCGGTCTGCGCCGCCGGTAATTCCTTGATCCATATCTCATTTTCTGTCTTTCCTTCCTCAAATTCCGGCGCCCATGCGTATCAGCACAAACACCACGCCGACAACGGCCGTAATAATTGCCGCCGCAAGCGTCCGGGCCAGCCATTTGTTGGAATCCTCCAACTGCCCGATCCGCTCTTTCATCCCGTCAATATCCCCGGTCAGCCGGATAATCTCGTTTTCATTGTCATACGTCTTTTTCTTTGCGGCGTCGAAACTATCCAGCTTCGCTTCAATTTTGGTCAGACGGTCCAGGACTTCACGCTCAAAAGTTGTTTCTGACATAGGAAAACCCCCTTTCTTGATTTTTAGACAATAAAAAAGCCCGGTTTCCCGAACTATGTATTGTTGAAAATGCGGAAGGAAAATTCATCAATAATTTTCCTCAAAAGGTTTCCGGCCGTGAAATGCTCAATCAGCCCAAAATAGCTCTGCATGGTATTATTGACCTTTTCAAAAGTAATGCGGCCGGCTTCAAACATCCCGCGGACAAATTTCATCCGCCTAAACATCCGGAACCTTGTGCTTTTCCTCATGCGGATCCGCTTCGCCGTAATCTGCGCCCCTACAAAAGTAACCGGAAGATGCGCCGGCCGGATGCAGGTCTTTTTGTTTAGTTCAAGATGCAGGCTTTCCTTCAGGAACCTTTCTATCTCGTTGCGGATGCCGTGCAATTCCTCTTTATCCGGCCATAGGATGATAATATCGTCCATATAGCGGATGTAATACCGGATATGCAGGCTATGCTTGCAGAACTGATCCAGCTCATTCAAATAAATGTTGGCGAACATCTGACTTGTCAGATTCCCGATAGGCATACCACGGTTATAGATCCAGTCGTCTTGATCGCATAACTCCGGCTGAACCCCTTCCGGAAGCCCGAAGGCCGTGTCCTCACAATTTATCAGATTGTAAAGGTCACGAAGGATAAGTTCATCTTTGATATGCTTTGCAAGTATTTTCATGAGGATTTCATGGTCAACCCTGTAAAAATACTTTGCTATGTCCAGTTTCAGCACATACCACTTTTTGGCGCTCCTGGATGCCTTGCGAAGCCATGTCTGAAGCTGCGCCCTTGCCGCCGTGGTTCCCTTGCCGTTTCTGCATCCGTAACTATGCGTGATATACTGCCGGTCAAACAACGGATTTAATTTTTGATAAAAAGCCCATTGCACGACGCGATCCGGATATTGCAGGGCCATGATGATCCGCGGCTTCGGCTCATAGATTTTCTTCATCCGGTATTTCCCAACATGATAGGATGATTCCAGGGGATTTCCCGGAACCCCGTCTTTCGGAAAATACGTCAGCTTATTGTTGATATTTATAAGTTCCTCTTCCCTGTGTGCCGCAAACTTTAGATTCTCGTCACGGTAACGCTTGTTTTTGGAAGCGTTCCGGTCTGCTTCTAACAGATTGTCAAAACTTATTATTTCATCATGCGTCACATTAAAGGTTTTCAATATTCCTTTTCCTTTCCAGGATATTTCCCCGCTGCATCCGCCGGCGGCGGGGATTGCATTTCCAGCTTTCGGCCAGAAATGCCGCGCTATCCGTTACACCCTTCAAGCCCTGTGCATCCCCTGCGGCGGCGCGTCCGGATGCCTGGTACTAACTGCATTGATAGCAACTTTAGTTTCTCTGGCAATCTGCCAGAACGGAAACGGATCCCTTTCCTTTTCCTTGCACTGTGAGAATGTCCGTAAACATTCCCCTTCTGGCTCAAAAGGTAAGCGGAAAAGAAGCCAATGTTCGTGTTCACGTTCGACCGGGGATTGTTGACGTTCAGCGCGGACGAACCGGCGTTCGAAGTGTTGTTGTAACTGCCACCAACGATCGGCAAGCGTTATTTGACCCGTTCCCACCGGACAAACCGCATCCGGATTTTATTTATTTTCCTTTTGTGATTTAATCCAGCCGCCAAGAAGCCTTCCTACCTCACATAATCTTTCGGAAATAATTTGATAACGCTTTTCATCAATAAAATGCAGGTCATACGAAAGATCATTGAAAAGCCGCAATAATTCAAGCTGAACATCCGCATCCTGTAAAGTGGTTTTCTTGAAATATTTCTTCTGCGCTGTGATGATATATTTCAGAAATTCAAACAGACATTCCTTGTAATCTGCCACAAACCCCGGCTTTTCACTCCGCGGGTACTTGACCCACGAAGTATAAAGATACTGCATTAAATCTTTCGTTTTCTGCAATATGATCAACCCGTTTCTTTGATCCCGCCCCTCGTCGGTTTCCGGATCGCCTTTCGGCCGGCTGTCATATCTTTTCAGATTTCCCATAATATTTTTTACTTTTCCCTTTCCTGCCAAAATAAAGGGGCTACTACCGTAGCCCCAAACAGAACACTGTTATCAGATTGCAGATCACAACTCAAGGAAAGCGGAAAAGAAGCCAATGTCCGTGCTCACGTACGACCGGGGATGGTTGACGTGCAGCGCGGACGAACCGGCGTGCGAAGTGTCGTGGTAACTGCCACCAACGAACGGCAAGCGCTCCCCCTCATTGTTCAGCCAGAAGCCGCCGGTATAGCTTTCCCCTGCTTTTGGCGCAAGGAACAATTCAAAGAGGATTTCCGGAATTGTAAGCCCCGTAACTGCGCCCATATTAGCAAAATTCCCCATATGCGCGTCTTTTGCCGCTCCGGTTGCGGTTCCCACCTTGAAATCCGCCGTATAAGCAAGCGTTCCAGCCGCGCCGGGATCTACCAAGGCGCCGGATGGAAGGATCTCTTTCCAGTATGTGCTAACGGCCGCATGAGATACCTGTTTCGCGGGCATATTCTGGTTCATGATCTGGATTTTGCCATCCACAATACGCATACCGGAAATCCATTTCCAGACATTGCCGACCCAATCAGCGATCCCTTCCCTTGTACCGTCTGAAAACCATGTAGCCGGCCCGGATCCGGTTGCCGTCCTGGTTGTCCTTCTGCCGCCGCTGCCGTCTCCCTCGTCCGCGGTCTGTTCTCCAACCTCATATGTGTATGCGTGGTTCTTGCCATACTGCGTATTGCCGCGCGGCTCAAATCCGGACTTGTGGATCAAGTGGTTAATAACCGCCCTTTCCGCAATGGAAAGCATATGCCAGCCCGCGCCCTTTGCATTGCAGGCCGCCATTGAATTATCAAAATTGATAACCGCCGCCGGATCCATGCCGGGCCATGAATAAGCCCTTCCGTTAATGATGCAGTTTACAAACTTGCTGGCGAAAAAGCGTTTGTATTCCACATCATCCACCAGGAAGGCGGAATGCGTCTTTTCCGATCCACCCGTGAAAAGCTGTGCATTTGTCCGCTTGTTTATCGGAATCATGAAAGATGGAAGGTTTATATCATCCTGGATCACGGTACACCCGAACCCCGTCAGCCCTTCCGTTGCAAATTTCAAGCTGTCAAAATTATAGGCTTTCAATTAAAACACCCCCTCTTTTAATGCGTAAAGCGTCAGCGTCACATTGTCCATAGAAAACGGGATCGGATCCTTCTGGATGATTGTGGGGCTTTTCCCACTCATGCCGGATTCTTCCCCGCCGTCCTCATTTTCCGCGTCATAGTCCGGATTTTCAACTTCCTTTTCCGTGAACCCTCTGGCCGGAATGTCGATCTGCGCCACATAGTAAAGGCCTTCCCCTGTATGCAGCTTTCCGAAAGCATCCGCACATATATCCCTGTGTTCCGGCTTTTCGGATTCCATAGTTTCCAGATTTAACATGATCTGATCCCCCAGGTTCAGCCAGTTTCCCATAGTGGTATGGGAAATTTTCGGCCCCTCGTTCGCTTCAATAATTTTCATATTCTGATCCCTACCTCTCTTTTAACCTCGTTCATCCTGGCATTGATTTCTTCCGCATACTCCCGGTTCTCACGGGGGGAATTATTGCGGGAACCGCCGCCAAACTGCCTAAGCAATGCCGCTTCCTGCCTGCGGCGCTCGTCTGACTTTATAATCACATTTGCCGCCATCAGTAAAGCCCCCCTGTCACATGAAGTTTTAATGCCACTTTGCGCGCGCTGCCGGAATAGCAGACTTTAAAGGCATTTAAAGCCTTTCCATAGGTTTCCACCCGTTCCACCGGGCCATCCGAAGAAACAATCTCCGCTTCCACGCTGTAATCCGTATTGTTTACCATCCGCGGAAGCGTGATTGTCTTTTCCGCATTTGTGGCGGGAAATTTCAGCGTGTTTGTAAGCTCCGCCGTTATGATCTGCCCCCGCATATCATCCACGGAATCCTGCATCAGCCGAAGGTTCATGGACATAAAAGCCGCCATCAGCGCATTTTCCAGCGTGCCGAAGTCCATATTGCCAAAATTCGTCGCGCTCTGCTGTGTTCCTCTTTGCTCAATCTCGCCCGGCGCCGGTTTCACTTCATAAAGCCCGTTCCCCAGGCTTTCATGGGCGAAACGCCGCGGATATTGGACGATCCTGTCTTTCCAAAATACCGGAATATACATTTTTTACACCTGCCTTTCTTTAGCTTTTGCCCGACGACTGGACAAGTTTCAGCGTATAACGGTAAAGGATCCCTTCGTCAAACTCCGCCTTGTTTAAATTCTCATTGCCGCCTGCCCACAAAAAGCCCGCTTTGTGGTAAAAGCGGATCCCGGTAATCTGATCCGGCGCTTCGTGGTCAAACAGAACGAAAATAGCAACCCGCCCATCCGGAAGCGTTTCAACTTTGTAAATGGGTATTTTTGTCCAGGTATTCCCGGATCGGTATTCCGCATATGCAACGCAATGTTTGATATACTCTTTGAAATCATCCAGCGCCGCATCAGTCAGCGGAATATAGCTTGCTTCTGCTGCCATAGTCTGAAATCTCCTTTCATTCCTCCGCGGTTTCTTTGTCCGCGTCAGTGCTATAATATAAGTCAAGGCCGGCGCCGTCTGCGGAAACAGAAACGCCGCTTTCTGCCGCCGCAAGGATAGCCGCCGGAACCGGAACGGAACCGCTCTCGGCTTCAGCATCCGCGGGATAATTTATTTCACCCTCTGCGGATTCTCCATCAAGCCCGACCTGAACTTCAGTGAATTTTGTTCCGACCGCCGGATCCGGATATGTGCCTGTGGCCTCATATATGCCTTTTCCTGCGCCCGTTTCGCCCTGTGCGTATATTTCCGCACCGGCAACGGAAAAGCCCGTGGAAATGTCCGGAACCGTGCCAGAATGGCCATATTCCGCCCCCGCGGATGCCGTTTCCCCATCCAGTGATATTTCCGCACCGGATGGATGCAGCGCCGCCATGATTTCCGGATATACCCCGGATTCCTCGTTTTCCGGATATGGGAAATTGCTGTCTGCGCCTTCCGGCTGGATGGTAAGATCCACCGCCGCCGGCATGAGTGCCGCCGCCGCGTCCGGATATGTGCCGCTTTCGGTTTCCGCGTCTGTTGGATAAGCAACGCCTTTTTCCGTGCTTTCCGGCTGGATTTCCAGCGTATTTTCCACGAAAGCCGCGCCGACTGATATATCCGGCTTCGTTCCGGCTTCGCCGTATGCCGTGCGGCCGGTTTCCGCATCCCCTTCAAGCGTCAGCGTGATTTCATGCGGTTGCAGCCCGGTTTCTGTATTTGGGTACACCCCGCATTCAAATTCGCCGCAAAAAGTGTATATAAAATCCTGGTATTCTGATACCTGGTAAATAGTCAGCGTGATCCCATTCTGGAAAACCATATAATCAAACCTTGACCGTGCATTTTTTACCCGGTTCAGGTATTGCAGAAATTCCTTGATTGAAGTCTGCGTCACGGATGTTCCAACGGCGATCCGGAAATGGAAAGGCTCCCCGGCGTATGTGTGCCATTCCTCGACGGATGTATTTTCATTCCCGAAAACTATATCCACCATTTCTTCCATGACCTGCCGCGTACCTAATTTCATATACCAGTAAATTGAATTGCGGATCAGCCGCCTTTTCACGTCTGGCGCAAGATCTGAATTATAAAAAAGCACCCTGTTTTCAACCGCCAGGAAATCCAGCTTGTTATCATCCACTTTTTCAAGATCAGCCCATATATAGGCGCGCTGCATCCGCTCAATATATATTTTTTTCTGCCTGTCAAAAGCATAGGAAAGGGCGATCCGCTCCGGCGTCCTCATTGGAACCGGAAGGGCGCCCTGCGTCCTGTAATCTGATAGTTTAATCATCCTCGATTCCCCCATAGACAAATTCAACGGTTTTTTCCTGTGCAACGGATGTTTCCGGGATCACCGTGAAAACGGGGGATTCTATGACGCACCTTTTCCCGCCTGCCGCCCGGACAAATTCAATCAGCGCATCCGGATTCAAGTCACGCCCTATCTTCGTGCGCTGCCAGTTTAAATATGTGTCCTTTGCCGCTTCTATGGAATCCTGGATTGATTTCACATTGTTTATATCCGACCGGGATATATAGTAAGTGGCTTTCAGGTCATAACCCACAACATCCGGTGGCAACACATAGTTGTTATCCGTTAATGGGATAATCGGATTGTCCTTCAGATATTGCAGGCAGCCGGAACAAAATGTTTCGCTCGGAAGGGCGCCGCCTTGCAGAAGGATCCGTATGTCCACGACCGCTTCCACCGGCTCATATATCTTTACATCCTCAATCGCCGCGCTGTTGTACTGTTTTACCCAATATTCGTAAGCGTCAGCCGGGCCCGCCACGGAATAGGACGAAGGCGCCAGGAAAATCCGCTCCCGGAAACTTTCCTCTGATTCCTCTCCGGAACCCCCATCTGATTTTGTGACATTTACAACGCTTTTCACATATGGCACGGGATCCACGATTATTTCAATCGTTCCCGGCTGATAATTGTTTCCAATATCCCCGGCCGTTTCGCAAGTGCAAGTAACATCTGCATAGCTTTCCCCGGCGGCAACCTCGGCATAATCATCCGTTGCAAAATATACGCCGTCCCCGGCTGTTACCCGTGTTCCTTCCGGTATGTATATAACATCTTTCCGGACTTCCGAAAGCGTAAAGCGGACTTTCACGGCCGCCGCCCGCGGCTCCTGGATGAATGTTTTCTTAAATGCCCCAAGATGTTTCAAAAAATCCCCTTTGGAATATTTTAAAAGGTTCATTTTTGCGGCATAGTCAAGCTGTTGGTACATCTGGTAATACTGGCCGGCCAGAACCCTTAGATGGATATGTTCTTTATCCCCTGGCCTTAATTTGATTTTACGGCCGGTTTCCTCTGTATATTTCGTTTCAAAGTCCGCCACCATTTCATTTAAGATTCCCTCATAAGTGATTCCCTCAATAAAGGAAATTTCCGGCAAGTTATAAAGTTTCTGTATCTCATTCGCCATTGTATATCAACCTCACTTTCGGAATCATGTTTCCGGCGCCGGCCGTTGTTTCAAACTGCACTTCTTCCACGATTGCCCGCGTTTCATACTTTTCTATCGTTTCTATTGCGCTCATTGTATACATTTGCTGTGCTATGTAAAGCGGCTGTGAAACAATGCCGGGATCTATGCCTATATCCCGGTTCATGGGGATCGTGCCTTTTATCAGCGTCAAAAGGAACTCGCATTTCTCCAATATGTCATTGCGAAGTTCCCGCTCATATACTCCGTTTATGACAATCTGAACCCCGTCTATAACAAGCATAAAGCCGCCCCCTTCCTAGTGGTACTCCGTAGCCTTGACCGCTATTTCCACGGAAACAAGCTCGCCGCGGTTCCATACCGTTTTATAATCTTCGTCTATGCTGTCAATCGTCCACTTGCCGCCGCCTATCTTGTGGCCGCCAACCACAAAAGGGCAAACCGTTCCTTTTTCACAATAAAGCGTGATTTTGTGAACCATGCTCCAAGGCTTTACGCCGTGGCCGGCAACAAATTTCATGTTAAAAGATACGGTCTGGTTCTCCGGGCCCTCAAACTCCCGTTCCGATTTCTTTTTATACCGTTTGTGATCGGAATAAGATGCAGATATTGACCGTTTCATATTGTTAAACGTGCATATCTTTTTACTGGATGTTTCAAAGATAACATCCCCAAAATATCCTATCATCCCATGCCGCCCCCTTTACCCTGAAATGCCGCCGTCAACGGTAAGATGCCCTTTAATATGCACATTGCCGGATATGTCGGTTCTTCCTTTTACGGTCAGATCCTTTCCTATTTCGGTTTTTCCTTTTACGGTCAGATCCCCCTCTATTTCCAGCTCCTGCATTTTTACGGAATGGGTAACAATGTCAAGATGCAGCGTTTCATAATCATAACGCAAATAGGAACCGTCGCCAAAATCCTTCCGCCAGATCCCCTTTTTCCCCTCAACGGGGGGATGTTCGTTCGTGAATGGGGGGATAAGGATCATCCCCTTTGTGCTTCCGTTCTGTAAATGCACCACATAAACAAGCGTGTCAATGTCCGGCATATTGTACTCATTTGACCAGAAGGGAAGATAGGGGGAAACTTCATCATCCCGATCCTTGTAAACGATCTGCGCCGTTCCTTCCTCGTAGTTAATGGCCGATATAAAGCCGGCCCTTATTGTATCAGACAATTCATATCCCCCCCTTGTCACGGTATATTCAATGTGGTTCCAGGATAGATCCAGTGGCCGTTATTGGATGAAGATTTCCCGTGCGACTTTGCCGCTGCTTCTATCACCCCGGAATTTGGATTGTATATCTGCATATACTTTGAACCATTTCCAAGAAATTTCGTGCTGATTTTCCATAGCGTATCACCGGAAACGATTGTGTACGTCTTTCCAGCCGTGGAAGAACTGGATGCCGCCTTTGTGGTCTTTCCGGAATCCACCTTTGCGACCGTTACGCCCTTTACAACAATACACAAGTGCATTTCAAGGGAACAACTATAACCGCCGCGCGGATTTTTGGTATGCGTGACCGTATCAATATAATATTTCCCGTCCAGCTTGCCGAAGCCGGAAAGATTGCAGCATTTACTTGCTATGTATTTTGTATCGCCTTTGACTTTCAGCGTTGCCGTCTGGCAGGAACGGTTATGTTCTAACAGTTTGGCTTTTGCCTTGATTTCTGCATCCTGTAAACTTTCAGCGGATTCATTCAGTTTCAGGATCCGGCTCCCGTTCCGCATCATGTATTTGTATTTCAGCGTTTTTTCCGTCTTTGAATCCGTGTAGCTGATTGATACACCGTCATAGGCTTTTGTCATTTTCCTTTTAATGCGCCAGCTTTCGCATTGCGTTTTCTTGATGGTAAGGCCTGCTTTTTTATTCTCATAATCCGTCTGATCGAAAACAACAATTTTTCTGTTGTATAGCTTCATTGCCAGATTGTAAGAACTGCACAATTTGAAAGCGAAGGCCTGATCCGTCTCCCCGGACTGTTCCAGTTCATCAATCGGATAATCCTGTCCGGAAAAGTAAAGGCCGATCCCCGCGGTTGCCGCTATCTTTTCCAATATGCCTTTTACCGTTGTTTTTTTCCAGGTCTTTGATTTCTGCGTGACATTAAAATCCGTGCTGATCGGCGTCGATATGCCGCCGATTGATGCAATAGACGGCGGCCCGGAAAACTCCATATCATCCAGAAGGAAAAATCCGCAATTAAATTTCCGGTTATCCCCTTCAGAACTCCAATTTGTCAGCCGGATTGTGGTTTCCACATAATCCCCCTGTATAGGGAACCAGCTCCCCGACCATTTCCCGCTCCGGTCATTCAGCGTTAATTTTACAGTATCGGCTTTCCCGGAAGCGTTGTCTGTGTACTGGAATCCCTCTGTATAGTCCGTTATGGTCTTTGAAATGTCCTTCCCGTTGTATTTCACAACAACATATGATTGCCTGGCCTGCATCCCTTACACTCTCCATTCCGGCATATCCTCGTCAAGCTCTTCCGGAAGCTCCGGGATATAAACCTTTGTTCCGGCTGAAAACACGCTGATTTCCAAAAGATCCGGATTCCCGGAAAAAAGAAGGCTGATATATTTTTCATCACCGTAAAATTTCCATGCGATATAATCCCACATATCCCCCTGAACCGTGGTATACATTCTATTTTCGTCCATACATCAGCCCCCTTTCTATGTTGCCATTGCCGTTCTGCCATTCTGCCAGTTATATTCCCGCATCATCTGGTTAAATTCTTCCTGCGACATGGAAAGCGCGGAATGAACATCTTCCTTGTTTGCGCTGCCCTGGATCGTAATCTGCGGCGAAAATACGATATGCGGCGAATTTTCCGAAGTGCGGTTGTCATTTGATATATTTTCCGTGTGGTTGCCAGCTATCTCACTGTAAAGCTCTTTCGCCCTGGAATCCGTGCCGCCGGCCGCCGACTGCATACCGGAAAGCGCAACCGCATCTTGCCTTGCCCGTGATACCCCGCCAAAATTTTCAACTGCTGCCGAAACGGCGCTGTCAAGCCTGCTCCAAAACGGATCCAGCGGTATGATCCCTTCGGGCCCGGCTTCCCCGCCTACCATGCCGAAAAGCGTTGGGCTGTCCATGATGCCGCCCTGTGCATAGTAGGAAACGGAAAAGTTCGGAACGCTCACGCTCCCGCCGTCCCCATAGGAAACGGAACTTGTCGAAACGGATATTCTCGGAATTTTCGGCTGTGGGATTGTGATTGTCATATTCTCAAAAGCCGATTTTACCGCCTGCGCCGCCGCCTGTGCCTGCGTCTGGACTGTGCTTGTAAGATTGCTCATTGCGCTTTGTGCGCTGCTCTGCATGGTATTCCATCCGGAATCAAGCGAAGTGTTTATATTGGTTGCCATGCCGTCAACCGCCGTTACCACCATAGGGGATCCGGCCGTCAGCCCTTCGCTTAAAGCTGTGCTTCCAGCGGTTCCGGCTGTCGTAAGTGAATTTTGAAGGCCGGATGTATCAAACGTGAAATTGTTCAGCGCATCCGAATAGGCCGTTGCCGTTGTGGTTCCGGCTGTCGTTGCCGCCGTCGTGTCTAAGGTATTGAAGGCATTTGCGGACATATTGCTTGTCGCCGCCGCGACAACTCCGGAATTGCTTTCTATTCCCGTGGCGTAGCTGTTGACAACTGCCGCGCTCTGGCTTGAAGTGTCTGGAAGGTCAACTTCCCCGCCAGTGAAAAGGCTTTTGATTGCATTCCATAGGCTGGCCCCCGTGCTTATGATGCCGTCAATCAGCCCTTTTATAATCTGGATGCCTACATCAATCCAGTTTGTATTTAAAATCGCATCAATGATCGCCCCTACCAACTGCGGGATTGCCGCAATCAGTTGTGGGATTGCCTGGATCAATCCGGCGGCCAGCGTTATGACTATCTGAACAGCGGCCTGCACAATGTTCCCTAAATTCGCTATGATGCCCTGGATCAAGCTGATAATCAGTTGTATGCCGGACTGTATGAGCATTGGAAGCATCTGCACTATGCCGTTGACCAGGCTTGTTATAATCTGAACCGCTGATTGCAGCAAAAGCGGCAAATTGCTTAATATGCCCTGCACCAGATTCATGATCAGTTGAATGCCCATCTGCACGATACTAGGAAGCATCTGCACGATACCGGTTATAAGGCTTGTTATAAGCTGTATGGCCGCCGTTATAAGCTGCGGCGCGTTTGCCCTCAAACTGCTGACAAGCGTCTGAACCAGCGTCAGCGCCGTGGATATAATCAACGGAAGCCGTTCTATGATCCCGCTTATGAAATTTGTGACCGCCTGCGTTCCGTTGTTTATCAGCTCCGGAAGCTGTCCGGAAATACTGGCCGCCAGTTGTATGACAATATCAATCCCGGCAAGGATTATCTGCGGGATTATCTCAAAAATCCCATTGATGAAAACGGCTGCGACCTGCGCCGCCGAATCTGCCAGCTTGCCGGAATTATCCGCTATCCCTTTTATAAGGCTTTTTATGAGCGTTGCCGCCATTTCTATAAAATCCGGCGCATATTCCGCAATTTTCAGTAAGGCGTCAGAAACAATGCTTCCGATTTCCTCAACCATACCGGAAAACCCGCCTTCCTGGAAAGCCGCGTTCATCCGCGCCACATATTCCGTGGCCGTCTGCGCGGCTTCCCTCATAGGTGCGTTCATGCCCTGGTAAATCTCTATTCTAAGCCCTTCCAGCCCGCTTTTTAAAAGCGTAATATCGCCTTCCAGGTTATCAAGCCGGATGGCCGCCATTTCTGCCGCCGCTCCGGTTGAATTGTCTATTGCATTTGTCAGTTTGTTAAAGTCCTCTTCGCTTGCGTTGATGATTGCAAGCATACCGGACATAGCTTCTTTCCCGAATATCGTACTTGCGGCCGCTGTCTGTTCGGCTTCCGAAAGCCCCGCAAAATTCGACCTCATATCCACCATGACTTCACGCATGGATTTCATGTTGCCTTCGCCGTCCGTAAGCGAAAGCCCTAACTTTTTCATTGCCGCCGCCTGTTTGTCTGTCGGCGCGGACATATTGGCCAGCGCCGTTTTTAATGATGTTCCGGCCTGGCTCCCCTTGATCCCGGCGTTCGCCATGAGGCCCAGGGCAATCGAAGCATCTTCCGCCGAATAACCAAGCGTTCCGGCAAGCGGCGCCACATACTTAAAGGATTCCCCCAGCATAGCGACGTTTGTATTTGCGTTTGAGGATGCCGCCGCCAGCACATCCGCGAACTGTCCGCTGTCTGAAGCGGTCATTCCGAAAGCCGTCAGCGCATCCGTCACAATATCGGATGTAGATGCCAGATCTTCCCCGGATGCCGCCGCCAGATTCATGATCCCTTCAATACCCTGGATCATGTCCGCACCTTTCCAGCCTGCCATTGCCATATATTCCATTGCCTGGCCCGCTTCCGACGCGGAAAACTGCGTTGTTGCGCCCATCTGTTTGGCTTTCGCTTCCAATATGTTCATTGATGTTTCGGTTGCGTTGGAACCCTCTTTAAAGGCAAGCCCCATTTCATTGGCCGCATTCACAACCGCTGCAAGATCTTCCTTTGCCACATTTCCGGAAATGGCCGCAACCGTTGACATTTGGGCTTCAAATTCTTTCCCTACATTAGTCGAAGCCGCGACCACCCCGGCGATTGCGGTTCCGGCTGCTGCCATCCCCGCCGCCGTCAGTTTTGCCGCGCCCCCGGCTACCTTGCCAAGCGTGGCCATATGTTTATTTACGTTTCCAATGGCACTTCCAAAAGACGAAGCTATTTTACCGGCTATTTCGACGGTTAATTCGTGCTGACTTCTGCTCCCTGCCAATTTCGGCCACCTCCTGCGCCACTTCCAGAAATTCAAGAACCGGAAGCTCCATAAGTTCTATGTAATCAGATACGCCGAATATAGAAAGGCGGACGGCGCTTTTCTGAAGCGTCCGCCCGTCGTTATACCTTATTCGTCCTCGTAGAAAAAACGTGTTACTGCTGTTTTGATCTTCCGGATTTCCTTTCCCGGCAAATCCTCAAAAAATTCAGCCGGAAGGCCCGTTGCCGCTGCCGCTGCGATCTTTGCGTATGTGGATGTAGTTTCCGGCATGGATGAAACAACGGCCGTTTTCCCGAAGGCCTTTTCGATCGCCGTAAGCTGCCGGCCCTTGATGTTTTCCAGCCCGGAAAGGTCTATCCCCTTGAAGGTTTCCCCCTCAAAATCATAGGGCTTTCCGAAAGTGATCATCAGATAGTTTTCATCATCTGCCGCCGCATCTGCCGGGATCAGCCTGTTGGCTTCCTCGTCCGTGACCGTTGCAACCGGAATTTCATCACACTGGATATTCTCCGCATTAAAATCTTCCCTGTTTGTTTCCTGATAATCCATTTTTTAATCCTCGCTTTCTATTGTTTGTCCGGCTTTATCCGCCTAAATCTGTGACCGTACTTTTTGCAGACGGTCAACGCCGTTGATTTTCCATACCATATTGAATTTATCAAGCTCGATCATTTCCTGGCCGCCGATCGTAATCTTGACATAATAAAGTTCCCTGACTATTTTCGGTTCGCCTTTTCCGCCCCTTTTCAGAACCCCCAGCTCAAAAGACTTGACTTTCCCCTTTGTCACAACGGTAACTTGCTGGAAGTCATTTGTCTGGTTCGCCGTGTTGAGTACCTGCATGGAACCCCGGTAAGTGACGATCCCTGTCTGTGCCAGGAAAAGGAAATATTCCTTCCCGATATTCTGGAAAGATGTTTCTGATTCCAGGGAAGCGAAACACCCTTCAACGGCTTCCTCAAACTCCCCGGCAATGCCGGCGCCCTCGAAAGTTTCCGTAAGGTATTCAAAGTTGGGAAGCGTCGTTTCGGATGAAACGCCAACGTATTTATGCCCGGAAGCATAGGTATTGAAATTGTTTAAAACAGTGGGGATTTTATACCCATTATCCATTATTCACCGCCCCCTTCCAGTGCCGCCTGCGTGATTGTCGGATCAAATTCAAAGACATTTTCAATATCTTCCGCCGGCGCATATCCGCCTATCCTGGTATGGAACATGATATGGCCGTTTAAGATTTCCGCAATCGGATTTTCGTCATGGTCAAATACGATTTCCCCGCCGGCTATATCATTGGAACCCTGCAATCCGTTAAGCTGCATATTGAAGCCGGAAACAACTTCATCAATCAGACGGTAATTCGTCAGATCCCCGACATTCTGGAAAAACGTCAGCTTGAAATTGTTCTCGATATAGTCAAATATGGTTACAATGTTGATCCAACGGTCAAGCGGATCCGTGGATGAAGGGTAAGCCGCCGTATTGCTTCCCCAGCATTTCCACCCGTTCATATTGATCGCCGTCACGACGCCGCAAGCGTTCAGGTAATCGTTCGCTTCGTCCAAGTCCATAAGGATTTCTTCCCCGCCGGCCGTATAAAGCCCCGTGATTTTCAGATCCTTGTTATCCGGCGACTGTGACGGAACCCCGCCGTTTGATGCCGCCAGATATTCCAGGTGTGCCGCAAGCTGCGCACTGAAATAATATTTGTAATCGCCAACGCCGATCAGCGGCCAGCACACGATCATATTGCGGTCAGACAATGCCGATCTGTCCTTATACTCCTTTACGTTCTCCATCCCGTCCGCTTTTCCCTCGGCTGTGTCAAGGTCAGAAACAACCTTTGCCGTGAAAAGGGATGATATGAGCTGCGCCTTTGCGTTCAAGGCAAGGTTTACGGCCGTAATGTGCGACCATCCAGGCGCAAGAAGCAAGGATGGAACGACGCCGAACCTTTGATGTACGCGCCCTATCAGCTCCATTCCGGTTCTTTTCTTTGTCTTTACGTTGTAGGAACCGATCACATCCTCATATGTGACGGCCTCCGGGTCAATCTGTGTATAAGTTGCTTTCAAGCTCGTTTCTGCCGTTGCCGCGCCAGTGCTTACAACCGCAACCGTGACGGTTCCATCCGCATTAAAGGATGCAATATAATCTTTTTCCGGCTCATACAGTTTATCCGATTCACCGGGGGAACCAATCTGAAGCTGATCCAGAAGGATCCCCGTCTCCTTGATACTGATTTTCCCAGCCGCCACTTCGTAGGTCTTTGAAAGCTCCGCCTTGACGTGCCTTGTCGGATCCAGCACATTGATCATGATAATGGGCGCAACTGCGAAAACATCAAAAGACGCATACATGGACTGGCACAATGTATAGTTTTTAAAATCTGTACAATATCCAAGCCCAGCGATTGCCGCCGCCTTGCTGTGGAACATGAACGGCTTGTTTACCGTGTCATACGGATCTTCCGCAAGGTTTACCGGCGCCGTGCCTACAACGCACTGGATGCAGCCGTCCGAAGTAATCGGAACGGAAAGCTGCGTGGCAAGGCGCCGCGTCCTTATGCCGTGTTTGTAATTAGACATATGTTTACACTCCTTCCATTAGTTTTTTTACATCCTCCTGTGAAAGCGCAAGAACCCGGTCATAGGCAACGGCGCGGGCCGCCCCTTCCGTGTTGGATTCCCTCATTGCGCTTTCCAGTGTGGAAAGCGGAACAATCAAATTCCGCACAATCGGCATGGCCGCCGCCAGCTTTTCAAGCCCGGACGGAAGCCCGCCGGAAAATGTGGCTCCATGCCGCGCCACACCCCGGACCGTTGGGCCTATGTACATGGTCATTCCGTTGGTATCAGTCATATTCCGTCTCCCTTATTTTGGGCGCGGCAACCGTCCAGAACGTGGCCATGCCGCCTATGAATTTCGGCCATGTATCATCTTCCTGAAATTTTCTTTTTAAAGGAAATTCAATCCGATAACGGTTGTTTATAACCCTGTTCTCCAGGAACCTTTTTGCCAGCCTGTTCATGACGTTTGCAACATCAAAATGGCCCTGCTTGTTTGGATTTTTGTCTATGATGCCGATAAGGAAATAGACGGAAACGCGGTTTTCTGCATCCTCATCCCTAATTTCCTCTTCATCCAGGCATACCAGCACATAAGGGAAATGTTCATCATCATTTTTTCCTTTTTTTGCCGGAAGGTTCTGTGGGTATACATGGAAATGCAGGTATTCCCCGGAATTGTTTATTGATGTATACCCTTCCAGTTCCTTTTCCACTTCCGCAACAAGCGATCGTTGCAGGTGTACATCTGACTGCATTATCAGCGCCCCCTTTCTACTTTGTATAATATTGGATGTAGTGATCCAGCCTTTCCGCAAGCCTTTTTTCTGTTTCATCCTTCACGCCAGAAATAACATCCTCATTCTTAATCATGGATGGAACCGCCGGCCCAAAAAGCCCTTTCAGCGGCCCTCTCTGTGTAGATGTTCGTTCTGCCACTATCTTTTCGCCTTTTACAGTTGCAATAAAAGCTTTTGGATCCCCGGATAACTGTTTCCTTCCACCGCTTTTTTTCACACTGACCGCAATCGGCTTTTTGCGTTTAGGGCTTGCTTTTGTTGGGCTTGTTTTAAATTGCGCCAGTTGGATTGCTTTGCCTTCTGAATGTACGGTTGCTTTCAGGCTTTGGGAATTTGCCCTGTCAATCTTTAATGAGGATAATATAGGGCCTTGCTTGACCGTGTATTCTTCCCTCACTTTCCGATCCATTTCCGTGCGCGCCTTTTTGGCGGCGTCGTTTATTGCGCGGCACATGGCCGTTGGCGCTTTATCTCCAAGCATTTTGAGTTTCTTTTTTAACTCATTAGTACCAGTGACTTTGATTTCTGCATGAATCAATCCGCATTCCCCCTCAAAATGATGGTATAGCCGCCATAATCTTCAAGCACCTGCCCGACCGGGTAAGATTCCCCGTCAAGCTCAATGATCTGGCCGACTACCGGCTCAAAACCAAGATCTTTCTTTTGGACGAAAAACATTTTATCATCCCGGAAAATGCCGTCTGTGTCGGATGTTTTCCCCAGGTTCAGTTCCAGAAGCGTTTCATTATCCACAACAATGAGGATTTCATCCCCATTTATTGTGTGGATTTCCCCAAACTCCGCCGGATTGAAAAACGTCTGTGAAAAATCCTTTTCAAGCTGTTCTTTGAACGACCTCATGCCGCATTACTCCCCTTCTGTATCGGCGCCGCCTTCCATCTGCTCTTCCTGGAAATCAATGACGGCGGCCTGCAGATCCTTCAGACCCTTTTCCTCGTAATTTTCCCCCAGGTCAAACCCGATCTTTTTTGCGTATGCGGCAACCTCTTTCTTTGAACGGATTTTCCGGATTTCATCCGGATTTTTCATCCCATCCGGCTCCGTTACGTTAAAACCGTCAAAACCGCCGTTTTCCGGCTCCTGTTCATCCTCCGGATCTTCCTCCGGCTCCTCATAGGCTGCGGCCGGTACGTCCGCCGGCTCAACGAATTTCTTTGATTTCAGAAATGCCAGGTCAGACTTTGAAAGATCTTCCGGAAGGATGGAACCCGGCTTGAAAACTTTTCCCTGCGTGGTAACTGTCACTTTTGTTTTGTATCTCATTTTCATTTCCCCCTTTCCTCAGTTTCCCGCTGCGTTCTTGTTTACATAGATAACCGCCCAGCTTTCCACATCAAACGGACGCGGAAGCGGTCTGGATGTCAGCCGCACCTTTTTAACCTCGTCTTTTTCATCCGCCCACACTTTGGGAACCAGGCGGCCTTCATAGGACTGGAATTTTTTATCTTCCATCTGCGTGACAAGCCCATATTCGATCTGCCCTTCGCCCGTGGAATGGCCCATCAGAACGGTTCCGGGCGGGATAAGTGCTTCTTCCTCTCCGTCGTCATTCAAAAACCATTCATCATAGGTATAAATATCCATGTCAAGCTCCGCAATCCGGCCATAAAAAGTCAGCGCCGGATCCACAACACGCGGCTCAATCACAACATTTTTCATATTCAGAACATCCATTGCCTTGATAACAAAAGGATTGTCCATGAAATCCTCTATTGCATCAGACGCAAAAAGCATCATATCCGGCGCCCTGCCAGTGTCTTTGATGATTTTCTTTCTGATCGGCCGAAGCGTTTTCAACGGATCCACGGTTGCCAGCGACCAGACTTCATCAGCCCCCAGCACATAAATATTTGTGAAGCCAAAATCAACCTGCACGTCAACACCCTCGTCCTCGTCCACAACATCCAGTTTCCCTTCATAGAGTACCTGGCGGCACATCCATTCTTTTCTTCTGTCAATGGATTCTTCAAGGTCTGTGAAATCTTTCGCAAGAAGTTCATCCTCACGTTCGGCCGGCGTCCTCTGTGAATAGACGTTTTCCCCCAGCGTCCTTTTGGTAATGTCGTCAACGGTCAGAACCCTTTCCGGCGCGATTTTCGGCGTCGTGAACTGATTCGTCTGGAATCCCTGGCGCGTGATCACTTTGCCGCCCTTGCGCGGGGAAACGAAAGGCGCCATAATGCGCTTCCCTTTCCTTACGTCAAACTCAACCTTTTCCGTGACGTGCGTTTCATCACCCGGAAAGAAAGTCTTTTGCAGAAAACTCCGAACCGGCGGCGTCTGGTCAATCGCCTGTATCATTTCAATAGTGGTGTACTCTGCCATTTTAAGCCCCCCTTACTCGTAATTCTGGACGCTGCGAAGGTAGATATTGATCCCCTTTAAATCGTCCTCGAAAGTGTCAACAGTTGCGCCCTCTCCGGAAACGACCACCGCCCCGCGGTTGAACTCCCCGCTCTGATATGCAACCGCGGGAATATTGCCTGCTGTATTGTCGGTTCCTGTGTCGGTATCATCCGTAAGGATGCCGAAAATTTTCATTTCCACACCGTCAACCGTGGTTCCAGCGATATATCCGGCATTGTCAGCCCCTTTCATGATGAGGGAACCGCGTTTCAGCACTCCATACCCGGCTTTCAGGCCGATCCCCTCTTTCAGAATGGGAAAATCCGGCGATACAATGAGGGAATCCGGCTTGAACTCCCCGGTTTTTTCAAACATTTTCATCATTTCTTCCCCCTTCTCTTATCTTTTCCAAGCATTGCGGCAAACCCGCTCACTTTTTCGGCGCTCTGCGCCCGCTGCTCTCCCTCTGGATCATAGCCGGAATTTGGATCCCCGCCGACTGCTGCCGCCCCGGACGCTTCCAGATCCTTTTCCAGATCATCCATGAATTTCTGACCGGCCTTATTGTTGGCCTTCATCTGCGCCAGCGCAAGATCGGCGGCCGTGACCGGCTCCGTATATTTTGCCTTTTCCAGAACGTCAGCCGGGATCCCCTGCGCTATCTCGTCAATGGCTTTCAGCCTTTCCCGCTCATTCTTTACGGCTTCCGCCGCAATTTGGGCGCACATTTCCGGATATGCCGCTTTCAGCCCTGCGGCGTCCTTGATTTCCGGCGTTACCATGTTTTCATCCATCTTTTTACTTCCTTTCTGTGAAATTGGTTTATTTGAAAAAGCCCCGGCGCCCTTCTGCGGCGTTTTAGAAAGTGCCTGAACCTTTTTCCGTATTTCATCCGGAACAAAATTTTCCATATACTTCCCATAAGTGTAGGAAACTCCGTCCACCTTGAAGCAATTAGAAAATGCGGCGTTTGAAAAATCCCCCTCGATCAGCCCGTCGCAAAATCCGGCGTCTATGGCTTCCTGCCCGACATACCAGCTTTCCGCATCCATAAGTTCCCCGATCTCGTCCTCTGTCTTGTCCAGGCGCTCCATGTAAGCCGCCACAATGGATTTTTTGACCGTGTTTGTGACCTCTGCCAGCTTGATCAGATCGTCCGCCTGGTAAGAACCCCATAGGCTCACGGAAGGATTATGGGCCATGAGGATCGCATTTTTGGCAATCCTGCGGTTGTCGCACGCCATAAGCACGATCGTCGCCGCACTGGCGCATATCCCCATTATGGTTCCCGTGACCGTTGCGGCGTTCATTTTCAGCGCCGTATATATGGCGTTAGCGGCGAATACATCCCCGCCCGCGCTGTTAATGGCCACATTGATTGTCTTTTTGTTTCCAAGCGCGTTCAGCTCGTCAATAAAGCTCCGGTATGTGACACAATCATCATCCCACCAGCTTTCTTCGCTCTCAATCGTGCCGAAAAGCTGTAATTCTGCCGAATCCCCATTATCAATGAAATTCCAGAACTTGTTATTCCTCGGATTCGCCGCCATCCTCGCCGGCGGCGTCGCCGTCACTCTCGGTTCCCTCTGCATCTGTTTCTTCCTCGCTTTCTTTCAGATTTTCTTTCCCAGCATCCGCACCGCCGGAAGATGCCTTCCCGGATGATAGGCCGGCGGCCTGCATGATCTGTTTTTCCCTGGCAAGCTGCGCCACATTGCTTTCAAAATCCCCGCCAAGAAGTTCCGTTGTTTCCCTCTGCCTTGTGGAAATGCCTATCTCTATCCGTTTTTCTGCGGCCGATACCTCTTTGACCGGATCAACCATGCCTTGCGCCGGCCCGTTCCACTGTGCGCCGCAATATGCCGCGCGGATCATGGGATCCAGAAAAAAGCCAGGCGCATGAAGCCGGCCTTTTGCGATTGCTTCAGAAAGGAAAAGCTCATACACCGGCTGGCAAAAATCCGCCGCTATCCACGTCCGCTTCATGCGGAAGGCTTTCCAGGCTTCCAGAAGCGCCGCCCTGGAAGCTGAATAACTGGACATGAAACTTTTCATAAGCACTTCCATAGGGATTTCAAGCGCCGCCCCGACATATTTTGCAAGGGATGTTACAAAAGCATCAAAATTAGAGGAAGGGCGCTTTGCGTCCGCAATCTCTATTTTCTCCCCAGGATTCAGCACGTTTACAAGCCCGGGGCCGACCTCATAATTTATATCATCATCCGAAACGCGATCTTCATCATCCACAACGCCGGTAAACCCGAACTCCGACGTTCCATTTTCAGACGTGACGAAAACCGTAAACACCCCATTGATAACGGCCGCCATCATTTCCGCTTCGCTATACCGTGTAAGCTGCTTCAGCGATTCAATGACCGGCGCCAGATACGGAACCCCCCTGTACTGCTCTGCGCGTTCCGTTTCAAAAATCATCAGTACGCCCGGCGCGCCAGTGCGATCCCCAAAAGCCTTGACCCTTTTCCATTCCTTTTGTGCGTATAGGTTGCTGTTTGGGTATGTATTGCATACATGGTAAGCAACAACCCGGTTGTTTTTATCCACTTCCACGCCGTTGAAAATCCTGTTTCCGTTGTCCGGATTCGTCGCATAAAGATAGACGCTGTTTCCCGTCGTGTGCGGCGTGGAAACCCTGTCCGATTCTATCAAATGGATCCGCAACCCATAGGGGAATGCCCTGGAAGGCTTCTCATACTCCAAAAGGATGCAGGCGTCGCCATTCATCAGCCAGGACATACAGGCCACCTGCTGGATCTCATAAAAATTATTTACCCTGGTAGAATCACAAAATTTTGATCCGGCCCAGAATTTGAACTCCCTTTCCGCCGTCTGCTGCCATTCCGTAGCCTGCTCCGGTGTAAGTTTTAAAAATTCCGCATCAATCGTGCTTTTTAATTTCAGCCCTTCCCCTATGATGTTTGTCCGGTTTGTTTTGATTGCAGACACCGCAAGCGGCGCGGACATATAAAGGCTGCGGCTCCGCTGCCGCAATATGGGGATATTTTTGTCTATATCCTCCTGCGGCGTCTTGCTGGATGCCAGCCATCCGCGCATAGAGTTTTTATTTCTGGCCGCCCCGGATTCATCATAGCCGGAATTTCGGATTGACCGGATTGTTTGCAGCTTAAAGCGGTCATGTTCCCGCCGAACCGCGGCGGCCGGATTTACCACTTCAACGATTTTGTCAAAAATATTCATGCAGCACCCCCCTATATATCGCGCGGGATGAACCTGCCAGCCTTGTTTTTGCCACCTGCCGCTTCCAGTGATTCCACCTGTTTTTCCAGATCCTTGATCGCCGCCCTTATTGTGGACAAATCAGCCCTTTTCAGGCTCTTTGTGCCTATCGTGTATTCCTGGTTCAAAAGGACGGCTTCTTCGGCCTCATAATACATTTCCAGCCGTTTTTTATAGCGTTCCAGCCGTTTTTCCCTTAATTCGCCCATGCTTTCATCCCCCTATAACTGGATTCCCCGGTTTACGGCCCCGGTTTTCCTCTTTTTCTTCGCTGCGGATGCCGGCCGCTTTTTCATGTAGTTAATCCCGGCTTTCACTTTCTTTTCCAGAATGTCAAAATCCGGACGCAGGATTTCAACCGCCGCCGTGTTATAAACACGCAAATCCAGCGGTTCATTTCTGGTTCCGGATTTCTTTTTCCACTTAATGACGGCCCGCCCGTCCTTTACCTCTGTGACCCTCTGTTCGCTGTTAAGGCCTTTTATGTAGGTTTCATCATAGCCAAGTTCCTTGTTTATGGGGAAATGGCAATAGCCGGGCCCTTCATCCACCGCGGCAAGCCTGGTCACAACAATTTCTTTCCCGGAATCCACGCCCAGGATGAAAACCTTTACTTTGTATTGGTTGTTTGTAGATACCATATGGAGTAAAGGGATCCCTTCCCCGGCTTTATCCCGGCTCATGCCCTTTATGCCGAAAATCATTTTTCCCTTTTTCTCCATCTTTTTTAAAAACTGATAGCATTTTGTTGTATAGTGGCCGCCCGTGTCTATGCAGGTTGCCGCAATCAAAAGCCCCGCGCCGGACGAAAAGAAAAGCTCCCGGTCCAGGTATGTTTCCAGGTTATCCCATGTTTCATCAAGTTCCAGATTCCCGTAGAGTTTTTCAATCTTGATCCCCCATGATTCATACCCGCGGCCCCAGCCCACGATCTCAACCTCGAAGCGATCGTCCTGTACGTCAACGGATGCCGTCAGCAGCAGGACGCCGTCCGGTATTTCTGCCATGTATCTTTCACGGCGGGCAAGAAGGGCGTCATCATCCGCGCCCTTGCCGCGCTCTTCCCACGGCTCCCCAAGCACTGTATTGATGAATGTCTGCAATTTCTTTGTGTCGCCGTAATCTTTTTTGTCCTTGTTTGCGTCGCGCCACTCATAGACAATATCCTGCCAGTGTACCCAGGGGGAAGCCAGCTCGTTCAAATGAAATGAGCGGCGCCTGTGCCGCTCCGGATGTTCCGCGATATATTTGTGTTCGCTCTGTTTCCAGTCTATTTCAGATATGTATTCATCACAATACATACACCGCATTGTCACGTCAGAAAGGCGGATCCGGCGCCATTCATACGGCTGGAATCTGCCGCAACACGGACATTTCACACACCATTCTTCCATTGTTCCGGAAAGATATTCCTTGTATATCTGGCTTGTGGCCTTCATTCCAGGCGTGGAAACTTTGATTTTTTTCCGGTTCCAGAAAGCCGTTGTCCTTTTTTCAGCCAGCTTGATCGGATTCCCTTCCGTGCCGGCGGATGCCGGATAACGGTCAACCTCATCCATAATCACGATCCGGATCGGCCTTGACGCAAGGGAAGAAGCCGAATTTGCCCCGCCTATCGTCACATGGCCGCCCGGAAATGTTTTGTGAAGTATTGTGTTTCCGGATGCCCTGGATTTTACATCATGCACCTTTCCGGAAAGGACTGGCGTATCACGGATCATTGTGGCCAGCCTGTCCTTTGAAAAATCTTCCGCCATAGGCTTTACTGTCGGTTGCACGACCAGGATCGGCGCCGGATCGTAATCTATGTAATAGCCGATAATATTCAGCAGGATTTCCGTCTTTCCAACCTGCGCCGAACTCATGACAATAATGTGTTCGCACATGGGATCGTTTACGGCGTCCATTATGGCCCGCTGATACGGCGCCCGGTCTGTGTTCCATTGCCCCGGCTCCGCTGCGCTTTCCGCTGACAATCTCCGGTAATGATCCGCCCATTCGCTGACCGTAAGCACCGGCGGCGGGGAAAGGACTTTTGCAACATTCGCAAACAGCTTCAGCGTCTTATACTCAATCGAACCGCCTTTTTTCTTTTTCCCTATGGCCACGCTATCCGGGGAAAGGACGGGGGATTCCTGGACCGTCACTTTTTTAGTCCGCATCTTCTTCCCCCTCGACATATTCATCTGAATAGAAATCTTTTGGATTGTAGTCTTTCAATTCGTTTAAGACTTCCAGAACCTCTTTTGTCAGACGGTCTTTTATATACGCCGCGTCCCGGTTTTCCAGCGCCGGCGCCACCTTTGACGGAATGTTCATCAGCCGCGTTTTAAATGCCGCAAGCATATCCATCATGACCCGTTCCACGTCCTCGGCTTTATGCAGATCGCCTTTCATGACCTGTAATTTCAGCTCCGATATATGGCGCTTAATCCTCTCATGCAGCGCTTTTTCCTCGTCAATGTTGATTTCCCCGTCCGGATCATCCGTGTTCGCTCCCTCTGCCGCCAGCTTCAAGGCCAGCGTATAATTTTTTAAGGATTCCACCAGCTTATAACGGCCCTTTGCCGCCCGGACAATGATCCCTTCCTCCGCCATCTGGCGGATCCTCCTGTCTGTCACGCTGAAAATATTCCCCAGCACCGCGGCGGAAACTGTCGTGCTGTCTATGTCCGTTACCTTTGCGGATTCCGTGTCCTGCTTTGCCATATGGCATATGCCCCCTTTCAGCCGCCCCAGCGGAAACGGCAACTTTCAATTTTTTTTATCGAAATCTAGTGAGATTTTGGGCTTCACCGTGCCGCAACCCTTTTTTGGCCCCTAGAAGTACCTACAATCTTTTGCCGGCCGGCTCTTGATCTGTCTGGCCCATGCGTCAATAGAACGCTTGTTCTCTCTTTGTATTGACTTATCTTCTAATTGTGTCAAGTGCCGCCCTGTCTGTTCTCTTTCATTAAAGTGCCGGCCAAAAGCCGCCCCATTAGTTGACACGCTTTTATATATGTCAAGTCAAGGGCATAAAGGGATAAGGCTTCCCATTATTGCCCCATGTATAAGCGCACAATAACACCCCTACTTCCTGCCCCTGCCTGCCTTGTGATAGCTCAACCCTTTTATGCTCATGTCCTGTATGTCCTGGTTGATGCCTATATATCTGGCTGTCACGGCTTCGCTTGAATGGTTGAATATCTCTTTCAGCGTTGCCAGTGATACCCCCTGTTGGTGCATATGATAGCCGAAAGTCTTTCGTAATGTGTGCGTCCCTATGTTGTCTTTGATACCCACCGCACTGGCCGCCGCGTTCAGTATGTTATATGCCTGCTGTCTGGATATAGGCTTGTTAGGAAAATTTGGGCTTTTAAAAAGATACTCAAAATCCCGGCGCCCTTTGATAAAATCCACAATGACCGGTTTCAGCTCGTCATTTATGGCGAAGCGTTTTTCTTTCCCCGTCTTTATTTCCCGCATATAGACGGCGTCCTTTTCCTTTACATCCCGGACCCTCAATTTCAGAATGTCAGAAATCCGCAAGCCCGTATAAATCCCAAACATGAAAAGCACATAATCCCGGACGTTCTGGCCCTTTAAAAAATCCATCATGTCAAAAATCAAGTCCATATCCCGGATCGGCTCAACCGTGTTCACACGAAAACGCCCCCTTTCAATCTGCATCCGGATCTTCCGGCTCGTCCGGATCTATTTCCAGCATATTCCCGAAAAGCCCTGGGAAACGCTCCGCAATCCATACAAGCAAAACACCGCCGGAAATAATAAGCGGGATTCCGGGCCATAAAACGGCACATCCAAGCGCAACAAAAAGCGAAAGGCATATAACGCACGCCTTCCGCCAGCCGGATTCATCCGGATAATCAAATTCAAAATCCGGCCACAATTCTTTTTCCCGCTCCGTTTCCTTCCATCCGAACCAGAAAAACAAAAGGATGCAGACGAAAACCACTACCGCAATAATGGCATATGCCAGAACCAGCGGCCGCCAGTTCTTGATTGCAAAATCCACGGCTTTTTTCATCACACCACCCCTTCACGCATAGAAAAAGCGCCGCCTGCTGGCGACGCCTGAAATCTGGCCTTTGCATAATTTCCACTGATACCATTATAACACGCCTTGACGCGACATTTCCACGACATATTTTGCGACATAAAACGCGACATGAAACGCGACATAAAATGCGACATTGTATACAATCCGAAAGCCGCATAAAATAAGGATTTTCTTAAAATTCCGGCTCAAAAAAACTGAATTTTTTTCCGTTCAAAAATGTGATCGAAAAAATTTACATTTTCAGATCAGCCCTTCATCCCTCATAGCGGATTCTATCCGCTGAAAATGCCGCCTTGAAAACCCGGCTTCATCCGCTGCGGCTTCCTGTGTCATTTTCCGGATCACGCGCAAATAATACACTTGCGCTTCCGCTCCGTCCAGGCTTTCATAAATCTTTTCTATCCGTTTCTTCTGGCGGCGCAAGTCCGCCCTTTCCGCTTTCAGTTCCCGGATCCGCGTTTCGTCAAGCTCAATCATCCGAAGCCCTTCAGCGAAGGAAATGTGGACACCGGCCACCGGTTCCCGGCTGTAGTCAATGCCGCTCACACCAGCCGGCCCGTTCCAGCCGGACATTTTCTTTGCTTTTTCGATTGACTTTTCATGATTTTTTATCCGTTCATTGATCAGCATGATTTTCAGCTCGATTTCTGTAAAAATGTTCCTTTCTGTGGTCTTTTTACCCGGTTTTGCCATTTTTCCAGCTTCCCCTTGCAATTATACCGCACCGGCGATATAATTATTAAAGGTTGAGGAATGGGGAAAGCTGGAAAGGCGCCCCGTTCTTTTATTTTACCATAACCATTTTGTCAAATCAACAAGCGAATCATTATGTAGTATTGATATTCTTTACACCGAAAATTCTATGAATCGTAAGGATATAATATATAACATCCTTTTCCGCTCCCCATAATTCCTTCCCGGTTCCTTCGCTTATGCTACATTCTGCACTAAATTCCGGCTTGTCATTTCCGTAACCATTTCGGAAAATGATTATTTTCTTCTGGTCATTCCATACTATTTCCGGCTTTTCTTTTGAAAAATCATAGTGTTTACCAAAATAATTTTCAAATCGTTTTTTCCAATATGGCTTCATTTCTCTGTATTCTTCTGTTTTTTGCTGATTTAATATCATATCAAACCATTGCTTTTTCACTGTTAATATAAGATCTCCACTATGATAATATCTATATCTGCACTCTTTACAACAAAACATCTGTCCTTTTCTGTAAAGACTACTCCCGCATCTTATACATTTTTCCACATTGAACACTCCCCCTAATACCTCGCAATCTCTATTTCGGAATTGCAAAACTTGTTTATGTTTTCCTGTATTTCATCAGCAACATTTTTTAAGATTTCCCTCGACTCCATGGCCGCCTGCATCAGCCCTTTGCTTTTCAGTTCCCTTGTGTCTATCCCCATATCCCGGCATGACAAGAACCACCCTTCACAATCTTTGTATCTATGGATTGATATTGTCATTGTTCCGATTTTTGCCCTGTAAATGCTTCCGCTCTCCACTGGCTGCCCATACTTTGCATTACTGATTAACCTCATATCATCCCCACCTTTTCATAATATTTTTTAATATACTTCCCGACCGTAACCGCGGACAATCCCATTTCATCTGCTATTTTGGCATTCGTCCATCCGGCTTTATGAAGCGCCGCGATTTTTCCCATGTCTATCTGCTTTCTGGATTTCCCCGGCTTTTTATCCGTTATAGATGTTTCATCCGGTTTTATCCCTTTCCCCTTTTCTTTGGATGCCAGATATTCACTTCTTAAAATCTCATATTGTTTCACATCATACAAATTTCCATCAAGTAGCCGTGTGTCCTGCCGGAAGATTCCGACAATCCGGCCGCCGTACCGTTGGATCATCCGATCATAGCTCTTTTCAATCGGATTTCCAATCACGACCGAAAATTTCAGCTTATTAAATTTGAATTTCTCAAAAATATCTGTCAACGCCTGCCCCAGATCGCGCCCAAAAGTCATTTTATTGTCTGTGAAGTTTATGATTCCAAGCCCTGTACAATAATTTGATACCCGGTTGACCTCATAACAGATATAGCCGATTATTTCATCATCCAGGATAGAAACAAATTGATGTTCCGCCCATGTTTCATCTTTTATGCCAATATCTGAATAATATGTACTGAAATTCCAGTATTTGTACTTTTCATTAAACCATGTATCATACATTTTATCTTTCAGCGCATCCGCATATTTGATCGCAACATCAAGCATTTTCTTTTCCCCCTTCATGTTTCAATTTTTCCGGGAACTGCTGCACCAACGGCATAGGCGCCCATATATCCGCAAGGCTGGATTTCATAAATAATGGGATGCCGTACTTTTCACACTGATTCTTGATTTTTTCAACCCATTCTTTTTGAGGGATTATTTTTTCTTTCCTTTTCCCGGTTTCCGCTCCCACAATGATCCATCCCGGCTTCTCTGCATCCGGATCCATTTCCCCTAAATCCTCATGCAGCGGCTCCACGGATAAAAACCATTGATAATCTTTTGAAAACCACGAATACATATCGTGTGGGCCGGTTACGCTGGATCCATACCAGAAGTTATCAGTATGCGGAAGCATCCCCTGTTTTGCAAGCTCTATGTACCGCCCCGGATTTTTTGTAAGAAACAAATAATTGTGCTGCATTGCCATCATACAGGCAGAAAACACTTTGAAAATCCATTCATCCGGAACCCATTCACCGAAAAGATCGGCCATAGAACATACAAAAATGTTTCTTGTTTTCTTGCCTATGTAATCATTCAAGCGGTATCTGTGCAATGTTGGCTTGAATCCATACGGATAAGGTGCTTTTATTTTATCTCTATTTCTTTTTTCTCTGAATGGATCATATTCCTCAAAGAAGCAAGGCTCTTTAAGTTCGTAAATAGTAGGGCTTCCGTCAAAATGATGAATAAATATTGTGTTATCCTCGTTCACCTCATACCCTTTTCTTTCTCTGAATCTTTCAGCTATCGCTCTTGCATAGCAGTATTCGCACCCATGCAAGCATCCAGTAACCGGATTCCATGTACTGTCGGCCCAGTCAATTTTTGTTTTTTCCATTATCCCAGCTCGCCCCCTAGTTCTACAATTTTTTTATTACTCTGGATGGACATTGTTTCAATCTGTTTTTTCATCAATGCCCCGTATTTCTGATAATCCTTTTTATTTGTCAGAAAATATCTTTTATGCGGATCCCTCATATGCAGCATGACCAGCCCTTTCATAAGCTGTTCAGTTACACCGGAATCAATGACCGTTATATCAATTCTGGCCATTTTCCGGTTAAATTCCCGGCATATGACCACATATTCCGGCTGCTGCCCCTTGCGTCTTGCCATCTGAAGCGCCCCCTTTCTTTCTGTAAATTACAACCATTGAGGGAAAGGGCGCGCCGCTTTTGCTGCCGCCGAATTTCAGCCGGCCTTTTACAAAACGGATTTCTGCTTTCTTGTATATAAAATCATGGAACCATTTTGTATCTGTCCGCGCCGGAAGAAGCATAACAACAAGATCTCCGGATTCTTTATTTGTCTGGTATGCCTTTTCAACCCATTTCCCAATTTCCCGCCCATACGGCGGATTGCAAAACACGTTATGGCCCCCCCCATTCTTGCGAAAGTCCATCTTCCGCAACCGTGAAATACTTGTCACATTTATGGTTCGTATCATCAGCGGCGGGATCAAGGTCAAAATGAAATTCTTTATCCAGCTCCCGGAAGAACTCCGGCGGCGTGGCCCAGTTATCCGTTTTACTGGAAAACATTACATCCGTATTCAATTTTTATCATCCCCTTTCAGATAATCAAATATTGTCAGTTGTGCATCTTCCCAAAAGAACATATTTTCATTGTCGTGCATACTCTTTTTAGTTAGCGTGTTCCAGATATTCCCTATCAAGTCCGTTCTGTTTTCCAATTCTAGCAGCTTATCCCATAAATCCCGGTGATATGTGCGTAAATGTTTTAATTCCTCATGCCTAGCATTAGGGCAAAACCAGCAGCCACCCCTCGGCGCAAAATCGTATATAGGGCTTAATAAATCATACTTTTTACATAATTCAAGCGCCATCTTTTCCGTATAACCATACTTTTCCAGTAAAGAAATTCTATTTGTACCCCGAAGCCGTTCAAGCCTTTTTGGTTCATCAATGGCAATCCCTAAATACTGCATATATTCTTCCGGATCCATATTTTTCAAAAAATCCTTAATGGGCTGTACTTTTATGCTTCGGTTTATCTGGCACTTTCCAGCCATAGGGAACCCGGTTTTTAATCCCATTCCAGCGCGTTTCCCCCGCGTTGGTTCCCTCATGAATATATCCATATAATTCATTTTTGCATGAAGGATTTTTGTTTCGTAACCCCAACTTGCGAAAAGCGGAATACATTTATTTTTCACAAAATCAATATGTTCCGGAAGTTCTCCGCTTGTATTCTCGTCAAACATGACTTCGGAAAAGATAATGATATCCAGCGGATCCCCTCTTTCATGCGCTAGTATAATTGTTGCCGTGCTATCCTTGCCCCCGCTAAAGGAAGCTATATACTTTTTCATGATTCCATTTCCGAATTGTCAAACGTGGTTACGGATGTTCTGCCGCCTTTTTTCACAACCTCGGTTCCCACTGTGATTTCAAGTTCCACCGGCTCATTGCTTTTTGTATCAAACACAACCAGATTTTGGCCGGCTTCTACCGCAACCGTGATCCCGGTCTTATGTAACGCTTCCTGCATAAGACGCATAAATTCAGCAATCCTTTCTTCCTGGCTCATTTAAAAGCCCCCTTTCTTTTATGCCGTTTTCTGTCTATGTATTGTTTTTACCCCCCCCAGGAAGTCAAAAATGGTAATCTGCGCCATTTCATCCCGGATCCGTTTGTCCGCTTTGGCAAAATATTCTTCGTCCAGCTCAAACCCTAAAAAATCATGCTGTGTCTTATATGCCGCAATCAGACAACTTCCGCTTCCGGCGTGCGTGTCTATGATCTTATCTCCCGGTTCTGCGAATTTGGAAATAATCCACTGATAAAGGGCAACAGGCTTCTGTGTGGGATGGAAACGTATTTCTTTGTTTTTCATATCCCCTTGAAGCATCCCCTGCCACCGGAACCGGAATAGCCGGACGGACTTTTTGAAACTCGTCCACGCAAGTTCGCAATCTGCATAATCATTGTTTCCGTTTTCCTTATCCCACACAATCCAGCATGAGGAATCATAAGGGATCCGGCTGATAAAATGGTTCGCCCCAAAAATAATCTGATTTTTTGAGATCCGGAAAAGGTCTTTGAAATATTCATCCCCGGGCGGCTTTTTATCCCAGTCTTTGGAACCATATGCTTTAGATGCCGCCTTCGCTTTTCCGTGCTGCTGCCCGCCGCGCTTATACTCGGATGCCTTGATCCCATATGGGGGATCAATGATCGCAAGCTCAAAATATTTATCCGGTATCATTTTTATGGCATTTTCAGAATCCAGGTTATACAAGCGGTTCAGCTCAAAAGGCATTGTGTTTATTTCCATGATGCCGCCCCCTATCTGTATACAATCTTTGTTTTTCTGTCCTGGAAAGCGATCCGGCCCTCTACGTCATACCCATAGGCGCCGGAAATTTTCTTTATGACTTCCACCAGCTCCGCAATGTCCCGCGGCGTATGGTCTGCGCTGCGGATTGCTTTTTCTGCCGTAACATCCCGATAGCCGGAAGCGTTATATTTCAAATCATTTTCCATTCTGCACCCCCTACCGGAAAGGAATTTCCGCATCAATCCCTTCCGGAATCTCCACTGTGAAGCCATCCGGCGCCGGTTCCGGATGCCCCGCCGCTTCGGCCGCCTTTTCCGTTTCCAGCCTTGCTTCCTCTTCTGCCTTTGTTTCCCCGAAAGATAAATCCTCGACAAATACCGTTTTCGTGTATACCTTGCGGCCGTCTTTCGCCGTGTAATGTCCGGACTGAAGCGGCCCGCAAACCTCAACTTTCTTTCCCTTGCGTAAATACTCACGCGCCAGCCGTGCGTTGCTGCCTATGCAAATACAGTCTATGAAATCCACCGGCGGATCCCCCTGCCGGATTTTCCGATTCCGGCGCGTCATGACCGTAAAAGCCACAAAAGAAACTTTATCCCCGTTATAGCGGATCACCGGCTCTTCCGTGACTTTTCCGCTGCCTATCCATTTATTCATGATGTTTTCGCCCCTTTCCTTTCCGCCGCATAGGAAAACCGTGCATCTTCAGCCAGTTATTTGTTTTTCTTTCCGGTTCAACTGCTGCCAGCTCTGCGGCCGGTTCGGCTTCAAACCTAAAATCAATCAGATCCGCAAGATACCTTCTGGCTGTACAATGCAGCTCCCCGGCGCGCTCCATGACGCGCGCCGCCAGATCGTCCGGTATGTAGAAAATAACCGTTCCGCAATTTTCAGAAAGCGCAATCACATATAAACGATCAAGGTCAAGCCCCGTTTCGTATGTAAACAATAATTTCGCCTGTGCCGTTGTGAACCGTTCCCGCCCGAAGTTAAATTCTATTTCATCAATGGCCGCCAGAATTTCCGCATCTGCATTTTTACCCACCGTTACGGCCGGTTGCCCGAAAGACATAGATTTTCTTTCCGCCGCTGTGCTTTGACAGCTTTTTCCGCTTTCTTTCCGCGGCTTCTTCAGTATCGCGGATAACCGCCCTTTCATCACCTTCCACAATGACAAAATACTTTTCCTTGCACTTATCAAAATCCATTCAACCACCTTCCCATAATTTCATATGCCCGCCAGCTTTTCCTTGTCGCCTGCGTTCTGGAAAGCCTTTCCATCAACGTACCCCGTGCGGCGCAACAATGCGTTTTCCCGGTTCCGCTCATACTTGAAAGTTTCATTCAGCACAACCCCCGGAAGTTCATTGACATACCTGTTGACCGCTTCCGGCGTGACCAACGCAAGGGCGAAGGACTGACTTTGTTTTTTCTGCTCTTCAAAGTTCCGGTCAAGCCCCTGGCAAAATCCGGCTATGTAATTCATTTTTTCATTTCTCCGGAAATTCTTTCCGGCTTCGGCATATATGGCCCGTAAGGTAACAAACCGCTTCCGAACCACCTTGACCGCATAATTAAAAATGTTGATGCAGATTTCCGCGTCCTCTTCATAACCGTAAAACCGGATCCGGAAGGAACCGCCGGTTCCCCTCATGGATGCCGTTATGCAGCGGCAACGGAAATTTTCAGCGATCACGGCTGCGACCATGTTTATCCATTCATCCTTGAACGGCCCGCCAGAAAGATAAATGACCGGCCTTTCTTTCTGCTCTTTCCCCTGAACCCTTTCCCGGTCAATCTCATATTTGGCCATAAGTTCCTGCGCCTTTACCATTGCAGACTTCGCTTCGTTTTCGTTGTCTGAACCTGCCAGCGCCAGTAATTTTTCTATCTTGTCAATGATTTTGTTTTCCTGCTCATTCATCAGCTTTTACCCCCCCCCCTAAATTCAACATGGGCGGCCTTGTCGTCAATGTAAAGGTCAGCCGTTACTTTTGGGCCATCATCATTGAAACGCTCCATAATCTCCGGAAGGTTTTTATTCACGGTATCAAATTCAAGCCCCTGTTCCTTGCAGAAAGCAACCGCATTTTCCAGCGCGGCGCCCGTGCGGTTCGTCCATAAAATCAGCTTCCCGCCCAGCTCCCTATAAAATTTCAGCCATTCAAACAATTTTGTGTTTGGCTCCCCTACTTCCGGCCAGTGGCCGTTCGGCGTCAAAACGCCGTCAAAATCTACTGCGATAATCATATCCCTAACAGACGATTCAAAAGATCGTCATTCTCCTTTCTGGCTATTACTGCCCGGATGGATTCCGCCGGAAACTCAATAGGCAGCGCCATTTTATTTATGCGGTCAACAATCCTATCATCCAGCCGCAATTCATTTATGCGGAAATTGCTTGTAAATATCGTGATCCGCTTCTCAATCATGCGGCCGTTGAGGATGTTATAAAACCGCTCATTGATCCAGTCTTTTGGCCGCTCAACCCCTATATCATCAATGACCAGCACCGGAACCGAAACAATGTCCTGTATCAGCCGCGTTTCCGTGGATACCTGCCCGGTCTGCTCTTTTTCCTGCCCGCCCCATGTTTCCCGGATCTGGTCTAATATCTGGATTGTGGTACAAAACTTTGCAACCGTCAGATATTTTTTAATCAAATCATTTGCGATTGATACGGCAAGCCGCGTCTTTCCGCTCCCTTTTACGTTAGAGTGAAAATAAAACCCTTTCCCCAGCTCTTGTATTTCCGGAAACTTTTCAACATACCGTTTGGCCGCCAGCTTCGCCATTTTTGCCAGCTCCTGCGCCTGTGGCGTGGAATAACAGTCCGTCCGGAAATTGTCCACCGTCTGGCCCTCAAACTCTTTCGGAATGGCCGCAAACCTCAATTTCCTTTCTATCCGCTCACGCTGCATCTTCCCGCACTCACACTCTTTCATGAATGTGTATCCGTCTTTTTCAATCTCGTAATACCCGGTATCCCTGCACTTTTGGCAATCATAGATCTTCTGCGGCTCCTGCGTTTCTCCGGAACCGTTCAAGTGCGCCAAGCGTAGTTCCTTCAAGCGTTCCAGCGTCTGCATTGACAGATTTTCCATTGTTTCCGGCCCCTGTGTCAGCCCTTGCATTTCTCGCGCCCCTTTCGTTCTCATAATTTCCTTCAAGGATTTTCAGCGCATTTTTTTTATTAACAATCCAGTCAAACGAACACTTTACCCATTTACCGGATCGGCCCGTCAGAAAATCGCTCTCCTGCACCATCCGGAAAAGCTCCCTCAATTTGTCGTATGGGGAAAGCCCGGACAATATCCCCAGGCTTTCCAGCTCATTTAAAAGCGTCCTGACCGCCCTTTTCCGTGCGTCAGACATTGCTTTCACTTCCGGAAGGTCTTTACATATGCCGTTAAAATCCGCCTTGATCATGTTGTATCTCAGGTTTTCCCGCTTTGGATCCTCCGGCTCCGGCGGCGCCCCGCCGACAATATCTATATCTCCTTTAGGGGATATAGATATATTATTATCTTTTTCTATATCTTCTTCTTCTCTCTGTTGCGTGACTTCACATGACTTGTCACGTGACATTCCCGTGACTTCATCCGTGACAACCTCTTTTCCCGCCGCCTGTGCATCCGGAAGGGCGGGGATGCCGGGATCGGATGTTTCCAGCCCTAAAGCCTTTTTCTTTGCCCTTTCACGCTGCTTTCTAAGCCGGTTCTGTTCCCGGATTTTGTCCATCCCCTCAATGTTTTGATGTTTGTCAAAATTCGTGATATAAAGCCCTTTTTCCGTGCTTTCAATCATGCGGAATTTCTCAAAAGTTTTGAGCGCAAGCCGGACTGTTGCCAGCGGCTTTCCGAAAATTACAGAAAGCATTTCATCCGTGTATGGAAATTCATCTTCGACCAGAACCAGCCCGCCGGCGTTGCATTTGCCGGCCAGCGCAATGATCCGGATCCAGATAACAAGGATTGCATCCCCATCCGGCATGGACTGAATGATCTTGATTTTTTCGTCGTCGAACATATCAATCCGCAATTTGATCCAGCGTATTTCAGCCATTGGAAACACCCCCAAACTATAAATACTTGCTCATAATATCCCGCCTTGACTGCGGCTTTTTGGCTTCCTGCTTCTTTGCCGTCGGCTCCATCTCGTTCAGGAAATTAACATCCTTTTTCATGCCGGATTCCCTGGCGGCCGCAAGATTTTTCTTGATCACGTCCTTATTTTCCGCAACTTTCGCATAAACCAGATCAAGCCGCGCCTGTGGGTATGTAAGGCCGGAAATGCAGCAGACTGTTTCTTCGCCGTTGAAAGTCTGGAAATTGTCGATCGGCGTTCCTATGGCCTTTTCAATGTCAGTCATGCAGACGGAACCGGCCATTGATGCCGCAATGTATTTGACGGCCCCGTCCTGCTCCATAGGCGCGAAAACGCCGCCTTTTAATGCCTGGATAATGCCGGCGCTGTCTTTGCCCTTATCCCTTGCCAGGACGGCCATTCCGTGGGCTTTCAGCGTTTCCATGATCTCCGCCTTGTCAATGTTGCCTTTTACGCTTTTATGCTTTTCCGGTATTTCAAGAAAAGCCGTGAAAGCATCCACAAAAGCCGTGTTTAATTCCAGCTTATCCCCTTTTTCATTGTCCAGGATGAAACAGGCCGCCGTCTGTGAAATTTCGGTCAGTTCTGAAAAACACTCGTATGAATTGATATGGGATTTCACGCTTTCATCAGGCGCCGGAATGACCGTAACCGCGCCAACCGTTTTCCCTTCACCGGTCAGAAGGTCAATCAGCATGGGGCCGGCTCCGGAACCCGTACCGCCGCCGCTGGCAAAAATGACAAGCATCAGATCCGCCTTGACCTTTGATTCTATTTCCCCGGCTATGTTGTCGAAGTCGTCAATAATGAGCTGCTTCGCCTTGTGCCTGTCCTTGTTGCAGCCTTCGCCGCCCGGAACATGGTATTTGTATTTTGCCTTTTCCAGCGTGTCCAGATCTTCCTGCGAAGTGTTGACGTAAAGCACGGGGAAGCCCTTTCCCTCAAACAACTGGCCAATGTTGCCCCCGGCCTGCCCTACTGCGATAAAAGAAATCTTTTTTTTCATGATAAGCCCCTTTCCTTTTCCAGCATTTCCACCCCTTCCGGCGTTATGAAAAATGTGTCTGCATGGCCTTCTTTCAGGCCTTTCCCCACATATCCGGATGTTTGGAAATCCTTTATTTTTTTGAAAATAGTATTTTCTTTCAACCCAAAATCTTCAGCCGCCGCAATTTCCCGAAGCGTCATGGAAGATAGCTTGCTTTCTGCGCCGCTCTGCTTTAGGATTGAAAGGACAATAAAACCTAATCTGTTCAAAGTTCCACCTTCCTTCCATTTTTGCGGAAACTCTGATTTTCTCTGATAAACTCTGATATATTATGATAAACTTTGACGAACTCTGATAAACTCTGATTTACTCTGAATTTCGCTTTATCGGTTCGCCGCGCTCCGCAATAATTTGTTCGTATGGGATGCCGCCAAGTTCCCGCATAACATCCGGATTCCCACAACTAGAACAATTTTCCGTGCATAGGATTGACCAAAATTTATGCCCGCATTTTGGGCAGGTATTCAGCCAAAACGGATCGGAAATACGCGAGATCCCGTCCCCGTTCGGATATAGCCCATTTTTATAATCAGTTCTTGACATTTTGGCTTCCAGCCTTTAAAATTACTAAAGGCTGTTGTTCAGGCAATAGCCGGACTATGGGCGCAACGCGAAGGCTCCAATCTTTGGCGTTGCGCCTTTCCTCTATGCAGATGCACGGATCGCCGGATCGGTCATGATGCCGATTGTAAGCCCATCCAGGGCCTTTTCCAGCGCCTTGTCAAGATCCCGTTCAGAATGGATCCCCATGTTATTTAAAAGTGTTTTCAGCCTTTCGGCCTGCGTATGCTGCGCCCTTTCCGATTCCTTTGCCGCCATAATGCCGCACCCCCCTAGTAATATTCTAAGTCTTTGGAAACATGGAACCAGACATTCCCCTTGTGCATCCGCCAGTCAACCCGAAGGAACTCTTTTTCCGTGGTCTTGTCAATGTCTGCATCCGTTTTTCCTTCATCCATATATTTCCGGAATTTCTTTGTCCTTCCGTTTGCTTTCAGGATGATATATTCCCGCCCGATCTCCCAGCGGATGTTCCTTTCCTCTTCCGGATCCCATTCTTCCGGCCCGCAATAGGTCAGCTCCCGGACATAATGAACCGATTTCGGCCACATGGTAATTTTTGTATTCATCCCGACGCTGTTCATATGATGAATGACATATGCTTCAAAAATGCGCTTGTTTTCCTCTGTCAAATCCTCATATCCGGTTGTTTCGGTCACATCAAAACCGTGGATATTTTTCACGTCCTCGATTGTCCGAAGCATATAATCATTGATGCCGTAATGCTCATAAAGTGCCGTAACCTCTTTGTAAGAAGTCCGGTTCGTTGGTTTTCTTCTCATGTTTCCACCTTTCTGGCCCTTACGGGCCTAATAGCCGCGCTATCGCGCGGGTAAACAGATTACAGTTACCGGATTACAGGTTTCCCTAAACAAGCGGAAAAGAAGCCAACGTCCGTGTTCACGTCCGACCGGGGATCGAGGACGCTCAGCGCGGACGAACCGGCGTCCGAAGCGCTGTTGTAACTGCCACCAACGAAACAAACTGCTTCGTCAAGTTCTGCATCAGCAGCAAAAAGATCCGTGCTTGTTTCCACATCATCCGTAATGATTCCAATATCTTTCAAAATTTGCGGAACTGTTTGCAGGTCAACACATACATCCTCACGATCCACGCAATCCCAGCCTTCCACTTCTCCGGTTGTTATCATCATCCCATCTTTACCGGGGCCTATATTGACCGGGCGTCCATCCACAAGCACTTCCAAAAATTCCCGGCTTTCCTCTGACAAATCAGCATCAGGCGCCGCGGCGTCATTATTTGCCATATATTCCAGCCGGCCACGTTTCAGCCGGATTCCGGAAACAATTTTCCATACATTTCCGATTGTGTCAGCTATTCCAGTTTCTTTATTGCCGTTATGGAACCATGAAGCCGGCCCGGAACCTGTCTCTGTGCGTCCATATTTGCCCCCTATGCCGCTTTCTGCACCGTCACCGTGGTATTTTCCACATGATGTATTTCCGTGCGTATTTGGGGCTGTTGTGTCCTTTATGTACTGCCATTCGCAATTTGTCAGCAAGTGCCATTCTGGCCCTTTCTTGCGGATCAGCCGGATTGCTTCATCCATGCTCACCATAGCAAGCGGATCACGGAACGGAAGGCTGACAACATGATCCCCGGCTGCACTGTTCAGAAATCTGGAAAGATAGATGGAATCATATTCCACTTCTTTCACAAGGAAAACCGGATCCGCAATCTCCTTCGTGGGCGCCGTGTTTTCCAATTTCAGCATCATGGACGGATAACCGGCCTTATCATAAAGGACAACCGGCGTTTCTTTTACATATTTTCTTTTTTTCATTTGCTTATTTCCTTTCTTTGGATATTTTTATATACTCCATCCGCACCCGGTATCATTTGACCGAATACGGCAATCAACACATTCTTTACAATGCTGTTTCCAGCTTGTTTATAAAGCTGTGTATTTGAATTTATGGATTCTGCTTTTCTAAAATCAGCATCCGAAAATCCCATCAGCCGCCAGCATTCAAGCGGCGTCAGCTTCCGGATCCGGTTTCCAATCACAATCATGGGCTGTCTGCCGCCGCCCCCGCTCACATCCGTTATGGTTGGAGCTATGCCTTTTGTATCGTAAATGCGCCCCTGGTTCGGATTTTCCCTTGTAGCCGTCGGCATAACATTCCCTAACTGGATGATTTTATTTTCGCTCATTGTATGCCGCTTCCTTTCCCGGAAGCATCTGTCCGAATACTGCCATCAAAACATTTTTCACAATGCTGTTTCCGGCTTCCCTGTATAACTGTGATTGAGAATTGACCGCTTCGGCCTTTTCATAGTCTGAATCCGAAAAATCCATCAGCCGCCAGCACTCGCGAGCCGTAAGCCTGCGGACAAAATATGTCCGCATCAGATAAACCGCGCCGCCTTCCTCTCTTTGTTCTGCCTGCATCTGCACAATTCCTAAATCGTGCGCGGATGCCTTGACACATCTTGCAATCGGATATAGCCCGCGCTGGAAATCCTCGGAAACATCCGTGTAAATCGTTCCAAGAATTTTCGGCGGATCCTTGTAGTCCGTGGCCCTCAATGCCTGACATATGCCATCAACCCCCAGCACCCGGACCCGGTCTTGTATTTCCTTTTCCGGATTCAGAGAACCGACAACCACGATCCCCGGATTCTCCATCTTCAGCGCCCCCTTCCTCTATCTGGATGATCCCCGGCTCAATCTGTCCTTCATCAATCAACCGCTGGACCAGCCGTTCCGCCTTTTCGGTCTTGACAAAATAACGGCTTTCAACATCCGATTCCAGATAATCTTCCATTGTCTTTTCAAGCTGGATCCGGCGGGGGAATTTATAATTGTACTGCCCTAAAATAGATACCATGATGCAGCGATCCCTATTTTGCGCCACTCCGTAATCACTGGCGTTTATGTCCTGCCAGTAATTTGAATACCCTTTTGATTCAAGAAAAGAAATCCAATTCTGGAAATGGCCGGCGTTCTTTTCCCCGTGAACCTCTGTGACATTCTCCATTAACAGAACCTGCGGCAAGCTGCCGACCTCATTCAAAAGCCGTTCCACTTCCCATAATAGCCCGGACCGTGTGCCGCTCCCCTTTTTCATGCCCCTTTGTTTCCCGGCGGATGAAAGATCCTGGCACGGAAAAGAATATGTCATGATGTAACAATATTTTTCCGTGTCAGTAATCCCCAGGTCTGCACCCGTAATTTTTGTTATGTCCTGCGGCTCAAAATGTGTGCCGTGTATTGCGTTATAACTTGTTACGGCGTTCGGCTCAAACTCGACAACCCGCCAATGCTCAAAATCTGCACCTAGATCCCGAAGTGCCATTGCCTGACTTCCTATTCCGGCGAAAAGCTCAATCAGCCGGATCGGCCGGTCAATTTGAAATTGCGGAAGTGTCAGATCGAAAATGGTAATCTGGTCATAGTCGTAATGTTTCATTTATGACAATACGGCGATATTCCCCACGCCTTCCAGCTCTTTCTTCAGATAATCCGCTATGCTGTGTACGGCCCGGAATTTCCACGCGCCACCATCCGCTTCAAACAACGCGCAAGAAACGCCGTTCTGTCCGTTCCTCATACGGAAAACAAATTCAATGTCCGGCTGCTCTACCTCATGGAATGTCCGGAAAGGCTGTAAAACAACCGGATTCGGGACAATCACATCTTCCACGTTTGCAAGCCCCGTCTTGATCGTTGCCTGCTGTGAAACTCCATCATCCCCATAATTCTTGACGGTTTTATCCTCAACATTCCCAACCACCTGCATGACGATCGCCCTGTCCGGCGTTTCTTTAAATGCGGTCTGCATCTGAATGATGAAAGATTCCTGGTCAATAAACTTATTCAACGCAATAGCCGGAACCCTTGCCCTAACCTTTGCAAGCTCCCATCTGGCCATATCCTCATTAAACACGGTAACAAGCCGGACTTCCGTTTCTGATTCCACATGGACGATCATTTGCGGCATGGTTCCGACCTTGCTAAAATCAAGGGCCATGCGCTCTTTGATATAATCCACAAGGGAAGTCAGCGTTGAAATTTCCAACGGTTCACAACTGCGGCAACCGTCTACCCGCATGGGGATCCCATTGTAGAAATAATATTGTTCCCCATAAATTTCTTCCGTCCGGGGCTGTGAAAGCCCTATGATGTACTGCAATGCTTCTTTGATCATTTCGCCTTATCCTCTCTTTCTTTATTGTGTGCCTGCCTTTAGCTGCCGCGGCATGGATGCAATTTTCGGCCGCTCCGGCGCCTTTTCTTCCGGCTCTGTCACGTCAGAAAACGACATTTGACCGGGGATCTGTTTCCCATACTCCCGGACAAGCACATCACCGGTTTTCAAATCTTTACCCATTGCAAAATTCGTCTTTGCAGAAATAACGCTTGCCAGCTTTGACTTCACGGAAATTTCGACTTTTGCATCATCCCGCTGTTCTGTCTGGTGGAAGGATATGTTGATCGTGATACTCCGCTTTTCACCGAATGGAGTGTTCGGATCCTGCATATTCTCAATAACCCGCGTAATTTCCCGGTCAAACTTTTCCTGCAGTGTGCCGCCGGCCAGTTCTCCTAAATCAACGTGTAACATTTTTCGGATGCCCCCTTTCTTTTTTGTTTTAGTGGAAAGAAATCTTTAGGCCGCGCCGCCGCAATTCTGCGACAAGTTCTTTTGTCTTTGCGTTTTCCAGTTCTTCCCTATGCTTTTTATATGCTTCCGGTGTCCTGCGTGGTGCAATTCTGGCCGGTTCTCCGGATGGAAAATCATCAAACAGATCGCTATTGTCTGCCAGCATGATTTCATGGTCATTTATGATTACCCACCAGTGCATATTTGCACGGTAATAAACGCGCCCGCGCATCAGATAACCGTTCCAGTGGTTCCGGAAATATTTTATATCGCCGTTTCTAATTTCTTTCCCGTTTTTATCCCGGATATAACAGATTGCATCTTCCGGAACCTTACCGTCCAGATCGTGAAGGTCAAAATCCATATTCTTATATCTGTGCCAGCCATAAACAAGATCCACCTTGATCCGATCCTCTGCCGATTTTGCGCGCGGCTTCGTTGTGTTTTTCACATCTGCCAGTGATTCCAATAAATTGACAAGCCTGTTCATGTACTTTTGGTACTGAAGCCGGATCAGATATGGCATTTTCTCCAATTTGTTAAAATCGTGCCTGCCGCCGTATTGGTTTTCATATACCACGTTTTGGAAAAACTGAATCTTGAATCCATTTGGATATTTTTGAGCATTAAATTCCAGATCCCCGCGTTTCCCGATCCAGTAATCACAACGGATAATTTTGTCAACATCCGGATCCTGCTGGACATTAAACCCTTCGGCCGCCAGCATATTCATAATCCGGTGAAAATATCCGTAATGCCGGAACTTATGTTTCAACCAGTCTTTTTTCGGCCCTCGTTCCATTTCATCGATGAAAGAAATTGTTGTGTCGCGGATTGAATAACTATCGCAATTCATAACGATCACCCCCATTTCACTAAAATTTGCCTGACAAATCATTTTCCATGTGCTACAATCCCCCTATGGCCTGCCAGCCATCTAATAGGATGAAAGGGGGGATTTTCACATGGATGAATTTCTAAAAAATGTTGTTGAAATCAGAAAAATATACTCCGAAGAACAAGTAAATAAATTGCTTTCGGAAGGCTGGAAACTGATTCATGTCGGAACCTATTCAAATCCGCCGTATGAGCAAGGGACGGAATTTATTCTTGCTCGCGTGTAGTAGTCCGGCATAAAATGTATGAAGTAGGGTGGGAAGATGTATTTACAGAAAGATATTTCCACCCTTCTTTCATAAGCAAGTTAGCTTCATCCTCTGAAAAGACTTCTTTTACCTCTGAAATTTCTTTCATTTCTATTTTCTCCATTCCTCTTTACTCTGTGGCGGCTTTTTCTTCTGCATCAGCCGGAACCACGGTCAAAACACCAAGTTCCTGAAGTTCCTCATAACATTCATAAATTGTTTCCTGCGCTTTTGTCAGCCGATTCATTATTTTCTTGATTTCGCCTTCCTTAACTTCCATCCTTACAGAATAACCATTCAATTCTGACACCCCCTTTCTTTTTGTTTCCCTGGCTCTATATTAAGTTGTCAAGGTTCGCTTATTATCAGACTATAACCGCCGGTTGCAGCCGGTTCCCGGTTATATAGGAAAACCGTTATCCGGTTGTTTGTGCCTGTACCATGTCGCGCCCCAGCGCAATCCCGGCTTCGAAGCCGTTCATGTATGCAAGGACGGAAACGGAAAACATCTGGCGCTTCGCATCCGGTACTTTCTGCATGAGCTGACATAACTTTTCAGCATCCTTGATCTGTTCCGGTGTGTAGCCTTTTTCCTGCTTTGCCATGATGCCGCCCCCCCTTTCTTGTGTGTGCTTCTGTTTTTTGTTGGTATATTGCAATTATATGTTGGTTTACAACTTTTGTCAAGTCTTTCTTTGATGTTTACCAACATTTTGTTGACAACCAACATTTTTAGATGTATATTAGTTACAGAGAGGTGGTGATAACTTGAAAAACAGAATCAAAAATCTAAGAAAGGAGCTAAGTTTAACACAACAAGAGTTTGCGGACAAAATAGGAATATCACGAGGTAATATTGGAGCGTATGAAGTGGGAAAAAATGTTCCTAGTGATGCTGTTATTTCTCTAATTTGCCGGGAATTTAATGTCCGGGAAGAATGGCTCCGGACTGGCGAAGGGGAAATGTTTAAACCGAAACCATCTGACATACTGGATCAACTGGCATATAAATATAAACTTTTCAATTTTGATTATGTTATGATAGAAAAGTTTCTTGCTATGCCGCCAGATTTACGACGGGCAATATATGACCATTTTCATGATGTTGATGCCGCACTTGCAGAAATGGATCCATACGCTCCGGCATATGCAGGAACCGAACTGCAACAATCAACGGACAAAATTGCAAAAACAGAAAAATCATTGGAGGGGCGAACTATAGCAGGAATCAATCCTAGTAACATGTCAGATGAAGAACTCGGAAAGTTTATACGCCAAGAAATGGAACTTGAAGAAAAAGTAAGGGAAAAATTCGAAGCCTAATCATCTGGAAAATAGATAGGAGAATCAAATGAAATACATAAAGTTTTTTCCTAAATGGAAAATTGTAATATTTGTGCTGTTTATCATCAGCGTTCCCGGATGCTTATTTTCACATAATCCATATGGATTAGATAATGCTATATTTTCTGCCATCATGTGTTTGTTAATCGCTGTGTGTCCTTTGTTGCCTGATATCGTATACCTAAAAACTTCAAAAGAAGAATTGTGGAAGCGTTGGAATTTTGTGGAAGGTGAACAGGCTCAAGCACGAAAGGAAAGAGCAGCATATGGTGAATTAACACCGTTCTACACGGATACAGAATTGAAGTATGCTTTATTTGTCGGTTCAACCAGTGGGAAGTATCGAACAACACTTCGTTGCTGTTCTTGCCCTGACTTCCAGAAAAGGAAAGTACCCTGTAAGCATATGTATTATCTAGCTGCAAAATGCGAAATTGAAAGACTGCAATAAAAATTTAATACGGTGAGAAACACCTTGATTTTATTGTGAGTATATGTAATGTAGTTTTATTTAAAATAGATAATAAACAAAAAGATAGCCAGTGTCTGCAAACACCGACCATCTTTGATACCAGGCATACCGAAAAAGCGGCTTCCTAGCTGATAATAAGCAAATAAATTATAGCATGGGAAGCCGTGAAAATCAATAGGCTTTCTTTTTTGCGCCTTTTTTCGGATGCCTGGGAAAGGGGGAACCATGCCAAAAAAGAAAGCCGGCCAAGCTCCGGCGCAAGACAAGAGGAAGGCGGCCTTATACGTCCGCGTGTCCACCAAACACCAGGTAGACAAGGATAGTCTGCCAATGCAGCGCAAGAAGCTAAAGGAATACTGTAAAGTGCTGGACATAGGGGAATATCAGATATTTGAGGACGACGGCTATTCTGCCAAAAATACCGACCGGCCGAATTTTCAAAAAATGATGGACTGCATCCGCAAGGGGGATTATACACACATGATCGTGTGGAAGGTTGACCGTGTTTCCCGGAATCTCCTGGATTTTGCGTCCATGTACCGGGAATTAAAGGAACGAAAGGTCACTTTTATTTCTCTCAATGAACAATTTGATACCAGTACGCCAATAGGCGGCGCCATGCTTAAAATCATCCTGATATTTGCAGAACTGGAAAGGGAAATGACTTCCGAACGTGTTACTGCAATCATGCTTGACCGTGCCGAAAACGGTCTGTGGAATGGGGCAAGGCCGCCGCTCGGCTATTCTGTGGATCCGGAAAAGCAAATCCTTGTGCCGGTTCCGGATGAAAAAGAAACGGTAAAAATGATCTTTGATCTGTATGAAAAACTCCATTCATGCAAAAAAGTGGCCAGAACCCTTTATCAAAATGGAATAAAGCCGCAAAACTGTGATGAATGGAGTCCAAATTTTATCCGGCATATAATCCGGAACAAACTTTACATTGGAACATATATATACAACCGCCAGGAAAACGGCGGCGCTGACCGTCCGGAAATCGACTGGATCATCAAAGAAAATAACCATCAGCCCATTATCACGAAGGAACAATTTGAACGCTGCGGATCCATTATGGATCAGAACGCTATAACACGGGATGTTTCGGAACTGCGCCGGACGAAGCATATTCATATTTTCGGTGGAAAGCTCGTCTGTAATCTATGCGGAACTAATATGAATGCCAGCAAGGACAAGGCGCGCGAAAACGGCCTTCGTCCATCTGTGTTCCGCTGCGGACGGCGGGCCCGGCTTTTGGCCTGTGAAAACAAATTGATGATCAGCGATCTTTCTTTGGGGCCTTTCGTTTTTAATTATGCCGCAAATCTGGCAAGAATCCAGAAAAACCCTAGTGGGATTGATACGCCGGAAAAGCTGGAAGCTGCCTTGCTGTCCGGGGATGAATTTTCCGGTATAAAAATAGCCCCTGACTGCCTTTCCGCAACCTTTTCTTTACTTACCCATAGAAATATAGGGAAAGGCTCTTTTTCGCCGGATATAGGGAAATCTGAAAGCCAGGACGGGCAATCAGAGGATCGGATCGCATACCTGGAAAAAGAAAAGGGAAAATACAAATCTGCAATATCCAGGCTGACCGATCTTTATATGTTTGATCCAGATGCACTCACAAAAGAAGAATTTTCAGAACGTAAAAGGGAAATGACGCAAAAAATCCAGGAAATTACACGCCAGATTATAGATTTAAAAGAAAACGCTGGATCCGGAAGTACCGATCTTGCTTTTATCCGAAAGGCTTCAGCTTTTCTTGTGGCCCAGCGCATAGCATCCAATGAACATATAGACTATATGCAGATAGCCGTTGACCTGGATAATAAAATCTTAAAGGATTTCATAAACCAGATTATTGATAAAATATTTATCCAGGATGGCCGGATTATGAAAATCCGCTTTGCCAGCGGTTTAGAACATAATTTCGTATATCCAGATTAAAAAAGGCGGCCTTTGCCGCCTTTCTGCTATCTCCAATTCTGCGCCTTGCGTTCCTCTATAAACTCATGTAATAGCTTTGAACTTCTTTTGTAACGCTTTTTGCATTCATCACGCATAAAGCGGAAGTCTGCTTTGTCCGATTCCGGAAGTTTTAAAATTTGCTCATATTTTTCACACTGATAAATGTTTTCAAGAATCATTACTTCATAATCATGCGCCTGTTGTAAATCTTTGGCCGCCGCTATGTATGATTCTATTGTTGCGGATGCCGAACCGCATCCGGTTATATATCCGGGTATCTGCATTATGTCCTCATACATCTTTTTTATGATTTCCTCGCGCTCTTTTTTCATGGTCTATTTACCCCCATATCCCCAGCCGATCTATTAAATGCGCCGCATACACTCCGGCCATATCGTCTATTGTTTCACATTTTGAGTAATCCGCACCGGCAAGCAATTCTTCTTTCGTGGTTTCCAGAAATGCGATCCGGCGTTCTGTGTCCTGCGATTCATCCTCTACAATCCGGATCAGTCTTTCCGCATCCGTTGTTATTGCGTATAGCTGCGTTTTCAATTCATCATACCGGATAGCATGAGGATCCGGCGGTTGAAGCATGGCCTGCATTGTCTTTTCTACAATTCCGGATTTTTTCAGCTTTTTTATTGCGTCATATTTTGCCATTTCTATTATTACATCTTTCATCAATCCAGCCGCCCCCTTTACGTTGCCGACAGAAGAAGCGGCTGTGATGCCAGCGGTGCCGCCGGCCATGCCGGATCCCGTATCTGGAAGGCGTCCCCCAGCTCTATAATGTCCGGATAATTGTCAAGGGCAATCTTGATCGCCGTCGGTTCAATCTCATAGGCGTAATAGGTCACATCAACGAACCCCAGCTTGTCAAGGCAATAACGGCCGGTTCCGATACCGTCATACATGGACAACACAACAATTTCTTCCATACGGTCAACACCAGCAAGCCCCGCCTTCAGTATGTGGATGATTAGATCGGCCGTCCAGCCATTCCCCAGGGCCTTTCTTGCCGCCGTCCTGGATGCCGCCGCCGTGTAGCCATCCGGCAACGTCTGAAGCCTTTCCGCTTCCATCTGCGTGAAATGCCGGAAAATATAATCCCCGTTTGGAAGTGCTATATTGTATATTCTCCCTTTATGCAGATATGTTCCATTTTGTACCATGACAAACTCTTTTTGCTTGAAAAGGCTTGCATTTTGATGTATGTACGGTTCTATGATCATGCTGTCGGTTTCAACGGTTGTTAATGCGTTGGCCTTTTCCGCTCCGGATGTTTCAAACCTGCGGTATAGTTTCCCGTCAGCTTCTCGCCGGTTCCTGTACCCCATGCCGACCGGATAACGGTCAGAATGAAGGTCTTTCCAATATCCCCTAGTCCGGATTATGTCTTTTAACGTGATCCCCCTGTCCTCTGGCTGCTCACATTGCCAGTTAAACGCATAAATGCGCCGCCGCATCTGCGCCGATACAAGCGAACTATCCCCATGAAAAAGAGGAACCCCAAGCTCCGCCGCGATCTGCTCTTTGATCGGTTCCGCTGCACTTTCGTTATTTTCGTAAAGAAAGAAATCCGGCTTGAATTTCTCCATTGCGATTTTATAATTTAAAAACAATTCCCAGCCCATGCCGGACGGCTGCTTTTCCCTGCCGCTTTTCCTTGCAACGCTCCAATATGTGCAAGGGCTTCCACCTAACAAAATTTTTACCATCAGCTTTCCCTTTCCGGGAAAAGCCTTTGTTTTCAATGGTTTTCGCTATCTTGTTTACTCACTCTAACGGCTCCCCGACGAGGTTTACCGCAGGTACAGGTTCACCCCGGCAAAAGTAGAGGTCGAGGAACACCATGTCGCTGTATATGCCGCAAAGACGGATGACGCCATCGTCAGGGCAGAGCATCCGGTATGCCTGCTTAAAGGCAGCCTGGTATCCCCGTCCATGGAAGCTGCAATCATAAATGCCAAATATGTGAATGCCTGCCCCCTCTACCGCCAGGAAAAGGAATTTGAGCGTTACGGGATCACTGTCTCCCGCCAGAATATGGCATACTGGACGATCCAGTGTGCAGACAGGTACCTTGCAGTCCTGTATGATTACCTTCATGAAATGATGTACGCATATCATGTACTGCAGGCGGACGAGACACCTGTCCTTGTAAATAAGGACGGACGCACTGCAGGGGCAAAGAGTTATATGTGGGTATACCGCACTGGCAGCATGTACAGCGGCAGGCAGATTGTTCTGTACGAATACCAGAAGACGCGAAATGCCAGCCATCCGCGGGAATTCCTGAAAGGCTTCAGTGGTGTATGCGTCACGGACGGATACCAGGTCTATCATACGATTGAAAATGAACGGGAAGACCTGACAATAGCTGGCTGCTGGTCGCATTCACGCCGCAGGTTTGACGAGGCAGTCAAGGCGCTGCCGGAATCAAGGCGCAAAAACAGCCTTGCATACCTTGCACTGACAATGATACAGGCCATATACCGCGAAGAAAGAATGCTAAAGGATCTTTCCCCGCAGGAGAGACACAACCGCCGCCGTCTGAGTGTAAAACCACTGGTGGAGGCTTATTTTACATGGGTGCGTGAAAATATTCCCAAAGTGCCTCAGAAAGGCAAAACCCATGAAGGATTCATGTACTGTCTCAACCAAGAGAAATACCTGAAAGTATTTCTGGATGACGGCGAGGTTCCGATGGACAACAACGCTGCCGAGCAGTCGGTCCGTGGTTTCTGTATTGGAAAGAAAAACTGGGTAATGATCGATACCATTACCGGAGCGAAATCAAGCGCCATCATATACAGCATAGCCGAAACAGCCAAAGCAAATAACCTGAGACCATATGAATACTTTGAATATCTCCTGACAGAAATCCCAAAGCATATGGATGACACTGACCGGAGTTTTTGTGAAGACCTGCTTCCATGGTCGCCAAATCTCCCGGAACACTGCCGTAAGCCTGAAAAGAATAGTAATAAAAGTATATCCGAGCCATCCTGACTCTATGATACAGGATGGTTCGGATTTTGTATAGGTACATGCTATCCACCGTTTACTAATGGAGCATAAAAAATACCGCCTACCTCAATTAAGATAAGCGGTACATGAAAGCTATGATCTATTTCCGGCGGTCTCCATAAGACCTGCCCTCACATCACACAGTTTTTCGCCTTTTTCTTACCTTGCATGAGCGCATCTTAACCAGACTCTGTTCTTTTTCTTTACTGAACAGTGCCTCATAATGTTCGCTATGCAGATAATAAACAACCAGAGTTGTTGCGAAACCATTCGCAGCGAAATTAACTGTTGCCATGATCGTTTCCTTTCCGGACTTATCCGTCCTCCTTTTATTTACTGTAACCACTATATCACCGTTCAGTCCGTTTGTCATTATACCGGTAATATAATCTCACAGATAATATCGGCTTCTTTCTACTCCGCCTTTACCTCCAGTCCATCCAGCTCAAGCCCCGGCATCCCCACCAGATACCACTTCCTGTCATCACCCATCTCCACACGGGCGGGAACCCAGACACCATTCAGCCTGAAATCAAAGACCTCCCCGCAATGGATACCGCCGTAATCACGCCTGTCCCCATCCCCGTCAGTATAAAAGAAATTGTATCTGCCGCTTTCCCTGTCATAAAATAATGTACCCTGCTTCATAAAACAGTCCTCCTCTAAATTTATTCTCATATAATAAGGAGTGTTTTTTCCCCTGTTTCCTTGAAAAATAATAAATTTTTTTATATTTTTCTGGCTTTTTCATAAAACGGAATGCTCCTCCTTATATTTCCTTGCCAGCCGGTAAAAGCTGTCCTTCTTGAATCCCATCAGCGTCATGGCCTCCTTTGCCAAGATCACGCCACTTTTCCATCTCTCATAGCAGTCCTCCCAGTTCTCCGGGTACTCCACACGCGGCCTTCCCAGATGCTTTCCATCCGCCTTCGCCACCTCGATGCCCTGGCGCTGCAGTTCATGCCGTTCCGTCCAGTCCTCGTCCGCCACATAAGCGAATACCGCCAGCACAACATCCGTAATGAGCTGCCCTACCAGCTCCTTTGACTGCGTGGTATCCAATATCGGCATGGAAGTCACTTTGATGTCGGCGCCGATCTCCTTTGTGATATGAAACCATTCCTTGTAAATTTCACCATAGTTCCTCCCAAAACGCTTCAGCTCCGTTACCACCAGCAGGTCACCTTCCCGCAGGATGTTATCCACCAGAGAGCGGTACACTGGGCGTTCAAACTGTCTCCCGGACTCCTTCTCCACATAGATGTCACGCTCATCAATGCCCTCCTCATCCCGCAGGATATGTATCTGCCTCTCCGGATTCTGCTCCCGTGTGGATACCCGCACATACCCAAATTTCTTTACAGCCATGACAGACCTCCCTTCCGTAAAAATCCGTGTCGCAAAAGGTACTCCGCATCCCTGCGACATCGCAAAATCTAAAATGGGCTTTTTGCGACAGAAAAACAGGGGCGTATACCTGCCGAAATCACTATCTCCAATGGTATACCTTTTGCGACACATCATTTTATACGCAAAGGACTGCCAGATTACAACAAATATACTGCCAGTTCCAACCGGGATTCGCACTATATCCGGAACTTCTGGATACAGTTTAGCAGCGTGGCTGACAGCTCCTGATACAGATCCTCGTCAAACACATTTTTATCCATTGCGTTTTTAATCAGCAGGGGACGGTACATCCGAAAGATTTCCTCCCGCGCCTCTTTATCCCCTGTCTTTGCCCTCTCAAGCAGCAATTCAAAATTCATCTTTCCGCACCCCCATTCCTTTACGCAATTTGCGGATGATATAGTAATACGCCATTTCCGCCTGCTTTGACTCCATGCCAAACTTTTCTCCAAGCTCCGTAAAATCCAGTTCCCCGAATACCCTCGCAAACAATATCCCTCGTTCCCGATCCTTTAAGCGGTTGATACACTTAGCGAGTTGTATGCTATCTATCTCTGGCATACATTCTAAATTTTCCACATATACATAATAGTGAAGGAATGACCGTTCCGCCATGTATGTACGATACTGCGCATCAAAATCCACATGGTTCTTCTCCAGCAGATCCACCTGTATGTATTCCCGCTCCTTTTGCCGGTTCCTTTGTTCCATGTAGCTGATGCGCCTGTTTGCCACGGCTGCCATCAGGTATGCCGTAAATCGGTTCTGTACCGAATCCGTCTGTTTTTTCTCCATTTTCTGATTCTCCATTCTGATTATTTTGTTGAAATAGAGAATCAGCAGGCGGTGCCCGCAAAAATATACACAAATTCCTATATAGCCTTAAATTTCGACAATCATAAAAAAAAGAATACATCCTGCCGAATCTGTGTCTTTCGGCATTTTGTATTCTTACACTTTGTACCTCAATGGTTATTTTTATTATATGTACGCAAAAATAGGGAATCCCATTTTTTACCCTAATTGTGTTTTTAACTGTTTACTCCTTACTTGTTCCCTTATGCCCGCTTTATCATATATGGGTACACCGTCGGATTATAAATAATCCTGCCATTTCGCCTCCCTTTTCCCTATTTTCTGCGCAAAAAAGACAAGGGCAGAAAATAAATTTTATCCTCTGTGCCTTGTCTCTTTACATCCTTTATTATCTTCCCGTCTGCTTATATGGCTTCGCCCTGTTTCCCAACCGGCGTTTTATCTAACTAGAATTTGTATCTGTCTCTCGGTGTCATGACCGGGAAACCAATCGGGAACCGCGTCAGATACCCCGATATAAACTCTGCGGCCTGGCTCTCCTGTACGGCATCCGCAACGACTTTCTTGAGGCTCTCCCTGCTGTTATCCACAAAGGCCCGGAAAAAGTCCAGCTTATTGCCTTTCACTACAATGTCCGCCCCTGACGCAAGCTCGCCGGCGCCGGATACGACCCGGTATCCGAGTATCCCCCTGTCCACCTGTATATTGGCATACTCGGTTCCTTTGGCCGCGGTTACGGACACTGACACCGCCAGACGCTTCCTGTCTTTCTCCACTTTCCTGCTGTCCAGCATGATGCCCATATACTGGAGTATCATCTCCAGGGACATGGCATTTATCGTGTCATCCGCAAATGCCAGGGTGCCTTTTACCACCGTTCCGTCCAGTTCGATCTCCTGTGCGCCTGTCAGGTACATATTGCGCCATGTGGCTGCCTCTGATCCGTATCCCAGGTTCCTGAGCGTATCCGCGTATGTCCCCCTCGCTTCCTTCAGGATACTGGGCAGGACTTTGCCTTCCTCCGCATTCATAAGGAGGTCAAACAGTTCCGCCGCCCATGCGTAGTCCTCGGCATCATGGGCATCCTTTGCCTTTTCCAGTATCGCGTCCGCGCCGAATGCGTCCACATATCTCGTCGCCCGTTCCACCGGCTTGTGCCTGTTCAGGTGCGCGGGGTTGCCGTCATACCAGCCGATATACCTCTGGTACACAGCCTTTGCATCATGGTTATATGTACCGTAATAGCCGTGGCTGCACCATTCATTTGCAAATTCCTCCGGCAGGGGCATTGTCCCGTCCTCACCGGAGACCATCCTGCCGACCTCGTCAATGGTATAGCCCAGATTTACAAGATGCAGCGTCGCGTTGTTCACATAACGGTACATATCCCTCTGTATCCCAATGAACCGTATGCTTTCTTCCCTGCCGAAATGCGGCCAGTTATGGGCGCTGCAGACGATCTCCATATCCGGAAAAGTGACGATGGTCTCGTCAAGGAACCCTGCCCACGCCAAAAGGTCACGCACCTGTGCGCCCCTCGGCGTCAGTGCATTATGGAGCGTCCCCGCACAGTTCTCGGCAATGAACAGCACTTTCTGATCCGGCAGGTAGACATTCATCTCTGCCGGCGCCTCTGTCCCCGGCGTATACTGTATCTGCAGGGAAACCTGCCCGCAGGCTGCTTCATAATATTTTTTCCCACCATAGTCGTCAAAGCCGATCTCCTTAGTCGGCTCAATGATACTGTTGCCTCCCTGGGTGGTCATCTTGCCAAGCCCGCAGTCCACATGGCCCGCCCTGCCGGGTTGCAGGGTCCCGCCCATCTGGTAAACGGCACGGCGGCTCATGGCGGTTCCCGCATAGACATTCTCGCTCACTGCGTGTTCCATAAAACCTTCCGGTGCGAGGATCTGGACGCCTTCCTTTGCAAAATACGGTTTCAGCCCGCCGATCCCGCCATAATGATCCACATGAGAATGGGAATATATCACCGTGTGGATGGGGGCGGAATCGGAAAGGTATGCCTGCACCACCTCCTGCCATACCACGCCCGCTATGGTGGTGGTAGTCAGCACATCCATGACGATCCAGCCGCTCCCGTCATAAACAAGCGTCATGTTGGAAATGTCATATCCCCTGATCTGGAATACGTCCCCCACATGGAGCGCATATTTCCCGTCCGCTCCCCTTTCCTCATTTTCCCTGATATTGTTTACACGGTACAGCCCGTATTGCAGGTTCAGCTTTGCCTGCTCCCAAAGGTTCGGATGCACGGTGTCCGGCGCCGGTCCCTCCGCATACAGGAAGTCATATTTATCCAGTTCACAGCAGCCGGTAATGGATATCAGTTTGGACTGGAGGAGTCCTTTTTTGCTGTTTACCTTCTCCTTTTCAAGGCTGTCCTTAAGCATTCCGGATACTCCGGACATATGGATTTTTCCACACATGCACATACGCCATCCCCCTTATCCCTTTTTTAACCATGCGGTTATGGTGAACACAAAATCATTGTAGTCATTGTCCGTCCAGTCCTCAAAGCATAAAAGGTAGGCAACCCCCACTTCCCTGTCATATACCGTGTCCTTGACCTTCATGGGTTCGGATTTGCAGCAGCGCAGGCAGGCACTACCTTCAGGAATATCTACCCGCAGGTGGAGCCTCAGATTTTCCGTGTCATAATATTCGGCAGACTTATTATTATCGCAGGGTATGACGTGGAAATCTACTATCCCATCCGTTTTCTTCCCGGATATAAGGACCTTGCGCCCTGCCTCCGGCCTGCCTTTTTCTTTTTCCGCATCCAGTTTGAATTCCCCCGTGAACCGCGCCTGTGTACAGAGATTCACACACACATAATATCCAGCCGGGATAGCCTCCAGATCACAGGTATATTCCTTGTTATCCTTATTGTAAGTTACTGTTAAACCTTCCGTTTTTAATAAAGTCTCCATAAATATTTCCCCTTCCTATAATGTCAAGTCCTAAATTATTGATTTTACAGACTTTTCTTTAAATTTTTACCTCATAAAACAGAGCCAAAAGTGTATGACAGTCATTGTATCTTGTACTGAATAGTTAAATAAGGGTATAGTTTATAAAGCGTCCTATTGTTTCGCTTTATAAAGGCTATAAATCCTCTGTTAACTATGATGGTGAACCTTCCGTGTCTAATGGTATCGCGTACCAACTTCCTTCGTCCCACCTGTTCATACACCGAGTGCCCGCTAAGCTTTCTAACAGGGTCATGCCCTACGGAGAGAACTACTGCAGGCTACAGCTCTTGTTTGTATTTTGATTTTACTGACCTGCCCATTCCGCAGGGTACGGATATCCCGTGGACGCTTACCCTGACTCATTTTGCTGGTCTTTGTGATGATGCAGTGCCTGTAACACCCCATCCTTTTC
>CAJTKK010000019.1 GCA_910576535.1 uncultured Lachnospiraceae bacterium | reverse complement strand
CCCCACATCTGGAACTGTCACGATTGGAAATACAGAATTGTCTGGATGGAAAGAAGAGCAGCTTACCGTGTTCCGACGCAGACATATTGGTTTTATCTTCCAGAACTATAATCTGATACCGACGCTGAACGTGTGGGAAAATATTATTTTTCCTGTTGCAATGGATGGACAGAAACCAGATAAAAAATTTATTGAGGAAATTACCGGATTACTTGGATTAGAACAGAAAATCCACAGCCTGCCGAACAATCTTTCCGGCGGTCAGCAACAACGTGTGGCGATTGCCCGCGCCCTTGCCTCTAAACCTGATATTGTGCTGGCAGACGAACCAACCGGAAATCTGGATTCCAGGACTAGCGATAATGTGATCCGTTTGCTGCAAATGACAAGCCAGAAATTCCAACAGACGATTATTATCATTACCCATAATCCTGAAATTGCACAGTTGACCGATCAGACGATTCGTATTGAGGATGGCAGAATTGTGAGCTGACGGCAAATTGGCAGCTAGCTGCATTTTCATTTGCCTATTTTATGAAGCAGCGGTCTTGGGAAGGCGAAGGAAAGGGGGCAACAGATATCCTGAGAATGAGATGCTCAAACAGTGGGTGCAGGAAACGGCTCCACGGTATTTAGGCTCCCGTTACGGGAAGGGGGGCGCGGGGTGACTGCGTTAGAGCTGAGAATGCCGGGGCTGTGGCAGGACCGTAGAAGAACTACATGAGCGGATGAAGCTGTTAGGGCTGATTTCACACCATTGCGCCGCACAATTACAATTCCATTTATTGGAGGATATAGTAAACCGATGTGTGTTGGTTTTGCAATTTCCTACCGTTGGGCAGATACAAAGCGGATGGTGGACTCTCTGGCAATCACACGGGATTCCAGCTCATACATACACGGCTCTGCGTTGTTGTTTATTTGGTCTAACAGGATTTCCACAGATTTTTTTCCTATTTCATCCAAAGGCTGGGCCAGGGCGGTGAGTTTGGGGCTGGTCTCTTTGGCCAGCAGGGAATTGTCAAAGCCGGCAATCGCAATATCCTGTGGAATTGCATAGCCTAGTTCACGGAAAGCGGCGATGGCTTCACAGGCGGTGATGTCATCGTTTGCAAAATATGCTTCGCAATGCAGCCCTGCATTTGCCGCATATTGTTTTACCAGCTTATAGACCAGGCTGGCGTTCATATTCTCTGGCGCCGGACATTCGATTACATCGGTCAGAGTGATTTGGTTTGCGGATAAATACTGTTGGAACCCTGCGTATTTCAGGGCGGAGGTAGATTCTTTGGTGGGCCCGATATATCCTATTTTCTGAAAACCCATGTTCAGAAAATGCTTGGCTATCTGCTGTCCGCCGTTATAATGGGAAATATATACGCTGCTGAATCCTTCCATCTGTTTGGTTATCATTACTGCCGGAACCTGCAGACGCTGGTAGGCAGGCAGGCTTTGCTGCGTAGAAACAGGAACAGCAATTACACCGTCCACTTTTCGCTGGCGCAGCTGGGCAAGAATATTTTTTTCTTTGTCCAGACTCCGGTGCGTGTTGCAGATAATCACGCTGTATCCTTCGTAAAATGCCTGATTTTCTATAGACTCTATAATTTCACTGAAAAAAGGGTAGGCGATTTCCGGAACCAGCAGACCGATGATGTTCGTCCGGTTTCCCGCCAGGCTTTGGGCGATGAGGTTAGGCTCATAATCCAATTCTTTGACCCAGTAGAGTACCTTTTGACGTGTCTCTGCTTTGACAGAAGGATGGTTGGAAAGGACTCTGGAGACGGTAACTCTGGAGACCCCTGCCTTATCGGCAATATCCTGCATACTGACCACGGCAATCCCTCCTTTCTTCATGCATGGAATCATAGGTGGTTCATAGGGCATAATCCATAATATATAGGAATATTTTATTCCTGACTACCGTTGTTGTCAAGAAGGGAAGAGCCACCCTTGCGGGTGGCTCTTCCTGTTGCAATCCACACCTGCGCCAATTCCCGTAAATATTTACTTATGTGTTTTTTGCTGATCCCCCAATAAAAAAGCGCCAGAACCTTCTATTTTTATGGCCTAATGATAGAGGGTTCTGGCGTTTTGCTTTTTGCCCGGCGGCAAAGGGGCGTCTGTTTATTTTTGGGCATAAACAAGAAATATTGTGGGGACTAAGTTCACCGGAATAACTATTTTTCATTGTGCGTTTTGAAATAGGGGAGTATAATAAATGCATATAAGATGTCATGAAAGACAGTGGCAGGATGTCGGCATGGCATAGGGAAGAACCATGATCGTATCCGAAATCATGATGAAGAAAGGAACTGATTAACTAATGGATGGGAAATGGGGGGTTTACGGGATTTTTCCTTATCCAATCAACAAAGATAAGTAAGCGGCGCCTGAACGGGATCTGCAAGCTTATCGCATGGGGAAGAATGACAAATGGGAAAAAAAGCACAAAAAAAGATGTTTCCTATTAAGGCGAAGCTATTAGGGACGATACTGCCGGTAGTTGCAGTTATGGTATTGGTGATTGCCGCGACCTCTTATTTGATTTCCAAGAATATCATCACAGAATATTCCCAGAATCTGTTAAGCTCGTCTATAGCAAACCAGGCGAATGAGATTGAGTCATGGCTGGATGAGAATTTGTCCGCTTTCCAGACGGTAAAGCAGGCGATTGAGGGGACAAACCCGGACGAAGCGGCCCTGCAGCGCATACTGGACAGCTATTATCAGTTTAACGATAATTATCCGGAAGGGCTGTATGTGGCGGATGAAAACGGAAAGCTTATGAAAGCGGCAGGATCCGACAAGACAGAGAGTAACCTGTTGGAATCCGTGTGGTATCAGGATGGCATCACAAGGCTGAATATGGCATTTACAGATGCATATACGGATGAGAATGGGGAAGCGCTTGTCAGCGCCTCTGGCATTTTGGACGATGATTCTGATGTACTGAAGGTCATTTCAGCAGATTTGTCCCTGCAGCGCATCAGCATTATCGTAAACAGTTTTATTGAGATGGAAGATGCGCAGGCATTTCTGGTCAATTCCAAGGACGGCACGATTCTTGCCCACCGGGATAACAGCCTGATTTCCACAAGGCTTGCCGATGCCGGCGATGCGTTTATGCGGGATGTGGACGGAAAACTCAATCAGCATGATTACCGGATGACGGAAATAGCTGAAAGGATGACAGCGTTTACGGAAATAGAAGGAACGGACTGGATCCTGGTTTCCTATATTCCAACGGAAACGATTTATGCGGATATTAATGGCGTCAGAATCCTCATGATTGTGATTGGCCTGGTATCGTTGCTGTTGCTTGCCGTTTTGATTGAGCGCGTTGTCCAGGCAGTGATCAGGCCGGTCAAGGAACTGACAAGAATCATTACTGCTATGACCGACGGTGATTTTACCGTTCATGTGACAACGAAGAGCAATGATGAAATCGGCGTTATGAGCCGTGGCGTGGAGCGTTTTATCCAGTCCATGCGCAGCATGATTTTGTCCATACATGGTGTGTCTGACAAACTGCATGTCGAGGCAGACAACAGCAACAGTGTTTCCGGTGAAATGTATCATGCTTCCAGACTGCAAAGCGAGTCAATGCAGGAGCTGAACAATACAGTGGAACAACTCTCCGTTTCCGTGAATGAGATTGCGGAAAATGCCACCACGCTTGCATCCGTAGTGGCGGATACCAGGGATGATGGCAAGCAGGTAGATCTTAAGATGAAAGCGACGGTAGAGGTGTCCCGCCAGGGAAAAACGGGCATACAGAATGTCGGTGTTGCGATGCAGAACATCAATGAATCAATGGTGAAACTTCAGCGGGCAATCGACAAGGTGGGAAAGGCATCCGGGGAAATCACGGATATTGCGGGTGTGATCAGCGATATTGCGGATGAGACAAACCTGCTGTCGTTAAATGCTTCGATTGAGGCGGCCCGGGCAGGAGCTGCAGGAAAGGGTTTTGCGGTAGTTGCAACACAGATCGGAAAGCTGGCGCAGACCAGTTCGGATTCTGTACATAATATCGAAAGTTTGATTTCGGAGATTAATGTTCTCATAAAAGATGCCGTTAGGCAGGCGGCTGACAGCGTAGGCAATATCCAGGGCAGCGGTGAGCTTGTGGGCGATGCATTGAAGACATTTGATGTGATCTTTAACAATATTGACGAGGTCAATCATCTGGTACAGCAGATGATTGAAAAAGTGGAGCAGGTAGATAATGTTGCGGTCAATGTGGCTGCAATTTCAGAAGAACAGGCAGCAAGCTCCGAAGAAATCCTGGCTACATCGACTACGATGGTAGAACAGGCACACAGCATCACCGGAAACAGTGAGACGGTTGCGGAAGGGGCAAAAGAGCTGACAGAGTCAGCAGTGGAACTGGCAAATCAGGTGAACATGTTCAAGGTGGATAGGGAGGATTGCGTATGAAAAAAAAGCTGGGAATACTGTTGGGCGCGGTGATGCTCGGGATGCTGGCGCTTACTGGCTGCGGGGACGATAGCGGGACCGCTTCCAATAAGGATATAAAAATCCTTCTTGTCCTGAACCAAATGGACAGCTTCCGTGAGACGCTCGTTGCGGGGGCGAGGGACACTGCTGAGTCGGAAGGTGTGCAGTTTGATTTCAAAGATGCGGAGGGTTCGATTGAAAATCAGGTAGATTATCTGAAAGCAGCCAAGCGGGAGGGCTACGATGTGATTCTCTGCAGCCCGGTATCCGCGGAGACGGTGGTGGAACTGAAGGCGAGCGCGGGGGACATACCGATTGTTTTTATCAATAGCTGCCCGGATGAAAAACAGCTAAAAGAAGGGAAATACGTTTATGCCGGATCGGATGAATATGTGGCAGGGCAGCTTCAGGCAGAATATGTGCTGGACAAGCTGGCAGGCCGTCAAGAGATTCATGTGGTGTTATTAAAGGGGGAAAAAGCTCACTCTGCAACGGATGGGAGAACCAAGGGAGTAAAACAGACGTTAGAGAGCAGCGGAAAGACAATCAATTACGTGTTTGAGGATTATGCCGACTGGGATCAGGGGCTGGCAAAGCATCTGTTTGAAACCTTTTTAAGAACCGGGTCGCCGGTGGACTGCGTGATTTGTGAAAATGATTCTATGGCGCTTGGCGTAATTGAAGCGTGCAAAGAGGCAAAGATTGATTTGAGCGCTTTGCCGGTGCTGGGTGTGGATGCGACTGCTGACGGATGCGCTGCGATCAAAAATGGGGAGATGGCATTTACCGTTTACCAGTCCGGAGTTGGTCAGGGGGAAGCGGCGGTAAATGCGGCAGTCCGGTTTGCCCAGGGAGAACCGGTTGATTCGCTGGAAGGCATCAGCGAGGACGGGAAATATGTATGGGTTCCCTTTGAAAAAGTAGACAGCACAAATGTTTCGCAGTATAGCAATTAGCATTTTCCAGGGCAGATAAACGGCAGGAAGAAACAGCTTGGGATTGGGAAAAACCAGTCCGGAATTTATGGTCAGGATGGGTAAGAAGGAATAAAATTGGCGCTTGATGATACAAATCCGTACACTGGAAAGGGGCATGGTATCAATATGGACATACGTAATTTCAGGGATATGAGCGGTTATAAAAACCGGAATGGCAAGGTTATGAAAAAGAATATGATTTTCCGCGGAGGCGCCTTGAACCGTATGACGCGGGAACAGGCAGATTATTTTGAAAATACGTTATCCATCAGGCATATTCTTGATTTCCGTGATGAAAAAGAGGCTGAAATGGCAAAGGATTATCCGTTTCCTATTGCTGAATATGAGCGGATCGGCGCGTTGCGGGTGCGAAGACCTGATAATAATGGCTTTAGTTTTAAAAAGATAATAAAGAACGGAATGCAGCCCAGCCAGCTTTCGTATATTCTTGAATATTTAAAAGAAGGATATAAGACGATGGCGTTTGGCAATCCGGCATACCAAAGGCTGTTCAGCCTTCTTCTGGAAAATAGCGGGAATATTTATTTTCATTGTACTTCCGGGAAGGACAGGACGGGAGTTGCCGGTTTTCTGGTCATGATGGCTATGGATATGGAGGAAGAGGATGCGGTGAAAGAATATCTGCTGTCCAATCAATACCTGAAACAGGAAACGGACAATCTGGTGGGACAGTTGAATATTTCCGGGGAATATAAGCAAATGTGCGAATCGTTGCTGGGTGTCCGGGAAGATTTTATCCGGTTGTCCATCCATTCCATCCAAAGGAAATATGCCGGTTATGATGAATTTTTTGAAAGCGAATATGGGCTGGACCGGGAAAAGAGAAACCGCCTTGCAGAAATCTACTGTGAATAAACACGGGAAATTTTATATTATCTTTTCGACAAAGAACGGGGCGCTGCCCCGGATGCAATCCTTATATGCGGCATACTATAATTTATCATAAATTAAGATGATATTGGAATTGCAGGAGAGGAACTTACATGAAGAGAAAAAGCATTTTGAAACAATTGCTGGTTCCGGTGATGGCCGTTATCTGTGTGCTGGCAGCAATGATCCTTGTTCTATTTATGGCTGCTTATGAAGAGGACATTTATTCCAGGAACCGGGATATTTCTAATCTGCTGGCAGGGGAGATATCGGTTTTTATGGATGGGGCATATGGCATTAACGAAGGATTAGCGGAAAACCCAAGCATTTTGACAATGGAGACAGATATCCAGACGCCGATCCTTGCACAATGCGTTGCGAGGAACCCTTATCTGGAGCAGATCTATATACAAGGAACGGACGGGCTGCAGACAGGGCGATCCCAGGGGGAGCTGGCCGACCGGTCTACGAGATGGTGGTTTATCCAGACGATGTCGGAGAAAAAACCATTTATATCAAAATCTTATTATTCCGTTGCCACTGGAATGCCTTGCGCCTCTATTTTCTTTCCTATGTATAAGGGGAACGAACTGGCAGGTATTTATGCAGCAGATTTAAAGCTTGATTTTCTGCAGGATTTAATAGGGGAGTATTCCCGGGAGGAGGACGGCAGGATTTCCTTTGTCATTGATGGGGAAGGGGTTGTGGTGGCGCATCCCGATACCAGGCAGATCGAGGAACAATACAATTATAATGAAAGGATGAAAACAGTTCCGGTTAAGGATGAGGCAGGGCGCACAAAAAAAGATGCGGAGGGGAATGTTGTGACGCAACAGCTCCCGCTGGAGATACCGGAGGAATTCCAGCAGATGATCAGTAAAGTGATGAATGGGGAAGGGGGGAACGGAAAGATTTCCTATGAAGGGGAGAGCTATTATGTCAGCTATACGGCAATCCCGCTGAAAGGAGAGTCGGATTCCTGGTCGCTGCTTACTTTGCATAAAAGAAGTTCGGCTATGGCAACGGTGAATAATATGCTCAAGGCAGCGGCAGTTATTTTGCTTGCCGGTATGGGGGGTGCCTTTTTGCTGGTGATAGTCTTTGCCCGCAGACTGACAAGGCCGCTGATATCCCTTACTGGGCTGATAAAGGAGGCGGCGGAGGGCGATTTTTCCATTCGGGCGGAAGAAGGGGCCGGAAATGAGGTAGGGTTCCTGGCAGGAAGCTTTAATGTAATGGCGGATAAAATTTCCAATATTTTGGGAAGGATTATGGCATCTGTTGGGGAATTGGCCAGATGTTCGGGCAAGCTGCAGGATATTGAGAAGAATATGGGGGACATTGGAAATGCATTGAAAGAAATAGCGGAGGGTACCGTAGAGCAGACGGAGGATGTCAGCGATGTTGTCGGGCAGATGGCGCATATGGAGGATAGCTTTAAGAACCTGAAAGATAAAAGCGGCATTCTATTGGAAGAAGCCAAAGATGCCATGAACTCCAGCCTGCTGGGCGAAGAGGGCATTCATGACCTGAAAGAACAGAACCGGGCGGTTGAACAGCATGTAAAACTTTCTTATGACAGGATAAAAATGCTGGAAGGCCACTCGGCAAAGATTGCCAATATTGTTGACGTAATTAGCAATATCTCTTCGGAAACAGAGCTTCTGTCTTTGAATGCCAGCATTGAGGCGGCAAGGGCGGGTGAAGCCGGAAAAGGGTTTGCGGTGGTTGCAGAGTCGGTAGGCAGACTGGCGGCTGATTCTATATCCGCAACGGGGAATATTGAAAAAATTATGGAACAATTGTGTAAGGACATTGAAGTGACAGTTTCCGATATTGAGGGAGTAAAAAATTCCGTAACAGTACAAATGGAGGCTGCGCAGAAGGTGGAGGAAATTTTTGTAAGCTATAAAGAACTGGCAGAAAAGATGGGCAGTTCAGTAAATGCAATTGACGGCCTGGTAGCGGAAATGTATGAAATTGATAACTCCATTACCCGGGCGGTATGCAGAATCCGTGATGTTTCCCGGAAGACAGAAGGACTATCAGGGGAGGTGATAGCATCTTTGGATGATGAGCTTAAAAGCATCCGGGACGAGGTCGGCAGTATCCGGGAGGTTTCTGCAGAGCTGGGGCAGGAGATGAAGAAGTTCAAGATAGAATAAAAACAGAAGCGGCCGGGAATGGCAGTGACTAGGGATTTAAAAAGGAGGGTATTATCATGAAAAACTTATTTACATACGCAGATGAATACATAAAGGAAAGCGATTGGAAGGATCTTGCAATGATCAAGTTCTGTCTTTTTTCCATAGGAATCTTGGCTGGTATGAGGATACCGGGAAAAAATAAAGGAAGAGCAGGGGCAATTGCCGCCGTTGTTTTTGCGGTTACTTATATCCCTTTGATGGCTAAATTTTTTTCTGTTGTCAAAAATGTAAAAAATAACTAAAAATATATAAAAAAAAAATAAAAATTCATTGTATAGACAGAAAAAAAGCGGTACAATGAATGAAGAGGGCGGGATGCATAGGGAGGTTCATACATGAGAGAACAGAAAAAGGGAATAAATTCAAAGAAAAAAATAGCGGATGAGATACTTTATCAAATTGGCGGGAGCGTTATTTTTGTGCTTCTGTTCATTGCTGCAGTGGCGATCTTCATGGTGGGATGGCTGAGTATCACATCAAAAGAAACAGAACTGGTGCAGGAGTCCAATGCGGCTGCAAACCAGTTGACAGGATTTCTGGAGCAGTATACCAAAAGCGTGGAACAACTGGCTGCTAACCCGGAGATTAAAAGCGTTATGATGGAAACAAAGGCCGGCGATGATATCTGGCAGAGCGCAGACATGGATACGGTTATGGAGAATCTTGTCAATATCGCCAATACCGATACCGGGAATGTCATGGCTGTCTGGGTTTCCGATCTGGATGCAAGCGTTCTGGCACAGTCCGACGGCTTTACCAGTGAAGAAGGATGGGATATCACAGGACGCGGCTGGTACGGGTGCATTACGGAAAGAAAAGTTGTTCTGACAGAGCCTTATGTGGATTCATCCACCGGAAAGATGATTTTAAGCGCAGCAGCCCCGGTTTATGATGATGCTACAGGAACTGTCCTTGGGGCAGTGGGCATGGATATTGCCTTGGATCATATGACAGAAATCATGAGCGGGTATAAGATTGGGCGCAAAGGATATATTTTGCTGCTATCGGAAAACGGCACCTTTTTGTATCATCCGCAGAGCGATATCATCCAAAAAAATATCAAAGAGGCAAACGTATCCCAGAATGTGATAGATGCAGTTGCATCAAAAAAAGATGGATTTATGAAGTATAAGACAGATGGGACTACAAAGTATGGTTCCCTGCAGCAGGCCGGGGATACAGGATATATTGTGCTAAGCTGTATGCCGTCAGCGGAATATTTTAAGATGCTGATTGGAATGGTAATCGCATTGACTGTTATTTTTGCAGCGGGTATTGCGTTGATTGCATTCAGCATTAAAAAGAGCGCGAAAAATCTCACAAAGCCGATTCTGGCTTTGAACCGCACCGCGCAGCAGTTAGCGGCCGGGGATCTGGATGTTGATCTTCAGATCACAAGCGAGGATGAGATCGGGGAATTAGGCAGTTCCATCCAAAAGACAGTCAACCGGTTGAAAGAATATATCGCATATATTGATGAGACAGCGGAAGTACTGGCGCAGATTGCCGGCGGGAAACTGAGTATTCATCTGAAACACGATTATGTTGGTGAATTCCAGAAAATAAAAACAGCGTTGATCAATATTTCAGATTCTATGAACCAGGTGATGGTGGGAATTAATGAAAGCTCCGAAAGGGTATCCGTTGGCGCGGGTGAACTGGCTACGGCTTCCCAGATGCTGGCAGAGGGGGCAGAGGAACAGGCTGCGGCTATTGAACAGCTTACGGCGACTACGACTACGGTTGCGGATCAAGTGGAAAACAGCCGCAGGGAGGCAGAAGAGTCCGCACAAGCGACCGCACAGGCGGCTGGGATGATTGAGCAGAATCAGGAAAAGATGAAACAGATGATGGATGCTATGAACGAAATCCATCAGACTTCCCAGCAGGTGGTTGGAATCATACAGACAATCGAAGAAATTGCTTCCCAGACAAATCTGTTATCGTTAAACGCTTCTATAGAAGCTGCCCGTGCCGGTGAAGCGGGGAGAGGCTTTGCAGTCGTTGCCGATGAGATCGGGAAATTGGCATTGGAGAGTTCTAAAGCGGCAAGCACGACAAAAGAGTTGATTGAGATTTCGATGGGAGAAATCAATAAAGGAAATGCCATTGCCACAGGGGCTATGAATTCGTTGAAAGAATCGGTAAGCGCGGTAAATCATGTAAATGAAATGATTCAGGCAACGGCTGAGGATGCTGCTGTCCAGGCGGAAAATATGAAACAGCTCCGGGCAGGGATTGAAGAGATGGCACACGGAATACAAGATAATTCTGCCGCTTCCCAGGAAACTTCCGCAACTTCGCAGGAGCTGGCTTCCCAGGCTGAAATATTAAATCAAATGGTTCAAAAATTTGAACTTTACTAATTTTTTTTAATCAAATAACAAAGCAGTAAATGAAGCTGGAATGGGCGGCCAAAACCGCCCATTCTTAATTTATGTATTCCGTATAATATCCTTTATTGTCTTTCTTTACCTTATAAAGAGCATCGTCTGCGCGGCTTAAAAATTCGGATATGCTGTCGTCTGTAGAGCTAGTCCATACAAAGCCGGCAGATGCGTTTATTTTTTGGGAATGGGTACTGGAAAGCATGATTTCTTTTCCGTTCAGTGTTTCATAGAAAAGATCCAGATACCGCAGGATTTCTGCTTTGTCATCACAACCATAAATCATCATGCAGAATTCATCCCCGGAACGGCGCGCGCAAAGGAAATGATCCACAGGCATGGAATGCATGACGGAAGAAAATTCCTGGAGATACCGGTCCCCGGCATCATGGCCAAAAGTATCGTTTATGGGTTTAAAATAATCCAGGTCCAGCATGACGACGGCGCATACTTTGCCGGCAGAAAGGTTATGGAGGATTTCTTCTGCGAGCTGTTTAAAATGCCCATACTGATAAAGCCCGGTAAGGGCATCGTGAGTATTTTCATACTGCATCTGCTGTTTTTGCAGCATATCTTTGGAAACATCGGTTATAATGCCCAAACAGGTTTCTTCCGATTCAGACATATGGATACGGATATATTTTTTCTCATTGATCTTAAAAATATCTTCTTCCCCTTCCAAAGGATGCAGCGTAATTTCCCGGATATATTCACCAAAAAGGGTGGAATCCTTATAAAGTCTGGCAGCCTTTGCGGCGGGTATATCCAATAATCCGCTCAGACCTGAGGTGGTAAATACATGATTGCTTCCCCGCCCGTACTCAAAGGCTGCCAAAGGAATGCCGCTGATTTCTATAATTGCGGAAATACGGTTTGAAAGGTTGACAATGCTTTTTACCATTGTATTGATTCCGGTACTCAGCGCTTCAAATTCATGGTTTCCGCTTACGGCTACAACTGTATCGAGATTTCCGTTTGTTATGGAAGTAAGGTTTTCGATGATTTGGTGTATCCCGCTAATCACTTTCTTCTTGATAAGATAATTGAAAAGAAGAATGACTGCCGCTTCAATAAAAAACAGATAGGCCAGGGTAGCCAGAAGATGTTTCCATAATCTCTGAAAAAGAGTATGCTGGGGAAGCAGCGCACACAGCAGGACATCTTCATAAAGCTTGCTTACCGCATAAACATTTTCCCCGTTTTCTCCTTTTATGTATGCCCCTTTCCTGCAGGCGTTGAGATATTCTAATTGATAGCAGTCAGCAAGGAATTCCCGTTCCATGCCGCCAGAATGCCCAAGGATCTCCCCGGTGGAAGCATCGGCGACAAAAAGTTCTTCCCCGATATCGGTAGGAAACCGGGAGAAAATATAGTGGTATGTATTTCTTGATATGGCTTCCATCTGCCGGGTCGGTTTAAATCCCACTTGCACGATCCCTTTTTGGCTTTTCCTGACAACGCCTACATACTTCATAAGCTTATCTTCCGCTGCATTAGGCTGTGCGTCCTGGATCAGGTATGCGTTTTTATCATTGGTTTTCAGGAGAGAGAGAAATTCACGGGTTTGTTTGTGGCTGTTCATATCAAATCCTGCATATTTGGAGACAGATGAGGATATAATAAACCCGTTTTCATCAATGACATGGAGTTCATCTACATTGAGGAGCCTTGCCAGATACTGCATCTGCCACACGTTCATAGGGACATCTTCCTGCATATCCATCACATAGGCAGCCGCCTTGGCCCTGGTAAGGTAGTCTTCATCCAGACTTTCGTTTAATTCCCTCAGTTCTTCCTGGTTGTTTTCCAAAGTATGTATCATCTGCTCTGTTTTGGCATGAAAGGTATTATATTGCTGTTCTTCGAGCATATAGAGGCTAAACCGGAAATGGACAAAAAGAATCAGGAAAATAGCGGATGTTATAATAAAAAAGGTATATTTAATAAAGGTTTTCTGCATGGAAGGATCCTCAGTGTTTTCATTATCATATTTTTTTTATTATACCGTGTTCTTTTTCCGCAATGCTGCCCATTTTTTCGCAATCCAGCCTAAAATTTCGCAAAAATAATCATGCAGAAAATGTTGTTCTCGCAAAAGCAGCCGATGTTTCCTCCTATTTTATCCGAAAAAGCGGATATGCTCTGCATACCTAAACCGTGTCCTCTGCCTTTTTTGCTTTTTGGAAGGCCTGTGAAAGGATCGAAAATTATTTCTTTTTCACATTCGTTTTTTATCTGTATCAGCAAATGTTCCTGTGTACAGTGAATTTTAGCTTCAATATATCTTCTTTCTTTTTGCTCGAAATCCTTTACACAAATCAGGGCATTTTCCAGCAGATTGGCGATGACTGCCGCTAACTCATATTTATTGACCGGGGGATCTTTGGGTACGCTGACGTCAGGGTGGATATCAACATCCAAGGAATCCGCCTTTCCTATCATGGAGGAAAGAATGGAATCAATAACAATATTGTCACAGTGCTTTATTACTTTATTTTCATCGGTTACCCCGTTTATGTATTCGGTTATTTTTCTGATTTCCCCATATTCCCCTTGTGAAAGAAGAGAGTCTATCATGTTGGAATAATGCCGCATATCATGCCGCAGGATCCTCATATTTTTTTCAGACTGTTCCACTAGCACATATTGGTTTTCCAAACCTTTGATGTAAGTTTCAAATAATGCATTTTTCCAGTAAACGCTAGTCCGGTTTGATTCGCTCTCCACATACCGGAATACAGCTACGTAAGATGCAAACATAGTGACAATAAATATGGTGACCCCATAAATATTATGAGGCATATCATAAAGCGAATAGGGGAAAATGGCGAGGCAGAAAAAGCCGCAATAAAAAAGAGAAGGGATCAGGCATAACCCCCACCAGTCTTTCATAGCTTCCTTTTCATAGCAGTACAGCCATATGTCCCGGATTTTAATATAAAGGAATAATAGGATCGCGAGATGGATGATGGAGCTTCCGATCAGGGAAAGAAGCATATTGTTTGTATAAATATGGAAAATAGAGGCCGCAATACTGCCGGCTATTACATAATTGGATGAAGTAAGCCCCATAAAAAGAACTTTGCTGTCCCTTGTTTTGGAAATAAAAAGTCCGGTAAACTGTGTGACAAATATCTGGAAAAGGGTGACAATCAGATAACAAAGGCTGCTGCCTGGAAAAATATTCATCTTTAGGCAGTCGGATAAGGATAATAGTAAAAAAGAAGAAAAACAAATTCCTATTGTCTTTCTTTTGGAATAACGGTGAGTGACGAATAAATAAATGAACAGCATTAAAAACAGATGACTGATGATATAAGAAAAATTTTTGAAATAACCCATACCCGGCTCCTACCTGTATTGTTCGGAAACAAATAAAAGATATTCTTTTTTGACAGATGCGCTTCTCGCTTTGCTGACGGGAAGATTAGCGCCGCTTTCCATAATGATGTTGTTTTGCGTCAACTTTTTCACATATTTTAAATTAATTACAAATGATTTGTGGATCTGGAGAAAACTTCTGTTATGAAGCAGTTCTTCTACTTCCGAATCAAAAGATGTCCTGATAAAAATACTTTTTATATTTTCCCCGTCCGTCAGATGGATGTCCAGGATGCGGGATGCGTTCTCAATATATTCTATCTTGGAGTAAGGGACGGAGACAAAACCGTTTTTTGTTTTTGTCAAATAGACGGGGCCTCTTTTTACCTCGATACAAGACAGGGCATAGTCCAATGCTTCAAAAAAATCTTCTTCCCTGACAGGCTTTAGCAAATATCTTGCGGCATGTACGCGGTAAGCGTCCAAGGCAAAATCATCGGAAGAAGTAATATAAATAATTACGTTACTTCTTCCGGATTTTCTGATCTGATTGCCGATGTCGATTCCTGTTTTCTCAGACATAAGCATATCCAATATGTAAATATCTGCCAATTCCTTTTCACATATCTTTTCATATAGTTTGGTTGGATTGGAATATTTGCTGATTTCAACGCTGGTATCCGGGTGAAACCCTATGTACTTGTGTAAAACCTTGTCAATTTTTATTAAGTCTTCAATACTGTCATCGCAAATTATTATTTTCATCGGTTCAAGCATAGCACAAGAGACGGCGGATGTCAAAGACTGTTCTTTTTATGCCCAGGCCGGGCTTTGGGAAGGGAAGCATCCTTGCTGTCCTGAATATGGTTATCTTGAATAAATAGCGGAAAGGCATTGACAATATGGCAAGGGGAAGTATAATAAAGGCGCAGCCGGATGGATGAGCTGGGATGGCGGCTGTTTCTGGCTGCGGAGAAACCAGAGAAATGCCGAAAAAGCGGCATTTCTCATCTGATTTGAGATTCCGCAGCGGTTAGCGGGAAGGAGAGTTTATGATTACATTTCATGAAAAGGATAAGATATTCCATTTAAATAACGGGCGGATCAGTTATTTGTTTTATATAATGGAAAGCGGGCAGTTAGGGCATTTATATTTTGGAAAAGCGCTGCGTGTGGAGGGTAGCTATCTGCATATGGCAGAAAAAGCGCACCGGCCGATGACAACTTATATCCGGGAAGGGGATCTGTATACTTCATATGAACATTTGCGCCAGGAATACCCTTGTTTTGGGACTTCCGATTACCGTTATCCTGCCCTGGAAGTGCAAGGAGGGGATGGGAGCTGCATTTGCAAGCTGGAATATCAGGGATATGAAATTATAAAGGGGAAAAAGAGCCTGGATGGCCTTCCGGCGACTTATACGGAAGAAGATGGGGAAGCGGAGACGTTGGAGATCCGGATGAAGGATGCGTGGAGGAACCTGGAAGCGGTTTTTTCTTATAGTATTTTCAGGGATGTGGATGCAATCGCAAGAAGCGTAAGATTTTTCAATTGCGGGGAAGAGGATTTATTCATTAACAGGGCGATGAGCATGAGCGTGGATATGCCGGATGCGGATTATCAGAGCATACAGTTATCGGGGGCATGGGCAAGGGAACGGTTTATAAAAGTAAGGGAATTGGAGACTGGGGTGACATCGGTATCCAGCATGAGAGGGAATTCATCCCATCAGCATAACCCGTTTTTGGCATTAAAAAGGAAGGACGCCACGGAGCATAGGGGGGATGTTTATGGGTTCAGCCTGTTGTACAGCGGCAACTTTCTGGCGCAGGCGGAGGTGGATAATTATCAGGTTCTGCGCATGATGATAGGGATCAACCCGTTTGGGTTCAGATGGAAGCTGGAACCGCAGAATGTTTTTGTTGCCCCGGAAGCAGTGATGGTATATTCAAAAGAAGGGTTAAACGGCATGAGCCGCCAGTTCCACCGGCTTTACAGGACAAGGCTGGCCAGGGGATATTGGAGGGACCGGGAACGGCCCGTCTTAATCAATAACTGGGAGGCTACCCAGTTTCATTACGTGGAAGCGGATCTGCTTCAGTTTGCCCGTAAGGCAAAGGAATGCGGCATTGAACTGTTTGTTTTGGATGATGGCTGGTTCGGCAGGCGCAACGATGATAAGAGAGGGCTGGGAGATTGGAAGGCTAACAGGGAAAAACTGCCGGAGGGAATCGAAGGGCTGGCAAAAAAAGTAGGGCAGCTTGGGATGAAATTCGGTTTATGGTTTGAACCGGAGATGGTGAACAAAGACAGTGACTTTTTCAGGGATCATCCCGATTATATCCTTCAGACGCCGGGGCGCAGCATATCCCATGGAAGGAATCAGTATGTGCTGGATTTTTCCCGGAAAGAAGTGGTGGATGCTATTTACAGGCAGATGCATAAGCTTTTGTCAGAAGCGGAAATCAGTTACATCAAGTGGGATATGAACCGTTCGATCAGCGAATGCTATTCAGCGGCATATCCGTCTGACCGGCAGGGAGAGATTTTCCACCGTTATATTCTTGGGGTGTATGATCTTCATGAACGTCTGATACAGGATTTCCCCAAACTTCTGATCGAATCCTGTTCCAGCGGCGGCGGGCGGTTTGACGCCGGGATGTTATATTATGCCCCTCAGGGGTGGGTTTCCGATGATTCGGATGCTATTGAACGGCTGAAAATTCAATATGGAACCAGCCTTTGCTATCCGTTAAGCTGTATGGGGGCGCATGTATCAGCTTGTCCAAACGAACAGGTTGGACGTATGACCCCGATAGAGACTAGAGGGGATGTGGCTTATACAGGGGCTTTTGGATATGAGCTGGATTTGAACAAGCTAAATGCGGAGGAAATCGAAACCGTAAAAAAACAGGTTGTTTTTTATAAGAAAAACAGGACACTTTTTTCAAAGGGGGACTTTTATCGTCTGCTCAGCCCTTTTGAAGGCAATTTTGCGGGGTGGGAAGTGGCGGAGCCGGATGGCAGCAGGGCGCTGGTAACCGTGGTGCGGATATTAAGCGAGACAAATGGGCCGTATAGGCGCCTGCCGCTTTACGGGCTGCTTGAGCATCAGGAATATCATGTGCAGGGAAGATACCATTCTTACGATGCGTATGGGGATGAACTGATGCAATATGGACTGATGCTGGAAGATAAATCTTCGGGTCAAGTCGTTGACGGAAGCGGGGGCTGTATGGATTTTCTGTCGGTGATGTATGAAATTACTGCAAAATCCAATGATTGATAGCTGTGGCAGTAAGCCGGGCAGATAGGAACAACCATGATAACAGGGATCCGAACAGTCTTTGGAAATGGATTGCCATGTCCAAAAAGGGTTGACGGAAAGCCTGCGGAGGATTATAATTCTATCTGTCAGAGATTTTTTGGAGGATTTTATATGTTAGCGGTGGATGTAAAGGTGAAAATTGCAAATTAAATATTGCAATGGCAGCAGTTTTCTTATGCTGCCTGTTGATTCTCGTGGACAACAAACCAAATGGCTGTGAAGCAGTCATTGGATGGATGCCCCGGGAGTTACATGCCTCTTTGCCTGCGGCGGGGTATGGCCTGTCATTTGGTCATATTTTGGCGGGTTGTGGCATTTCTGCCTTACATTTGCTTAACATTGTGGTTATCGTATATTGTTGCGTCTGCGTTCCGGCACGGATGTGGCTAGGACTTGTGTTCTTTGGGATAAGACAGCCCATAGTTTTGCTTTGTGCAGCTATGGGCTGTTTTTTGTCCTATTATTTTATTTAAGAAAGGGTATAGTGATGAATACAGAATATATTTTAGAATTTCATAAAGTAAAGGAAAGATGGACGGGATTAGCTCTTACTGGAGAAGCGAAAGCTAAAATTGCAGGAAGTTCCTGTTTTTTGGATGAAGCTGAGCTTAGGAAGCAGTTAAAAGACACGTCGGACGCCAGGGAACTGATGGAGAAAAACGGTACGCCGCCATTGTCTTCTATGGATGAGGCGAAGGAAATTACGGGACTGGCGGTAAAAGGGAGCTGTTTAACGCCTTATCAGTTAGAACGCATCGAAAAAGCATTGGTTGCAACAGGGAGGCTGAAAAGCTATTTGGAACGGGGGAAACAGCATGGGAATCCGCTGGCCTATTATGAAATGAACCTGGATTCCATGGAAGAGCTGAGGGAGGAAATTGCAAGGCAGATCCGGGGCGGGGAAGTGGATGATTTTGCTTCCAAGCTGCTGCTCCAGACTAGAAGGGATATGGCAAATCTGGAAGAAAGGATGAGGCAGAAGGCAGAGCAGATCATCCGTTCCCATAAGGAATGCATGGCAGATCATTTTTCAACTATCAGGAATGGGCGTATCTGTATACCGGTAAAGAAGGAATGTAAATGGAAGATACCTGGAAGCGCAGTTGACAAATCCGCCACTGGGAATACTGTATTTGTGGAACCCCTCAGTATTTCCAATATGTATGAGGAATTGCAGGCGCTAAGGCAGGAAGAGGAAAATGAGATCCATCGCATTCTTTATACCTTAACAGCTATGGTGGGGGATGGAGAGGCTGTTATGTCTGAGAATATGCGGGTGACCGAAAAGCTGGATTTTATTTTTTCAAAAGGAAAACTGAGCCTTGACATGGACGGGATAGAGCCGGGGATAAATGTGGAGAGGAAAATCCGCCTGAAAAATGCAAGGCATCCGTTGATGGATCAGGATATTTGCGTGCCGCTACAGTTTGAAATGAGAAAGGGCATCCGGGGTGTTATCATAACAGGGCCGAATACAGGAGGGAAGACTGTTGCGGTCAAAACAGTGGCATTGAACTGTCTTATGGCGCAGCACGGGCTGCATGTGGCATGTGAAGAAGCGGATGTCTGCATGAACAGTCTTTATTTGTGCGATATAGGGGATGGGCAGAACATAACGGAGAATTTGTCCACGTTTTCCGCCCATATAAAGAATGCGCTGGAGATCGTGAGGAAGGCTGATAGAGACAGCCTGGTGGTGATGGACGAACTGGGTTCCGGCACGGATCCCACAGAGGGAATGGGGATTGCGGTCGCTATTTTGGAACGGCTGCGTCAAACCGGCTGTCTGTTCCTGGTTACGACTCATTATCCGGAAGTAAAGGATTATGCCGCTAAAACAGAAGGAATTGTCAACGCCCGGATGGAGTTCGACAGGGAGACGTTAAAGCCTGTCTACCGGATGATTATGGGGGAAGCCGGAGAAAGCTGCGCTTTTTTTATCGCCCAAAAGCTGGGGATGCCGCCTGAAATGATAAGAATGGCAGTCAGAGCGGCTTATGGGGAGAAGGCAGCGAAGGAATATCCATATCTGGAAGAGGAAGAAGAAATGCCGGCCCCGGAAGTGAGGACACCGAAAATCAAAAAAAGCAGGAAAGTTAAGAAAAACGGCTGTCTGCCGGAAAAATATCAAATCGGGGACAGCGTTATGGTATTTCCGGATAAGAAGATTGGCATTGTATGTCTGCCTGTCAATGAAAAAGGCGTCCTTAGGGTACAGCTTCGGGAGAAAAAGATTTGGATTAACCATAAGAGGGTGAAACTGCATGTGAAGGCGGCGGAACTTTACCCGGAAGATTATGATTTTTCTATTCTTTTTGATACAGCAGAAAATAGAAAAATCAGGCATGATATGGAACGGAAGTTCACGGATAAAACGATTGCATATGAGGAATAAGGGGTGGGGGGGTATGTTCTGCGGATGACCTTTCCGGGGATTTCGTCTGTGAATTTATTTGATTTTATGCCAACAGTCAGTCGATTGCTTTTATTCCTTTTTCAGATAATTTTTTTAGATTTTCAATCATAGTGTTTATAGTTTCCGGGGAGTGCCCTTCCCATTTTGTTACTTCAGCAACAATTTTTAACGGATGTTTAGTTCTGTAAGATTTGGTAGGGTTTCCCGGAAATTTTTTATCGGTAAGGTTTGGGTCGTCTTCAAAATCCCCGGTTGGTTCAACAACATATATTCTTTCCCTGCCGTCCCCTTCTGCCAATTCTGCCCCCCAGATTGCGGCATCCAATGTTCCGGCAAAATAAACATATTTTGATTTTCGGTTGTCGTTATAATTCTTTTTCTTCCCGATAACCAAAAAATCCCCTGTTTTTAAATCAGCTTTTGTTCCATGAAAAAAGGAACCTGGACTAAATATAATTTTTCCGCTCATATCATTTTCCTTTCTGATCTTTTTGCTTTGCTGCTGCGCTCAGTCTAGCATATTGACAGGATATTTACAAGATAGATTGTTTTTTGGAAGAGAAAATGATATGCTTAAAAAAATACTTTAATAAAGTATAGGTGATGGACATGGATCAGAAGAAAATAACCAATATGGAAGTGAAGAAAAAAAACAGGAATGAGGTTTTCCGTTATATCTGTAAACAGGGAACGGTGTCAAATCCTGATATTTCGTATAATATGAAAATCAGCCTTCCTACGGCGACGCAGATTACAAAAGAATTGATAGCGGAAGGCTTATTGGAAGAAAAAGGGGAGTTTCAATCAACCGGCGGAAGGAGGGCGAAAGCGCTATCGGCGGTTGTGAATGCAAAACTGGCGGTTGGGCTGGATATTACCAAAAACCATATTACGTTGCTGCTTACCAATATTGTGGGAGAAATCCTGAAATATGAGCGTATTTGCCAGCCATACGTTTCCGGGGGGACATACTATCAAAAAGTAAGTGAAAGGCTGGAACATTTTCTGGATGAAAGCGGCGCTGACAGGGAAAAGATTTTGGGGGTGGGCATATCCTTTCCGGGGATTATAGACCTGGATAAAGAGGTGATAACATATTCCCATATACTGGAGGTAGAAGAGGCGCCGTTTGATTCGGTCAGCGGTTTCTTTTCTTTCCCATGCTTTTTTCTGAATGACGCCAATGCGGGAGCGTATGCGGAAGGGTTTCATGAAAATGAGACGGAACGGTTTTTTTATCTTTCTTTAAGCAATACAGTCGGCGGTGCGGTTTTTGGCAGGAATGAATTGGTACAGGGCAAGAATTTCCGGTGCGGCGAAGTCGGCCATATGACAATGGTTATGGACGGGGAAAGCTGCTATTGCGGGAAAAAGGGATGTCTGGATGCCTATTGTGCAGCATGGCGTTTGTCCGGGGCGGCAGATGGAAAACTGGAACAGTTTTTCTGTTTGCTGGATCAGGGGAATGCAGAAGCGGCGAAAATATGGGATTCGTATACAGACTACCTGGCTGTTGCAGTAAATAATATCCACATGGTTCTGGACTGCGATATTATTTTAGGGGGCTATGTTGGAAGCTGTATAGGTACGCATCTTCAGGATTTATGGGATAAAGTGGCTGGGAGGAATACTTTTTTGGAAAAAAAACCCTTTGTAAAAGCCTGCAATTATAAGGTGGCGGCTGCCGCATTAGGGGCAGCCCTGAAAGTGATAGAGGCGTTTGTCTGCCGGATATAAGTAAAGATCAATGGATATGGGAAGAGGTTTCAGAAATGGGACCTCTTTTTTTGTGGGCATTTTTAATGAAAGTCCAGGAGGAATTTTGGTGGAAATGATGAAAGAGCGGAATCTTAGGAAAAGCAGTTGACAAGAGAGGGCGCCGGCAATAAAATAAAATACATAATAAAACTATTTAATAAAGTATTATATAAAGAGAGGAGGATGAGAAAAAAGACCGATGAAGCGGTCAAAAAAGTAGATAAAGACAGCGCTTACGCGAACCGTTGGTTTCCGGTTGCGGCTGTAGGGCGGATGAGAGAGAAACGGGATGATTTGATATAGCGGAATATGAATAGAAAAATTCAAAAAAGGAGGAAATGGTCATGGAAGGAAAAATGAAAGTAGCGGTAATGCTGGGGATTGGAAAAATGGGGTTTGAAGAGCGGGATATCCCGAAAGCGAAAGACAATGAAGTGCTTGTCAAGCTGGAGTATGTGGGAATCTGCGGCAGTGACCTGCATTATTACGAGACAGGTGCGATCGGTGATTACGTGGTAAAGCCGCCCTTTGTGCTTGGGCATGAGCCGGGCGGAACAGTGGTGGAAGTGGGGAAGGATGTGAAGCGTCTGAAAGTCGGAGACAGGGTTGCATTGGAGCCGGGCAAGACCTGCGGACACTGTGAGTTCTGTAAGACAGGACGTTATAATCTCTGCCCGGATGTGGTATTCTTTGCAACGCCGCCGGTAGATGGGGTGTTTCAGGAATATGTGGCACATGAAGCAGATCTCTGCTTTAAGCTGCCTGATAACGTAAGCACGATGGAGGGTGCGTTGATCGAACCTCTGTCAGTGGGATTCCATGCCGCTATGCAGGGGGGTGCAAGAGCAGGGCAGACAGCGGTTGTTATGGGAGCAGGCTGTATTGGTCTTGTGACGATGATGGCGTTAAAAGCAATGGGCGTGTCAAAGGTTTATGTGGTAGATATCATGGAAAAACGTCTCCGGAAAGCGCTGGAGCTGGGGGCAGACGGTATCATCAATGGAGCCCGGACGGACGCCGTGGAAGAAGTAAGGAAACTGACGGATGGAAAAGGCTGTGACCTGGCAGTGGAGACCGCAGGCACACAGGCAACGACAGTGCAGACGATACATATGACCAGGAAAGGCGCAACGATTGTGCTGGTAGGTTACAGCAAGAGCGGGGAGATGACGTTGCCCATGAGCCTTGCGCTGGATAAAGAGCTGACATTTAAGACGGTATTCCGTTACCGTCATATCTATCCGATGGCGATAGAAGCTGTTGCGTCAGGCAAGGTAAACCTGAAAGGCATTGTGACGGATATCTTTGAGCTTGATGAGGCACAAAAGGCGATGGATTACAGCGTAAACAATAAAAGCGATATTGTAAAAGCAGTAATACGCATCGCCGGGTAGGTAAAGTCCCATATACAGAACACCGGAAACTGCATGACGGATTGTTTCCGGGATATCTGTATATGGATTTGGACGCAACCATTGCATTTTATGAAATGCTTGGATTTCGGGCTGCGCTTCAGACAGTGAATGAAGCGGCAGATGAAAGGGTGGCATTCTTAAAGCTGGGGGATGTTATGGTTGAGGCATACGAAAATAAGCAGGGGGTACTGGGTCAATGGGGCGTTGGACGATGTTGCACTGAATGTAACGGATATTGAGGGAAGGGTTTTGGATGGCAAAAGAAAATGAGGTGGAATTTGTTGCGGTAATAGGACCGGACAAAGAGAAGATTGAATTTAGCCAGTATTTATAGCGGGTAAGGAGGATTGTAATGGAGCAGAAAAATACAGATGTAAAAGTGCCATTGATCAGTAAGATCGCCTATGGCATGGGGGATGTGGGATGTAATTTCAGTTGGATGTTTGTGGGGAATTTCCTGATGATATTTTATACGGATGTTTTCGGGATAGGGATGAGCGCGGTGGCAGGGCTGATGTTGTTCTCAAGATTTTGGGATGCGGTCAATGATCCTGTCATCGGCGGTTTGAGCGATAAAACGCATACCAGGTGGGGGAGATACCGCCCTTGGCTGTTAATCGCCGCACCGCTGACCGCTCTTGTATTGATGCTGACTTTTTGGGCGCATCCGGACTGGTCGTCTACAGCAAAGATTGTGTATATGGCAGTTACCTACTGCATTCTGGTATTAGGTTATACCTGTGTCAACATCCCCTACGGAACTTTGTGCGGTGCAATGACACAGAATATTGAAGAGCGGGCGAAAATCAATACGTTCCGTTCTGTCAGTGCGATGATTGCCATCGGCATTATCAACATCATAACGGTTCCCCTGATCGCGGCGCTTGGAAAGGGGAATGACAAGAGGGGGTATCTCCTGATAGCGGTCATATATGGGTGTATTTTTGCGGCATGCCATATTTTTTGTTTTGCAAAGACAAAAGAAGTTGTGGAAGCGCCGGAAAAAGAAAAAACACCTTTGAAAGTGCAGCTATCTGCTGTTGTGAAAAACAGGCCGTACTTAATTGCGGTGGCAGGGCAGTTCCTGTTCGGGGTAACGCTTTATGGAAGAAATGCGGACGCACTCTACTATTTTACCTATGTGGAGGGGAATCAGGCATTATTCAGTACCTACTCCCTTTTTATTATTATCCCTTCCGTCATTGGCGCGGCCTGCTTCCCGGTGGTGTTCCGGCTGACAAACAATAAAGGGCGTTCTGCATCCATATTTGCGCTTCTTACAGGGATCAGCATGTTCTGTATGTACTTTTTTACGGCCGGGCAGTCGCCGGTTCCGTTTTATCTGTTTTCCTGCCTGGCGCAGTTTTTCTTTTCAGGGTTTAATACAGCGATCTATGCGATCGTACCGGACTGCGTGGAATATGGGGAATGGAAAACAGGGCTGCGCAATGACGGTTTCCAGTATGCTTTTATTTCTTTGGGGAATAAGATAGGAATGGCGATTGGGACTTCTGTACTGGCAGGTGTTCTGGGCAGTCTCGGATATGTGGCAAATAAACAGCAGAACCCGGCAGTGCTGGCTGTGATCAAACATTCTTTTACCACGGTTCCCGGTATATTGTGGATCATAACAGCGGCAGTATTATTTTTCTACCGCCTGAATAAGAAAGCCTATAATAAGATCGTGCAGGAGATTCAGGAAAGAAAGGGTAACGGTTTGGACAGATCTGCACATGGGCGTCAGTGACCGTTGCGGCAGTATCCGTTATGACCGATAGAAAGGGTGCGGCCCGTCCCGGACAGGATAGGGAGGGGCTGCTGCCCGCTTTTGGTTTCTGCCATATTTTCTTTTTTTACATAAAAGCAGAACGAATAGACAGGCTTCTATACGCTTTAATGCTATGTTGCTTATTCAATGATGACTGTTGCAACGATTGCTTAGGCAAACCCGAAGTTATCACTTGGCTTTTTGCTTATTTTTCAAGAACATAAAAAACGCAATTAAAATCACATTGACGAATAAAACAATAATGCTTCCTTCCATTTTGCATATCCCGCCTGATAAAATCTTATTTCCGGTAAAAGTCGTAATAAGCAAGCTTGGATAGTCATCAGCGAGCGATACGCCGTCAAAAACCAATGCACCAATTCCATTCCATAAAAAGTGCATGATGACAGGAGCTATAATAGAACCGCTGTATTCAAGGACTGCCGTCATCAGCAAGCTCATAGTAAGCACATTTAATACAGGAATAGCCCCTGCTTCCAATGCCCCGCCATGCAATGCGGTAAAGAGCGCTGTTGTAACAACCGCAGCTACAATGATATTGTGTTTTTGCTTGAGCATTTGGTACAGATAGCCCCGGACAAGAAGTTCCTGCATTATTACATTCAGAAATGCTGCTAATGCCCAAACAGGAAATAGATGAATTAAGTTAGTTCCGTCAAAATGAATTATCTTGGCTATGTACATTGTCAAAACAGGAATTGCCAGCCATACAATCCCTGTGATTGTTCCCAATGCTATACCCTGAACCGGATTATCGAGCAAATGTAATGTTACATTTTTCTTTTCTATGAACCAAAAAATGAGGGTAAAAGCTATGATTGCCAATAACGGCATAATTTCTGCCCACAATCTCCATATAGCCGGATTTTCCGAAGATGATAACGGCAATATGGAAGATAATATTGCCCACCCCAGAAAAAAGCCTATCAATTTTATAGTTGTGATTATTATTTTCTTCAAAATGAATGTCCTCCCCAATTCTGGTTTGTATTTCTAATAGAATATCACGATCTCACATTTTTATCAAATTTGAATGTGCAATTATATTTCGTAAAATTTAAAGTGATTATCTGATGATGCAAAGGCTTATGTTTCTATTATTAGAAAGGAACAGCAGAATATATTCATAATATGGTTGACAGCCAGGGTTACATCCTACGGGGTAAGAAATGCAAAACAGGCGCCTTTTGGCAGTATCATCCGGACATGGCGTGAGCATTTTCTACGCTGCCTTTCTGCCCGCTACGCATGGAGTCACAATAATAGATGCTTGTCCGTTCTATGCCTGCTTTCAGAGCATCAGGGTCACCGAACTCCGACCCCCTGTCGGTACGATCTGGTAAGGGGACTGTTCCTGGGGATCAGCGGAAAGGTGACTATATTCTCCTTCCTAAATTCATGCTTTGTCATGCTGATGCCGGAACGGAAATTGGTAAGGAGTTCGTGGTATTTTCTGTCAGCGAATTTAGCATCATAGTGGTATTTGTGGGCGATGGTACAGTTATATGGCTTTAGGGCATCCATTACAGGCATAAGGAACCTGATTGAGGCGGTCACAGCGTTTCTTGGCAAAGTCAGGACAGGTCTGGTTGCAGATGGGACAGGAAGCTAGGGGATTCCACTAAGGAGATAATTGTAAAATATTACATTTAAGGATGTTTTGAAATTGTTATATTGTTGGAATATCTGAAGCAAATAGAGTATACTATGCTATGGTTAGAGCAGATGAAGATACGATAAGGCTTGCCGGGAAGTTTATTGATTTTGGCATACTGCGACGGAAAAGTTTTGATGATTGCCAACATATTGCGGCGGCAATCCTTGCAGGATGTGATATTATTACCTTGTGGAATTTTAGACATATTGTAAATGTAAAGACGGCAAGGGGAATGAAAACCAGTACAACGTTGGAGGGGTATAAAGATATGCTGATCTACCCGCCGTCAGCATTGATTGGGGAGGATAAGTATACTGGACTGGAAGCGAAAGAAACCTGATAAAATGTGCAATTTGCACAGGGTACTTGCGCGTCCTCTGAAGGTGTTGGCAACACTTGGCAATAGATTTTTTGCAGGTGGGGTGAGGTTAAGTTTTGGGCTTGTTGGGGAGAAAAACTGAATATGGAGAAGGCGTGCCGGAGAAAGGATAAGTGATTCTTTAGCGGCATGTAAAAGGATATCCCATGCGTTGATTGGCAGTGCATGGGATATTGTATAAAATTGTGAATATATGTTGATATATTAATATAGCTGTTTTTAGGTAAATGTGGTATATTATGATAACAGAAATGTTTCCAAGGAGGCTATACCTAAAAGATAGGAGAAAATGTATGAGGAGGCAGAAAATATATCTTGATACGTCTGTAATCAGTTATTTATATCAGGAAGATGCACCAGAAAAAATGAAGGATACTTTGAAATTGTGGGAGGCTATCAAAAGAGGCAGGTATGAGGTCTGCATTTCCAATATCGTGATGAATGAGATTTATGAATGTGGAGAGGAAAAGCTTTTCATATTGTTGGAATATCTGAAGCAAATAGACTATAATATGGTTAGAGCGGATGAAGATACGATAAGGCTTGCCGGGAAGTTTATTGATTTTGGTATACTGCGACAGAAAAGTTTTGATGATTGCCAACATATTGCGGCGGCAATCCTTGCAGGATGTGATATTATTACCTCGTGGAATTTTAAACATATTGTAAATGTAAAGACGGCAAGGGGAGTGAAAACCATTACAACGTTGGAGGGGTATAAAGATATGCTGATATACCCGCCATCAGCATTGATTGAGGAGGACGAAGATGATTATGAGTAAACCGGAAGTAAGCAGCAAATTTGATGTAGATGATATTAGAAAAATCCGCGAATACAATTCCCTGCGTCATATTCATATGACACCGAAGGAAATTATAGCAGAAACGCAAGCTGGAGCGGAAAAATTAATGCAGATGCTGGAACAGCGAAAAGCTATGAAGGTTTAAAAAATTCCCTGACGAGTTTTGCAAAAACTATGATTTGTAATGAAATATTTGAAATGCGCAGGAAGGGTAGAAAGATATTTAACTAAAAATGGAATCAGGTATATGGCAGGAATATCCCATTCACAGTTAAGTGTATGGGATATTTTTGTACAATCGAAGGAAACAGAAAGAATGTAAAAAATCGAAAAAATATGTAGAGGATGATGTAGTTTTTAACGAACAAAAGGATATGTTTATAAAGGCAGCTTATAGTGAAAAATTGGAAGACAAAAGGATTGCATTTGATTTTAATTCATCAGGTAGCGGGTTTATGCAAGTATTGCAGATTTTAGCACCAATATATACAGTATGCCCTAATGAATGCAAGGTAGTTCTGCTGGATGAGCCGGATGCACATTTACACCCCAATATGCAAATTGCTTTGGCAAAATCGTTGCAGAAAATTCAAAAAGAATTAAATATACAAATTATAATATCTACTCATTCAGCAGCAATTATTAAGACGGTCAAGCCTTCGAGCGTAGTTCCGATTGCTGCAAATAATTTGATATGCAGACCATTATCAGCAAAAGAGGGTGTTGAAGAACAAATAGCGCAGCTTGATAATTATGAGTTAGCAAAATCTGTGATTAGTGGAAAAATGGTTTTTATAGAAGACGCGAATATTGAAATATGGGAAACTGCGGATAAGATTTTAGGAACTAAAGTTTTTTATGGAGCGAATACAGTATCAATACATAAGGGGAGGAGTAAGGATGATAAAATACCATTTCAGATTAAACCCTTACTAAAGGATTTTTTAAATAAAGATATTGATATAATTTTTATTCGTGATAGCGATGGTGTATCCGATGAATGGAAGAAAAGGTTAATTGAGTATGGAGAGAAGAAAGAAGTACAATTATTTTTGTTGGAAAAATACGAAATAGAAAATTATCTGTTAAATGGGGATTTGATATATAGGGCACTTTATAAAAAATATCCAGAAAGTAATATCCCATCTATAGAACAAATTGAAGACAAGATATTTGAATCTTTAAAAAATACAATTATTATGTCAAGATATAAATATGATGATAATTTGGAAGATAGTATTTTCAAAGTTAGCCTAATTTTAAATTTGCAGGAATATAGAAATAATAATGAGGTAAAGCGTGAGGCTGAAAAGATTAGAATGGGTTATGAAGAAATTAATGATAAAGAAATACTCAAGAAAATAGGGATGGGGAAAGAATCGCTAAAACAGGTTTTTAATTGGCTTAATAGTGAAATAAAATTAAATCTAAATAAGGATGACTTATTGGAAGTAATGGAGGAAAAGGACATTTCTCTAGAAATTCAAAATATATTAAAAAGTTTGCAGTCTAATATGCTACAGAAAGAAAATCTAAGTGAATTGAAGAAATATGAAGAAGGTCTTCCAGATATAGAAATTTCAATAGATGAAGAGAATACTATAGATGAAATATTGCAATTAGTATTACCGCTTGAAAAATAGTTTGTTATTTTGAAATAGATAAAATGGAGAATTAGCAGGTCAAAAATATAAAAAAGGTATTATTTATGTATGAACAATCATTTCATTATCTATAATTATTAGAGTATATGAATTGGGAAAGTAGTTGAGTTATTATAATGGCAGAAGAGAAAACCCGGGATTACCAGGGTTTTCATCTTCTGCCCAATATTGTCTTACATTATTTCTATAGTTTCTGGTCCTGGTCGGAAGGGATATACTGCATAACATCTTGCACCTTGCAGTCTAATATCCGGCACATGTCATTAATAGTCTTAGTGGAAACTGCTTTATCATGTTTGAACCGGCTTAAGGTACTACTTGATATTTTATGGAACTCCGTCAAGGTATACCAGTTTTCGGTTGATTTTTCAAGCGTTTCCCAGAATGGAGAATAGTTAATCATTTTAATGCCCCTTTCTTATATGTATATTTCAAGTATAGAATATATTTTCATACTTAAATATCTTATACAAAACGAATATAATAAGAGAGAGAATAAATTCGATAGGAAAGGAGCGATAGAATGATAAATAAAAATAATCTGCATTGTAACAGGATTTATTTCTGTTACAAAAATGATAAATAGAGGAAGAAAAGCTTTTTCATCCAAGCAGTCTCCCTATTTATAATCTAAAGCTTTTGGTCTTGTTCAGAACGGACATACCGCATAATATCCTGCACATTGCAGTTCAATATGCAGCATATGTCATTAATGGTATTGGTCGAGACTGCCTTGTTGTGTTTCAGGCGGTGTAAGGTGCTATGCGACATGTGGTGTTTATTGGTAAGCGTATACCAATTTTCTGATGATTTTTCAAGTGTTTCCCAGAACGGAGAATAGTCAATCATTGCAGAACCTCCTTGTATTATTTTCGTATATAGCATAATGTATATTTTTATACGTGAATATCTTCGCTATAGCGAATATATAATTTGAATATGAAATTGCACTGATTGAAAAATCATTAATACGGAAACCATATGTAAGATATTTCTTATGCTGATATTTTGTATCCATTCTGGAAGACCTAAAATCAATAATGCGAAGTATTTTTTTCAACATTCGCTTTCCTGCTTGTGTCTGCGCTGCATCCACAGATGGGAAAGCCAGATTGGTTTTGTATAATAAAGCGGCGCAGAAATGAGGAAAAGATGACGGTAAAAGACTTTCAGGCAATAGTTGTCAGTTCTTTGGAAGAGCGGGAAGAAATAACCCATATTATGGAATCCGAGCATTCCGTTTTGGTTAGTTGTAACAACCAATTCAGCTTTTTCGTTAATATAATGGAATCGAAAGGGGCTTTCATACATAGCGAAAGTAATAGAAGAGAGATAGACGAATATTTCATGTCCCATACGGATGAGGAATTTGCCAAGGATGTCATGAACGCGATGAAAAAGCATCCGGGATTCTATTTCTATTTTATGGTTTTTAAGAAACTGGAGGAAATGGGTTTCATTGACAGCGGCTTATTCAGCCATGTGATGGATAGTATCATTTTCTATGAAGAAGAATTTGATAAATTTATGGCAAAATTCCTAAACCATTATTGGCGTGGGGAAAGATAAATTGGGGATAGAGGAAGGGGAACGATAAAAAGGCATTCGGAAAGAATGTCTTTTTTGAATTTCACATATCAACAGATTGCCCCGTAAAGTATGGTAGCATTTAATGAGGAAATCTATTTCCTTTTGATTCCGGCTTTTCTAAAAGGATATATAGGTATTTGAAAAGTGCCGTCAAAAAGTGGAGGTATTTTCGGAAAATGCCGACAAAAGGTGGAGCCATTATAAAAAAATGCCAGCAAAAAGTGGAGGAAAATTTAAAATTGAAATTTATAGAATTTTTTTGCGGAGAAAAAAGTGCCGTCAAAAAGTGCTGGCTTACTTATAAATAAGGGGTTTTAGGGGTGATTCCCCTAACCGAAGGCACGTGTATTACAAAGTGCGTATCTGGCAAATTCCTGTTGGAATTTAAGTCCGTGGAAAGGCAAGGAGGGAGTGGGATTCTTTCCTTCCTGTTAATTGTTTTATGCAATGTGAATAAATGTTAGCTTATATATGAAATAGCATATCCGGGTGAGGAGGCACAACAGATAAGAAACATTTTATTGCAATTTAATAGCCTATAGGGGCTGTCATTGGTTAGGCAGTTTTTTGCTTTGTGGGGAAGCTACTTGCCAGAGGGGAATCAAATTGTGGAGTGGTAAAGCCATTTTTATTATGGTGTCACATATGAGCCACAAACAGTTCGTTTCAGCACTCCACCAGACAGTCTGTTTCAACTATGATAGTCTTGTGCATAAAAGCCAGGGAGCAACATTAGAAACAAGAAATGATGTTTATATGCAATACATAAGAAAAAAATCAGGAAAGGAGACGATTGGGGGCTGATTTAAAATCGAAATATCAAACAGAGAATTGCTGAATCTGATAAAAAGTGGTATGATAAATTTAGATTTGGAGGACGTGGCAGATGTCCTTTTGTGCAAGACGCAAGAGGAGATTACCATGAGTGAGATAAAGATCCCGAAAATCAATTCCCGGCAGAAGGGATTACAGATACAATTTTATACCACAGTTTCCGCGAAATATTCTGAGACCGGGAAACGACACCAGATTACGGGTGCTTCGGAGGAGGAAGTACAGAAGAAGTTCCGCAAGGAAGTGAAAAGGGCTATTGCCGGTCAGATGGATTTTGAGAAGCATAAAGACGATACGGTGGAGCAAGTGGTGGAAATGTTTCTGGAATTTGCCAAAGGGGATATCAAAAAGCAGACCCACAGCAGATATTACAGGGCCTATGTAAACTATGTGAGGGGCAGCAGCTTTGGGGCAATCCCCGCCCGGAAAGTTAAAAAGTACCATTGTGATGACTTTATCCGTACCTTGACAAATGGAACGATTGCTTATTCTTATGTATATCAGATAAAATGCGTTGTCAGTCAAGCCTTTGACTATGCATGTGACAGGGAGATTATGGGCTGGAATTTTATGCGGAAGGCAAAAGTCAATGAGGACAAATGCAAAGAACCAGAAGACAGGGAGCTGGGCGTATGGGAGGACGACGAAATTAAAACCTTGCAGGTCGGCTCAATGGAATGTTGGAACGGATGCAGGAAATACCGCAATTCACCTGCGCTTTTTATCCTCTGCGGCACTGGCCTGCGGCTGGGTGAACTGCTTGCCTTGAAATGGGGCAGGGTCAACCTGACACAAAGGACGATAAAGATTGAGAGGACACAGACGGAATATACAGACTATGGAACAAACTCTAAAATATACGAGGAAAGCACGCCAAAGAACAGGACATCCCGAAGAACAGTGGTCATCAATAATTTCACATACAAATGGCTGTTGGAGCAGAAACGCAGGACAGAACAGGCGGGGATAGAAAGCGAGTATGTCATTCCGGCGAACAGTGGGAGGATGGTAAAGGAAAGCAGCATTACCGAAACCTTCAAGGCTTTCTGCAATTATGTAGGCGTGGAATATAAACCATCCCACACATGCAGAAGGAGCTACGTGACGAACTGCTTGGATAAAGGCATGAAGCTGGCATTAGTTTCAAAAAACGTAGGACATATGAACAAACGCCTGCGGCTTATTGCAACAAACGCCTGCGGCTTATTGTATTAAAAGCACAACCTTAAACACCTATTATAAGTGCAAAAATGATTACGAAAACAATCTGGCTATACAGAATGAAATCTTTAAAATATATGATTTCGATTTTGACGGTGGGCAAGTGGAGACGATGTTTGCATAAGATTATCAAAGTGATTTGATGGTAACTGTTACGGGAATCAGTAGATTTTCTGATGATATAACAGAAAATAAGAACATATGTTCTGCGATGGTATTTAGAGAGAAATTCACGCAGAAAACGCCTAAAATACTGGCATTGTGAGCATCAAAGCAAACATCATGTAAAATCATAGAAAACCCGGAAACCCTGATAAACACTGGCTTCAAGCTTGGCAACACTTGGCAACACCCAAAATCGCCCCAAAATGAAGCTTAAAACAAAGCGGAAGCCCCTAAAACTGCGGCTTCCGCAGTCCTAAAGGCTTCCTTAGGGGAGGATAATCCACCCCAAGGGGAGGATAAGTATTTTTTTTATCTTTGGCGTAGAAAGAAAGCACATCCTGCTTTCCCACACGGAACTTTTCTGTCCCGTATTCATCAACGGAGGGGGATCCATTGACTAATCTTATTATTGACATGGTGAAAAAGTTTATTCATAAAATATAAAAAAAATTTACTTTTTATGAAAAGTAGTATATACTATCGTTAGTTTAAGCGTTTCATGCCTGTTTTAGCCGGGAAAAAGCGCAGGGGAACAGAGAAAAAGAAAACGATAATCGAACAGAAGGTGGTATTACAAATGGCATTATTAAAACAGTGGAAAGAAATTGCATATTCGGAAACGGCAAATAAAGGTGATTTACAGAGACTTTGGTCAGATTATTTCCAGAAAGAAAAAGAAATTTATATGGAATTGTTAAAAACCCCGGATGAGACAGCAGAAGGGACTGTAAAGGAGCTGGCAGAGAGATTCGGCGTGGATTTGATGACGATGACAGGTTTTCTGGATGGCATCAATGACAGCCTGAAAGAAGCAAATCCTATTGAAGAAATGGAAGAAGATACAAAAGTAAATCTTGGGTTTGACAAAGAGCTTCTTTATAAAAATATGGTAGCGGCTGGGGCAGACTGGCTGTATAATCTGGAAGAATGGCATGATATCTTTGATGAAGATAAAAGAAAAGCGCTATATAAAGAACAGAAATCTTCGACTACTATTGTAAAGGGTGCGAAAATTTATCCTAATGACCCTTGTCCTTGCGGAAGCGGTAAAAAATACAAAAAATGCTGCGGCAGGAATGCATAAGGCGGTGGATATGCAAAGCAGAGTTGATAAAGCGGTAGAAACTTTTGAATCCGGTTTTGGCTGCGCTCAGTCTGTTTTTTCCACTTATGCGGATTTATTTGGGATGGACAAGGAGACAGCCCTAAAGCTGGCAAGCCCTATGGGAGGCGGCATAGGACGGATGCGGGAAGTATGCGGCGCAGTTTCCGCCATGGCGCTTTTGGCAGGGCTGAAAGACGGGAATATTGACCCGAAGGATGAAGATGGCAGGGAAAGGATATATCTTCTTGTCAGGAAGATGAGCGACAGATTCCGGGAGGAAAATGGAACGATTATCTGCAGGGAATTGTTGGGAATATCAGACAGGGAACAGAGCGCTAAGCCTGATAAACGGACAGAAGAATATTATGCGGATCGGCCTTGCAGCAGGCTGGTAGCCAGTGCGGCTAAAATTGTAGAGGAAATGCTGTGGGAGACAATGGAAGAAAATTAGGGCTTTACAGAAACAAAAAAATGTCATAGAATAACGGCAGACAATAAAATAATGGCAAAACTGAGAAGAGACAAGTAAGATGCGGGAAGGTTCCAGAGAGAGATACGAATGCTGGAAGTATCTTAACCGGAAGTATCCGAAGACCAGCTCCAAGCGGCCCTAATCCGGCCCGGCAGCCCCGTTATAGGCTATATAGAGAGGTTTTGTACAAAAATGGAGTAATATTTTTCTGCTCCATCAAAATGGGCAGCAGCGATACCGCCCGGTACAAAGCAATAAGGGTGGAACCGCGTAACTTTATGAAATCTACGTCCCTTACATTGTGTTAACAATGTAAGGGATTTTTTTGCCTTTAGGCCCCGGGCGTCAAAAAGCTTGTTATCCGGTATCGTTTGGCAACTTGCGCTAATCAGCAACTTGCGTTAATCAGCAACTTGCGTTAATCAGCAATTTGCGTTAATCAGCAATTTGCGTTAATCAGCAACTTGGGAAACTGTTCTGTAGTTTCCTGTTATATAAAAACCCCTTGGAGGGGCATTTTCATACAAAATTTTAAAGGAGGAAAACAAAATGCAGGAAAAATGGAAAGAATTAAAGGAACTTTTAGAGGAAATGACAACAATGAAGAAAAGGGAATATTTCCTTATCTTAGCGGTATGTGTACTTTCCGGGTTGATAGCGGGGATGTTCCTTTCGCCGAAAAAGATGGTGATGATAGGGAGCAACAACGGCAATAACAATGTAAGCGGAAAGGGAAAGAAGGGGAAATGCGAAAGCTGCAATGAAGAAGACTACGACTGGGAAGACTAAAAGGCTGTGATGCAGGAGAATGCATTCTCTGTGTAAAATGAAAATAGCTGCGGCTGCGGATATAGGGAAAAAGCTGCGTTGCCGGAAGCTTTGGAACGCGGGGACAGATAAGACGGACTTTTGTTTTAACTGGGGAACGATGGAAAAAGAGCGGAAAAGGAAGGGATGGGATAAAAATGGTTATTACGTTAAAAGACGGGAGCAGTAAAGAATATGCAGAACCTATGCGGGTGATAGACATTGCATCGGATATCAGCGAAGGGTTGGCAAGAATGGCCTGCGCAGGGGAAATCGACGGGAAAGAAGTTGATTTACGGACTGTAGTAGAGAAGGATTGTCACTTGAATATTTTAACAGCAAATGACAAAGCGGGGATTGGCGTGATGCGGCATACGGCTTCCCATGTGCTTGCGGAGGCAGTAAAGAGGCTGTACCCCGATGCGAAACTGGCAATTGGGCCTAGCATTGATATAGGATTCTACTATGATTTTGAACATGCGCCTTTTTCCAGGGAGGACTTGGATAAGCTGGAAGCGGAAATGAAAAAAATCATAAAAGAGGGGAATAAGCTGGAGAAATTTACAATGCCCAGGGAAGATGCGATCCGTTTTATGGAGGAAAAGGAGGAGCCTTATAAGGTGGAGCTGATCCGGGATCTTCCGGAGGATGCGGAGATTTCTTTCTATAGCCAGGGCGGTTTTACTGATTTATGCGCCGGCCCCCATTTGATGAGTACAAAGGGCATTAAGGCTTTTAAACTGATTTCTTCTTCAGGGGCATACTGGAGAGGCAATTCGGACAACGCTATGCTCCAGAGGATTTATGGAACAGCTTTCCAGAAAAAAGAAGAATTGGCGGATTATCTGGAGTATCTGGAAAACATTAAGCTGCGTGACCACAATAAGCTGGGGCGTGAAATGGAGCTTTTTACCACAGTGGACGTGATTGGGCAAGGGCTTCCGCTGCTGATGCCGAAAGGCGCTAAGATGGTACAGACAATGCAGCGCTGGATCGAGGACTTGGAAGATAATGAATGGGGTTATATCAGGACGAAGACACCGTTGATGGCAAAAAGTGATTTATATAAGATTTCCGGTCATTGGGATCACTATACGGACGGCATGTTCGTACTGGGCGATGAAAAAACAGATAAGGAAGTGTTTGCCCTGCGCCCTATGACCTGTCCGTTCCAGTATTATGTCTATAAGGCAACGCAGCATTCTTATAGGGATTTGCCCTTGCGCTATGGAGAAACTTCCACTTTGTTCAGGAATGAAGATTCCGGTGAAATGCATGGGCTGACGAGAGTGCGCCAGTTCACGATTTCAGAAGGGCATTTAATTGTAAGGCCGGATCAGATGGTGGATGAATTCAAGGGCTGTATTGCGCTTGCAAAGCACTGCCTGACCACTTTAGGGCTGGAAGAAGAGGTGACCTACCATTTGTCCAAATGGGATCCGGAAAACCGGGAGAAATATATTGGGGAAGCGGAAGTGTGGGAAGAAACGGAAGGGCATATCCGGGATATCCTGACAGAATTGCAGATCCCGTTTACGGAGGATGTAGGTGAAGCGGCTTTTTACGGGCCAAAGGTGGATATCAATGCAAAGAATGTGTATGGCAAAGAGGATACGATGATTACGATTCAGTGGGATGCCCTGCTGGCTGCCCAGTTTGATATGTATTATATTGACCAGAACGGCGATAAGGTACGTCCCTACATCATTCATAGGACTTCCATGGGATGCTATGAAAGGACTTTGGCTTGGCTGATTGAAAAATATGCGGGTAAATTCCCTACATGGCTTTGCCCGGAACAGGTACGTGTTCTTCCTATTTCGGAAAAATATGAAGGCTATGCAAAGGAAGTGGAGCAGGAATTAAAGAAAAACGGTATATTGGCGGCAGTGGATAACCGCTCCGAAAAAATTGGCTTTAAAATCCGGGAAGCAAGGCTGGCTAAACTGCCTTATATGTTAATCGTAGGACAGAAAGAAGAGGAAGAAAAGAATGTTTCTGTCAGGAGCCGTTTTGCAGGGGATGAAGGCAGTAAACCTTTGGGAGAATTTATAGAACAGATTTGTAAAGAAATCAGGACAAAAGAAATCCGCAAAGAAGAAGTAAAAGAAGAGAAGGCCTAACCCTAAAATACAAAGAGGAAAAGGGATTATGAAGAAGTGGAAAATTGAGGATTGGTCAGGAACAGTTTTTTTGGCAGCCGCCCTGGGTATGCTGGTCTTATCGGCAAAGCTTTGCTTTGCCGATGGGATATGGTATGATGAGCTTTTTACCATGGGGCTGACAGAAAGAAGTTTCCAGGAGCTGACAGCTTTTACGGCCAGGGATGTGCATCCTCCTTTTTACTATTATTATGTAAAAACGGTCAGGGGATTATGCCAGGCGGTAATGCCGGGCATGAATGCCGTAGTGGCTGGAAAGATATGTTCTGTTTTGCCTTTGATAGGGATATTTGTTTATGGCATGACAAAGGTAAGGAAACATTTTGGCCTGCTATGTGCCGGGATCTTTCTTTTTTGCACGGCGTCTATGCCCAATCTTTCCCAATATTCGGTGGAAATAAGGATGTATACCGTAGCCATGTTTGTTGTGACGGCTGCTTTTCTTCATGCTTATGAGCTGGTCTGCAGCATGGCAGGGGAAGAAGGGGAAGGAAGAAGGCAGGATTGGGTATTTCTTACGTTGTATGGGGTTCTGGCAGCCTATACCCATTATTTTGCAGCGGCGGCAGCGGCAGCGATTTATGTATTCCTTTTTGGCTATATGATTTTTTTAAAGAAGGGGAAAAAAGAAAAGGCTGCCTGGTTTTTTTGCGTCCTTGCATCCATTGTGTTCTATTTGCCATGGATGTTTGCCGTGGTCAGGCAGATGGCTCAGGTAAAGGAAAACTATTGGATTCTTCCGTTGACTTGGCGGACATTTGGTTCGTGTGTGAAATTTCTGATGAAGCCGCCTTTCGGCAGCGGGATTTTCCAGGTTGCGTCGGCGGTGGTTTTATTTGCTGTTTATGCCGGGCTGATGCTGTATGTCTTATGGAAAAACAGGAAAAATCCAGAGGAAAGCTTTTTTGCTGCGGCAGGGACCGGGACGCTTGCGGGAGTGGTATTATTTGGGTTTGCGGCGTCTTTTCTTTTGCGGCCCGTATTTATTGTCCGGTATATGGTTCCGGCGGCGGGATGTTTCTGGCTTTCTTTTGCATTTTTGGTCAGTAAATGTATTCATTGGAAAAAGGCGTGCCTGCCTGTCCTTATATTACTGCTGGTCATTGGCCTTGGTGATTTCCGCTGGTTTTATAATGATGAGACATGGCGCCGGGTAAGGATGGAAGAAGTAGAAGAGGCCTTTGCACAAATAGGGCCGGAAGATGCGGTCATCGCCCAGTTTAACCATGTGCAGGGCGTGGCAGGCTATTATCTGGACAATGATATGTATCTTTGGGGGACGGAACCTGAGGAACTGATTTGTGATATTTTTGAAAATAAATATTTTTCCCTGTCTTCAACGGAGGAAATAAAGGAATGGATGGAGATGGGGAAAAATGTCTGGTTTATTGGCGGAAAAGAAGCAGAATTGCTGGAAGAGTGGGAAAAGGAAGGGATTACATCGGAAGAAAAACAGGAATTTATGCTGGAAGTTTATTGGGCTGCTTTATATAAATTAGAAGAAAAAGAAAAACGATAAATGTATATTGGCCATAAATTTTAGCCATACTAAGAAAGAAACATAAATTGGAACAAGGCTGGATAGATTAGGAGGTTAAATGATGGCTCAGTTAGACTGTTCGGTAGATAACTGTATTTACAACAAAAGTGAATGCTGCTGTAAAGGCGACATAATGGTGGGCGGGAAACATGCGAAAGAGACGGATGATACATGCTGTGAAAGTTTTTCCGAGAAAAGAGGGGATTCTTATACAAGCGCTTTGGAACATCCATGCAGGACAATAAGCATTGACTGCGAAGCTGTAAAATGTATGTATAACAGCAACTATAAATGCCATGCGGAGCATGTGGATATCAAAGGCTGCGGCGCCTGCGACTGCCGGGAAACATCTTGCGCTACTTTTAAAGAAAAATAAAGATATGCCCCTTTTCTTTTGCGGGAAAAGGGGCGTTTCTTATGGAGGAACTGTTATGGCAGACAGATATTTCTTTGGAGAATGACCCGTCGCCGTATGATATAATGAAGTAGGTAATGGCACGGATATTATTTGCCGGGCTGCCCGGATTTGCGGGATTTTTTGTTCTGGTACATTTTTTCATCGGCTTCCTTTAACAATGCATGGTAATCGGTATGCCCCTCCGTCAGGCAGTAGCCGAAGGAAAAACCGAGAGGGACATAGAAACCATCCCTCAGACAGGCGCGGCTGCTGTTCTGCAGCTTCTCCAGTTCCATGACGGCGTGGGACAACGCCTCCTTTGTCTGGTACTGGTATAAAAACAGGACAAATTCATCGCCTCCCAGTCTGGCAGCAACGCTGTGGCCAGGGGCAAATTTCCCGAGAAGGTCGGCGAGATGCTTTAGATAAGCGTCGCCTCCTTCATGTCCGTATGTATCGTTGACTTTCTTTAAATTATCCGCATCTATCATGACAAGAGCGCTCTCGCAGAATTCTTCCGGTTTTTGGAAGCAGGAAGAGAGGAAGTTTTCCAGTCCCCCGCGGTTATATAGCCCGGTCAGATGGTCATAATCCCGCTCCTGTTCAATCCGCAGGCGCTTTATGGTATCCTCGGTCACATCAATGAGAACACCGAAGAAGTTGTTGTTCTCAGAGATTTCCTCAACCTTGATATACCGTTCGCCCAGCTTGAAAACATGGGATTCATTGGTTAAAGGATGGCTGCATAGATGGGAAAGAAACTCTCTGAACAGCAGATAGTCGCAGGAGAGCTGTTTCATTTTTTCGGGGGTAAGTCCAAGGATTTGCGGTACATATCCCATGAAGCGGACTTGCCGTATGCGATCGCTGTATTCGTATACCCCGATATACATGTTTGTTTTGCTGAGTATATAGGAGATTTTCCGGCTGTTATCCAGGAGGCTCTTTTTCATCCGGTTGATATCGTTGCTCAGTTCCGAAAATTCCGTGCTGCTGTGAATGTCGATGATCTCATCAAGATTCCCGTCGGCAATGGAATGGAGTTTTCGGTTAATGCGGTAGATGTCGTCCACGACATAGCGGTTCATATATCCGGTTACGGCACGCATTAGAGCCACGGCAATTATGATAAGACAGAAAAAGAGGACGATGGTGTTCATCATGATCCACTCATAAAGCACGCGGTTGGTAAGGATACGCCCGATATAATTGGAACCAATGGGCTTGAACACGCAGAAAGAGTCCTGCCCGTTGACAGTGGCGTGAAACCCCTTTGACTGGCCGGCAATGTCATTGAGGCTGAGACCGACTGCTTCGCTGTTTTTGTGTACACAGTCCAGTTCTGTAGAGCCGACGATTTCCCCGGTCGTTTGGTCAATGGCGTAATAACTGGCCTCCGGGTTTACCCGGAACAGGGAAAATATGTATGAGAGTTCGTTTTTCTGCGTTGCTTTCATAACGTTGACGGGAGCCATGCCCACTTGAACGATAAATTTCCTGTCGGCGCTCCACAAAGCAGAATACTGCATCAGTTTTGCTTCTGCAGTGTTAGGGGTTATATCTTGTACAAGTTTTAAAGATTTATCGGTCAGCATCGGCTTAAAAAACATCATCTGTTCGCCGGAATCAAAAGTAAAATCAAAATATTCCGGATGGGTTCCGGCAATAATACGTCCAGTCTCGTCAAAGATGTGGATTTCATCTACCTCCATGAAAACCGCGATCTGCCTAAGCTCGTCAACGCTGTCAGGCACGGAGGGATTGTTCTGGATCAGATAAGCGATTGCCTCAGCGTTGTATAGGCAGGTCTGCTTATATTTTTCGCGGGTTTCTGCAAGCTCGGCATTGTTCTGTTCCAGAACCTGCCCGATCTGCTGAAATGTGGTTATGGCATCGTCGTACGCCTGCCGGTGCGTGTCAGCAACCTGGACGTAGATGATAATGATTGTCAAAAGGGAAATAAGAAATAGTATAACCAGGTTCATGTACCGACTGATCATTTTTTTAAGTGGCTTCATCTGTGCCTCCTGTGTAGTATGAAAATGACTGCGAAACCCAATATGGCTGCCCGCAACAGATTCTGGATCTGCCCTGTCTTCCAGGTATGCCGGCAGTCCTTGCAAATAAAGTATATGGTAGCATAACCGGGGTGAATTAGCATGACGCATTGTAACCAGAGTTTTTTATTTATGCTTGCATCCCTGCCGTTTTTTTTCTATAATAAATTGCGGAAGAATGGAAGATATGGTTTCCGCATGGGTGTACGGTGCAAAACAGATGGTTCCCAGGCGGATTTGCGCTTGTGTCCGAATGCGTACATGCATTCAGAATGGGAGATGATGATGGAGAATAAAGGAATTTTGATGCTGGCGGCGGCTGGGGCGGCCGCAGCGCTTTTTATAGGGGGGATATTTCCGGGGAATACTGTTTTTGCCGCAGAAGAAGGAGGGGCAATAAACAATGGGATTTCAGGAAACCGGATACATGCTTTTGCAGATACGGAAGCGAGGAAGGCATATAAAAGGGACAGGTATGGAGATGTAGGATGCAGGGTAATCCTCCCTGAAGGGTATGTCCGCAGCGGGACTACGAAAGGGATGTATTTGTCGGAACGCAATCCCTTGGATTCTTCTAATATTTATTATGCGGTATCGGAAAATGTGGATGCAGAAGAAATAAAATGCCTGCTGGACTCCGGGGACTATCAAATAAGAATGGAGGAGAAGCTGAAAGAAACCTATGGATCCCAGGCATCGCTGGTTTCTTTCCATAATACGGAACTGGATATAAGCGGCTGTCCTGCTTACAAAGTAGAGGTATCCTGCCAGATGGACAATGCAGTGATGGAACAGCTCATTTATATAATTATTGCGGATAAAACGTATACACTCACGTATTCCCAGTCAGCAGACGATGAAAGAATGGAAGAGTTCCAAAAAAGCGGGGAAACGATAGAAGTGGTCTTTGCGGATGAATAAGCCGGAACACAGCCGGTTTGCAGAAAAACAAAAAATCAGTATTGACAAATAGCCGGAACTGCGCTATAATCACTAATAGTTTGGCGATAGAAATGACAAAAAATGATGGCAGAAGCCAAATGACAAACAAGCAGAGTTTCCACTCTCACCCTACAGCGGAGGCTAGTAGGCGTTCATAAGCCAGTGTTTCCCGTTTTTACGGAAGCCGTGGAAGTGATGACAGGTGGATAGCTATGCTATCCATTTTTTTGTTATATATGACAAAAAATAATGATGCGCAGCTACAAGCGCGGGATAAAAGCCGCGCTGCCAGAAGGTTTTGGGTGGAGGATGCGTTTTAACGCACACTTTTTATAGCATATTGGTATTATGAGGAGGACAAAGCCATTAGCGATTTATTTATTAACGAGCAGATTAGAGACAAAGAAGTACGTGTTATTGGTGAAAATGGGGAACAGTTAGGGATTATGACTTCAAGGGAAGCGGTTCGCCTTGCGGAAGAAGCCGGGCTGGATCTGGTGAAAATTGCCCCTACTGCGAAGCCGCCTGTCTGCAAAATTGTCGATTACGGGAAATTCCGGTATGAACAGGCAAGGAAAGAAAAAGAAGCAAGAAAAAAACAGAAGATTATTGAGATCAAGGAAATCCGCTTATCCCCTAATATTGATACGAATGATTTGAATACAAAGATGAATGCGGCAAGAAAATTCATCTCAAAGGGGGATAAAGTAAAGATTACTTTACGCTTCCGCGGACGTGAAATGGCGCATATGGCAAACAGCAAACACATTCTGGACGATTTTGCCGAGGCGCTTTCTGACATTGCGTCCATTGAAAAAGCCCCAAAGGTAGAGGGAAGAAGCATGACGATGTTTTTAACTGAAAAGCGTTAGTCCGTACAGTTAAAATAGATAAAAATTAAGAAGTATAGGAGGAATCAGATATGCCCAAGATGAAGACAAAAAGAGCTGCTGCGAAGCGTTTTAAAGCAACAGGAACAGGTAAATTAAAAAGAAACAAAGCTTATAAAAGCCATATCTTAACAAAAAAATCCCCTAAGAGGAAGAGAAATCTTAGAAAGCCGACGATTACAGATGCAACGAACGTTAAGAATATGAAGAGGATTTTACCGTATCTGTAATGCTAACATTTTTATAAGTCGTAAGGAGGAAACAGGACATGGCAAGAATTAAGGGCGGAATGAACGCCAGAAGAAAACATAACAGAGTATTGAAGCTTGCAAAAGGATATAGAGGAGCAAGGTCGAAACAGTATAGAATAGCAAAACAGGCAGTGATGAGAGCATTAACATCCTCTTATGCAGGAAGAAAGCAGAGGAAACGTGATTTTAGAAAGTTATGGATTACGCGTATTAATGCAGCGGCAAGACTGAACGGGCTTTCTTACAGCAAGTTCATGCACGGCTTGAAGCTGGCAGAAGTGGACATGAACAGGAAGATGCTTGCAGAGCTGGCAGTAAATGATGCGGAAGGGTTTAAAGAGCTGGCAGAACTGGCAAAGAGCAAAATTGCATAATGAAATGATACTACAGCCCTGCAGGAAAGTTTCCTGCGGGGTTTTTGTCTTATAGGAAAGTTCTGCGAACTTCCTGTGGGACAAAAAATAAAGATGCACAGGTTTTCCCCAAATCGGAAAAGCCGCTTTTTTATTAAAATTTAATGATCATTTCTTGTGATTCAGTGTATACTATATATATTATGCAGTTTATGGAAAAAAGAAGCGGCAGGGTTTTATCTGGGGATGCTGCCTGAAAGGAAAGGATAGAAAAATGTCAGTAACAGAAAATTTACGTCCGGAAAAAGTATTTCACTATTTTGGGGAGATATGCAAGATTCCTCATGGGTCGGGAAATATAGATAAATTAAGCGATTATCTGGTGGATTTTGCAAAAGAAAGAGGGCTGTTCCATATACAGGATGCCTGGAAGAATGTAATTATCATTAAAGAGGCTGCGCCTGGGTATGAAGAAGAGGAACCGGTGATCCTGCAAGGGCATATGGATATGGTAGCGGTGAAAAAACCGGAAGCGGATATCGACATGACAAAGGAAGGGCTGCGCCTGTTAGTGGAGGGCGATGAGCTTTATGCACAGGACACAAGCCTTGGCGGGGATGACGGGATTGCGGTGGCTTATGCTTTGGCGCTCCTGGATTCGGATGATATTGCTCATCCTCGGCTGGAAGTTATCATTACTGTGGATGAAGAAGTAGGAATGGATGGGGCGAGGCGGCTGGATGTTTCTATGCTAAAAGGCAGACGGATGCTGAACCTGGATTCTGAAGAAGAGGGGATTATCCTTGCCGGATGCGCGGGAGGGGCAAGGGTGGACTGGTTGTTGCCTGTCAGCAGAAAGGAAAAGGAAGGAAAAAGATATTCGCTTAAGATAAAGGGGCTATCGGGAGGACATTCCGGGGCAGAGATAGATAAAGAAAGAGGAAATGCCAATGTGTTGATAGGCAGGCTTTTGTATAGGCTTGGCAAGGAAATGGATTTTTATTTGGAACAGTTAGAAGGGGGGTTAGCGGATAATGCGATACCCAGGGAAGCCTGTGCGGTTGTTTTGATACAAAAGGAGGACGGGGATCTTCTGGAGAATACGGCCATAAAGGTGGAAGAAGAACTAAGAGGGGAACTGCAGACCAAAGACCCGGGCATTATGGTTGAGGCAACGGAATTGGAGGACAATAGATCAGGATGCCTGTCCAAGGAGGATACCGGGCGGCTGGTGAAGCTTCTTCTTGCTGCGCCGAACGGAGTACAGGCAATGAGCGCAGATATGAAAGGGCTGGTGGAGACATCCTTAAATATGGGGATCGTGGATTTGAAAGAAGAAAAGGCAATGATACAGTTTTCCGTCAGAAGTTCATTGGAAAGCGCGAAAACAGCTTTAATAGAAAAATTGGAGAGCCTTGCATCTATGGCGGGGGCAACCCAGGAAGTGAGGGGGGATTACCCCGGCTGGGCTTATAAGAAAGATTCCCCGTTCCGGGATATGGCAGTGCAGATATTCTGCAGGATGTATGGAAAGGAGCCGGAAATACAGGCGATTCACGCGGGGCTGGAATGCGGGCTGCTGTCGGCGAAGATACCTGGCTTGGAATGTATTTCTATCGGGCCGGATATGAAGGATATCCATACGACAGAGGAACGGCTTAGTATTTCTTCTACAGAACGGGTATGGAATTATGTGCTGGAGCTTTTAAAACAGAAAAAATAGAAAAAAGTATTCCGGGCAGAGAACTTGGAACGGAAAAAGGGGAAGAGGGGAAAAAGCCGGAGGCAGGAGTATGCTTTAAGATACAGCGGGATAAATGCCCTGGGATCAGGACGGAGGAATTAGAATAAATGGATTTGAACAGGAATAATATGAAAAAAATAAGAGGCTTAATTATTTTTACGGCCATAGTCTGCCTGGCTGTTATAAAAATGGATATGGTGATGAAAGGGATATTTTTTGGGTTTGGCATCCTGAAGCCCTTTATCTATGGCGCGGTGGCCGCTTTTGTGCTGAATATTCCGATGAGCGCGATGGAAAAAAGGATATTTGGAAAGACAAAAAATCCAAACATGCAGAAAGCCAAACGCCCGGTAAGCATATTGCTTTCTTTTGCTGTTATTATTCTGGCAATGGCTATAGTGGCTGTTACAGTAGTTCCCCAGCTTGCCAAGACGATGATGGAGCTTGGCAATAAAATCCCGGCGTTCCTTGGCAGCCTGCAGACGTCTTTGGAACAGCTTTTTGCTTCCCGGCCGGAACTGGCAGTTATGCTGGATGAACTTGACATAGACAGCATTAATTGGGAATCTGTATTGAGCGGGATTGTGGATTTTATGAAAAACGGGCTGGGCAGTGTAGTGACGTCTACAGTGATTATGGCTTCTACTATTATTGGAGGGGTAGTAAATCTGTTTGTATCCCTTGTTTTCTCTTTTTATGTGCTGGCACAGAAAGAGAAGCTTGGAAATCAGGTAAAACGGATTATGCACGCATATTTTTCTAAGAATCTTTATGAAAGGACTCTGGAAATCGCTTCCCTTGCGAACAGGAATTTTACTTATTTTATTACTGGGCAATGCATGGAAGCCGTTATTTTAGGGAGCATGTTTGTAGTAGCGATGGTTATCTTCCGTTTTCCATATGCTTTGTTAGTTGGCGTGTTGATTGCATTTACCGCGTTAATCCCGATTGTAGGAGCGTTTATCGGCTGTTTTGTCGGAACTTTCCTTATTATGGTGGATGACCCGGTGAAAGCGGTCTGGTTCCTGGTTCTTTTTATTGTGCTGCAGCAGATAGAAGGGAATCTGATTTATCCCCATGTGGTGGGAAACTCGGTAGGGCTTCCGTCCATATGGGTTCTAGCGGCGGTAACGGTAGGCGGCAGCCTGATGGGGGTTGCGGGGATGTTGATTTTTATTCCTATTGTATCTACAGTTTATGCGCTGCTGCGTGAGGATGTTAATAAGAAAAATAATGGCAGAATAAAAATATAGGGGGTATTTGACGGTAGAGGATTAAAATCTGAAAAAAGTCGAAAATAATAGTTGATTTTTTATTACATAGAGTATATAATAATGATTGCATTTCGGGGTGTGGCTCAGGTGGTAGAGCGCTACTTTAGGGAAGTAGAGGCCGCAAGTTCAAGTCTTGTCACTCCGATAGGGAATCCTTCAGGCATGGTGTATACCAGTGTTTGAAGGATTTTTCTTTTGGCATACTGCAAGTCGGGCGTTTCCTTGCCTGCTAAGGATAAGGCTTGGATGGGAAAGAGCTTGAACCGGTTTGCGCAATGGCTGGATCCTGGAAGATGGCAAGGCCGGGCGGGTGATAAGTAAATAGCATAAAACAGATAAGAAGAATGCACATAAGACTGCGCAAGAGGAAGGCATAGCGTTCCGATTTGCAGGAATGTGTCAGTTTGCAGGAAAGCCAAAATGCAATTATAACGCTTAAAATAAATATGCCAATATCCAGAATAAAAATATCTTTTCCGATGATAAAGGTGTATAAATAGAACAACAGGGGGATGAGAAGCGTTCCTGTGAAAATTCCAAAGAACAAGGAAGAGGTAATGCATGGGTATTGATCTTTAAACATAAAAGTCATAACGGCTGAGTATATTAACATTGGGAAGAAAAGCAATTTCATATGTTCCCATATTGATTCGTTGATTGGCACAAAAAGGCCTACTATATAATGATTCCCAGACCAATCATATAGAAAATGGGCCAGTGATCCAGTGATTATGACAAAGAATATTCCGATGATAATATAATGTTTTATTTGTTTCATAAAAAATACCTCATATATAGTATATGTGGCGGCAAAAGCAATTATTCGTCATATACGGATCCGGGATGACGGGAACAGAAAACGGGGATGGTCTGGCCTTCCGGCCAAAGCAGGATTCAGCAAAGCCGTCAAATGAAATGGCGGGGATGGGGAATTAAGGATCGGGGAGGGCGAAAGGGAGGCAATGGGCGGAGCCAGTCATTGGCCGTGATCAGCCATTGACAGCCAATGATATTTCCTCTATATTAAGTATGAATGAAATGAGCGCGTTTCAATGGATGAAGAAAAGATTTTGATAAAAATCTGCAATGATGATTGCGGATTCTTTTTCTATCATAGGGTTTGGATGCGGGACTTTATGAAACGTGCTTTTGATCTTTCGCCTTTTGCTTTCCGAAGGAAAAAATGGGGATGCAGAAAAAGCGGCGATAGGGATATGGATGCCAAAGAAATCTGAAGATTAAGGAATCGCGGGAAAATGATAGAGAAAGAAAGATTTCATGTTTTAAACTATGTAAAAAAAGAGGAATATACCGGAAGCATGGATGGAATGAGGTATATGCTTAGGAAACAGGAAGAAGGGCAGGATACAAAGCTGGAGGTAACGATATGGCCGGAGCCTTTTGGGTATGCGGCTACCCCGGAGAGCAAGAAACAAAGAATGAACTTTGTCTTCAGTGAGAAAGGGCTGGAGGAAGCGGTTGACTGGATGAATGATCAGTATGAAGGGCAGAAGGCCTTATGGGATGTGGTGAAATGAAACAAAGAAAGAAAAAGAAAGATTATAAATATATGCAGAAACAGGGAAAGTGGATGAAACTTAGGCTGCCGGGTATTGCGGCAGTTTTTCTGGCTTTTCCGGTGTATGGAATCTCTAATGAGCTATTTAAGCTGGCGGTCTGCAGGAATAGTTCCGGTTCTGTTTTCCGGCAGGAAAGAGTCAGTAAACTGGTTGGCGATATCAATAGAAGAAGGGAAGACAGAAAAAAGAAAAAAGGGGAAAAACGGGAAGAAGAGGATATTTATGTAGGACAGGGGCTTGCTTTTGCAGATTTTGAGGACGAAATGGAAGAAGGGAGGGCATGGTTTGAATCGCAGGAAAAGGAACGTATTACGATGACCAGCCATGACGGCCTGAAACTGGTGGCTTACTATCTTCCGGCAAAAGAAGAATCCCGCAAAGTAATGATCCTGGTGCATGGATATAGGAACAATGGGATGATTGGGGATTTTTCCAATCTGGTAAAATTTTATCATGAGATGGGGTATCATCTTCTGGTGTTTCATCAACGGGCGCATGGGGAAAGCGAAGGGAAATATATTTGTTTTGGCGTAAAGGAGCGTTTTGACTTAGTGAAGTGGACGGAATATATTGCCAGGCGGTTTGAGGGGAAATGTGATATTTTCCTGTCAGGGATATCTATGGGAAGCGCGACAGTGCTTTTGGCGGCGGGGTTAAAACTGCCGGAACAGGTAAAAGGGCTGATTGCGGACTGCGGATATACTTCGCCGTGGGATATTTTCAATCATATGCTGGAAAAAAATTTTCATTTGCCTAAATTTCCGTTTTTGTATATTGCTGATTACATATGCCATAAAAAAGCAGGGTTTTATTTTCGGGAATGCAGCACATTGGAAAGTATGAGGGCAAACCGCATACCGGTTTTGTTCGTTCATGGCAAAAAAGACAGGACGGTGCCGTTGGAAATGAGCCGTGCAAACTATGAAGCCTGTGGGGCAGACAAAGAACTTTTTATCGTTGACAGGGCGGCGCATGGAACAAGTAATCTGGCAGAACCGGAGGCATATCAGCAAAAGGTGATGGCATTTATGGAGAAATGTTTAAAAAAAGATTAGTGGCTTTGCGGTTCCAAAGCTTATTGGGGGAATTGTAACGAAAAGCAGGATTCGGATAAAACCGGTAGGGAAAGGAAAATAGGAAGATATGGGAAGAAGAACAGGGGATGGAAGAAGAGAAATCATGGAAAAAAGAGCGGATTGGAACGACCGAAAACCGATAAAGGGAAGAACGCCTGCGGACGGCGGGAGGAAAGCGGGGAAAAACAGATCTGTAGCAGGGAATTATGAAAGAAGTGAGAAAAGTTTTTCCGCAGGCGAAGCACGGAATGGGGGGAAAAGAGGGTCATTTCCAAAAGGTGGAAAAGGAAAGACGGACCGGGGACAGTTTGTATCAGAAGGCCGGACTGGAAGGGGAAAGACGGACCGGGGGCAGTTTGAGCCGGAGAGCAGGAACGGAAGGGGAAAGACGGACCGGGGGCAGTTTGCACCGGAGAGCAGGAACGGAAGGGGAAAGACGGATCGGGGGCAGTTTGAGCCGGAGAATAGAAGAAGAGAAAAGGCAGGACGGAATCAGTTTATACGGGAGAGCAACAATAATAAGGGACGGAAAGAAAACGCAGGATGGAGGAGAGAAGACAGAGGAAACGGGGCTTATGCAAAAGAGTGGGAAAAAGACGATAGAATACGGGAAAAGGATGTGGAAAACGGCAAAACGGTGTGTAGGGCATTCGGAGAATGCGGGGGCTGCCAGATGCTTCATTTGCCATATGAAAAGCAGTTGAAACGGAAAGTAAAAGAAACGGAAAAACTGTTGAAGCCCTACGTGAGGCTGGAGGGGATTATAGGGATGGAGCAGCCTGAGCATTACCGGAATAAGGTAAATGCGGCATTTACCCATGACAGGCAAGGGAAACCGTTGTCGGGGGTGTATAAGGAAGGCACTCATTATATTATTCCAATTAAAAAGTGTTTGCTGGAAAATGAGAAAGCGGATGAGATTATCGGATCCATCAGGGAACTGCTTCCATCTTTTAAAATAAAAACATATGATGAGGATACGGGATATGGTTTGCTGCGCCATGTGATGGTAAGGGTTGGACAGGCTACGGGGCAGATTATGGTGACGCTCGTATTGTCGTCCCCTATCTTGCCGTCAAAAAATAATTTTGTCAAGGCATTGCTGGAACGTCATCCGGATATTACAACAGTCGTGATTAACGTAAATGAACGGAAAACCAGCATGGTTCTTGGGGAGAACGGCCAAGTGATTTATGGGAAGGGGTATATTGAGGATGTGCTGTGCGGAATTACTTTCAGGATATCGCCAAAATCATTTTATCAGGTTAACGCAGTCCAGACAGAAAAATTATATCAAAAGGCCATGGAGTATGCCGGACTTACTGGAAAAGAGACAGTGCTGGATGCATATTGCGGAATTGGAACGATTGGAATGGTTGCGGCCGGCAAAGCAAAAAAGGTCATAGGAGTGGAATTGAATGAAGACGCAGTAAAGGATGCTGCCGCTAATGCAAAAAGGAACAAGATAAAAAATATTGAATTTTATCAAAAAGACGCCGGAGAATTTATGGTTCAGCTTGCGGAACAAGGAGAACATGTAGATACGGTGTTTATGGATCCCCCCAGGACGGGGAGCGATGAAGTATTCTTGAGTTCCCTGGCAAAACTTGCCCCAAAAAAGGTAGTATATATTTCCTGCAATCCTGAAACTTTGGCGAGGGATTTGGGTTATATGGAAAAACAGGGATACCAGGCGCTCAGAGGAATCTGTGTGGATATGTTTCCGTTTTGCGGACATGTGGAGACTATTGTGTCGATACAAAAGAAAAACTCGTAGAAGTCCTTTATTTCAGGCACTTTGCGAAGCGTTTCATGTTCACTTCGGAGGGTGAAAAAAATCGAAATAAGCAACTCAAAAACTACTTTAATGTTTCGGTAATAGTTGTTGTGGTCAAGCATTTTTGTAACGCATATGGCTAATAAAATTAGTTCCAAGTTATGAAGCAGTCCGTGTCTGATAAGGTGTGCGGTATCCATTATAGCTGTGCGGACGCACATGGTTGCATATGACATGGGCAGCTTCTTCCACCGCCTGATGCAGTGCCTCATCTGTCCGGAACCCGTACAGATTGTCGCATTCATTTTTCAGTGTGTTGAAATACCTTTCCATAGGGGCGTTGCCGTATGGGCATCCTGTTTTGCCCATGCTTTGATTCACATGGACAGATTCACAGAATTCCACGAAGGCCTTTGACGTATACTGGGGGTTCTGACCGCTGTGGGAGGGGTCAATTCTTTCTTGACCTGCGGCTGTGATCCCAGTGCTTTCGTCAAAGTCCGGATAGCAAGGCCGCTGGTGGCCTTGCGGTCTGTCACACTTGCAATGATACTCTGGCCATATAGGCAAGCAATGCTGCAATTGCAGCGCACTTCCCCGTTTTACAAAAGCAGATATGTGAAATCCGTACACCGCTTGTGGTTCGCCTGGCCTGCATGAAACTCCCGCTGCATCCTGTTTTCAAAGACTTTATGTGGTTTTCCGCGCCGGTAGGCCGGTTTCTCCGGGCGGACGGGGAATGCAGCCTCATTTCTGTACCCATGTATCTATGTACGGTAACTGCGCTGTAATGGCAGTTCCTGCGCGCCAGGTAGACAGTCATGGCTCAGTATCCTGCAAGCTCCGTTATGCGCATGGCAAATTCTTCTGATCAGCACTTTTGCCGAGTCTTTCTGGGCATAACAATCCGCCTCCCGGTGTTTCATAGCGGCAACAAGCATCTGGGCAGATGCCAGGCCAGCGGACGTCGGATTCTCTGCTATGCTGTTCTATAAACCGGCAAGCCTCTCATTGATCCCCCTTGCGGAGAATGCAATGCCATCTGTGATGGCATATGCTAATTTTCAAAAAAAGAATTTCTTTTTCAGCCAGTTCCCTGCGCAGGCTGTCTTTCATAATTTCCGGTTCATTGGAGGACGGAGGGATTTGAAGGCTTTGAGCTTGGCATTCTTTCTGGGATTCATTGCACCACCAGCGGGTAGTTTTTTTGGAGATTCCATACCCTATGGTGATGCTGCTGACCGGTTCTTCTTTCCTCCAGACGGAGGCGGACAATCTTCTTTTTAAAAATTCAGGGGTGTAATTTTGCGGCATAGTAAGTACCTCTTTTCTTTGGGAAATGATTATATCTTATTAGCTATTACTGTTACAACTTTATTTTATCACAACAACCTTTGGGTTGCTGATGCATAACTTTGAGGATGTGCTGGGCATCGTACTGTCATATGTAGAGGAGACAGCGGACAGCAATGAAAATATCAGGAGAAAACAGCAGGTGGACAAGGATATTGCCTCGCTGGAATTAAAAAAGTCACGCATGACAGATATGCTGATTGATGGTACAATAACGAAGGGGATGTATGGGAAGAAGCTGGCGGAACTGACAAGGAAGCTCCATAAACTTGCCGGGAGGAAATCACTTCTTGAAGACAGCATCCATACACAAGAGGATATCAACAGGCGGATGTCGGAACTGCGGGACATACTTATGAAGGAAGAAGTAAGTGGCTGTCGAATTTGGCAGGACTGTTTTTGAGAGTATTGCCGATCGGGTGATTGTGGGTGGATATGGGGAAGATGGAACGCCGGAACCCTATAAACTGACGTGTGCTTACGGGTGTAAATATTCGTGTTATGCCTATCTGTTAAAGAAGCGGTTTGGGCAGATAAAAGGCTATGATGCATGGCTGGAACCGCATCTGGTTTCCGATATGCTTGAACTGTTGGACATAGGAAATCCCCGGACTCTGGTACAAGATGTAGTCTGTTTAGCTTTGTTTTACAACGAATCTGTTTATGACAGGATATCCCGAAGTGACAGAGATGAGCATTGTAGCAATACGAAAGCTGAATGCGGCGGGTATAAAATATACTACTCTTACAAAGGAATAATTTCCGATAGAGTGAGCAGAATTGTCTTCGGAGAATGAACATGGAATTACGTTGGTTTCGCTTGATGAACCATACCGAAGAAGGATGGAACCGAGAGCAGCATCTTATGAGGATAGATTGGCTATTATGAAGCAGGCTGTAGAACCTGGGTGAACATGGAGACATATCCAACACCGAATATGGTTGAACAGGATTTTCAGAAGATTCTTGAAGCTGTTTCTTTTATGGACAGAATCATTTTTGGAGGAATAATTTATAGCAAAGAAGTAAATGCCTATGAGGGGCATAGATATTTTTATAATGAACGTGCAGCAGAAGTGATTTATTTTTGCGAAAAGCGAGGTATGGATTATCATATAAAAGAAAAGACAATAACAGAAGAATGAGGTGAACACAGTGGCATTACTACAGGATCTAATCCAGCAAATAGATGATCCTACACTTCGAGATAGGATTTTGCAGGAAACAAATAAGTTAATGAAACAGAAAAAATTTGGGCTGGTTTTCGAGGAACATCTGCCGGAATGTACACCTCTTTACGATGTCCCGATTCATATCGGATCGAAGGTCGCTTTGAAGACAGGGTATGTCAGCGATATCTACACTGTAATTAAAATTAATGGAGATGAAGTCCTTTGCGATTGCCGGGACACGCACGAGAATAAGACTTTTAAGCTGGATGAGCTTGCAGCTGTTGCAGAGTTTGGAGAAGCAATTTATCCAACATTGAAGCTATTGGATTACGTGGAAAATGCGCCGGATAGCAATTTGTGGCATACATTGATCGAAGCGGATAACTATCATGCCCTTCAGCTGTTGGAATATCTATACGCGGAAAAAGTTGACTGTATTTATATTGATCCGCCATACAATACCGGAGCAAAAGACTGGAAATACAACAACGATTATGTGGATAGCTCAGATGCATATCGCCATAGCAAGTGGCTGTCTATGATGGAAAAACGGCTGAAACTGGCTAAGAAGTTGCTAAATCCAAAAGACTCTGTGCTGATTGTTACGATTGATGAGAAGGAATATCTTCATCTGGGATGCTTGCTGGAGGAGCTTTTTCCTGAAGCAAGAATTCAAATGATAAGCACTATGATAAATCCGGCGATAGTTGCACGTGCAGGAGAATTTGGTCGGTGTGGGGAATATATATTCTTTGTCTATTTTGGTGCAGCAGCCCCTCAACGAGTTAGGGTCAATCGTGAATGGGTTTCGGATAGAGGAAGAACACATACTGGTAATATACGTTGGGATCTACTCAAACGTTCTGGTACAGGTGCAACACGACGAGATTCACCAGGAGGGTTCTATCCGATTTATATCAATCCAGACAGTGGGAAAATAGAGAAAATAGGCAATCCTCTTCCAGAAGGGATATCTTTGGCGCCTGAGATTGATGGCTTGTACTGTTTGTTGCCGATACGAAATGATGGAACAGAAGGAAGGTGGCAGTGGTCAGTATCAACTTTAGAGAAAGGGTTGAGCGCAGGCCGCGTAAAAGTAGGTGGTGATAAGCGGAGAGGATTTACTGTATATAGGCTTGCTCGGGCAGAATATGCGAAAGTATTAAGTGGAGAATTTGAAGTTATAGGACATGGCATTAATAATGAAATAATAGTTGAAGATGTAGACACAGAATATGTGCTGGCTGTTCCTGGAGACATATGGAAGACTGCATCACACGATTCAACACAGTATGGATCCAGGCTTTTGGGTAATATATTCGGGGAAAAGAGATTCACATTTCCTAAATCTGTATATGCAGTTTTGGATTGTTTATATTTTTGTACTGCATATAAACCCAATGCATTGATAGTAGATTTTTTTGCGGGATCAGGAACAACTTTACATGCTACGAATCTATTGAACGCAATTGATGGAGGACATAGACAATGCATTATGGTCACCAATAATGAAGTGTCCGAAGGTGAGGCAAAGATTCTTTTAAGAAATGGATATAAACCAGGAGACAACGAATGGGAAGCACTTGGAATCGCACACAATGTTACTTGGCCACGTTCTGTATGTACGATCAAAGGTGTTGATATTGAAGGAAAAGAACTTTCCGGTGGTTATGGTACATATCACGATAGGTTCTTTCCAGATGAAGAAAATAGTGGTAAATACAAAAAAGTGAAAATGCCTGATATGCCTGCACTAGCAGATATTAAAATGTCTGATGGGTTTAAAACCAATGCGGTTTTCTTTAAGTTAAGTTTCCTTGATAAAACATCTGTTGCTTTGGGGAGACAGTTCAAGGAACTTCTCCCAGTACTATGGATGAAAGGAAAAGCTATTGGCCGTTGTCCCGTACTCGATGATGAACTTCTTCCAGAGATGCTAATTCTATCACAGAACAGGATGGCAGTTTTGATAGATGAGATATATTATTCTGAGTTTGACGCGGAATTACAGAAGCACCCTGAGATTCAAACAGTCTTCATTGTAACGGATTCAGAGGTTGCATATCGAACGATGATCCGCGCTTATGATGGCAAGGAATGCTATCAACTTTATAGAGATTATCTGGACAATTTCCGTATCAATATAGGGAGGTAACCATGAAAGTAGAATTATTTCCTTTTCAGAAAAGAGTAATGAGTGAGATTCGCATGAAGACGGCGGAGGCGATGGGAAGCTACCATAGGACTCATGTTCCGCAGGTGGTTTCATTCACTGCTCCCACAGGAGCCGGAAAGACGATCATAATGTCTACTCTTATTGAAAATATTCTGTATGGAGATGAAACCTATGCAGAACAGCCGGATGCTATTGTCGTGTGGTTGTCAGACTCCCCACAGCTTAATGAGCAGTCCAAGTTAAAGATTGACTTGAAGGCAGATAAAATCCGTTTATCACAATGCGTGACGATTTCAGAGGAATCCTTTGATAAGGAAGTATTTGAGGATGGACACATATATTTTCTGAATACGCAGAAACTATCCGTATCCTCAAAACTAACAAAAAATGGAGATGGACGATCCTATACTATCTGGAAGACTCTTGCAAATACCGTAAGAGAGAAAAGCGATAGGCTTTATTTTATCATTGATGAGGCTCATCGTGGGATGCAGGGCCGGGAAGCCAGCAAGGCAACAACAATAATGCAGAAGTTTATCAAAGGCAGCAGCTCTGACGGGATTCCACCTATGCCTGTGGTTATCGGTATGTCTGCTACTACACAGCGGTTCAATGCCCTTGTCGAAGGTACTTCTTCAACTATTCATAAGTCAATTGTTTCAGCAGACGAAGTTAGAGCGTCCGGTCTGTTGAAGGACAGAATTGTAATAACTTATCCGGAAGAGAATTCTATTAATACTGACATGGCTATTCTTCAAGCTGCTGCCGATGATTGGAAAGAAAAATGGGAGCACTGGACTCAGTATTGCTTTGAACAACACTATGCTTATGTGAATCCAATCCTAATTATCCAGGTGCTGAATGGAACGGGAGGCAAACTAACGGATACGGATCTTGATGATTGCATTAGCAAAATTGAGGAACGCACAGGCTTCAAGTTCGATGTAGGTCAGATAGTACACACTTTTGGGGCGACAAGCCAGACGCTCATGATAAACGGTATTGAGGTCAGATACGAGGAACCATCCAGAATAGCTGACGATAGAAATATTAGAGTGGTTTTCTTCAAAGAAAATCTTTCTACTGGTTGGGATTGTCCACGTGCAGAGACCATGATGTCCTTTAAGCATGCTACTGATGCCACATATATTGCACAGCTTTTGGGTCGTATGGTGAGGACACCGATGCAGATGCATGTTCAGGTGGACGATGTTTTGAATGACGTTCATCTCTATTTGCCGTATTTCAATGAAAATACGGTAAAAGATGTAGTGGAAGCTTTGCAAAGTGCAGAAGGCGGAGATATTCCTACTGACATCTATGGGGAATCCGTATCAGGAAGACATTTTGAAACGTTGACTGTTAGACCGAGGAGACAAAGTACATCGTCTTATCCGGGACAAATGACATTAAACGCTTTTATTGGGCATGTTGTAGAACCGTTGGCTCCATATGGAATAACACAGAAAACATCAGAAAGTGTTCCTATAGAGCAAGCGACACCTTTAGGTGTAGAGCATCCTTCAATAGATAGTATTCGGTCTCTTGTACAGAGTGACATTTCAAATCCGACCGCTGGTGGACAGGTTGAAGCGGCTGTTGCATCAACAGATGCAGATTTAGAGAAATTGAGTTCAGCGTCTGTTTCTGATGGCGAGAATGTTATGCCAGTACAAGAGGAGCCGGAGGGTCTGTTTGATCGTGAAAGTGTAATGAAGTTTATTAACGATGCCGGTCTCCTGTCTTATAATGTTAGGGAACTGCGTATCAATGACTATTTGAAATCCCTGTTCCGTATGGCGCATCTGCTCAGTATGTCACGATTACACAGGGAAGCAATCCGAGAAGTACAGAATGAGATTGTGCAGATGATTCGTGACTATGTGGAAAATTTGAAAGCGAAAGGTAAATATGATGATCTGATTAAAGATGTAAAGCAATTTAAACTGGCTACTCAGATTTTCGATGCATTTGGTGAAACCGTGGATAATTACTCTGTACACGATATGTTTACAACGACCGATACCGATATTGAACGACAGTTTCAAATTGCTGATACTAAGTTGGGGCGTGAAGGCATCGGCATGGCATATGGAAACAAATATGTGGACATGAATGATCTTACGGCTTTTAAGGTAGATGTCATTCTGTTTGTTGCTGACGAAAACTGTATGAATAGACTTCACAATTATGCAGAGGCGCGTTTCCATGGTTTGAACGATGATTACCGCAGATACATCGCAACCATAGATTCTGAGAGTGTTCGCCGGGATTATGACAGCATTGTTTCGGATGGTGATGTGGTTAGTAAGCATAATTTCCGTTTGCCAGAGACAATACAGGTGCCACACGAGAGTGGAGGCAAGGAATATAGGAGTCATCTGTTTGTAAGTGATACGACGGGTGTAGCCAAGATGAAATTAAATAGCTGGGAAGCCGGTGTCATTGCGGAAGAAGAAAAACGCGAAGATTTTGTCTGCTGGATCAGAAATCCATCAAGGGCATCGTGGGCATTGTGTATTCCATATGAGATTGATGGGAAGGTAAAACCGACATTCCCAGACTTCATAATCGTGAGGAAGGATCCTGTGCTTGAATATGTCATGGATATTCTGGAACCACATAATGCAGACTTCAAAGATAATCTCGGAAAGGCAAAAGGTTTTGCAGAATATGCAAGGCAGAATTCAGGTGTGGGAAGAATTCAATTGATCCGTATGAGCAAGGATGCTGCCGGAAAAGATCGTTTCAGAAGACTGGATATGTATCGAACCGCAACAAGAGATAAAGTATTCCGCGCGATCAATACAGATGAATTGGATCACATCTTTGATACAGATGGATTTTTTGAATGATTATTGGGAAAAGCGTTTATGGCGGAAAGTCAAAATATTGAATATAATGAATTCTGGCGGGATGAATATTTGAAATTGGCTTGCGGTTTTGCCAATGATCAGGGCGGCACTATCGACATTGATGAGTTGAACATTGATTTAATGTTGATTATATCAAGGTGCATGAGAGCGGTGTGGTGGTGACGGTGTTCTTAGAGGGAACGGAGATCGAGTATAAAACAGAAGTACCAAAATTGAAATACGAATTATGATAAAATCCATGGGGTTACAATGACATAATTCTTGTAGATATGTAATGAAAAGGTCTTTAAAGGGAGTTGGTTTTATGGCTTATCAGGTATCGGTTATTGGAAGCTTTAGAAAACGATATAAAGAAGTAGTTAGAATTGTCAGTCTATTACGGGAAATGGGGCTTAGCGTTGCATCACCTAATGGTTCTAAAGTTTGTAATAGTGTAGAGGAATTTGTTATATTTGAGACGGATAATCCAGAGTTTACGCCAGAAGAAATTCAAATGATTACTTTAGAAAAAATCCTCAATTCAGATGCGGTATATGTTTGTAATCCTAAAGGATATGTTGGTAAAACAACCTGTTATGAAATTGGATTTTGTTATAGCAGAAATAAGCCGTTGTATTTTTTAGAAAAACCCAAAGATTTGCCTATGCCGGTTGATGAAGAACAAATTATACCTCCGGAAGAGTTTGGGAAAATAGTATTGAATAATGAGCAAAAAGTATATATGGAATTTAATTTGTGTATTCCTGCCAAAAAAGCTATGAGGAATATTTTTTTTCCTAATACGAATGATAATAAAACAGTAGCGGGTAAAAAGAAAATTGTTATTTGTGGAAGTATGTTGTTTTATGATAAAATGCTGGAGTGTCAAGAGATTTTGAGGAAAAAAGGTGTAAAAGCAATTATACCGAAAGAAGAGAATGAAGCTATAAATTTGTATGATGAATCAGCTTTTCGTGAATTTAAAAGAAAAGTGTCCAGTGCATATTTAAAGAAAATTAGAGAAAAAGATACGATAGCAGTATTAATTTACAATGGAACTAAGAAAGGGCAAATAAATTATATTGGAGCAAATACCCTTGTTGAGATAGCAATGGCATTTACTTGGAATAGAAAGATATATTTATATAACGACATTTATGAGCCATTGGCGGATGAATTGCTGGCGTGGGAGTGTATTTGCCTTAAAGGAGATATAAAAAAAATAATTCTTGATATGGGGCAGGAAGATATTGAACTAGAAGAAAAATATAAACAGTTGTCACTTTTTGATGATTTTAACAATTTATAGAGAAGAGCATACAAATGAGAATGGATTATATTTTTATTTATCATCTTGACTATGAACTGCAAGAACTTTTTCATTTAACTAAAGCGTATACTTATAAACAGATATATTCTTGTTTTAATTTAATTACAAGGATGGCATTTTTGCTATGTGATAAAAGTATTATGATTCCTATTTCAAATTATCTTGAGTCTGATATAGCATTTTCCATTGTGAACCGTTTATATTCTTTAAATTTAAATAAACTTGGTACAATAGAATTAATTTCAAGCTCATACAATTTGGACGAGTTGCTAGAAAAAAAGATTCTTCAGCATGGTAATGGTATCAAGAAAAAGGGTTACCATTATATTGATTTTATTGAAAATAAAAAAAAGATTTGTTTACCTGGAAAAATGAGGAAAAGGAAAGCAAGTGCAAGTAAAGATATACAAGCAGCGTGGTTGAATGATAATGGTATAGAAATAATGGCTCATAGAATTTACGAGATTGTCTCGGATTATTATAAAGCTTCAACCATAGAAGATAAATTGCGTTCTGTTCCTTTAAAATTGGGAAATCAAGCATATATTAGTAGGTATATTGTTCCATTGCTTGAATTGGGTGATAATTATAATAAACATATTGACACGGTTGTTAATCTCTTTATAACCCGGGAATATATCAAAAGTTTTTTAGATGAATTCCATGCTGTATGTTTAAAGGATATTCCCTTGATTGATGCAAAACTTATTTTACCAGAGGGGGAAAAATATAGTCATTTGTCTTATATGGATTATGTGAAAAAGCTTTATGAATTAGATTATAAAGGAGTTAAAGCTTTAAAGTTTATTGAACAGTGCAACGCAAAGGAACTGTATGATTTTAAACAATCTTCACAATGGAAAAGAATAGTAGAATATGAAAGCGAAAAAGGTATTATCTTACCATCAAGTATTAAAAAGGAGAATATGATGTTAAATACGGATGATATTAAGATAGGAATTATTACAGCATTACCTAAAGAATATGCAGCTGTAAAAATGATGTTGGAAAATGGTAAAGAGTATTTTTTTGAGGGCAAAGGTGCAGGACATAGATTTTTTGTAGGAGAAATGAAGAGTGCTAATGGTGGAATACATAAAGTGGCACTGGGATTATGTGGAATGGGAAATAATAAAGCATCTATTAGGGCTATGAGCATGCAAAATCATTTTCAGAATATTGAGTCAATAATTATGGTAGGAATAGCGGGAGGAATTCCTTCGCCGGATGATAGTAAAAAACATATACGGTTAGGAGATATTGTCGTTTCAAAAGGAATTGTGCAATATGATTTTGTCAAAGAAACAGGTGAAGGTATTATATGCCGTTCAGAACCGTCTTTACCATCTGCATTATTATTAGAAGCGTTAAATGCTATATATGCGAAGGAGTATGATGATATATATGAATGGAAAAAATACATTGATCAATATGCGGTAAAAAGATTTAGAAAGCCTTCTTGTGAGGATATCTTGCATGACGTAAATGGACAAATTATTTCTCATCCAGATGATGAACTGAGAGATGGTTGCCCTAGAGTTTTTTATGGAAAAATTGCTTCTGCAAATACATTATTAAAAAGTTATCAAAAAAGACAGCAATTAAAAAAAGAGTTTAGTGTTTATGCAGTAGAAATGGAAGCATCAGGAATAGCAGATGCAACTTGGGAGATGGGAACAGGCTATATAGTTGTTAGAGGAATATGTGATTATTGCGATGAATATAAAAATGATGATTGGCAGGAATATGCAGCTTTAGTTGCTGCGAGCTATACTAGAGATTTAATCGAAAACTTGCCCTCTTAATGTTAGAAACAATAAGATATATACATAATTAAATAAATTGGTAATAGTTTTAGCTATAAATTAAGGAAGATGATTAAAAAAGCCATTTTGACGAATATGGAAAATTCCTACTGGAATTTGGCAGAGATTTTATTTTTATGGGGAAGAGTACCATCTACAAGTAGGAAAGAATGATTATTATACTGACCTAATCTTTTTTTATAGGGAACTGCAATGCCTTGTTGCGATTAGAAAAAATAGGTTTTTTGTCTGTCTATTTAGAGCGGGTTGTAAACTATATGAAAGAAAATTTAAAATTACTCGGAAGATGTGTGGCAATTGATGATTTATATCATCCGGGAGAAGATAACAGTATAAACGAGCGAACAAAAAATATTGAATGAACTAAATCAGTTTATATACGAATCATGTAAAGAAAATGCAAAAGATACAATTGGAGAAATTATAATCAGCGGTGATGGATGGACAGACAGGCTTCTTGATTATATGGAAAAAAATAGGCAGGACATTCTTATGCTTGCTACGTTAGCGTTCCTCATTTCCGGCATCTAAAAAATCTGCTTGACAGAAGGATAACACGGTGTTATATTTTGATTGTCAACATTTTGTTATACATCAAGGAGGATGAAAATGGTACAGCAAATTTCCGATGCTGAACTGGAAATTATGAAAATCGTATGGGGAAACCCGAAGGATGTGACACTGTTTCCCTATATCATGGATGGGCTGGCAGCAAGAGGCAAGCCGTGTCAAAAGAACACCCTGATTGTACTGCTGTCACGGCTGATGAACAAAGGCTTTCTGAGTGCAAAGAAAATCGGACGCCGCAACGAATATACCACGCTTGTTTCGGAAGCGGAGTACCAGACGGCGCAGACGAAAAATTTCCTGGATAAGATTTATGAGGGAAGCGCAAAAGGTCTGGTTTCCAATCTGATTATGGGCGATTTGCTGGCAGACGAGGAATA
>CAJTKK010000018.1 GCA_910576535.1 uncultured Lachnospiraceae bacterium | reverse complement strand
CATTTATCCCTGGAGAGGGATTCATAAATACTACTATTTAATAATACGAGGAAATGTCTACAGACAAAAATATATTATTTTTTCTGCCTTTTAATTTTTCTTTCAAGGGATTGAGACAGAAGATAAGGTTGCAAAGTTTTTAATCAAATGGATAAATGATGACTTAAAGGGATTGATTGAATATCGAAAAGAAAAGGTTGACAAAGAAACATACATATCATTTATATCTAATCAATTTTTTGTGATTTCAAAGGAGCAAGAAAAGGGATTAAGATTATATGACATGGTACATACAAACCAAAGCGAATTGTATCAATATCTTATAAATGTTAGTAAAGAATTCTAAAGAAATTTTGCGGAGGATACTATGGCAAATTTATCGCAGATTAAGAGAGAGCAGATGATAAGTTTTCTGGAGAAACTGAAAGAGCAGCATAGTGATGATGAGTCTCTGATTGCAATTAATCAGATAGAAAAAGAACTCACTTCTAAGAAATATGGACTTGTATGGGAAGAACACGAGGAAGAAGTGGATTTAAAAATACAGACACATATTCCAGTGTTTACGGAAGTGATGGAGCGGGAGATTGTTGGGGATTTGGATAGCGAGGAATATAACTTCCTTTTAGAGGGAGATAATCTGCATTCTTTGAAGTTATTGGAGAAAACACATAGAGGGAAGATTGATGTAATTTATATTGATCCGCCGTATAATACCGGGCATAGTGATTTTGTGTACGATGATGAATTTATAGATAGACAAGATGGATTTTCTCATAGTAAATGGATCTCTTTTATGAATAATAGATTGTTGGTTGCAAAAAGATTATTATCTGTAAATGGAGCAATATTTATCAGTATTGATGATAACGAACAAGCAGCATTGAAATTGTTATGTGATGAAATTTTTGGATTGGATTGTTTTGTGGCGGATATTTCGTGGCAAAGAACATATTCACCGCGAAATGATTCTAAAGGATTGAGTTCAGAAGTCGAGCATATTTTGCTTTATAGTAAAAGAGAAAATTGGTCTCCAAATAAACTGGAAAGAACCAATAAAATGAATTCAATATATAAATCGCCAGATGGAGATCCTAAGGCATGGACGAGTAGTTCAATTACGGCACCGAGTGCATCATCGCATCAAGGCATGGTTTATGCTATTCAGCATCCATTTACGGGAGAATATATATATCCTACGGCGGGCAGATGTTGGTCCTTGGAACAGAGCCAAATGATTGAGAATTTAAGTAAATGGGCCAAATACAAACTACAGGATTTAAATGATTCAGAGAAAAGGGCAGAGATATGTGGGGTTACTATTCGTGAGATTAGGGCAGGAGTATTAGGAATTGTTTTGGATGAGCCCTTATCGATGGCTAAGATGAACGCAGAGGCTGTGTTGAAAAAAGGTAATTGGCCATATTTTTATTTTACTAATAATGGGAAAGGCGGCATTCGTCGGAAAACATATTTAGATGACATAAAAGATAAAGGTCGAATGCCTACAAATTATTGGCCATATGAAGAAGTGGGACATACGGATGGAGCCAAAAAAGAGTTAAAGGTTATTTTTGATTCTAAAATTCCCTTTGATACTCCGAAACCATTAGCATTGATGGAGCGCATTCTGGCAATAGCAAGTCAAAAAGATAGTATAGTATTGGATTTTTTTGCGGGTTCTGGGACAATGGGGCATGCTGTATTACTAAAAAATAGAGAAGATAATGGAAATAGGAAATTTATTTTATGTACGAATAATGAGAATGGAATATGTGAAAAGGTTACATATGAAAGAATTAGAAAAGTAATATGTGGATATGAAGGAAACAAGCCAATTTGTTCAAATCTGAAATACTACAAAACAGATTTTGTAGCTAAAGATAGCGAAGAAATCTACGATGATCTGTTAGAACATATTGAAGAAATGATACAGTTACAATATGGCATCAAAATCGACAATAAAAAGTATGTTATCATCATGGGTGATGAAGAAATGGATGATTTTGAAAAAAGTTTTGCTGATTACAAGGATTTGCAAGCTGTTTTTATCAATCAGGATGTTTTGCTTTCCACTTCTCAAGAAAATATGTTGCGGGATATAAATACATATATTATTCCAGACTGCTATTTTGATTTTGAATTGCGGGAGGCGGGAGAACTATGGTAAATGGTATCAAAGATTTTGAATTTCAAAATGATTGTGTGGAGTTTTTGATTAATAAGACATCTGATATGAGCAGTAAGCAGATTATTACCATAAAAGCTCCTACTGGAGCGGGAAAGACAGTCATTCTCATCAAATACATAGATGAATATTTGAAAAATACAGATGGTCATACTGCGTTCGTATGGCTTTGTCCGGGGAAAGGGAATCTGGAAGAACAGAGCAAAGACAGTATGGATGCTCTGACGCCGCAGCGGGACACCAGAAATCTGATTTATTCCATGCTGTCTGGCTTTGAAGCAGGGAGTATTACTTTTATCAATTGGGAACTTGTGACGAAAAAGGGTAATACTGCGCTAAAGGACAGTGAGCGTTCTAATTTATTTGAGAAGATTGCTGAGGCACATAAAGATGGTGTGCGATTTATCGTTATCATTGATGAGGAGCATCTGAATAATACGAAGAAGGCAGATGATGTCATTAGCGCATTTGCGGCAAAAAACGTTATTCGTGTATCTGCTACTGCAAACAAGGTTCCGTATCAGGAATTTTATGAAATACCGGAAGAAGAGGTCATTAATGCTGGATTGATTACTCGTGCTATTTATGTCAATGAGGGAGTAGATGAAAGTCGGGAGATTCAGAATGATTACGAGTATCTTCTTGATTTGGCAGATGAAAAGCGAAAAGAAGTAACAGAAGCGTATAAGTTAATGGGAGTTAATATTCGTCCACTGGTTCTCATCCAGTTTCCGATGGCACAATCGGAAACAATTAAGGCGGTAGAAGAAAAACTGGCAGGCATGGGTTATACTTATGATAATGGCATGGTCAATATCTGGATGAGTGATGAAAAAATTGTAGGAGACGATTTGATAAATCTGGATGGTTCTGCTGTGTTTTTGCTTATGAAACAGGCGATTTCTACCGGATGGGACTGTCCCCGTGCAAAGATATTGGTTAAGCTACGTGAAGGTGGAAGTGAGGACTTTCAGATTCAGACTATTGGACGAATCAGGAGAATGCCGGAACGCAAACATTATGGTATCAATACGCTTGATTACTGCTATATTTATACATTGGATACGCAATATAAAATGGGACTGCTTTCTTCATTGGATAAGGCATATCAGGTGCGTCGGCTGTTTCTCAAGGATGAGGCGAAAGGCTTTACGTTGACAAAAGAGTTGCGTAATCTTGATTTTGATGGATTAGGGGAGCGGGAGACTTTAATCAAGGTATATGATTATTTCAAGGATAAGTATTGTCTTGGGAGTGATAAGCGCATAAATCGAGAAAATCTGGAAACAAGGGGATATAATTTTAGTCATGAGATAGATAGTAAAATATTACAAGGTGTTTTTCGGACAACAGAAGATTTGGCGGGAAGTGGGGCGAAGAATCAAATTAGGATAAAGACAACCGTGAATACCCATTCACATGGTATATATTTGTTGCATTCTGTTGATGAAATAAAGAAAGTGACGGGAATGCAGGCGCAGAAAGTGAAGAATATATTGCGGAGAATGTTCAGTAAGGGGAAGAAGACAAAGTATAAACTTGTTGAATTAGACAACTCAGACTTTTATGCGTTTGTAATTAATAATGCGAAACAATTAAAGATGGATTTTAAAAATGTTACTGCCCAAATGGGCGGTGAGCAGATGTCATTTATATTGGAACCTAAGACGGCGTCGTTTACCATTCCTGAAATGGAAGTGTATAAGTACAGTGAAGTTAAAAAGCGAATGTTGTTTCGATTGAATGCATATAAAGAGTATACTAATGAGTTTTGTACCGATAAAACAAGAAGTTTACCGGAAAGGCTTTTTGAACGCTATTGTGAGTCAAATGAGAAGGTAGAGTGGTTTTATAAAAATGGAGACACCGGGCAGCAGTATTTATCGGTTGTATATACAGATGCCCTTTTAAAACAATGGTTATTTTATCCGGATTATGTTGTGCATTTAAAAGATGGTACGGACTGGATTATTGAGACAAAGGGTGGTGAGGTGTCAGGTCACAGCAAAAATATTGATATGCAGATTGGCAATAAATTCAACGCATTTAAACAATACGCAGAAAAATATAAGCTGCATTGGGGATTTGTGAGAGACGCTCAGGAAGAATTGTTTATTAATAATACGGAGTATGTCGATGATATGTCAGATGATAGTTGGATACCGTTGGAGGAGATGTTTTAGCTGAAAATATCAAATGTCATGAGGCGTATTTAAAATTGTAAAGATAGGCAAGGAAGCTGTGGGAAGGAGAACATTATGGCAGGGTTTACTATAGATTTAGTGGGGAGAGTTAAAAACTTTGATTTACCCAAGACGCAGCCATTAATTCCATTATATGAAGCAGTGGTAAATTCTATTTATGCCATTGAGGAACGGCAAATTAAAGAGACTTTTGAGGGGTGTATTGATATTAAAATTATAAGAGACCCTCAACAAGTTGCTAATATTGATGGAATAGACAACAACATAAATGAAATTATTGGATTTACAATAATAGATAATGGAGTTGGATTAGATGAGAATAATATGCGTTCATTTTTACAATCGGATTCAGCCTATCGTGCGGATAAAGGTGGCAAGGGAGTTGGACGTTTTTCTTGGCTAAAAGCATTCCAGAAGACAGAAGTTGAGAGTATTTTTAAAGAGGATGGGATATGGGTTAAACGTTCATTTGATTTTTCATTAGATAATTTGGATATAGATGACAGGTTGAATGAAGTAAGTGATGTTTCGGATAATGTGACAAGAATAAGCCTAGTAAATTATTTGCCGGTGTATCGTAAACATGTAAATAAGAATGCTGAGACAATTGCGATGAAATTAATGCAGCACTGTATGATGTATTTGATGTCGCCCAAATGTCCACAAATTAATGTGCTTGATGAAGAAAGATTTTGTCTAAATTCAATGCTGGAAGAAAAAACAAAACGTGAGGAGAAAGAGATTGATATACAGATAAAAGACCAAACTTTTAAATTATTAAATGTAAAGATTGAAGATGCTTCTATTGATGGAAATAAGCTTTTTCTTTATGCAAATGATCGAATGGTAAAGCCGATTAATTTAGATAAGGAAATTGTGGATTTAGATAAAGCAATTTATACAAACAAGGGATATTTTTATGTTGGAATTATATCGGGTACATATTTGGATGATAATGTTGATACAAGCAGAACGTCATTTGATATATCCGAAGATAAAGAAGATAATGATATTTCCATGAAAGATATTGTAGAATGTGCCAAGGAGGAGGTAGAAAATTATTTATCGGAATATCTTAATGAAGTTAGACAGAGGAAAGAGGAAAGAATAAAAAAATATATTACGGATCAAGCGCCTCAATTTGGGCATTTGCTTAGGTATATGCCAGAAGAAATTAAAAAAATCAAACCGACAATAACAGATAGTGGATTGGATGAAGAACTCTATAAGATAAAGAGAAAATTTGATGTTGACTTGAAGAAATCAAGTAAAGAAATAATGGATAAAATAGATGTTGGTGCAGAAAGTTATGAAGAATATAGAGCAAAACTAGAAGAACAGTTTGAAAAATAAGTGATGCAAATAAATCAGCATTAGCAGATTATGTAGCTCATAGAAGGATTATTTTGGAGCTGTTAAAAAAAGGAATTAAGAAAAATGATGATGACAGATTCAATAAGGAATCCTATTTGCATAATTTGATTTATCCAATGCGCAGGATATCGGGAGAGATTGAGTATCAGTCACATAATCTGTGGTTAATTGATGAACGGTTAGCGTATAGTGAATATATATCATCGGACATTCCATTTAACAATAACCAGAAAGAGGAGCGTACAGATATTTTAATTCTTAATAATCCGGTTGCAGTTTCAGATGAGGAGAATACAGGAAGAGAATATGGAACGATTGTTATTTTTGAATTGAAGCGTCCTATGAGAGACGATTATAGTCGAGCGGAAAATCCGATTGTTCAATTAGTTGATTATGTGAATAAGTTATCCACAAATAAAGTTGCGGATAAGTATGGGCGAATTATCAAAGTTGGTGATAATACCCAGTTTTATCTATATGCGATATGTGATTTGACACCTAATCTGATAAAGGTAGCAGAAGATGAAGATTTTAAGGAAACGCCGGATAAGCGGGGATATTATAAATACCATGACAAGAAACACGCGTATATAGAAATATTATCGTATGACAAAATTATTGAAGATTCTGAGAAGAGAAATCGAATTTTGTTTGATAAGTTAGGAATTTAGAAATAGAATTGAGACGGAGAAAGGACAATGCAAGAAACTAAAGATTATTAAGGAAGGTGAAGCAAAGGCAAAAGAGCTTATGGAAAAGTATAACGTGGCAGATTGGTAAATAAGGTAAAATGCGTAGATGAGTCTTATGTGTAGTCAGAGGGAAGGAAGTGGACTGATGCGGATTGATCCAAAGACATTAATTGGAGAAGCAACCGAATATGATAAGAAACGCAGCGTGGAAAGAAAACAGGTAAAGAGTTGGTTGAAAAGTGTCAGTGCATTTGCTAACAGTTTTGGCGGCACCCTAATTTGGGGTATTACAAACGATGATGAAGTTGTCGGATTAGAAAATGCTGAATCTGATGCGGAGTTTATAAGTGAGACAATTAAAACGAAAATAGATTCTATTCCGAAAGTAAATTTACGATTTCATATGGAAGACGATAAGAAATTGCTTCTTCTTGATGTGTATGCGGGTAAAGAAACGCCATATTACTATGTGGGCGAGGGAAATATGACTGCTTATATTCGTTTGGGAAATGAAAGCGTTCCGGCGGATAACATTACGCTCAAACGATTGGTTCTTCAGGGAACAAACCGTTCTTATGACAGTTTGGTTTCAAATTATAAGTTTAAGAACATGGCGTTTACAAAATTACGTTCTGTATGTAAGCATAATACAGGGAAAGATTTTGAGGATAGCGATTATGAATCTTGGGGAATTATAGACGAAGAGAGGAATCTTACAAATGCAGGGGCATTGCTGGCGGATGAGTCTCCCATTCGTCATTCGAGAGTTTTTTGTACGCGATGGAATGGGTTGGACAAGGCAGCAGGCTTGATAGATGCTATTGATGATGAAGAATACAGTGGCGGTCTTGTAAATCTTTTGCAGGACAGCATGAGTTTTGTTTCCAGAAATACGAAGAAAGCTTGGAAAAAAACAGGAAACGGAAGGATTGAGATGCCGGATTATCCGGATACGGCTGTGCTTGAAGGAATCGTAAATGCGCTGATTCATAGGGACTATCTGGAATTGGGGAGCGAAGTTCATATAGATATGTTTGATGACAGAATGGAGATTTACTCTCCGGGCGGTATGTTGGATGGGCGCAAGGTGCAGGATTTAGATTTGAGAAATGTATCGTCTAGGAGACGGAACCCAATCATTGCAGATATATTTAACCGTTTGAAATATATGGATCGACGAGGCAGCGGTTTTAAGAAAATCTTGGATTCCTATGAATTTCAGGAACATTATACGGAAGAAATGAAACCGGAGTTTAGGTCGAGTAATAGTGAATTTTGGTTGATATTAAGAAATTTGAATTATAATCTTGATAAAATCGGCAATGATTTATCGGCACAAATTGCCAACAATAAAATGCCGATAAAAAATGCCGATAAAAGAGTGCCGATAAAGACGGGACAGCAGTTAGAAAAGATACTTCAATGCCTATCGGAACAAGAGGAATGTTCTTGCAAAGATATTTGTGTCCTTTTAGATGTAAAAGAACGTAGGGCAAGGCAATTGCTTCAAATATTGAAAGAGCAAGGCAAAATAGAGATTATTGGTGCAAATAGGACAAGGAGATATAGGTTGATAAAAAGATAAGAATAAAAATCCCAAACAGTGTTTCGGAAATTCAAAAGGTGCAACAGCGTTTAGCTTTTTGATGAGGGGATAGCTAATATGTTTACTGGATATTTAATGCTTCTGTGATAACACCATGATAACAAAAATTTGAAAAACGTCAGATACAAGGTGTATATCGAATGAATAAGCACCGATAAAACCCTAAAAATCACTTGAAAACATAGCGATTTCATCCATAGAAAACCGTGAGGGTGGCAGAACAGTTGGTTCTGGCAGGGTTGCTACAATCATTGAGTAATCTTTAATTTAGAGCCAAATAAGTAAAATAAGCGCCGCAATCCTTTGAGAGATCAAGGGGTTGCGGTTTCTTAATGCCTAAAAATAATAGCGAACAAAAGGAAAAGCCACTTGCCGGAATTTCATTGAAAATGGCTTGTGACTTTAAAATGGCTCTATTTTTATTCGTTGTCGCTCTGATTTTTCTTAAATTGCCGCTCCAAATGTTCATTTCGGAGTTTCATTCTTGTAACATTGTCTATATCTTCATACACTTTCTTTGTCACTGGCAAGGTGGAGTAATCAGCAATTTTCTGTTTTTTCCAAATATCAAATATATCCTTTGGCGTAAAGTAGGATTCAAAACTTTCCCGGCTTTCATTCAGTAAAGCAAGGAATTGACACATATCTGCATTATATGAATGTGGAATACTACAACGAAAATATTAAAGACATCTACCACGAATTATTTGATGAAGCGCTTGCCCGGTACAATGAGAAGCAGACCAGAAGTGACCGTAGAATTGATGATTACTATGAGAAAATCTGTTCCGGCAAACAGGAGAAGCCGTTCCATGAGATTATTTTACAAATCGGGAACAAGGACGATATGGGGGCAAAGACAGAGGACGGACAGCTTGCGGAGATTATGCTGCAGCATGATATTGAATGGGAGAAAAAAGGAACACATGAGAAGCATTTATCCGTTTTGGATTTTGAGAAAAAGGAGCGACAGAAAGAGGTTCGGAACTGGAACAGACAATCTCCGGCAGTGAAGAGGAATTATCTGATATTCTTCATCAGCAGATAGCGGCAGGACAGGAAACGGAACAGAGACGGGAAGAGGGCGAAACAATCCGGCAGGAAGTATCAGAACTTTCCGCTACCAATTATCTGCTGAAAGAGCAGACGGAAACACTGGCAGAGAATAAGGAAAAATTGTTATCCGAAAATGAAAAGTTGGAGAAACAGCAGAAAAAGTTACAGCAGGACATTAACAAAATGGTGCAGTCAAAGGAAGTCATGGAGCGCAATATACACGCCTATGATGAAGATGTGAAATGGCAGTGGACAGAGCCGGGGGCATTGATGAGCGCAAAGGCATACCGGGATAAAAAGGCTTTACCGCTTGTGGAGAAATTGAAAGAGGTAGTAAAATACCTGACTATTAAATGCGTACAGCTTACAGAGCAAAGCAGGAAACTGACCGCCAAAGTGGACGGGCAACAGAAACAGATGAGCCGCTTGACGGATAAGGTCATGGAGCAGAGTGACACCATAGACCGATTGCAGGAAAAAGCGTCTGATTTGGGGCATTTGGAGCGCATTTAGGCAGGGAACAGGTACAGTCGATAGTGGAACGGTCAAAGGCATTAGAGCAGGCAGAAAGGGCAAATAAACGCCCGAAACGTGCCTTTGAAATGAGCCGATAGGAAAGGGGATTGATAGGATATGACGGATATGGAAAAGAAAGTCATGGTGCGGCTGTGTGCTAAAATCGTGGCAGAAACAGACCTTTACGAAACGGACAAGGAAGTGCAAAATCTGATAGACTGGGTATGCCTTTCGGAGCAGATAAAGGAAAACAATAATACAATCCGCAATCTGACCGGGGAATATAAGAAGATAGAGCCGGATTGCCGGGAGGGAGTGCGGGGCAGTTGGAGCGTATGAAAAAACTCTGCAAAGAGCGATATAATCTTTATGAGAGGCAGAATAACTTAATAAGGGAAAAAGAGAAAATAGAAAAATCATTGGAACGATAAGAAATGTGGGACGTTGCGGTTGCTGTTGGTTGTTGTGTCCCATATTTTATGGTGCAAATAGAGAATGGAAATGGTATAATTAGATGGAGAAAAGTAAACTGTGGAGGAAAAATATGGGTTATAGGGAAATGCCGGAATGATTAGATAGAAAAGTTATATATGAAAGTGATTATGTGTGATTGTATGCTGATAAGGTAAAACTATCGAATGGATATATTATAGAAAAGTATCATCAGATTTATTATCCGCATGAAGCAATAAGCATTGTGGTATTCAACAAAAATGGTGAAGTTTTGCTGATTCAATCTAAGAGATATACAGTAATGCGTTTAGAATGGGAAATTCCAGCAGAATGTATTGAAGATGGAGAATCAAAAGAAGATGCAGCACGTCGAGAATGCATGGAAGAAACAGGAGGTACGGTTAAAGATTTAAAGTTTTTATGTACTCAAAACCCATCGAATGGAATGTCTGATTGTATATGCCATGTTTTTGCTGAAAGAGTGGATACCGAATCTATGGATTTTGATGAAAATGAAGTAAAGATGAAAACGTGGGTTTCAAGAGATAAAGTTTTGGAAATGTTAAAAGATAATGAAACGAAAGATGGGGTTTCTATTTTGGCATTACTTTTTGCGTTTGAGTTTTACAAATAATTATAAATATTGAATTGTTATATTTTGATTTTATGAAGATGTGTTGATGAAAGAAATAATTGCGTATGAGATGTCATTTGATAAAATGTTTGAGTATTCGAATGATGTAAGTTGCATTCCTTTTCAAGAACAATATTGGAACGAATATATGAAAATATATAATGACTGTTTTTATGAGATGAGGAAAACATTAGAAGTTGAACCAATAAACTTTTATTCAGATTATTCTCAAATCAAAGAAAAGATAAATAATATTTTTTTATATTTCCAAAATGGAGTAATTGTAGGCGCTGTTTCTTGTTATGGAAATGAGTTAGATGATTTAATTGTGGTGAAATCGTTTCAAGGGCAAGGGTTAGGGCAAAAATTATTATTATGGGGAATGAATCATATAAAAGAAAGGGATATGAAGAAATTATTTTACATGTAGTTGAATGGAATCAAAAGGCTATGATGATGTATTTGAAAAATGGATTTAGTATCAAAAAAAGGGAAAAAGTTCGTTAGATTGAAGTTCAGTGGGGCAAAACAGAATGTTTATTATCTTGATTTTCCTTTATTGATACAAAGGACATGGCACTGGCGCCATGTAAATAAAATCATTAAGATGTTTTTAATGTTGCTACATCGTACTATGTGCAAATAATGTAATTTATCATAGTATATATTTTCTTCAATTTAGCTGTTGGGGAATCGAACAAAAAATAGAATTTCGTAATGAGTATAGACATTCAAATAAAGGCGATATATAATAAAATGAGAAACAAAGTTCACATTTAAGGGAAAAATGCTATGGTAAATATGGTTAAGGAATACAGAAAGGAAAGAAATATTACACAAGAACAACTGGCTTCTTTGGTGGGCATAAGCAGGAAATACTTGTCTATGATAGAGCGAAATAGAACGACGCCTTCAATTGATGTGGTGGTTCGCTTATCTGAAGAATTATCAGTAAATGTTGAGAGACTATTTTTTGCAATACCGTCAGTTGAAGAAAAGAAATTGCCCTCAACCATAAGGTTTATTGATCTATTTTGTGGCATAGGGGGATTTCGTTATGCTTCACAAGAGGCTTTTGGACAGTTGGGAATAAAAGGGCAGTGTTTGTTCAGCAGTGATATAGACAAGTTTGCGGCAGAAAGTTATAAGGTGAATTTTAACGAGAAACCAGTAGGGGACATTACTCAGATTGATGAGAAAGACATTCCTGATTTCGATTTGCTTTTTGCGGGATTTCCATGTCAGGCATTTTCTATATGCGGCTTACAGAAAGGATTTGCAGATAATACTAAGGGAACGCTTTTTTTTGACATTGCTCGTATAATAAAAGAAAAACAGCCAAATGCATTCGTATTGGAAAATGTAAAAAATCTTGTCAGCCATGATGGAGGAAAAACCTTTAAAACGATTATTCATGTTTTAAGGGAAGAATTGGGATATTTTGTAGATTATAAAGTTTTAAATGCCCTTGATTTTGGTTTGCCGCAAAAACGTGAGAGAATTATTATAGTCGGCGCAAAGAAACCATTTGATATGGATTGGAAGTTTGATATTAAGAATGTAAAGACTTTGAAAGACATATTGGAAGATGAAGTAGACAGGAAACATTATGCATCAGCGGAAATAGTAAAAAAGCGTAAGGAAATGCACACAGCAGAAACAACGCCTGCTATTTGGCATGAGAATAAATCAGGAAATATATCATCTTATCCGTATAGCTGTGCATTAAGGGCGGGGGCAAGTTATAATTATTTGCTCGTTGATGGAGAAAGAAGATTAACGCCGAGAGAAATGTTACGGTTGCAGGGTTTTCCGGATGAATTTAAAATTGCAGTGTCGGATGCTCAGGCTAGGAAACAGGCGGGAAATGCAATTCCGGTTAGTATGGTGGCTAAAGTGATTGAAAAATTTATACCGTTGGTTTTCTGATGGTGTATTTTGGAAAAAAGTGTGTTATACTGTAAAAAATTGTGTGTTTGGAGGTATAGCACATGAATGGACCAAGATTGAGGACTGTTAATAAGGCAGTGGCGCCTTTTGATTTGAATAAATTTCCGGCAAAGTTTGTAGATACGTTTGCAAAAGAAGTCGTTTATATGATGGCAACGAAACAGGCTATGGCTTTAGAGGGGAATGAATGGGAACAAATTTTTGCAATGTGTGTAGGGGCAGATTGGAAACCTTCCAATGTAGGGTTGGATGATGTTGTTTTGGATAATTGTTGTTGGGGCGCAAAAACTGTTTTTGCTGGTTCTAAAAACATTTCTAAGCAGAAAACGTTTCGGTTGGTAAGTGGAAGAAATTCGCCTACGTTTAGTTTTGGGGTAGATAGAATTACCAGTGAAAACCCAGATGTTATCGGTAAGATGGTTTTGGATATTTGGAATGAGCGTGTATCGGCGGTAAGGCAAATATTTAAGTTTGTAAGAACTGTGGTACTGGTGAAGGCAAAAGATTTTTCTGAATATTTGATATTTGAGTTGGATACAGTGCGTTATGACCATGAGCTGTATTACTTTAAATGGAATAAGAATAATAATTTGGAAGGCTATGACAAAGCAACAGATATGCACAAATTCACATGGCAGCCAAGCGGTAGTCAATTTACTATCATAGAAGAAATACCAAAAGAAAAACTGCATATCAAAGTGAAAAAGCCAGAATTAATTGATAAGGAAACTCTATTAAAAACAGTGAAGTTTGATAGCGGTTGGTATACGGTTGTAAAGTAATTTTTTTTGGACAGAGGTGTGGCAGAATGTCACGTGATAAAGAAATAGTCACTAAAACTATGAAACGTGTTAAAAGTAAAGATACATCTATTGAGATTACTTTAAGAAAGGCACTATGGGAAAAGGGATTTCGATATCGTAAAAATTGTGCAAAATTACCCGGAAAGCCCGATATTGTTATTCCTAAATATAAAATTGCGATATTCTGTGACAGTGAGTTTTTTCATGGAAAGGACTGGGATAAGCTCAAATTGCAGTTACAAAGAGGAAGTAATCCGGATTATTGGATTAAGAAAATAGAGCGAAACAGGCAGCGGGATAGAGAGAATGAGAAGAAGCTCACTTTTTTAGGATGGAATGTCGTGAGATTTTGGGGTAAGGATATAGCGAATGATGCAAATGAGTGCGTTAGAGTTGTAGAGGAAATGATTTTTGATGCTTGTATGGAGGATTAGTTTTCCTTAAAGGGGATTTTTTACATAGAACACAAAGTAAATGTTTGCAATTCTTTGAGAGATCGGGGGGTTGCAGTTTTTTAATATACAAAAAATAATAGCAAACAAAAGAAAAAGCCATCTGCTAACATTTCAATAAAATTTGCTGAATGAAAATTTCCTGTTTGTTGGTTGGAGTGGTGGAGAAAATCTTTTTGGCACCAAGATATCATACTATACAGAGATAGGCGTTCAGCAGTCAAGCGCTTCTATGAAAAATTGCTTCTAAATGAAAAATAGGTTGAATACCAACATTGCATAAGGCGAGATTGATGAACGGAACGGACAATAAGAAAGGATGATCTTGTATGGTTAGAGAAATAGCGAAAAATGATTTGGATGGTTTATTGAGATTGTATATGCAGTTACATAATAATCCCATGCCGGAAAAAACTGCTGAATTATTGCAGATTTGGGATACCATTTTCCGGGATAAAAATCATCATGTGATTGTTGCTGAGGAAAATGGGAAAATCGTATCTTCCTGTGTCTGTGTTATTATTCCAAATCTGACGCATAACCAGCAGCCGTATGCTTTCGTTGAAAATGTGATAACTGATGAAAAGTTCAGAAAAAGAGGACTGGCAACGCAGTGCTTAGATTACGCAAAAGAGATTGCCATAAAAGAAAATTGCTATAAAATGATGCTGCTCACAGGGTCTAAGAAAAAAGGCACATTGGATTTTTACAGAAAGGCAGGGTACAACAGTGACGATAAAACAGCATTTATTCAATGGATATCGTGTGGCAAAGGAAACACTTGACATGTATTTGCCTTCCGGGATAATAGTATGGTAAGAAGCAGAGAGCAGACCTTGTTTATGGTTTCAATGACGAATTAGCATTTGCGGGGATCGGATATGAGAAAAATTGTTATACTCATTTTAAACATAGCGCTTATTTTCCTGCTGATTGGTTGTGGGAGAAAGGTGAGCCAAACGGAAGCAGAAGAGCCTGAAACTACGGTAGAAGGTATTGCGCAGGGGGAACCGGAAGCCGTCAACGGACAGATGGATAACAATATGGAACAGAATGACAGAGGGGGACAAAATAACCTTGCATTTGCAGGGTATAGCGGCTGCTGGTCTTATGAAGGCAAAACACATGAACAGATTTTGGCCGGAGGCGGAATGGAATTATCTTGTACGATTACGGGGGATAATCAATTTTCGGGAACGCTTTTTTCCCAACAGGAAATAACAGGGCGGCTTGCGTTAGTGGAGAATATCAGCGGGAAAATAGAACAGGCAGAATTATATTTTGATTATGCGGATGATGAATGGGGAAACAGCGGGACATTGCATATTCAATTTCTGAATGACAGCATTTATGTGGAGGCATTGAATGATAAAAATACAGATCATGTCAGTGATTACGGTATCAGCGGTTCCTTTTGGCTGATAAGAGAAAAAGAGGATGTTGCGGAGAATGGCATTGCCGCTGATTTGAGTTTTGATCCGTCATGGACAGGGGAAGAAAGGATAAGTGCGGTCAATGAAAGAAGCCAATATTATAAAACTAGCGCTTATTACTCTGAAATAATTGATTATTGGGAAAATGTCAGAGAAGTAAGGGATATTTCCAATGTGATGGAACCGCTGTTTGAAACAGATAAGAAATACTATACAAAGGAGGAATTTGAAAGTGAGCCAATGCTGGTAATCCATTTAGCCAAAAATGAAATATATGCAAGGCATGGATATATATTTGCAAATAAAGATTTACATAATTATTTTATGGGATGTGTTTGGTATAGTCCAACTTGTGACAGTGAGGATTTTGATGACAGCGTATTGAATGAGTATGAGAGGGCGAATCTTGAAATACTGGCTCATTTAGATGTTTATTAAAATTGGCATATAACACACTGCATTTTGTAAACTGGCCTAAAGTATTTTTCAAAAAAATCCGAAGATATTACTAAAATTAATTCGGCAATTAATGAATGTGAACCGTGTTTTTTCCTGTTAAGCGCGGGCAGGGATAGGCATACATCCGAAAGGAGGGGTGCAATGATAAAATTAATGAAAGGCGACATTACAAGGATTCATGATGTAGATGTGATCGTAAATGCAGCCAATAACAGCCTGCTTGGCGGAGGCGGCGTGGATGGGGCGGTTCACCGGGCAGCAGGACCTGGACTGCTTTTGGAGTGCCGGCTGCTTGGCGGCTGTAAAACAGGGCAGGCGAAAATTACAAAGGCTTATAACCTTTCATGTCAATATATTATTCATACCGTGGGGCCGGTCTGGAATGGAGGCGGCTATAAGGAGGATGAGTTATTAGCGGACTGTTATAGAAATTCATTGAAGCTTGCGGCGGAATATGGCATAAAAAAAATTGCTTTCCCTTCTATTTCCACAGGGGCATATGCTTTTCCGGTGAAACGGGCAGCAGGCATTGCAGTGAATACGGTATGCAGTTTCCTGGAGGAAAGGCGGGGGCTGTTTGACCTGGTCATATGGGTTTTGTTTGACGATAGGACGTATGTGGCTTATCAGGAAGCGTATGGCGGCATGGATAATGAGCCGGCCAAATTTTTTTAACTGGAAAAAGTGAGTGCGGGGATAGGGTAAGATGGACAGGACGAGGGTAATAAAAGAAATAAAAAAAGAATGGGAAAAAGAACCGGAAACATTTCCGGTTTTTTTAGAGGAAAACCCGGATTTATTCCCTGAAATTCAGGACGGACAGAAAAGAGAAAATGAGGGATTGATGGAGGAATTTTACGGCAGAATGCAGAAAAAGAAAGCAAAAATGCCGCAAACGGAGGAACTTCGTAAAGAATGGGAACGGGAAATGGAACAGGAACGAAAGGATTTCTTAAAAAAAGAGAGGATACTTTCTCTTTCGGAATGGATTGGCCCCGGACTGTTCCAGGAGTTTGAAAAGGAGATAAAACATTTTCTCAAAAGGATCCGGGAATTTGATGGAACACTAAAGGGAGGACAGATTTGGCAGGCTATGCGGAATTACATGGTTTATGCCATGATAGTGGAAATGCAGGGGGAAAAGCAAAATGCGGCGGACCCGGTTTTGGCTTACAGCCTGCTTTATCCTTATACAGACAATTATATTGACAACGCGGGCATTGCTAAAGAAGAAAAAGAGAGATATAACCGGATGATTGCCCGGAAGCTGGAAGGAAAACCGGTGACGGCTCATAGCGCGTTGGAAGAGAAAACATGCCGGCTGCTGGACATGATAGAGAATGCTTATGAGGGAGGGGCAAGAAAGAAAGTGACAGGGACGCTGCTTCAGCTCCTGGAGGCCCAGCATTGCAGTATCCGCCAGCAGAGAGAGGAAATTGCGGAAGATGAAGTTCTGGGAATTTCCATTTGGAAGGGCGGAACTTCCGTATTGGCAGACTATCTTTTTTCCACTGCGGACTGGACAAAAAAAGAGGAAGAGTTTTATCTCCGGTTCGGCTTTGCGCTTCAGCTTGTGGACGATTTGCAGGACATGGAGGAGGATAAAAAGGAAGGGAGCCGCACATTGATGACCGAAGCGGTAAAAGATATGCGCCTGGAAGAGCGGGTAAACCGTCTGATTTGGTTTGTCTGGAATACGTTAAGAGGATTTGAACCAAAGAATCCAGCGCTGAAGGGATTTATCCTGAAAAACTGCGTGGAAATGATACTTTTGGAATCTGTCATAAATATGCAGTTTTTTTCGGCAAAATACATAAAGAGCCTGGAACCGTATTTGCCGTTTTCGGCAGGATATATAAAGAAAATGAAAAAGCTGCAAAAGAAGAGCAGCTTTGTATATGATATGAATATTCCGGCTCTGGAGGAAGAACATGGGGGGAATAGTTTATAGGGTTGCGCGTACCGGTTTGATACGCTTATAAATTTTATGATAGCCATTGAATTTTATAATTCAAATATGATAAAATACAAAAGAATAACTTTAAAAACAAAGATGAACGGGAGAGGATTCATTGTGGAAGCAAGTAATTACGAAATGCTTTTAGACTCACTGCAGACAACGGGGGTCTATGTAATCAGGGAGGATAATCATCAGATTTTATATTTTAATAAAAGGGTAAAAGAAGTAGCGCCTAATATTGAATTGGGGATGGTGTGTCATGAACTATGGGCAGGTTCGTGTTCCAATTGCCCGCTTCCGGATATCGGCGATAAAAAAGAAAGCAGAACCATTAATTATGGGGATCCGTTCGGGGACCCTGTAGATATAGTAGCAACAAGGGTTGTGTGGCAGGAAAGCACTCCGGCTTTTATGATCGCAGTAACGCCGCATGTGGAAACATCGAGCTATACATACAACATAATTCTCAAAGCAAATCTGACAAAAGACAGTTTTGGGATTGTGAAAATGGGCGAAGAAGAGTTAAAAGGCGCAGACAGGGAATGCGCCAGCCTGAGCCAGTATTTTTCCAGGTTTGTGGAGTTGGGGAAATTATATAGCGGGGATGTGGAAAGGGTACGGAAATTTGCGGAAATTGAAAATTTAAAGAAGGAATTCAAGTGCGGGAGCAGAATGGCTGTTTGCACATACCGGCGTAAAGCTGAGGAAGGATACCGCTGGTATACGTTGGAGATTGTCCCGGATATGAATTATTCGGATGATAATCAGACAGTCATGATGTACATCAAAGATGTACACGATATTTACCGGCAGGGACAGGAACTGGAAGAGATCAATGTGCAAAACAATGAAATCATTAAATCCCTTGGGGAATTTAATTATGGGGTATATGTGATTGATTTGGATACCGGAATGCTGAATCCGGTTAGGATAGCGGAGGATATTAAGGACAGGATAACTTCGGATATCCAGGACTGGGATCAGATTATGGTGAAAGTTGTAGACAGTCATTTTCATCAGGAATCCCGGAAAGAGATGATGGATACCTTTTCCTTAAAGGCGATGAGGGATGCATGGGCGAAAGGGGAGAAAAAGCAGGAAGTGCTTTGCCAGAGGCTGATGGACGGAGGGTACCGTTATGTATCTATGACAGCCCATTATCATGAAAAAGGAGAAAAGGGATGTTATGTCATACTGGCCTTGCAGGATGTGGATGACCGGACCAGACAGGAAATGAGGCAACTGGAAAACGATAGAAAGATGGCAGCGCTGATTAAGTCCAGGTACCATATTCTGAATACTGTTTACCTGGATACCGGTATGTGTGAACGGGTTTGTTTAAGAGGCAGCGGGGAAGGGAACAAGCTGTTTGAAGGCCGGTTTGAAGATTATATAAAACAAGCAACTGAGGAAATTGTTTTTGCTGAGGATATAGAAGAATTCAGTAAGACATTTTCCCTTGCATATCTGCGCAGTAAAGCGGATACAGTGGAGGACTTTGAGGAAATTATATGCCGATATAGGGTGAAAGCCCCGGAGTTTGCATGGATAGAAGCGCATATCCTGCTGATCCGCCATGGTAAAACAGTTGCGGTTGAAATATTAGGAAGGGATATAACAAAAGAAAAACAAAAGGAAGAAGAGGCAACGAAGGAGAAGAGGGAAAAGGCGCGCATTATTAACAGTTTAAGCAGCCTGTTCTTTGCCACATATTATATTGACCTGGAGGCGGGGACGCTCCGCATAGTGACTCAGAAGGAAGAAGTGAGCGATATTCTTGGGACGGAAATCAATTATACGGAGGGGATGCATAGGTATTCCAAACATTTTGTACATCCGGAATTCCGTGAAGAGTACGAGCGCAAAATGGCGCTGGAAAACCTTTTGCATAAATTAAGCCCGGAACATCCTCTTGTGGCAATTGAATACCGCCGGATAAAACAGGTGGCCGGAAAGGAACCGGAAGAAAACGGCTGGATCCGGGCAACCATTATCCTGTCTGAATGTAAAGAAGGAAAACCGGTAAAGGCAGTGTATGTAGCCCAGAATGTAACAGAGGTGAAGCAAAAGGAAGAGATGGAGCATAAGATGCTGAAGGAAGCTTGTGAGGCTGCGAATCATGCTAATGCATCGAAAAGCGAATTTTTGTCCAGGATGAGCCATGACATCCGTACACCTATGAACGCGATTATCGGCATGACAACCATAGCGGGGAGTCATTTAGACGATACGGAGAGAATTTCGGATTGCCTGAATAAAATTACAGTTTCCAGTAAGCATTTGCTTTCCTTAATTAACGAAGTGCTGGATATGAGCAAGATAGAATCCGGGAAGATTGACCTGGCAGAAGAAGAATTTAATATTTCCGATTTAATCCAAAACCTTCTGACGATGATAAGGCCTAATATGCAGGCGAAAAACCATAAGCTTGAGCTGAATAGCGCAAAAGTGGAGCATGAAGATGTAATTGGGGATGTAATGAGGCTGCAGCAGGTATTTATGAATATTTTGGGAAATGCAGTCAAGTATACACCATCGGGAGGCACGCTGGAGTTAGAGATTACGGAAAAAGAGTCAAAATCGTTCGGGTATGGATGCTACGAGTTTGTTTTCAGGGATAACGGCATTGGAATGTCTGAAGAATTTGTCAGAAAGATTTTTGAGCCTTTCAGCCGTGCAGAGGATTCCCGCATCAGTAAGATTGAAGGAACGGGTCTTGGAATGGCCATTGCGCTGAACATTGTCCGGATGATGAACGGGAGCATAAATGTGGAGAGCGAAGTGAACGAGGGTTCTAAATTTACCGTCACTGTATTCTTGAAGCAGCAGAATACAGAGATGCCGGATATGGAGCAATTCTCAGGTTATCCGGTGCTTGTGGTAGATGACGATGTACTTGCCTGTGAAGCCGCCTGCGCAATATTGAATGACATTGGGATGGAAGGCGAGTGGGTGGTATCCGGTAAAGAGGCAGTGGGAAGGATACGGAAAGCCCGTCAGGAGGGCAAGGAGTTTTTTGCTATTCTGTTAGACTGGCAGATGCCGGATATGGATGGCCTGGAGACAGCAAGGCAGATCCGCAAGGAGATAGGAACGGAGACGCCGATTGCGATTTTGTCTGCGTATGATTGGAGCAACGTGGAGGCAGAAGCCCGCCAAGCAGGGATTGACGGATTTATTTCCAAACCGTTATTTAAATCAAGGCTTGTATATTTGCTCAAAAAGATAGCAGGCGCCGAAACTAAAAAAGATGTTCCGGCAGAAGAGACTTTTTTCAGCCAGGATTTTAGTGGAAAAAGGATCCTGCTGGCAGAGGACAATGAACTGAACCGGGAAATTGCGGAAGAAATTATTGGGAGCGCCGGAGTGCTGATCGAATGTGCAGAAAACGGACAGCAGGCTTTGGAGCGGTTCAAAGAAACGGAAAAATGGTATTACGATCTGATTTTTATGGATGTACAGATGCCGGTTATGAACGGGTATGAAGCAACGGAAGCGATCCGCAGACTGGACCGGGAAGATGCGGCACAGATCCCGATTATAGCTATGACAGCGAATGCTTTTACGGAGGACATGATTGCCAGCAAGAAAGCAGGGATGAATGAACATATTGTGAAACCGCTGAATTTGGATCAACTGATGAAATGCATGGGGTACTGGTTCGGCCAGGCAGAGGCCAGGGAGAAAGAAGCAAAGGATGGCTGAGGCTGTCCGTTGGCAGATGGGTTTTTGGCATAAAAAAAGAAGCTATATATTAGGGCTGGGCGCAAAAGGCGCGTCTGGCTCATAATATACAGCTTTTTTTATTTGACACTTTAAATAGTGTAATGTTAAAATCATACCTAGAGTGTGCCTAAAAACATATTTTAGGATGCAGCACCGGCAACAAGCTCACATGGAACGCAGGAGGTTTTTTATGCCAAAAAGGACAGATATTCATAAGATACTTATCATCGGATCGGGACCCATTATTATAGGGCAGGCATGTGAATTTGACTATTCAGGGACACAGGCTTGTAAAGCGCTTCGTAAATTGGGCTATGAAATCGTACTGGTTAATTCTAACCCGGCTACGATTATGACGGACCCGGAAACAGCAGATGTAACTTATATTGAGCCGTTGAATGTGGAGCGGTTGACACAGATTATTGAGAAAGAACGCCCGGACGCTCTGCTTCCCAATCTGGGAGGACAGTCAGGGCTTAATTTGTGTGCAGAATTAAACAAGGCAGGGGTCTTGGGGAAATACAATGTAAAAACTATCGGTGTGCAGGCAGATGCTATTGAACGCGGGGAAGACCGTGTTGAGTTTAAGAAAACAATGAATCATTTAGGCATTGAGATGGCGCGCAGCGAAGTCGCATACTCAGTAGAGGAAGCGCTTGCAATTGCTGAGAAATTAGGTTACCCAGTGGTATTGCGTCCCGCCTATACGATGGGAGGGGCTGGCGGAGGTCTTGTATATAATAAAGAAGAATTAAAGACAGTCTGTGCCAGAGGGCTTCAGGCCAGCCTGGTAGGGCAGGTTCTGGTGGAGGAGTCTATTCTTGGCTGGGAGGAATTGGAACTGGAAGTGGTCCGCGATGCTGACAATCATATGATTACGGTATGCTTTATTGAAAATATTGACCCCTTGGGGATACATACCGGTGATTCTTTCTGTGCAGCGCCCATGCTGACTATTTCTGAAGAATGCCAAAGAAGGCTTCAGGAACAGGCTTATAGAATAGTAGAATCCGTTCAGGTCATCGGAGGAACCAATGTGCAGTTTGCCCATGACCCTATTTCTGACCGTATTGTTGTTATTGAAATCAATCCACGCACTTCCCGTTCTTCTGCGCTGGCTTCCAAAGCCACTGGTTTCCCTATCGCGCTTGTTTCCGCTATGTTGGCTGCCGGCCTTACTTTAAAAGATATCCCTTGCGGCAAATATGGCACATTGGACCGGTACGTGCCGGATGGCGATTATGTGGTAATCAAATTTGCCCGCTGGGCATTTGAAAAATTTAAAGGGGTTGAAGACCGGCTTGGCACCCAGATGCGGGCTGTGGGTGAAGTCATGAGCATCGGCAAGACATATAAAGAAGCTTTCCAGAAAGCAATCCGTTCTTTGGAGACAGGACGTTATGGACTGGGGCATGTGAAGGATTTTGATGCGTTGCCGAAGGAAGAATTATTGCACCGGCTGATTACCCCTTCCAGCGAGCGTCATTTCCTGATGTATGAGGCGCTCAGAAAAGGGGCGACAGTAGAAGAGATCCATGAAATTACGAAGGTGAAGGCTTACTTTATTGAGCAGATGAAAGAATTGGCAGAGGAAGAGGAAGCTCTTCTTAAAAATAAAGGAAGTATGCCGGAAGATGCTGCGCTGATAAAGGCAAAGAAAGACGGCTTTTCGGATAAATATCTGAGCCAGATTCTGGGGATTGAAGAGAGAGCGGTCCGCAGCCGCCGTATGGAACTTGGAATAGAGGAGGCCTGGGAAGGCGTGCATGTGAGCGGGACAAAGGACAGCGCTTACTACTACTCCACTTATAATGGGGAGGATAAGAACCCGGTTTCTTCCCAAAAGCCAAAAATAATGATCTTGGGCGGCGGCCCGAACCGTATCGGCCAGGGGATCGAGTTCGATTATTGCTGTGTCCATGCCGCGATGGCCCTAAAAAAACTGGGGTTTGAGACAATTATTGTGAACTGTAACCCGGAAACAGTATCCACGGATTATGATACTTCCGACAAGCTGTATTTTGAGCCGCTGACCTTGGAGGATGTTTTAAGCATCTATAAAAAGGAACAGCCGTTAGGCGTGATTGCTCAATTTGGCGGGCAGACGCCGTTAAATCTGGCGGCGGAGCTGGAAAAGAATGGGGTTAAGATTTTGGGGACTTCCCCTTCCGTGATTGATTTGGCGGAAGACAGGGATCTGTTCCGTGAAATGATGGAAAAGCTGGAGATTCCTATGCCGGAATCGGGTATGGCGGCTACCGTGGGAGAAGCAGTTTCTATTGCCGGCCAGATTGGTTATCCGGTTATGGTGCGTCCGTCTTATGTCTTGGGCGGACGTGGCATGGAAGTGGTATATGATGATACGGGAATGGAAGAATATATGAAAGCTGCAGAAGGGGTAACGCCGGACAGGCCTATTTTGATAGACCGTTTCTTAAACCATGCATTGGAGTGCGAGGCGGATGCAATCAGCGATGGTGAACATGCCTTTGTCCCGGCAGTTATGGAGCATATTGAACTGGCAGGCATTCATTCCGGGGATTCTGCATGTATTATTCCTTCGGTGCATATATCCGGTGAAAACCTCGAAACGATTAAAGAATATACGCGGAGGATTGCAGAAGAGATGCATGTCAAGGGGCTTATGAATATGCAGTATGCCATTGAAAACGGCAAAGTTTTCGTACTTGAGGCAAATCCAAGGGCATCCCGTACTGTGCCTTTGGTTTCTAAGGTCTGCAATATCCGTATGGTGCCTTTGGCAACAGAGATTATTACATCTGAGATTACCGGAAATCCTTCACCGGTTCCAGGGTTAAAGGAACAGATGATACCGAATTACGGGGTAAAAGAGGCGGTATTTCCTTTTAATATGTTCCAGGAGGTAGACCCGGTTCTTGGGCCTGAGATGCGTTCTACCGGGGAGGCGCTTGGTTTATCAAGCTCCTATGGGGAAGCATTTTTTAAAGCGCAGGAGGCGGCGCAGTCGAAACTTCCCCTGGAAGGAACCGTGCTGATTTCCGTGAACGATCAAGATAAAGATGAAGTGATAGAGGCAGCCAGAAGTTTTGCCGGGGATGGGCTGCGTATTGTTGCCACAGGAGGCACCTATGATTTGATTGCGGCTGCGGGGATTCCGGCAGTAAAAGCGAAAAAATTATATGAGGGCCGGCCTAATATTGGGGATATGATCACAAATGGGGATATCCAACTGGTAGTCAATTCACCGATCGGCAAAGATGCCGTCCATGATGACAGCTATTTGAGAAAGGCGGCTATTAAAGCAAAAGTCCCTTATTTCACTACGGTGGCAGCGGCCAGGGTGACAGCGGAAGGGATACATTATGTGAAGACCCATAAAGGAAGCGAACTGAAATCTTTGCAGGAGCTGCATGAAGAAATCCATGATAAATAACCCCCATAGGAAGCAAGGGGAAAAACGTAAGACGCACAGGAAACAGTGCGGAATGGAGGGAATATGAAATTATTGTCGTTAGAACGGGAACTGAAAGAGAACGCATATCCGGGAAGAGGAATTGTGATCGGCAGATCAGAGGATGGGACAAAAGCTGTTACGGCATATTTTATTATGGGCAGAAGTTCCAACAGCCGGAACCGTATTTTTGTAGAAGAAGGGGAGGGCATCCGGACACAGGCCTTTGACCCGTCCAAATTGGAGGATCCCAGCTTGATTATTTATGCGCCGGTCAGGGTATTGGGGAATATGACAATCGTAACCAATGGCGACCAGACGGATACCGTTTACGATGGTATGGAAAAGGGGATGACCTTTGAGCAGTCTTTAAGGAGCCGTGAGTTTGAACCGGACGGACCGAATTATACACCTAGGATTTCAGGGGTCATGCATGTGGAAAACGGGAAATTGGATTATGCGGTGTCCATTTTGAAAAGCAATAACGGAAACCCGGATTCCTGCAATAGATATACCTTTTCCTATGAACAGCCGGCGGCGGGCGAGGGTCATTTTATACATACCTATATGCATGACGGCAATCCACTGCCAAGCTTTGAAGGGGAACCGAAGTTGGTCAAAATAAGCGGAAGCATCGACGAATTTACAGAAATGTTGTGGACAAGCCTGAACGAAGAAAATAAAGTTTCTTTGTTTGTCAGATATATTGATATTGCATCAGGAACTTATGAAACGAGGATTGTAAATAAAAATCATTGAAACAACGGATAGAAAAAGGAAGATGTTTTCAGGGACAGGAAAGGATATGGATAGAAAAATGAATGAAATTCAGTTGAAATACGGATGCAACCCGAATCAGAAGCCGTCCAGGATTTATATGGAAGACGGGGGCAGCCTGCCGGTTGCTGTATTAAATGGAAAGCCGGGTTATATTAATTTCCTGGATGCGTTTAATGGATGGCAGCTTGTAAAAGAGCTTAAGGAAGCGACAGGGCTTCCCTCAGCGGCTTCTTTCAAGCATGTCTCCCCGGCAGGGGCGGCTGTGGGACTGCCGCTTGACGAAACGCTGGCGAAAATTTATTGGGTGGACGACCTGGGGGAACTGTCCCCGCTGGCTTGTGCTTATGCAAGGGCAAGGGGGGCGGACAGGATGTCTTCCTTTGGTGATTTTATTGCCCTGTCGGATGAATGCGACGCGGATACGGCAAGGTTGATTAAGAGGGAAGTGTCTGACGGTGTGATTGCCCCCGGTTATACGCCGGAAGCGCTGGAATTGTTAAAAGCAAAGAAAAAAGGGAACTATAATATTATTCAGATGGATGCTTCCTATGTACCGGATGCTATTGAAAGAAAGCAGGTATACGGCATTACCTTTGAGCAGGGACGGAATGAGCTGGATATCGACGGCGGGCTTTTATCCAATGTGGTGACCCAAAATAAGAAAATCCCGGAGGAGGCTTTGACAGATTTAAAGATTGCTTTGATTACGCTGAAATATACCCAGTCCAATTCTGTTTGCTATGTAAAAGGCGGGCAGGCGATTGGCATCGGCGCCGGGCAGCAGTCCCGGATCCATTGCACTAGGCTGGCAGGGCAGAAAGCGGATAATTGGTATCTGCGCCAGGCGCCCAAGACGCTTGGGCTAAAATTCCTGGATTCGTTAGGAAGGGCAGACAGGGATAATGCCATTGATGTATACATTGGGGACGAATATGAAGATATTCTTAAGGAAGGCGAGTGGCAAAAACGTTTCCAGGAGAAGCCTGCGGTATTTACAAAGGAAGAAAAACGTGCATGGCTGGACGGCAACCAGGAAGTTGCATTAGGGTCGGATGCATTTTTCCCGTTCTCTGATAATATTGAAAGGGCACATAAGAGCGGTGTAAAATACATTGCCCAGCCGGGCGGGTCGGTAAGGGATGACCTTGTTGTGGAATGCTGCGATAAATATGGAATGGCGATGGTATTTACAGGGATACGCCTGTTCCACCATTAGGAAAAAGGGGTAAACATATTTTCCAAAGAAGCCGATATAAATGACAGATACCGGAAATTTTTCAAAAGGGACTTTGAAAAGCGGATTCAAGGAGGATAAAGCTATGAATACGAGTGGATTAAACCAGAGCGCTTATGCGAATGCGATTGCATCGGAATACCCGAATACGAGAAGCAATAGCATGAAAAAAGACGAGAGGGTGAATAAGCAGTCAGCTTCTTCATCAGAAAAACTGAACGATGTCAAAGGAAGGACAATCGGGGAACCAAAACTCAGCGATAAAGCCCTGAAATATTACGAACAGTTGAAAAAGAAATATTCTAATATGGAATTTGTCCTTGTCTCCCCTGACAAGAAGGCGGAAGTGGAGCGGAACAAGGGGATGTATGCCAGCAGCAAGGAACTGCTGGTGCTGATTGATTCGGATAAGATTGAACGGATGGCGGAAGACGAGGAGTACCGTAAGAAATATGAAGGGATTTTGACGAATGCCACTTCTCAGATGCAGATGATGAAGCAGAAGCTAGGGACGAATGCAAGTAAGGTGAGTTCGTTTGGGATGACATTTGACGACCATGGCAATGCGTCTTTCTTTGCAGTAGTGGATAAATCTTTGGCAAAACAAAGGGAAAGAATCGCAGCAAAACGGGAAGAAAATATCCAGACAAGAAAACAGGAAGCGAAAAGAGCTGAGAAGAAAAAGGCAGAAGAGCAAGCGGAAGCAAAGCGTACTGGTTCCGCTGCTGAAGAGAGCGGGGAAGCGGAAATGATTGATAAGAGCCACAAAGTAACCGTTACCGCAAAAAGCTGGGATGAACTCTTTAGAAAGATTGATGCTGTTGTAATGTCTGGCATGGCAGACAGCATGATGACTGCAGGGGAACGCAGCATCGGGCAGAACTTTGATTTTGCATTGTAAGAAAAATTAGATAGGCAAAATAAAAAACGCCAGTGCGAGGGATTCTATTTCCATGCACTGGCGTTTTTGGCTTTACAGGGAAATGCGCCTTATAAAGTGAAACCCTCCATGGGAGGCACACTTTGCGCATAAGGAAAACGACTGCAGCAGCGCCCCGGCGCAAATGTAGGTCAAAACGCCATATAGGATCCGGGTGTGAAAAGTTCTGCCAGCAAGGCCATCCGGCAGATTGTACAGACATTACTACTAAAATACTTCCATGGTAGTATGGATTTTAGAAAGATATTGGGGTATGTTGAAGTTGTCAACAGGATTACTGGAACAAGCGTTTTTTATACCGGGCATATGATGAAATAAGAAATGGCAGATGCCCCCTGGGCGTTTGCGCCTAATAGGAGAAAGGAGAGTACAGATATGTTTTTGTTGGTTTTTGTAGGAATCATGGCAGTCATTGTATTTGGGGCAGGTTTTATGGCGGGATGGACGGATTTTGCTGCGGTATGGGATTTCACCAGCCTGGCAATGGTTGTGCTGATAGGAGTAAGCGCATTGGCGGCTTCCGGGCTTTGGAGAGATTTTCTGAATGCGTTTCACCTGACAATGAGAAAGAGAAAGAGTGCGGGGTTATTGGAATGGAAACGGGCGGAGGAAGCGGTGGAGCTTTTTATAAAAGCAGTGAGGTATGGTGGATTTTTTATTACGGTGTTAGAGTTTGTCAATATGTATAATATACCGGATGACCCGTGGGCATGGCGGGCGAATCTGGTGGTTATGTCGCTGGTTTTGCTGTATGCCTACGGGATGAGCGTATTGCTTCTGCCAGTGAGAAGCAGACTGCATGTAGGAATGATTGAATATATGCAGGACGGGGATGAGAATGAGGAAAACGGTGAAGATACGAATCAGGGGAAGATGGCGGAAATAAGGAAGGGCAAAGAGGAAGAAACGATAAAAAAAGAAGGAAGATAGGTGGGTTATGAAGGTAAGAAAAAGGATAATGGCTATCCTGCTTTATCTTGCTTTGGTTTCGCTGCTGTTTGGCATCAGGATAGAATTGCTGCTGGATTTCGGGCAGCTTTTGTTGGCTCTGGCAGGGGGGACACTTCTTTATTTGTCCGGAATGGAAAAGGATGATTTCCGGAAGTGGAAGAAACTGGATTATGGACGGTTTGCTATGGATGTTGTATATGCAAGCCTGATTGAAACATGGATCCTTCTTTTTATCATGCTTGCTGACGAAGAAGGGATCGGGCATGGGGAGGATTGGAGACCTGACATATTGATGCAGAATATAGCATGGAATATACGTCCTCTTCTTTACGGAATATGCATATGGATAGGGCTTGGGAGCGGTGAAAGCAAGATACAGGAAAAGAAGGAACAGCTATGGACGGCACAGGAGGCGTACGGCCGTTTTCTGGAATTGGGGCTGACAAGGCGGGAAGCAGAGGTGGCAGTGCAGATTGGCAAGGGTCTGAGCAATAAGGAAATTGCTATGGAACTGAATATCAGCGAGACAACAGTGAAAAAACATGTATCCAATATTTTTGAAAAATTAAATGTGGAAAAACGCCAGGAAATCAGGGAAAGGTTGACGTTGTGAAGCGGATGTGGCATTATGGACATAAGGGTTAACAAAAAGAGAAAGAGAGGGTACTGCTATGAGATTAGTTACAAGGTCGGATTTTGACGGACTGGCCTGCGGGGCTTTGCTGAAGGAGGCGGGGATTATCGACCATTGGAAGTTTGCCCATCCGAAAGATCTGCAGGACGGTCTGGTGGAAATTTCAGAGGATGACTGTCTTGCCAATGTGCCGTATGTGGAAGGCTGCGGGCTATGGTTTGACCATCATTCCAGCGAATTTGAGAGAAACCAGTTGGAGGGAAAATATAAAGGGGAAAGCAGAATCGCCCCTTCCTGTGCAAGAATAATTTATGAATATTACGGCGGGCAAGAGAGATTCCCTCAGTTTCGTGATATGATGGAAGCGGTAGATAAAGTGGATTCCGGCAATTTGACAATTGATGAGATACAAAATCCTAAGGGATGGATCCTGGTGGGCTTTTTGATGGATCCAAGAACCGGGCTTGGAAGATGGAGGAACTTTACGATTTCCAATTATCAGTTAATGGAAAAACTGATTGATGCATGCCGTACGATGACTACGGAGGAAATTCTTTCTTTGCCGGATGTAAAGGAGCGTATTGATATTTATTTTGAACAGGCGGAAAAATTTAAAGAAATGGTAAAAACAAATACGAGAGTAGAAAAGGATGTGATTATTTCCGACCTTAGAAAGGTAGACCCTATTTATTCGGGAAACCGGTTTATGATTTACAGTATGTATCCGGAACAGAATATTTCCGCATGGATTGTCAGCGGAAAAGGAGGGCTGGGGTGTTCAGTGGCTGTGGGCTATAGTGTGCTGAACAGGACTTCGGATGTGAATGTGGGAAGGCTGATGTTAAAATATGGCGGCGGCGGGCATAAAGCAGTAGGCACCTGTCAGTTCAAGGACGGGGATATTGAAGAGATGCTGCCGATGCTGCTGGACGAACTGGTGAATGGGTGCAAGGAATAAAACACCGGGGATGGCAGGACGGAAGTAAAAGGATGCTGTCGTATATCATCTTGTAAATAAGTTTTTACCCATGAGAAAACGCAGCGGTGTTTATACGTTGAATGAGGGCGTATGGACGCCGGCGTTTTTGTGTGCGGCAAGATACGGGAAACAAAAGACTGCCGGAGAATCAATGCTTTTGCCCTTTTAGGCGCCGGAGCGGAAAGAAGATCAGGAAAACAATACAGCGGCACAGGGAAGAGAGGGGAGACGGGGCTGTGAGGAAAGTGATTGCAGTTATTTGTAATTATAATAAGAAGGATTACGTGGCAGAATGTATTCAGAGCGTGACGGAATCGGCATTTAAGGATATGGACATCGCAGTGGTGGACAATGCCTCTACAGATGGGTCGGCAGAGCATATCAGGGACAGGTTTGGGGATAAGGTAAAACTGTTTGTAAATAAGGAGAACCTTGGGGGAAGCGGCGGCTTTAATACGGGGATACGTTATGCCTTGGAAAAGGGGTATGAGTATGTCTGGTGCCTGGATAATGATGTGCTGGCAGATGAAAATGCAGTGGGGGAATTGTATGATTTTATGGAGAGGCATCCGGAAGTTGGGATGGCCGGCTCTAAAGTATATCATATGGAAGCCCCGGATTATGTGCAGCAGTTCGGGATAGACATTGTATGGGATGAATATTGCTGCGAGGCCAAATATCACGGATGCCCGGAAGACGGCTCTATGCCGTCCGTTGTGTATTCAGATGCGGTGGCGGCATGTTCGGTTCTGGTAAGGGCTTCCGTGATCCGCGAAATCGGGTTGCTGCCGGAAGAAAATTTTCTTTACTGGGATGATACGGAGTGGGGGCATAAATGTAATCTGGCAGGATATAAAGTGGCGTCTCTTGGCAGCTCAAAGGTCTTACATTCCATGGGCGCGAAAAAGGAGGATGTGAATACATTTCCGCTTTACTATGCATGGCGTAACTGGATCCGTTTTTTTATGAAATATACCCCGGAGGAAAAATGGGAAGATATGTGCTGCGCTTTTCTGGAAGGGATTTTTGACGTGGTTTACAATGACCTTTATCTTGGGGAGGAAAACAGGGCGAGGACGGTAATGTATGCATATGACGATGCTATCCATGGAAAGACGGGAAAAGCGGAAGACGGTAAGATTTTTCCGGTGGAGCATACGGAAAAGAAGCTGGAGAATTTGCTGAAAGGGCGAAGGGAAGTAAAAATATATGCGAATGGTTTAGAAGAAGAGGCCAGGGAATTTGCAGGGAAGGTCAGGCGGCCCGCCAAAAAGGCCGGGGCAACGGTCAGCATTTTAGAAGGCCACCCATCTCAAGAGGCGGATTACGGAAAACATGCGCAAAGGAAGGACGGGCAGCCGGTATGCTCGTTTACAATGACAAGAGACATTTTCCGCCTGGACGATCTGGACTTGCATACGTGGTATGTGGACAGGGAAGGAAGGATTCTTTCTTCGGAGGAAGACCTGTTTTTGGCTATTAACCGTGATTATAGCCGGAAAATGTTTGTGTTTAGCCAGAAAGGGCTGTTTTTGTCTTTGGTAAAGAAAGCGAAGGGATAAGTTGCGGCTGTATTGATGAAAGGGGCGCTGCTATGTTTGGGTATGTGATCATCAATAAGGGGGATATGAAATTCAAGGAATTTGATATTTATCATGCATATTATTGCGGGCTTTGCCGGATGCTGAAGGAAAAATACGGGCTTTGGGGACAGATGACACTGTCTTATGATATGACGTTTGTCATTATGCTTCTGACCGGTTTGTATGAGCCGGAAGAAACAGCGGGAAGCTGCAAGTGCGCGGCCCACCCTTTTGAAAAGCATGGGATGAGAACCAATGAATTTACAGAATATGCGGCAGATATGAATTTACTGTTTTCCTATTATAAATGCAAGGACGACTGGGAAGACGACAGGAAATACAGCCAGCGTTTTTATGCTGCCCTGTTAAGGAAAGGATACCGGGAAATTGAAAAAAAGCATAGAGGAAAGACACGGAAAATTGAAAAGTTGATAGGGCGTCTTGGAAAAGAAGAAAAGAAAGGATGCCGGGATATTGATAAAATGTCGGGGCTGTTCGGGGAAGTGATGGCAGAAATTATGGTCTGCAAAGAGGATATCTGGAAAGAGAATCTTTATAGGATTGGGTTATATCTGGGAAAGTTTATTTATTTGTGCGATGCTTATGAAGACATTGAGAAGGATTTAAAAAATGGCAGTTACAATCCCCTTTTTGGAATATATGAAAGCACGGATTTTGAAGAAGAGTGCAGAGGAATCCTGACCATGATGATGGCAGAGTGTTCAAAAGAATTTGAAAAACTGCCTATCCTGGAAAATGCCGGTATTTTACGGAATATTATCTATTCCGGCGTATGGTACCGTTATGAAAGGGTAAGAGCAAGGCGGAAATCTGAAGAAAAGGAACAGGCGAAAAAAAATGAATAATCCTTATGAAGTCTTAGGGGTGCCAGGGAATGCCTCCGAGGAAGAGATAAAAAAGGCATACCGGACTCTTAGCAGAAGGTATCATCCGGATGCGAATGTGAATAATCCCAACAAAGCCCAGGCGGAAGAGAAATTCAAACAGATTCAGGAAGCGTATCAGCAGATTATGAAAGAGCGGACGGAAGGCTATGGGAATCAAAGTTATGGGAATACTGGCTATGGAAACCAAGGGTACGGCACAAGGGGAGGCTATGGCTACGGAGGGGGCTTTGGAGGTTTTGGGAACTTCGGGGGCTTCGGGAATTTTGGAGGCAGCAGTACAGGCTATGAGGAAGACAGCCATTTAAGGGCAGCCGGGAATTATATCAGGAACGGGTACTATAAAGAAGCAAGGAATGTGCTGGACGGCATGGCGGAAAAAGGGGCAAGATGGTATTATTACAGCGCTTTGGCTCATGCTGGACTTGGGAATACGGTGGCGGCGATGGAACATGCAAAAAGGGCATCGGCGATGGAACCGGGCAATATGGACTATAGGAATCTGGCGTACCGGTTTGAGAATGGGGGAACCCAGTACCGGCGGCGGCAGTATGCTTACGGCAATCCCTATGCCGGCAGCGGGGATATGTGCATGAGGCTTTGCATTGCAAATCTGATATGCAATATTTGCTGCGGCGGAGGAGGGATATGTTGTGGCGGGATTCCATACGGGAGGTTTTAATTACAGGTTAAGGAGACAAATCTGTAAAAAGCATATCAGATTCTTTGCCATCTGCCGGATGCGCCGCAGGGAAGAACCAGCCCGCTTTCTTTGACAGGAAGCCCGATTTCGTCTGCGGTTACATGGCCGCCGAAGGCCGGCACAAGAGCCGTATGAATCATATAAGATAAGACAGCGGGCTGCAGGCCGGTGGTATAGGAATTCACCAGATAGAAAATAGCATCTTTGGAAAGGATTTTGGCAGTCAGTTCTATAAATGGAAAGATATTTTCTTCTATCTTCCATAGTTCGCCCTTCGGCCCCCGGCCATAAGATGGCGGATCCATGATAATCCCATCGTAAGTGTTGCCCCGGCGTATTTCCCGTTCCACAAACTTGACGCAATCGTCTACCAGCCAGCGGACAGGGGCATTCTCAAGGCCGGAGGCAATGGCATTTTCCTTTGCCCAGGAAACCATCCCTTTGGAAGCATCCACATGGGTTACGTTTGCCCCGGCTTTGGCAGCCGCCAAGGTAGCCCCTCCGGTATAAGCAAACAGATTTAAGATCTTTACCGGTTTCTTTGCCTTGCGGATTAAGGGGGAAAACCAGTCCCAGTTTACAGCCTGTTCAGGAAAAAGGCCGGTATGCTTGAAATGAAAGGGTTTTAAGCGGAAAGTAAGTTCCTGATAGCGGATACTCCATTCATCCGGCAGCCGGAAAAATTCCCATTCCCCGCCCCCGCTGGAGCTGCGGTGATAATGCCCGTTCCTTTTTTCCCATCCCGGGTTTGTTCTGGGCGTATTCCAGATAACCTGCGGGTCAGGGCGCACTAAAAGATATTTTCCCCAACGTTCTAATTTTTCCCCTTTGGATGTATCCAAAACTTCATAATCATCCCATCTATTTGCTGTCCACATAAATCATACTCCTTTTCATAATCATATGCCGCCCTGCACAATCGCGCAGTTACCAAAAAACAACAAGGCAATATTCCAGTTTAACGTTTTCAATATACACTAAGACGGACGGTTTGGCAAGGATTCTTTGGCTGCTGTGAGAATGCCCGGTGCAGGAAGGGCTTGACCGGGATAAAGCCAATAGCCCAGTGGCTAACCGTTTACTGGCGGGTCAGGGGCGGCGCGGAATACAGTTGCCGGAAACAGCCAGGCTGCCGGAAAAAAAGTAAAAAAAATACTTGCATTTCCCAAAAACATCATGTATACTAACAATTGCTGTGACATGATAGCTATGAAGCGTGAGGTTGCTGCCTGTCGGCAGGTTTTTCCGTGGAGCGAATGTCAAGAGGCTGGCAAGGCCGGCTTAAAGAAACTGACGACAAGTCACTGTACAGGCAATAATGTTACTTAGCAGTAGTGTAACGGTGTGTGGTAAGGGAATAATCCGATGAATGGGATATATCATTTATCAGGACACACACGGACGAGTGTACAGTCACCGCTTGTCGTACTTAAGGGTTGAAAAGTGCGAAAAGGAGGCGACTTTTTTTATGGCAAGTCAAGTAATGAGGATTACCTTAAAGGCTTACGATCATCATTTAGTGGATGCATCTGCCAAGAAAATCATTGAAACAGTTAAAAAGAACGGATCCCAGGTGAGCGGACCGGTACCCCTTCCCACAAAGAAAGAAGTGGTTACTATTCTGAGGGCGGTTCACAAATACAAAGATTCCAGGGAACAGTTCGAACAAAGAACCCACAAGAGACTGATTGACATTATTACACCGACACCGAAGACAGTGGATGCGCTGCAGAGACTGGAGATGCCGGCTGGTGTATATATTGACATCAAAATGAAGACAAAATAAAGTTTCTTCATTTCAATGAAACAAAGAACCCCTACTAGTATGCATAGTTTTTTAGGGCGGGAAGGATGCCGCAGAAAGCGGTGGATAAAAACCCGAAAGGCTAGGCCGCTGTAGAACAAACAGGAGGTAAAAATGAAAAAAGCAATTTTAGCGACGAAAGTCGGAATGACTCAAATCTTCAATGAAGACGGTTCGCTGGTTCCGGTAACGGTACTTCAGGCAGGGCCTTGTTATGTGACGCAGATTAAGACCGTGGAGAACGATGGCTACAAAGCGGTTCAGGTTGGCTTTGTTGATAAAAAGGAAAGAATCAACAATAAAGACAAGGGCGGCAAGAAAGAAATCATCCACAGGCATGGCGTAAACAAGGCTATGAAAGGACACTTCGATAAGGCGGGCGTTTCCGGCAAAAGATATGTAAGGGAATTTAAATTTGACAATTCCGAAGAATATGAATTGGGCAAAGAAATAAAAGCAGATATATTTACGGCCGGCGACAAAGTAGACGCATCTGCAATTTCCAAAGGCAAAGGTTTCCAGGGCGCGATTAAAAGACATGGCCAGCATAGAGGACCTATGACCCATGGTTCCAAATTCCACCGTCACCAGGGTTCCAATGGCGCCTGCTCTTCACCGAGCCGCGTGTTTAAAGGGAAAGGGATGCCCGGGCATATGGGATGCGTAAAAGTTACCGTGCAGAACCTTGAGATTGTACGTGTAGATGCGGAGAAGAACCTTCTTCTTGTAAAAGGCGCAGTACCAGGACCGAAAAAAGGTTTAGTGACAATAAAAGAAACCGTTAAGGGCTAATCCCGGACGGATGAAAGGAGGATCATTCAGATGGCAAACGTATCTGTTTATAATATGGAAGGCAAAGAAGTTGGCAGAATCGACTTAAACGATGCGGTATTCGGTGTTGAAATTAATGAACATCTGGTACACATGGCGGTCGTACAGCAGCTTGCGAATAAACGTCAGGGAACGCAGAAGGCGAAAACCCGTTCAGAAGTTTCCGGCGGAGGAAGAAAACCTTGGAGGCAGAAAGGGACAGGACATGCAAGGCAGGGTTCCACAAGGGCTCCTCAGTGGAAAGGCGGCGGTGTTGTTTTTGCCCCGGTGCCGAGGGACTATTCCTTTAAGATGAATAGAAAAGAAAAACAGGGAGCGATCCGTTCCGCATTGACAAGCAGAGTGCAGAACAATAAGTTTATTGTGCTGGATGAGCTGAAAATGGATGAAGCTAAGACGAAAGCGATGAGGAAAGTCCTGGAGAACCTTAATGTGAAAAAAGCCCTGGTAGTGACAGGGGTGATTGATGATAAGGTGCTCCTTGCATCAAGGAATCTCCCGGCTGTCCGCGTTTCCCATATTGTGGTTGAAAAGGATGGGGAAGCAAGGAAAGTAAACAGCACAATCAGTGTTTATGATATTATGAAATACGATACCGTGGTCCTGACGAAGGAAGCGGTAGCCAATATCGAGGAGGTGTACGCATAATGGCAAACGTTCAATATTATGATGTAATCCTCAAACCGGTTATCACTGAAAAAAGTATGGCTGGCATGAGCGAAAAGGAATATACATTTTTGGTTCATCCGGAAGCGAATAAGACAATGATCAAACAGGCAGTGGAAAAGATGTTTGAAGGAACAAAGGTGGAAAGAGTCAACACGATGAACTTGGACGGCAAGACAAAAAGACGTGGCACGACTTCCGGAAAGACTGCAAAAAGGAAAAAAGCAATTGTGAAGCTGACAGCAGACAGCAAGGAAATTGAAATCTTTGCAGGACTGTAAGAAAAGGAACGCCAGGCGGGCGGGGAATCCCGCGCTGCAAAAAGGCATAGAAGCAACAGGAAAGTATGCGGCATAAGAAAGAAGATGCCGCGCAAAGCTAAAGTAAAGGAGACTTAAGTCATGGGAATTAAGACATATAACCCATATACACCTTCCAGAAGGCATATGACGGGTTCTGATCATTCCGAAATCACAAAGCAGACTCCTGAGAAATCCCTTTGTGTTTCGATAAAGAAGAACGCAGGCCGTAATAATCAGGGTAAAATTACGGTAAGGCACCGCGGGGGCGGAAACAAGAGGAAATATAGGCTGGTTGATTTCAAGAGAAATAAAGACGGTATCCCGGCAAAAGTAATCGGTATTGAATATGATCCGAACAGGACGGCGAACATTGCATTGATTTGTTACGGGGATGGGCAAAAGAGCTATATCATCGCTCCTCAGGGGCTGACGGACGGCATGGTAGTTATGAACGGACCGGAAGCTGAAGTAAGGATCGGCAATTGCCTGCCGCTGTCCAATATCCCGGTTGGTACTCAGGTACACAATATTGAACTTCATCCGGGCAAAGGCGGACAGATGGCGCGTTCTGCAGGGAACAGCGCACAGCTAATGGCAAAGGAAGGAAAGTATGCAACTCTTAGATTGCCTTCCGGTGAAATGAGAATGGTGCCTATTGGATGCCGTGCAACTGTTGGCATTGTGGGCAATGCAGACCACAACCTTATTAATATTGGTAAAGCAGGACGTAAGCGTCATATGGGCATCCGTCCTACAGTACGCGGTTCGGTTATGAACCCGAATGACCATCCGCACGGCGGCGGTGAAGGCAAGACCGGTATCGGACGTCCGGGACCGAGTACGCCTTGGGGCAAGCCTGCTCTTGGTTTGAAGACACGTAAAAAGAAGAAAGCGTCTAATAAGCTGATCGTAAGAAGAAGAGACGGCAGAAGCATTAAATAATTAGGAGGAAAAACAATGGCTAGATCACTGAAAAAAGGACCATTCGCAGACGCAAGCGTGCTGAAAAAAGTAGATGCCATGAATGCATCAGGGCAGAAACAGGTAATTAAGACCTGGTCCCGCCGGTCTACAATTTTCCCTTCATTCGTAGGGCATACATTTGCAGTTCATGATGGAAGGAAGCATGTGCCGGTATATATAACAGAAGATATGGTTGGTCATAAGCTCGGCGAATTTGTTGCAACCAGGACTTATAGAGGTCATGGAAAAGACGAAAAGAAATCTAAGGTAAGGTAGCAGTTCGTCCGTGGCACGGACGAACCGAAGAATGGCACAGCCATTCTTCTCTTTTAGAACCTATAAAGGGTCCGTGACATGGGTGGAAATTTGGAAGGAGGAGCAAAAAAATGGCAAAAGGACATAGAAGCCAGATTAAAAGAGAAAGAAACGCGCAGAAAGATGTCAGGCCTTCAGCTAAGTTATCTTACGCTAGGATTCCTGTTCAGAAAGCTTGTTTCGTTCTCGATGCCATCAGGGGCAAGGATGTAAATACTGCACTGGCTATTTTGGGTTATAATCCGAGATATGCTTCAGGCGTAATTAAAAAATTATTGGAATCAGCAATGGCAAATGCTGAATATAAATATAGCCAGGATCCGACGAAATACCCGAATCCGGAAAATCTGTATATAGCGGAGTGTTTTGCGAATAAAGGGCCTACAATGAAAAGAGTAAGACCGAGAGCACAAGGAAGGGCTTATCGAATCGAAAAGAGAACAAGCCATATTACAGTTGTGCTTGATGCAAGATAAAGAAAGGAGAAAGGTTATTAATGGGACAGAAAGTTAATCCTCACGGTTTAAGGGTCGGCGTTATTAAAGAATGGGATTCCAGATGGTATGCTGATGCTGAGTTTTCAGACTTCTTGGTAGAAGATTACAATATAAGAAAATTCCTTAAGAAGAAGTTATACAGTGCAGGAATTTCCAAGATTGAAATTGAAAGGGCGTCGGACAGGGTAAAGATTATTATCTATACGGCGAAACCGGGCGTTGTTATTGGTAAAGGCGGCGCTGAAATTGAAGTGACGAAGAAAGAGCTTTCCAAACTGACGGATAAGAAGGTTCTGGTTGATATTAAAGAGATTAAAAGGCCGGACAAAGACGCACAGCTTGTTGCGGAGAATATTGCACAGCAGTTGGAGAACCGTACATCTTTCAGACGTGCAATGAAATCTTGCATGGGAAGAACCATGAAGGCAGGGGCTTTGGGAATTAAGACAGCATGTTCAGGACGCCTTGGCGGCGCTGACATGGCACGTACCGAGTTCTACAGCGAAGGAACAATCCCGCTTCAGACTTTGAGAGCAGATATTGATTATGGCTTTGCAGAAGCAGACACAACTTATGGTAAAGTTGGCGTGAAAGTATGGATTTACAAGGGTGAAGTACTTCCTACTAAGAACAAAAACGAAGAAAAGGTATCTTCGGAGGAAGGGAGCGATAAATAATGTTAATGCCTAAAAGAGTAAAACATCGTAAACAATTCCGTGGTTCTATGAGGGGCAAAGCAACCCGTGGCAATAAGATTACTTACGGCGAGTACGGTATTGTAGCAACAGAACCATGCTGGATCAAATCGAACCAGATTGAGGCAGCCCGTGTGGCTATGACGCGTTATATTAAGCGTGGCGGTAAAGTCTGGATTAAGATTTTCCCTGATAAACCAGTAACAGCAAAACCTGCAGAAACACGTATGGGTTCCGGAAAAGGCACCTTGGAGTACTGGGTAGCAGTTGTTAAGCCGGGGCGTGTAATGTTTGAGATTTCCGGGGTATCCGAAGAAATAGCAAAAGAAGCATTGCGTCTTGCAACACATAAGCTTCCATGCAAATGTAAAATTGTTTCTAAAGCAGACTTGGAAGGCGGTGCATCAAATGAAAACTAAAAAGTATGTGGAAGATTTAAGAACAAAATCAGCTGCAGAATTAGCACAGGAATTGGTAGCTGCTAAGAAAGAACTTTTCAATTTGAGATTCCAGAACGCAACAAATCAGTTGGATAATACAGCAAGGATTAAAGAGGTAAGGAAAAATATTGCCAGAATCCAGACTGTTATCACGCAGAAGAAAAATGCTGCGCAGTAACCGGAAGGCGAAGTAACTTGATTGTTAGAAAGGAGAATCGGTTGTGGAAAGAAATCTGAGAAAAACACGTACTGGAAAAGTAACCAGTAATAAAATGGATAAAACAATAGTAGTTGCCATTGAAAATCATGTAAAACATCCTCTTTACGGTAAAATTGTAAAGAGAACTTATAAATTAAAAGCGCACGATGAGAAAAATGAATGCAACATCGGCGATACTGTAAAAGTAATGGAAACAAGGCCTTTGTCCAAAGACAAGAGATGGAGACTTGTTGAGATTGTCGAAAGGGCTAAATAGTAAATTTTTCGCCCATGGCGAAATTCGGAAGGAGAGTTTAGTATGATTCAGCAAGAGAGCAGACTTAAGGTTGCTGATAACACAGGCGCAAAGGAAATCCTCTGCATCAGGGTTATGGGTGGATCTACAAGGAGGTATGCACGTATCGGTGATATCATCGTTGCCACGGTCAAAGATGCAACACCCGGCGGTGTTGTAAAAAAAGGCGATGTAGTGAAGGCTGTAGTTGTCCGTACTGTAAAAGGCGCACGCCGTAAAGACGGTTCTTATATTAGATTTGACGAGAATGCTGCTGTTATTATTAAAGATGATAAGACTCCGAGAGGAACACGTATTTTTGGACCGGTGGCAAGAGAGCTTCGTGAGAAACAGTTCATGAAAATTGTTTCTCTGGCTCCGGAAGTATTGTAAGGAGGTGCCGGAATGGCTACATTGAAAATTAAGAAAGGCGACACCGTAAGAGTAATCGCCGGCAAAGATAACGGTAAAGAAGGAAAAGTTGTTTCCATAGACAGAAAGAAGGGCAGGGTGCTGGTAGAAGGAGTGAATATGATTACAAAGCATATGAAACCCTCTGCTGCTAACCAAAACGGCGGAATTGTTCAAAAAGAAGCTCCTATTGATATTTCTAATGTAATGTATCTGCATAAAGGCAAACCGACAAGAATCGGTTTCAAGTTTGAAAACGACAAAAAAGTACGTTTTGCAAAATCGACAGGGGAAGTTATTGATTAATTCTAAGGAAGGAGGTCTAGACGCGTGAGCAGACTTAAAACTATGTATAAAGACGAGATCGTAGACGCTATGGTCAAAAAGTTTGGATATAAGAATATTATGGAAGTGCCGAAGCTCGAAAAGATCGTTATCAACATGGGCGTTGGCGAAGCAAAAGAGAATGCGAAAGTGCTGGAATCCGCAGTGAAGGACATGGAAACCATCGCTGGCCAGAAAGCGGTCATCACAAAAGCAAAACATTCCATTGCTAACTTTAAAATCAGGGAAGGGATGCCTATCGGATGCAAGGTTACACTCCGCGGGGAAAGAATGTATGAATTTCTTGACCGTCTGGTAAACCTGGCATTACCCCGTGTACGTGACTTTAGGGGCGTAAATCCCAATTCGTTTGACGGAAGAGGAAATTATGCGCTCGGTATCAAGGAGCAGCTTATCTTCCCGGAAATTGAATATGATAAGATTGACAAGGTTAGAGGTATGGATGTTATTGTTGTTACGACGGCAAAGACAGATGAAGAAGCCCGTGAATTATTAAGACTATTTAATATGCCGTTCGCAAAATAAGAGGAGGTAAATTCATGGCTAAGACAGCAATGAAAATCAAACAGCAGCGCAAACCAAAATTCTCGACAAGAGCGTATACCCGCTGCAAAATTTGTGGTCGTCCACATGCTTATTTAAGAAAATACGGAATTTGCAGGATTTGCTTCCGTGAGTTAGCATATAAAGGCCAGATTCCCGGCGTGAAAAAGGCAAGCTGGTAATAAACAGTTCTGCTTCGCAGAACTGCAAGAATGCGTTCCGCATTCTTTCGAGATAATTCCAGCGTCTGGAATTTGGAAAATTGCGCACAGCATTCTTCAAGCATGATTCAAGTCAATAAGAGAAGGAGGAAACTAAATCATGACAATGAGTGATCCGATTGCAGATATGCTTACAAGAATCCGTAATGCAAATACTGCAAAACATGATACAGTAGATGTTCCGTCTTCTAAGATGAAACTGTCGATTGCGCAGATTCTTCAGGAGGAAGGGTACATTAAGAAATTTGATTTAATTGATGATGGAAGCTTTAAAACAATCCGTATTACGTTAAAATACGGTGCAGATAAAAATGAAAAAATAATTACGGGGCTTAAGAGGATTTCCAAACCGGGATTACGTGTTTATGCCGGCAAGGATGAACTTCCAAGAGTGCTTGGAGGCCTTGGAATCGCTATCATTTCCACGAACAAAGGCGTTATCACTGACAAAAAGGCAAGAGAGTTTGAAGTTGGCGGAGAGGTTTTAGCGTTTGTTTGGTAAAACCATGAAAAACGATGCTATATCATTCTGATTTTGCATAGAAGCTTTGGATATGGTTTGATTTACCGGATGAATGCATAACGGTTTATAGATTGATAATAGAAAATAGGAGGTACGGGCATGTCACGTATAGGAAGAATGCCAATCGCGGTTCCGGCAGGCGTTACTGTCGATATCGCAGAAAATAATAAAGTGACTGTAAAAGGTCCTAAGGGAACACTGGAAAGAGTGCTTCCTTCAGAGATGGAAATTAAGATGGAAGGCGAAACAATCGTTGTTTCCAGGCCGAATGACCTGAAAAAGATGAAATCCCTTCATGGTCTTACAAGAACTCTGATTAATAATATGGTAATTGGTGTTACACAGGGATATGAAAAGAAACTGGAAGTAAACGGCGTTGGTTACAGGGCTGCAAAATCAGGGAAGAAACTGACATTATCCCTGGGATATTCCCATCCGGTAGAAATGGAAGACCCTGAAGGCATTGAGACAGTATTGGAAGGACAGAATGTCATTATTGTCAAGGGTATTGATAAAGAAAAGGTTGGCCAATTCGCTGCTGAAATCAGGGATAAGAGAAGACCGGAGCCTTATAAGGGCAAGGGTATCAAGTATGCTGATGAAGTGATTAGACGTAAAGTTGGTAAGACCGGTAAGAAATAGATAAGGAGAGTATGAGAATGGTTAAAAAAGAATCTAGATCAAAAATTCGTGTTAAGAAACACAAGAGAATTCGTAACCGTTTGAGCGGAACGCCCGAAAGACCGCGTTTGGCTGTATTCAGAAGCAATAATCATATGTATGCTCAAATTATCGACGATAAAGCTGGAAATACTTTAGTTGCGGCTTCCACATTGGAAAAGGGTGTGCAGTCGGAACTTGAGAAGACCAACAACGTTGATGCGGCGGCATATGTCGGAACAGTTATTGCGAAGAGAGCGCTGGAAAAAGGAATTACAACAGTTGTCTTTGACAGGGGCGGATATATATACCATGGAAAAGTTGCAGCATTAGCTGAAGCAGCCAGAGAAGCTGGCTTAGTATTCTAGGAAGGGAGAGAAAATCACATGAGACGTACAATCATTGATGCAAGTCAGTTTGAATTAACTGAAAAAGTAGTTGCCATCAAGCGTGTAACCAAGGTTGTAAAAGGTGGTCGTAACTTCCGCTTCACAGCTTTAGTTGTTGTTGGCGACGGGAACGGGCATGTAGGCGCAGGGCTTGGCAAAGCAGCAGAAATTCCGGAAGCAATCCGTAAAGGAAAAGAGGATGCAGCAAAGAACCTTGTTAGTGTTGCATTAGATGAAAATAACAGTATTACACATGATTTCCTTGGAAAGTTCGGTTCATCAACCGTGCTTTTGAAGAAAGCGCCGGAAGGTACCGGTGTTATTGCCGGAGGTCCGGCACGTAGCGTGTGTGAGCTTGCAGGTATCAAGAATATCCGTACAAAATCTTTAGGTTCCAATAATAAACAGAATGTTGTCCTTGCGACAATTGCAGGTTTAAGCCAGCTTAAAACTCCTGAAGAAGTTGCTAGAAACCGTGGCAAGTCTGTAGACGAGGTTATGGCGTAGCAAAAAGTGTAGAAAGGAGAAAATGAAAGTGGAAGGTAAAACATTAAAAATAACATTAGTGAAATCTCCTATCGGAGCAATACCCAAGCATAGGAAAACAATTGCGGCAATGGGACTCCGTAAGCTGAATAAAACGGTTGAGCTGCCGGATAACGCGGCGACAAGAGGACAGATTCAGCAAGTAAGGCATATGGTTAAGGTAGAAGAAGCATAAAGAGATAAGGAGGTGTCAAGGAAATGGAATTATCGAACTTAAAGCCTGCAAAAGGTTCCAAACACGGTGACAGATTCAGAAGAGGACGTGGACATGGTTCAGGAAACGGAAAGACAGCCGGAAAAGGCCATAAAGGACAGAAAGCCCGTTCAGGGGGCACAAGGCCAGGATTTGAAGGCGGTCAGATGCCGTTATATAGACGTATTCCGAAAAGAGGCTTTACAAACTACAATGCAAAAGAAATCGTTGCCATTAATGTGAGCGCACTGGAAGTGTTTGATAATGGGGCGACAATTGATGTGGATACATTGATTGAAAGAGGCATTGTGAAGAATCCCAGGGATGGCGTTAAGATTCTCGGACACGGAGACTTTACTAAGAGGCTCACTGTAAAAGCTAATGCATTCAGCGCATCGGCAAAAGAAAGAATTGAAGCTCTTGGTGGAACAGCAGAGGTGATGTAATGTTTACAACCGTAAAAAATGCATTTAAAATCAAAGAAATTAGGAATAAGGTCTTCTTTACTTTCCTCATGTTAGTTGTGATCCGTTTAGGGTCACAGCTTCCCGTGCCGGGAGTGGACAGGCATTATTTTTCTAATTGGTTTGCGGCACAGACAGGGGATGCATTTAACTTTTTGGATGCATTTACAGGCGGTTCGTTCCTCAATATGTCCATTTTGGCATTGAACATTACCCCATATATCACATCTTCTATTATCATGCAGCTTCTTACGATAGCGATCCCTAAGCTGGAAGAGATGCAGCGTGACGGGGAGGACGGGCGGAAAAAGATTGCATCTATCACCCGTTATGTGACAGTTGCTCTTGCATTGTTTGAATCAGGCGCTATGGCCATTGGTTTCGGAAGACAAGGGCTGCTGGAGGAATATAATGCCCTGAATGTTATTACTGTCATTGCGGCTATGACCGCTGGTAGTGCATTTCTTATGTGGATTGGTGAACGGATTACGGAGAATGGGATAGGCAACGGAATATCCATTGTGCTTGTCATCAATATCATTTCCCGTTTGCCGCAGGATATCAATCAATTGTTTGAGCAGTTTGTATACGGTAAGTCTACGGCCCTTGCAGTAGTAGCGGCGGTGGTTATCATTGCGATCATTATTGCGATGGTAGCGCTGGTCGTTATACTGAATGGCGGCGTGCGTAAAATACCGGTTCAGTATGCGAAAAAAGTGCAGGGGAGAAAAATGGTCGGCGGGCAGACAACCAATATCCCGCTGAAAGTAAATACATCGGGGGTTATCCCGATTATCTTTGCATCCTCCCTTATGCAGCTTCCGCTTATCGTTAGTTCCCTTTTTGGTTATCAGGGGACAGGCGTATGGGCGGAAATATTGAGAGGGATGAATTCCTCCAATTGGTGCAAACCGAGCCAGCCTGTTTATACGATTGGGCTGCTTGTGTATATTGTACTCGTAATCTTTTTTGCGTATTTCTATACGTCAATTACCTTCAATCCGTTGGAAATTGCGGAGAACATGAAGAAACAGGGCGGTTTTATACCGGGCATCCGTCCAGGTAAACCGACCAGTGAATATTTGACTAAAATATTAAATTACATTATTTTCATCGGTGCAGTCGGCCTGACGATTGTAGGCATCCTCCCGTTTGTTTTCAATGGGCTATTCAACGCCAGTGTTTCTTTCGGGGGAACAAGCTTAATTATTATCGTCAGCGTTATTCTGGAAACAGTAAAACAGGTTGAATCACAGATGTTAGTCCGTAATTATAAAGGTTTTTTGAATGATTAAACTGCAGATGGACACCCGCTTTGCGTGTGTCCGTTTGTCGTTGGTACATGTCCTAAGAAAGGAAATAAGACGATGAAAATTATTATGTTAGGAGCTCCCGGTGCGGGGAAGGGGACACAGGCTAAGAAGATAGCTGATCAATACGAGATTCCTCATATTTCAACAGGCGATATTTTCAGGGCAAATATTAAAAATGGAACGGAGCTTGGCATGGAAGCCAAGAAATATATGGATCAAGGCCTTCTTGTGCCGGATGAATTAACGGTAAAAATTCTTTTGGACAGAGTGGCAAAAGAAGACTGCAGGAACGGTTATGTTTTAGACGGTTTTCCGAGGACGATCCCGCAGGCGGAGGTGCTTGACAAGGCGCTGAAAGAACGCGGGGATGCTATTGATTATGCGGTAGATGTTGATGTGCCGGATGAAAACATAGTAAAGAGAATGTCGGGAAGGCGTGCCTGCTTATCCTGCGGCGCGACATATCATATGGAATATATCCCTCCTAAGAAGGATGGCGTCTGTGACCGGTGCGGGAACGTGCTGACGCTGCGCGATGATGATAAGGAGGAAATTGTCCTGAAACGTTTAAAAGCATATCATGAACAGACGCAGCCTTTGATTCAGTTTTATAAGGAAAAAGATGTGCTGAGGACAGTGGACGGGACAAAACCTATGCAGGAAGTATTTGATTCCATCGTAGCGGTTTTAAGCAGATAAGAGCTGCCGCCCGGCTGCGGGGGCAGGAGAATCAGAAAACAGAAAAATTCTGCCCGGCAGACGAAAATCCTGCCGGCGGATGAGAGGTGGAGGTTTGGCTATGGCAGTATCGTTAAAATCCGCCAGGGAGATTGCGCTAATGCGTGAATCGGGCCGGATACTTGCAGAAGTTCATGAACGCCTTGGGGAATTGGTGAAACCTGGGATATCTACGTATGAAATTGACAGAATCGGCGAGGAAACGATCAGGGGTTACGGCTGTATCCCTAGTTTTTTAAATTATAACGGTTACCCGGCTTCCATATGTGTGTCTGTCAATGATGAAGTGGTTCATGGCATTCCAAGCAAAAAAAGAATTTTAAAAGAAGGGGATATTGTCAGCCTGGATGCGGGGGTTATTTACGAAGGATATCATTCGGATGCGGCAAGAACCCATGGAGTAGGGAAGATAAGCAAGGAAGCGCAGGCTCTGATAGATGCTACCAGGCAAAGCTTTTATGAAGGGATGAAAATGGCGAGGGCCGGAAACCGTTTATTTGATATATCAAAGGCAATCGACGATTATATTTCCGGCTTCGGGTATGGGATTGTACGGGACCTAGTAGGGCATGGAGTTGGCTCAAAGTTGCATGAAGACCCCCAGATACCTAATTTTGCCCAGCGCAGGAGAGGGATTAAGCTTAGGCCGGGAATGACCTTGGCAATAGAGCCGATGATCAATATGGGGGGCTGGGAAGTGGAATGGCTGGAAGATGAGTGGACGGTGGTCACGATAGACGGTTCTTTGTCAGCACATTATGAAAATACGGTTCTGATTACGGAAGGGGAACCGGAAATACTCACTCTGGTGCAGCATTAGGAACGCTGATCGGGGAAAGGCAAGTGTATGTTTACAGATATGGCAGGATTGTTTGCAACTTCAAAGATGGGACATGATAAGGATACAGTATATATCATAGTCAGGGAAGAGAATGAATATGTTTATGTATCGGATGGAAGATTAAAAACAGTTGAAAATCCGAAAAAGAAAAATAAGAAGCATATTCAGATAATCAAAAAAGAAGCCGATGATATTCTACGAGGGAAACTTTTAAACGGTCAGCATATATATAATGAAGAAATAAGAAAGGCAATAGGAGGTTTTATATGTCAAAGGCAGATGTAATTGAAATTGAAGGCACGGTAGTGGAAAAGCTTCCGAATACGATGTTCCAGGTTGAGCTGGAGAATGGCCACAAGGTGTTGGCGCATATCAGCGGCAAACTGAGACAGAATTTCATCCGTATCTTGCCAGGGGATAAGGTTACTTTGGAACTGTCGCCTTATGATTTGTCCAAAGGACGCATTATATGGAGAGATAAATAACAGGATAATCTGCTGGTTAACCAGGATAGTATGATTAATTTGAAAAACAGGAGGAATCTTGGAAAAACAGCTTGCAAATGCCGGGTTTCCATGATATAATTTGAGACGGTCTTTTTTAAAAGGAGGTTGGATTGAGAAACTTATCGTTTTTCAATCGGCAAATCTGGGCATCAGCACAAATTTGCGGATATTGTATCTGCAGCTTAAAATCTGCAGATTACGGAAAGGACAAAGGTAATAGAGCATGAAGGTTAGATCATCAGTAAAACCGATTTGCGAAAAGTGCAAAATCATCAAGAGAAAAGGAAGAATCAGGGTAATCTGCGAAAATCCAAAACATAAACAGAGACAAGGTTAATCCCTGCCAGTCATTTTTTTGGCAGAGGGTTCTTGTCCGGTTATGATATATTTTAAATTGGGAAATTAACGGTAGGCTTATGGCATACCGGTTCAATATAGATGTGTTTTAACCAGCGATAGGAGCCTGTGGAATTACTTGTTGATACCAGAACAGAAATCCTTCGGAATTTTTGTTCCGAAAATCCGGACAGTCCATTTTAGGAAAGAAATGCCAGGGTGGGCGGTGCGGTGATGTTTTGGAAAGGTCGGATTGATTTTTCCGGTTGGGTACGGAAGGTACCTCAATCAGCTTAGTAACTATTTTTTAGTAAATGGAGGAAATGTAAATGGCTCGTATTGCAGGTGTGGACTTACCTAGAGAAAAACGTGTGGAAATTGGACTCACATATATTTATGGGATAGGTAGAGTAAGCTCGAACAAAATTCTTGCGGCAGCACAAGTGAATCCAGATACCCGTGTAAGGGAATTGACGGATGATGAAGTAAAAAGGATCAGCGAAGTAATCGACGGAGGTTACATGGTAGAAGGTGACCTGAGAAGAGAAGTGGCGATGAATATCAAACGTCTCCAGGAAATCGGCTGCTACCGAGGAATCCGTCATAGAAAAGGCCTTCCGGTCCGCGGCCAGAAAACAAAAACAAATGCAAGGACAAGAAAAGGTCCCAAGCGCACAGTTGCTAATAAGAAAAAGTAAAAGCAAATACCAAGTGCGCTTTGCGTACAGTTGCTAATAAGAAAAAATAAAAGCAAATACCAAGTGCGCTTTGCGTACAGTTGCTAATAAGAAAAAATAAAAGCAAATACCAAGTGCGCTTTGCGCACAGTTGCTAATAAGAAAAAGTAAAAGCAATTACTGAATGCGCATTGTGCTAAACAGCTAAAAAAGAGGAAATGGAACAAGCGCAGTAAAAAGGTAAATGAATAGCAGAGAAAGTAGGTTAGTTTAAAATGGCAAAAAAAGTTGCAAAAAAAGTAACAAAAAAACGTGTCAAGAAAAACGTTGAACATGGACAGGCACATATCCAGTCTTCTTTTAACAATACAATTGTTACATTGACAGACAATGAAGGAAATGCCTTGAGCTGGGCAAGCGCCGGCGGTCTTGGTTTTAGAGGTTCAAAGAAATCTACTCCCTATGCAGCGCAGATGGCAGCGGAAACTGCTACAAAGGCTGCACTTATACATGGTTTGAAAACCGTTGATGTTATGGTAAAGGGACCGGGTTCAGGACGTGAAGCAGCCATCCGTGCATTGCAGGCTTGCGGGCTTGAAGTAACAAGCATCCGCGATGTGACACCGGTACCGCATAACGGATGCCGTCCGCCTAAGCGCCGCCGCGTTTAGTTGCGGAAATCCGTCTCTGGGCGGATATATCGGGCAAGTTGGAAGAATGCGTGGAATCACGCTGTAAACAATAATGCAAGGCAGTATTTTAGGGGTAGCCGCCGCTAAGATGCGGCCTGATTTAAGAAAGGAGCCGAAAATGGCAGTAAACAGAGTACCAGTTTTAAAAAGATGCAGGGCTTTAGGGCTTGAGCCGGCTTATTTAGGATATGATAAGAAATCCAATAGGACGAATCCGAGAGCAGGCAAGAAAGTAAGTGAATATGGCCTGCAGTTAAGAGAAAAACAGAAAGCGAAATTCATTTACGGTGTTCTTGAGAAACCTTTCAGGAATTACTACAAAAAAGCTGACAGGATGAAAGGGATGACAGGTGAAAATCTGATGATTCTCCTGGAAAGAAGGCTTGACAGCGTAGTATTCAGAATGGGGTTTGCAAGGACTAGAAGAGAAGCAAGGCAGGTCGTAGGACATAAACATTTCCTTGTGAATGGCAAACCAGTACAGATCCCGTCTTACTTAATTAAAGCTGGGGATGTAATTGAGGTAAGGGAAAAGGCAAAATCTTTACAAAGATATAAGGATATCCTTGAAGTTACGGCAGGAAGACTTGTTCCTGAATGGATGGATGTAGATCAGGAAGCTTTGAAAGGAACAGTTAAGGAACTCCCGACAAGAGAGATGATTGATGTTCCTGTTAATGAAATGCTGATAGTCGAATTATATTCTAAATAAATTTAAGCGATTGACAGCAAGCGGGCTGTGGCAGCTAGGCTTAAGGCAGGCTGTGTCCGCTTGTTTGTTGACTTAAAAATTGGAATAGAATTGTTCGTAAAGGAGGGTATTTGCAGTGTTTGATTTTGAAAGACCCAATATTGAGGTTGCAGAAATCTCTGAAGATAAAAAGTATGGCAAATTCGTAGTGGAACCTTTGGAAAGAGGTTACGGAATTACATTGGGCAATTCTTTAAGAAGAATCATGCTTTCATCTTTGCCGGGTGCAGCAGTGAGCCAGGTGAAAATAGAAGGCGTTCTGCATGAGTTTAGTTCCATCCCCGGAGTGAAGGAAGATGTGACTGAAATCATAATGAACATAAAAAGCCTTGCCATAAGAAATAGCAGTGATACAAATGAACCAAAGACCGCATATATCGAATATGATGGAGAGGGTGTCGTACGGGCATCCGATATTCAAGTGGATCAGGATATTGAGATATTAAATCCTGATTTAGTAATCGCTACGCTTAGCGGTAAGGAAACAAAATTATACATGGAGCTGACCATTACAAAGGGCAGGGGCTATGTAGGCGCTGATAAGAATAAAACAGAGGATTTGCCGATTGGGGTTATTGCAGTGGATTCCATTTACACACCTGTAGAAAGGGTAAATGTAACAGTGGAAAATACCCGTGTAGGACAGATTACGGACTACGATAAACTGACACTGGATGTATATACGAATGGGACGTTGGTTCCAGATGAGGCGGTCAGCCTCGCTGCAAAGGTACTTAGCGAACATTTATGTCTTTTCATTGATTTATCTGAAAATGCGAAAACGGCCGAGATTATGGTGGAAAAAGAAGACGACGAGAAAGAAAAAGTTTTGGAAATGAGCATTGATGAACTGGAACTTTCCGTCCGCTCTTATAATTGCCTGAAGCGTGCCGGCATTAATACAGTGGAAGAACTTACAAATAAAACTTCTGAAGATATGATGAAAGTCCGCAACCTTGGCCGTAAATCATTGGAGGAAGTATTAGCGAAGCTGAAAGAACTCGGCCTGCAGTTGAATCCGAGCGATGAGGCATAGCAATATGAAATCACATGTGCAGTAAGCCCAAAAGGCGTGTATGTGTGGGCTCATGGTATGGAAACAATATCCGGTAAGTAAGTCCAAAGAGCATGGCCGGATATGCCATAAGGGATAAAAATATCCCTAGAAAAGAGAAAGGAGCCGTAAAAATGGCAGGATACAGAAAACTGGGCAGAACATCTTCCCAGAGAAAAGCATTACTTAGAAATCAGGTGACCAATCTTTTATATCATGGAAAGATTGTTACTACAGAAGCGAAAGCAAAAGAAGTCCAGAGAATTGCTGAAAGGCTGATTACGATGGCAGTGAAAGAAAAGGACAATTATGAAACTGTTAAAGTTACTATGAAAGTCGCACGCAAGGACAAGGACGGAAATAGGATCAAGCAGATTATTGACAAGGATACGAAGAAAGTTCTTTCTGAAACACACCGTGATAAGAACGGCAAGATCTTAAGAATTGAAAATGGTAAGACAGTAACCGTATATGATGAAGTGGAAAAGGAAATCAAGAAAGACCTTCCTTCCAGACTGAATGCAAGAAGGCAGATGCTCAGGGTTTTATATCCTGTCACAGAAGTTCCGGAAAAGAATGCCGGGAGAAAAAGAGGAACGAAAAAAGTTGATTTGCCAGCGAAACTTTTTGATGAATATGGGCCGAGATATGCAACCCGTAAGGGCGGCTATACCAGAATTATAAAAATAGGGCCGCGTAAAGGCGATGCAGCAATGGAAGTAGTTCTGGAACTGGTATAATTGCATTATTAGGATAATAACGGAAACAGCTTTTGCTTTCTATTGGAAGGTAAAAGCTGTTTTTTCCATATAGGAAAGATCTTTGGCTGTCAAAAGGATGATTTTCAAAGATTGGGCTTAAGATCAGATTCATAAGCGGTGGCAGCGCAAAGACCATGACGGATAAGAATGTTATTCCACCGTTTTCTGGAAGTGCTGGTAATCTTTGCAGGAATTCCAATTGCCGCCCCAGATAAATCCATGCTCTGTAAAGAGCCGGTAACATAAGTCATTTTGATCTATTTTATAAGCGAAATCTTTGGAACGGTCCGCATATGTTTCACTTCCCTGCGGAGAAATATATGTGGAGCCGTCATTTTTATATACAACATAAGGATTAAAGAACGGATTGATGTCAATGGCAAGCCCAAGGGCATGTTTGGAAAGGCTGGATGTGCCGTCAACTACACGGTAATTAAAGCAGGAGGTATTGTTATCCTGCATAGAAAGGGTGTCGTCGCCGCTATATTCGTCGATCAGCCTAATCTGTTCTATCTGATATTCATTCCGGTACAGTTCATAAAAAATTTCTACCAGATCCTGGGCAATTGCCTGATTGCAAATTAACTCACCGGTCCGTTCCGTGCCGCGGAAATTATAATGAAGAATGCTCACATAGCAAAGATCATCGTAGGATATTTGGATATCTTCTTTGGAAGAAACGATATTGCAGGCCTCCATAGCCAGGGAATCTTTTTCATTTTCCGCAACGGGGTAAGAAATCCCGGTGATCCTGTTAATCATTTCCTGGGACAGGGGTTCATAGTAAAAACCTTCTTTATAGGTGGTTCTGTCAGGATGAATACTCATAGGGGAATCCTCTCTTTCCGCTTCTTCTTTTTTGCTAGGGATATTTTTTTGCATTCCTTTGTTTTTTGTGGAAGCAGGGGAGCCGGAAGAGGTATTCCTGTCTTCCTCATTTTCCTGCGGGGAGGAACTATCCTTTATATTATTCCCAGGGGCTTGTTCCGGTTCTGGGGTACGGTAAGCTATCTCAGGATTCTTCTGTGCATATTCCAGCAAAGTTTCTGAACCGGAAAACAGGCGGGAAAATACAGTGCAGAATAAAATGATGACAAAGATTAACAGGAGTGGTTTTAACATTTTATTTTTGTCCATTATAATTAAGTCCTTTTCTATAAAGATATTTTTCATTCCATAGGCGGGTAAATCCAGCCGCCAGTTCCATTTTAGCATAGGAAAAGGAAGATTGCTATAGGCTTAGCCGGTTATGGGAGGGGAAACAGCCTGGAAGCCGATAGCCCGTCCGGCCGGGGCGGGACTTGGCGCCTATAACTGCCTGAATCTGATGGCAAATGGGACTGGGAAAATGACTTTTTCCGCATCCCCTTGTCATCTGCACTTTTTTTTAGTAAAATAGGAAGCGGCAGCTAATTGTAAACTATTTTTGAAGATAGGATAACAAATGGGAATCATTAAGACAAAAAAATTAATTTTTGAATATATCAGACGGGATGAAGAAGGAAATGTAGAAGGGATTACCCGCGCTGTAGATGAGGTGGACCTTGATATAAAGCAGGGGGATTTTGTCGCAATATTAGGGCATAATGGCTCCGGAAAATCTACGTTGGCGAAGCATTTGAATGCGATCCTTTACCCGACAGAGGGAACCGTATGGGTGGATGGAAAGGATACCACAGAAGAGGAATATTTATGGGAGATCCGGCAGAATGCGGGGATGGTTTTCCAAAACCCGGATAACCAGATTATTGGTCAGGTAGTGGAAGAGGATGTAGGATTTGGCCCTGAAAATATGGGAGTGCCTACGGAGGAGATATGGGAGCGGGTGGAGGAAAGCCTAAAAGCAGTAGGCATGTACCGGTATAGGAAACATTCCCCCAATAAACTTTCAGGCGGGCAGAAGCAAAGAGTATCTATTGCCGGAGTGATAGCAATGCACCCCAAATGCATTATTTTGGATGAGCCTACGGCAATGCTGGATCCGAACGGAAGAAAAGAGGTAATCCGTGCAGTCCGTGCCTTGAATCATGCGGAAGGGATTACCATTGTCTTGATTACTCACTATATGGAAGAAATTATCCATGCGGATAAAGCGATTGTAATGGATCAAGGGCATATTGCAATGCAGGGGACCCCAAGGGAAATCTTTTCCCAGGTAGAAAAATTAAAGGAGCTGCGCTTAGATGTGCCTCAGGTGACTTTGCTGGCTTATGAACTGAAAAAGAGAGGGGTGTCCCTGCCGGACGGTATTCTTACGAATGAGGAATTGATAGAAGCTTTGCGTGCGTAAGAGACGTAGGCGGCAAGGGATAAGGCAGACGGCGCCTTCCCATAGAGAAAGCAAAGGAGTAGAATTTGGAATGGCAATTATTTTAGACCATGTCAGTCATATATATGAAGCAGGAACGGCCATGGAGATGGCCGCATTAAAGGATGTCAGCTTAGTGATACCGGATGGGCAGTTTATAGGGCTTATTGGTCATACCGGTTCTGGGAAATCTACGCTGGTACAGCATTTAAACGGGCTGATGAAGCCTACTTCCGGTCATATTTATTATAATGGGGCGGACATTCATGAAGAAGATTTTAATAAAAAAGAACTCCGAAGCAAGGTTGGGCTGGTTTTCCAATATCCGGAGCATCAGCTTTTTGAGATAGATGTATTTTCCGATGTTTGCTTTGGCCCAAAGAATATGGGACTGGATGAAAAAGAAGTGCAGCTCCGGGCATATGCGGCATTAAAGCAGGTAGGTTTGGAGGATGCTTATTTTTATCAGTCGCCCTTTGATTTATCAGGAGGGCAGAAGAGAAGGGCGGCCATTGCCGGCGTGCTTGCCATGAAGCCGGAAGCGCTTATTCTTGATGAACCTACGGCAGGCCTTGACCCAAAAGGACGGGATGAGATATTGGATCAGATAGCGGCTTTGCGGAAGGAAACAGGGATTACAGTCATCCTTGTTTCCCATAGCATGGATGATGTGGCAAAGTATGTGGACCGCATTGTAGTTATGAACCAGGGAAGCGTGATGTATGATGATGAGCCAAGGAAGGTATTCCGCTATTATAAAGAGCTGGAGGAGGTAGGGCTGGCGGCGCCTCAAGTGACATATATTATGCAGGCGTTAAAAGAAAAAGGGTTTCCGGTGGAGACAGATGCCCTTACGGTAGAAGAAGCGAGAGATGAGATCTTAAGGACGTTGCGCAGTAAGGGGATGAAAAGATGATAAGGCCGCAAACGAATGCAGTCTATGAACCCCGGGGATATTCAGGGGAATGCCTGGAATACCGGCTATATAGGAGGAGTTAGGAGAAAATGCTAAGGGATATTACACTAGGACAATATTATCAGACAGACTCCGTGATCCATAGGCTGGACCCCAGAGTAAAGCTTGTGGCCACATTTGTTTTTATTATTTCTCTTTTTTTAGTGGATAATTTTACCGGGTATTTGATTGCAGCCGCATTTTTGGCGTGTATGGTGAAGATATCCAACGTGCCGTTCCGTTTTATGGTAAAAGGGATGAAATCCATTGTGTTCCTGCTGCTGATAGCGGTAATTTTTAATCTGTTCCTGACGCCGGGCGAGCCATTCATTTCCGTCTGGAAGCTGACGGTGACAAAGGAAGGGCTGAAGCTGGCGGCGATGATGGCTGTCCGGCTGGTATTTTTGATTATAGGTTCTTCCCTGATGACTTTGACGACTACACCGAACAATCTGACAGACGGTATGGAAAAATTGATGTCGCCTTTAAAACGGCTGCATGTGCCGGTGCATGAGATAGCAATGATGATGTCTATTGCGCTGCGTTTTATACCTATTCTTTTGGAAGAAACGGATAAGATTATGAAAGCCCAGATTGCCAGGGGAGCGGATTTTGAGAGCGGGAACCTGATAAAGAAAGCAAGGAGCCTTGTTCCTCTTTTAGTGCCCTTATTTATTTCAGCATTCCGCAGAGCCAATGACCTGGCCATGGCAATGGAAGCCAGATGTTACCGGGGAGGGGAACATAGAACAAAGATGAAACCGTTAATTTACCATAAAAGAGACAGATATGCATATGCAGTATTGCTTGTATATGCAGTGGTCTGTGTATACTTTGGGAGATATTTTACGATATGAGGAGAATTATGCTGACAGTGGCGTATGACGGCAGTGCGTATAGCGGATTTCAGTTGCAGGATAATGCCCCTACTATTGAGGGGGAAGTGAACAGATGCCTGGGAGAACTGCTGCAGGAAGAAATTAAAGTAATTGGCGGGAGCCGGACGGATGCAGGAGTCCATGCCCTTTGCAATATAGCGGTGTTTGATACGGAATCGAGAATACCGGGAGAAAAAATATCCTATGCCCTAAACCAAAGATTGCCGGAGGATATACGGATACGGCAATCACAGGAGGTGGCTGCGGGCTTTCATCCCAGGCGTTGCGAAAGCCGGAAAACATACGAATATCATATACTGAATGCCAAGTTTCCGGTTCCGACCAAGAGGCTTTACTCTTATTTCACTTATGTGCCTCTGAACGTGGGAAAAATGCAGGAGGCGGCGGCATATCTGGTAGGGGAGCATGATTTTAAGAGTTTTTGCAGCGCTGGGGGACAGACGGAAAGTACGGTAAGAACAATCCATAGCCTTCAGGTGATGCAGGAAGGGGAAGAAATTGTGATCCGCGTGACGGGGAACGGTTTTTTATACAATATGGTGCGGATTCTTGCAGGGACTTTGATGGAAGCAGGAAAAGGGGCTTGGGAGCCGGAGCGTGCCAATGAGATTCTTTTGGCAAAGGACAGGGGGGCGGCTGGCCCTACAGCCCCGGCGTGCGGGCTTATATTGGCCAAGTATGAGTTTTTTCATATGGACGGAAACAGAAACTAATATCAGGTATAAAGAAAAAGACGGGATTGCTGCGAAATTTGTGCTGAATTTATAAAATATTATTGACACACGTGGAGGCGTATAATATAATATTTCAATGTGACAATGTTTCGTAATGTGATGCCATAGCCCCGGCAGAACATTATAAATATAGGAGCGGAGAAGCGCCGGAATGGATACGGCGTTTCCTGCAAGTCTGTCAGGACGAGGCCTTACGGTGTGGCCGGACATCTGCACCATGGCAGCAGGGCTGACGGAGGACGAGGTAATGGAAATGTCCGGCGGCTGCCGGAGGAAAATTGATTGAAGGTTGGAGGTAACGGAATGAAAACTTTTATGGCTAGTCCAGCTACTATCGAGAGAAAATGGTATGTAGTTGACGCTACTGATATGACACTCGGACGTTTGGCATCTGAAGTTGCTAAAGTTTTAAGAGGTAAGAATAAACCGATTTATACACCTCATATGGATACAGGCGATTATGTGGTAATCGTGAATGCGGAAAAGATTAAAGTAACAGGCAAGAAAATGGATCAGAAGATTTATTATCATCACTCCGATTATGTTGGCGGCCTGAAATCAGCCACATTAAAAGAAATGATGGCTAAGAAACCGGAGAGAGTAGTGGAACATGCAATTAAAGGTATGCTCCCGAAAGGACCTTTGGGGAGGCAGATGTACAGAAAGCTTCATGTATACGCAGGGCCTGAGCATGAACAGACGGCTCAGAAACCTGAAGTATTAACATTTTAATTAAGAGGATGAAAGGAGAAAATTAAAATGGCTAAGGCAGCAAATTGCTACGGAACCGGCAGAAGGAAAAAATCAATTGCAAGAGTATATTTAGTACCTGGCAACGGGAAAATTGTGATTAATAAAAGAGATATTGACGATTATTTTGGATTGGAGACATTAAAAGTTATTGTCCGTCAGCCCCTTGTGGCAACAGGCACAGTAGATAAATTTGACGTAAAAGTTAATGTATGCGGCGGAGGATATACGGGACAGGCAGGAGCAATCAGACATGGCATTTCAAGAGCTTTGCTTCAGGCTGATGCAGATTATAGGCCGACGCTGAAAAAAGCGGGTTATTTAACGAGAGATCCACGTATGAAAGAAAGAAAGAAATACGGCCTCAAGGCGGCTCGTCGCGCGCCTCAGTTCAGCAAGCGTTAATCGGCTGTTCAAACCGTGTCAAAATTGGTCAAAAACCCCGGAAGATCAAGGTTTTCCGGGGTTTTCTTATACCCAGGCAAGCGGATATAGTTTGACCGAATTTGAATAATGGAATATGATTCTAATGCAGGTACTCAGTATTTTTTGCTGGGTGCTTTTTGCGTTTCTGGCTAACTGTATTCCGAGATCAGAAAAAGCCGTCGTTTTTCAATTTATGAAGTGGCGGCTTTTTCTATTTCCAGAAGCAACCACAACGAATTAAAAATCATGTATACTTTCAACAGGTATCGTACTGTTTAAGGAGGAAAGGCAGTAATCCAATATTTGTTTTGCTTCCATAGTGTTCTGCCTTACAAAAGATAAGATAAAGAGTTACTGGATTATTGCAACACAAATCAGAGAATAGTTCTATAAATATCTGATATGCGACAAGCTTTAGCTACAGGGGATTTTGGGGATAAAATTATTTTTATAAATATTGTAACAAACTCTCGTTTTTTAACACCTATTTATGAAAATGCATGGAAAGTATGTGCAAATCAAAAAGAAACACCTTAACAGGCATGCCTTTATGCACAGAAGATACGTGCAGATCAAGGAAACACTCTGCGTGTATACCCTTATGCATAAAAACCATGTGCAGATCAAGGAAAGGAGGATAAGAAAAATGGAGTCTCTTGAGGAAATCTATCAGAAGCATGCCCGGACCGTGTATGCATATCTGCTGGGCAGAACCCGGAATCAGGATCTGGCGGAGGAATTGACCCAGGAGACATTTTTTCAGGCTGTCAGAACCATTGATACCTTCCGGGGCGACATCTTGGAGGAAAAGGTAAATGATTATTTATATCTGATCATATTGGATCATATTGATTTTTCTTTAAAGCGTGCCTGTAAAGGACAATTCATCCAAAGCCCTTTAATCTGGGAAGTGAAAAAATTTTATCCAAAGCATTTTCGGATTGGTTTGTACGCTTTGGAGCTATTAAATAAACAGTTTCAGATAGAATTTCCTGATGATGAAGCAGTTTCCATCGCTCTTCATTTTGTGAATCTGCAGTCTAATAAATCACAACTGAAAGAAACGATTCAGGCAATGCAGGTACTGAAGGATGTTTTGTCAATTATCCAATATCATTACAGTATTTATCTGGATCAAAATTCTTTGAACTACTCAAGGCTTGTGACACATCTGCGGTATTTTATTGAACGGCTTCAGACCAACAAGGTATATGAAGATAATGATAAGGAATTGAATGCTCAGGTAAGAATGCTGTACCCGAAAGCTTATGAGTGTGTAATGAAAATCAGAATCTATGTAAGAGAGAATTTCCATATGGAATTAAGTGTTGATGAGGAAACTTATTTGATCTTGCATATTCACAGAGTAACCAATAGAACAGACAGAGAGGAATAAGAATAATGAAATATGAAAAGTTTAACCGGCAGATCATTGATTTTGTGGGTGGTAAAGAAAATATCAGTGCGATAGTTCACTGTATGACACGTTTACGCTTCACTTTAAAGGACAGAAGTATTGCAAAAACAGAAGAGATCAAAAAAATGGACGGCGTGATTGACGTTGTCAGCAATGATGTGGCATATCAGATCATCATTGGAACCCATGTGTCTGAGGTACACGCTGAGCTGGTTTCTATGCTCGGGATGGGCGGTGAAGCCCCGGCTTCGAATGTCCCAAAGACCAAGAAGAATCCTTTTAAGGCTGCCTTGGACTTAGTATCTGAATCTATGACACCGCTGTTAGAGCCAATTATTGCGGCAGGTATGCTGGCCGGCCTCATGTCACTGGTGGCATTGACAGGAATTATTTCGGCAGAAAGTCCGACTTATATTGTATTGGATTCTATCCGCAATGCAATCTTTTATTTCCTGCCGGTATTTATGGCAATGTCCTGTGCAAAACGTTTGAATGCCAGTCCATATCTGGCGGTAGCGCTGGCAGTAACCTTACTGTCAACCAGCATCAATGGGGTAGAGAATTTAAGCTTTTTAGGATTCAGGCTTCCTGCAATTACATACTCAGGTTCCTTTATTCCGATTCTGATTGCAGTTTGGTTCATGGGATATGTACAGACTTTCTTGAAAAAGGTAATACCTAATATGCTTCAATATTTCCTGATTCCGGTATTTACCTTGGTTATTACTCTGCCGGTTACCCTGTTTCTGTTTGGGCCTATCGGAACATGGATTGGAGAGGGTATCAGCTTTTTCTGCACATTGCTTGCCAATACCCTGGGTAACTGGGCGGTAGTTGCTTTCTATGCGGCAATCCAGCCATTTCTTATTATGATGGGTGCGGGAAACTTTATTATGCCGATTGTTATGGCATTTCTTGCAGAGATGGGATATGATCCGTTATTTTTGGCTGCTTGTACAATTTCTGATATTGCAGTCGGCGGCACTATGTTTGGCTATTTCCTTCGTGCAAAAAATGCGAAACAAAAACAGTTGTTTGGTACAGTAAGCTTTTCCGCGATTCTTGGATGTACGGAGCCGGCTGTGTTCGGATGCTTTGTTAAGTACCGCCGTCCATTCTTCTGCGTAATGATTGGCGGTGGATTAGGTGGTTTATTTGCAGGACTGATGAATGTAAAAACTTATACTATGGCTTGGGGGCTTGCGGGACTCCCGTCCTATATCGGCCAAAGTGATTTTAACAATTTTTACTTTATGATTGCATCTGTTGCAATTGGATTTGCGGCATCGGTTGTTGCTGGCTTTATTTTGAGTAAACCGAATCTGCTGCCAAAGGATGAGGCTGCGGATTCGGATGAGGCTGGAGATAAGAAAGAAGCCGCTCCGAAAGCAGGAGGACTTAACAAAGAAGTTCTCAGTGCGGTAGCTAAGGGAGAAATTATTCCTCTGGCAGAGATTCCGGATCAGGCGTTTTCGTCCGGCGCCCTTGGAAAAGGCGCGGGGATTCGTCCGGCTGCCAATGAAATATATGCTCCTGTTGATGGCGAGATCACCTGTTTATTTCCGACAAAGCATGCAATCGGAATTAAGAGTGACACTGGCGTTGAGGTACTGATTCACATTGGTATTGATACGGTGCAACTGGAAGGCAGGCGCTTTGAAACCCTGATAGAGGAGGGGCAGCATGTGAAACGTGGAGAGCAGATTGCATTAGTTGACTTTGCGGGAATCCGTGAGGATGGATATAACGAGACTATTATTGTAGTGATTACAAATATGCATGAATATTTAGACGTGGTGCCGACAATCAAGACGATAACTTCCATTGATGAAGAGTTTATGAGCGTAGTAATGTAAAAGGAGCAGTCAATGAATCTAATTATATCAGACACTTATGATGAAATGAGCCGGATAGCGGCCTCCTGCCTGCTGGGGACACTTGTACAAGGATATGAAAGACGTGTGAATGTATCAATTACAGGCGGCTCATCGCCTGCAAAAGCATATGAATATGTGCAACAGGTTATTGGAGGGCTTTCGATTCCAGGAGTGCATTATTATAATTTTGATGAAATTCCAATGAGTGGGAGAGAAGGAGCAACGCTCACTTCATTGCGGGAGCTGTTTTATAAGCCCTGCAGCATTCCCGAAAGCCAGATTGAAAAGTTTGATGAAACAAATTATTTGTCCTATGATCAGAAGCTGGAAGCTGATGGAGGCTTGGATTTGATGCTGCTTGGCCTTGGCTGCGACGGACATTTCTGCGGAAATATTTCAGGAGCTTTTGAGGATTTCGGTCAGGGGTGTTACGCTGTTGACAGTTATTTCAATGAAGAACTGACAGGGCTTCTTGCGGATGCCTGTGGCGGTATGGACAATGTTCCGGATCGTTTTATGACTTTCGGGCCATCCACTGTCATGAAATCCAGGAAAATTATTTTGATTGTAAATGGAGAGAAAAAGTCTGAGATTTTAAGAAAAGCTTTGGAAGAACCGATTACGCCAAAAGTGCCGGCATCTATTCTTCGCATTCATCCTAATTTAACGGTCATTGTGGATAAAGCGGCGGCTTCCGGATTAAGGAGGAGTTAATGTATATGAAGAAAGATTTTTTCTGGGGCGGCAGCATTGCGGCTCATCAGTGTGAAGGAGCATATAAGGAGGACGGGAAAGGCTTGGCGATTATGGATCTTGTGACCAACGGAAGCTATGAGAAGCCAAGGGAAATCTGCAAGACGATTGAGAGAGGGAAATTTTATCCTTCACATACTGCAATTGATTTTTATCACCGTTACAAGGAGGATATTGCGCTATTTGCAAAAATGGGATTCAAAGCGCTTCGCATTTCTGTGGATTGGTCCAGAATTTATCCTATGGGAGACGAAAAGACGCCGAATCAGCAGGGCATTGATTATTATGTGTCTGTTGTAGATGAATTGATTCAAAATAACATAGAGCCGATTATTACTTTATGCCACTTTGAGATGCCTGTACATTTAGTTAAAGAATATGGTTCCTGGACAAACCGTAGGATGATTGATTTTTACCTGCGCTACTGCAGGACGATGTTTGAGGCGCTGAAGGGCAAGGTTACTTACTGGTCAACATTCAATGAGTTAAATCATATTGATCCTGCTACGGAGGCTTCTGATATTTTTACGTATATCATTGCAGGGCTTAAATATTCTGAGATGGAGACACCTGAACAGACTCTTGCATCCATTGGTTACAATATGACTGCTGCCAGTGTGAAAGCAGTAAGAATGGGACATGAGATTGATCCGAGCTATAAGATTGGCTGTGTGTTTGGGCTTCAGCCTGTGTATGCGTACAACTGCAAGCCGGACAATGCCCTTGGCGCCTTCAAAGAGATGTACCGTGATTTCTATCAGCTCGAGGGCATGTGCAGAGGCGCTTTCCCAACATATAAATTAAGGGAATACGAAAAAATGGGAATTATCCTGGAGGGTATTGAGGAGGATCGGGAAGATTTTCAAAAAGGAACGTTAGATTTTATTGGAGTCAATTACTATTCCTCCAGCGTTGGCCATTGTGAGGAAATGGAGGGGGACGAAACATTGTTTGGCGGTGTGCAGAACCCTTACCTTGAACTTAGTAAATGGGGCTGGTCTATTGATCCCAAGGGGCTTCGTTACCTGCTTAATGTGGTATATCGTATGTTTGCAAAGCCCATCATAGTCACTGAGAATGGCCTGGGTGCGGTGGACGTGCTAGAGGAGGACAATGTAGTACATGATGATTACCGTATCGACTATCTGAAGCAGCATTTGCGGCAGTTAAAACTTGCAGTTGAAGAAGATGGGGTGGATTGCTTTGGTTATCTGATGTGGGGACCGATTGATCTTGTATCTGCTACGACAGGTGAAATGAAAAAACGCTATGGTTTTATCTATGTGGATAAAAATGATGACCAATCAGGAACGCTGAACCGTTATGAAAAAGATTCTTTTCATTGGTTCAAAAAAGTGATTGAGACAAATGGAGAAAATCTGACAGAAGCATAAAGCGTATAAAAATCGAGGTCTGGGCGGCCTCGATTTTTCGTGTTTGAAAAATAGTGACCGTTTGCACAAACTTGGGAATATGCCATACTAAAACGGAAAAACAGAAGGTGAAGCTGGGCAAAGTCCTCCTGCCGGAACCAGATCCGCATGATGATTGAGCAAGCATTAGAACAGAAACCGGCAGACTTTGACGGTCTTCTGGTGAATATGCAGGAGAAATTGCAGGCTGGGAAAGGTAATGGCTATGCGCGCCGGGCAAAGATATTTAACCTCAAACTTCTCAGATTGTTCTGTTAGTTCTTCCGTGATTCCCGCGTTTTTGCCCTAAAACGGTTCAATCATCAATCGGCATAATCATTTGCCTCAAATATATTGTATCGTGCTGATTGGGACAAAGGAATGACCTTATGATGCCGATAAATCAGTTGGATTATGTTGATTTTCCGCGAGGAACCTTTTGGCACACTTGCATTGTTCGGGTAAGAGAACTATAATGTGCTTTGTGGAAGTATGAAATGGATTATATGACATTGAGAGAGGCCGCCGAGAAGTGGGGCGTGACACCTCGTAGGGTAAACTATTATTGTGCCGGTGGGCGTATCCCCGGTGCGGCGAAGATGCTGCTATTTGACGATTCCAAAGGATGCTGCGAAACCGATTGATGGCAGGACAAAACAGGGAAAGGAGCAAGCATATGAGTAAGATACTACTTCTTGAGGACGATTTGAGCCTGATCAACGGACTGACGTTTGCTTTTCAAAAGGCAGGATTTGAATTAGACATTGCGCGGACAATAAAAGAAGCCGATACCGCATGGACGGAGGGAAAGTACGATTTACTGATTTTAGACGTTTCTCTCCCCGACGGTTCCGGCTTTGAAATTTGCCGGAAAGTCCGGCAGACATCAAAAGTGCCAATCATATTTTTAACGGTTTCGGACGAGGAAATCAATGTAATTATGGGCTTGGATATGGGCGGTGACGACTATATAACGAAACCATTTAAGGTTAGCGTGTTAATGTCGCGGATCAATGCCCTGCTTCGTCGGGCGAATGACTTTGGTTCTGTGGGTACTAAGCTTCACTCAAATGGCATTAAAGTTTTGCTCCTGCAAGGACAGGCATATAAAAACGGGGAACTGTTAGACTTGACCGCAGCGGAATATAAATTGCTTTGCCTGTTCATGCAAAATCCTAACGTCCTGTTGTCTAAAGAGCAGATATTACAGAAATTATGGGACGGTGACGGAAATTATGTTGACAGTAATACACTGACTGTTTATATCCGCAGGCTACGTATCAAAATAGAGGACAATCCCAGCGAGCCGCAGAAGCTTGTCAATATCAGGCGTATGGGGTATAAATGGAACATTATTTGTTGAGGTGGGGCATGGAATTGTTAACAAACAGAGATACCAGATTTTTATTTACAGGGATAACCGCTTTTATAGTCGGCTTTTTACTATTGTCGCAGATAGGGATATGGGTATTCCGCGATAGCTGCATACCGTTCATTTCCATTCTCTCTGTTATATCGGGAGGCGGTATAGGGGCTGTTTGCTTTTGGCATTTTTATCAGCAGCATAAACTGATCGGGGTAGCTGTATCGGCAATCGACCAATACCTGAAAGGCGATACCAATGCCCGCATTGCTTGTGAATAGATGTTATTCTTCTTGATAGAACGAAAGGAGGATAACATCTATGACTTTTTTACCATTCAAAAAGATTG
>CAJTKK010000017.1 GCA_910576535.1 uncultured Lachnospiraceae bacterium | reverse complement strand
AAAACTGGCACAGGAATACCATGTCAGCTATGGTGATATTCAAAAGTGGAGGGATGCCTATCAGGAGCATGGTGTAGAAGGATTAAGCACTACACACAGAACTTATACTGGCGAATTTAAAGCCTCTGTTGTAGAATATATGCATAATACAGGTGCATCCATCCGAAAGACGGCAGCCCACTTCAACATCCCTTCCTTCAGGACTGTTTCCCAATGGGAACGCATCTACTATGAGCAAGGGGAGGATGCCCTGTTTAAAGAACATAGAGGCAGGACATCAAAAATGGGAACAAAACGCCCACGGAAACCAAAAACAAACATAGAGACAAACACAGACCTGCTTGCCGAAGTGCAGCGCCTTCGCATGGAGAACGAATACCTAAAAAATTAAATGCCTTAATTCAAAAGCGGGAAAGATCAGAGAAACCGACAAAGTAGCTGCCATTACGGAATTAAGGCAGAAATATAAACTGGCAGCATTGCTGGAACTGGCAGAAATGCCGCGGAGTACCTATTATTACCATGTAAAGCAGATGCAGAAGCCGGATAAATACGCCGCCGTTAAGGAAAACATCACGGCTATCTACCATGAAAACCAGGGGCGGTATGGATATCGCCGTATCACAATGGAACTGCATAACCGTGGATATCAGGCCAACCATAAAACAGTTCAGAGACTGATGAAGGCCCTGCATCTGAAATGCATGGTAAGGGTTAAGAAATATCGTTCCTACAAGGGGGAAGTTGGAAAGGTTGCGCCTAATATACTGAAAAGGGATTTCAACACTACAGCACCGAACCAGAAGTGGGTGACGGATATCACAGAGTTCGCCCTGTTTGGAACGAAATTGTATTTATCACCGATTTTAGATATGTATAATGGGGAAATCATCAGCTATGAAATAAGCGACAGGCCAGTCTTGGGGCAGGTTTTGAGAATGCTTGATAATGCTTTTGCAAAAATACCCGATAATACAAACCTTATTTTCCATTCGGACCAGGGATGGCAGTACCAGCATAAGACCTACCAGAAACGCTTAAAAGATAAGGGTATCCGGCAGAGCATGTCGAGAAAAGGGAATTGCCTTGATAATGCCATCATGGAAAACTTCTTTGGTTTGTTAAAATCGGAGCTTTTATATTTGCGGGAATTTGATTCTATGGAGGAATTTCGGATTGAACTAGAGAGATATATTGATTATTATAATAACAAACGGATTAAGGCAAAACTAAAAGGACTGAGTCCTGTGCAATATAGGCTCCAATCCTTATCGGTTGCATAACCATCAATTTTTGTCTAACTTTTTGGGGTCAAATCAAAGAAACAAGGTAGGCTTATTTATTTTCGCTTGTTGTTCCTATCTATAGTAAGTAAACCCAACAAGTTGCGTTTGCAATGCAAGGAGAAACGAACCGCCTAAAAATAGCAGGCGAAAAACTTCGTATGTATCCATTTGCATTACCTCCCTTCTCCATAAATTTTGTAATTCACACAAGTAAGGGAGGCTTTCCATTTTGTAACACAGTTGTTCCGTGTTTCTAATAAAGTATAACTTCCGGCATCGGACAAGCTTTTTCCAATTTTGAAATTTAGGAAAATTTTTAACGGTGTAATCTATAAATATTGGATTGATTGAAAGCTATATTTTGCAGCATTGATGAAGAAAAGGGCATTCCGGGAAACTGATTCAGGAATGCCCTTTTTTGATTATACTGGATAATTCCACATAATTTGGCCAAAAGTTGTATGCCGTCTTTCAGCCCATACCGGTACGCTATTGCGCCGTATATTGCGCCGCAATGGTTGGTGGTAGAAATTGCCATGTCAACGATGGCTGTCTGCTTCCGGCTAAGTTTAGCGTGGTCCATTTTTTTAAATGCGTTATTCTGCTGTTTCAGGGTGCTATGGCTTGTATTTTTAGTGGTAAATAAGGGATGAAAGGGGTATAATCAAAGGAACAAATAGGGGCTGAAAGAGAGGACGCCATGAAAAAGACTGCTTTGGCATTAAGCGTTATATTTATTATTTTAACTTTTATTGGCGCTGGATATGTTTTATATAACAGAGGACAGGTAAATGCAGGGTACGCCATTATTCCATTGGTATTTGCTCTTGCTAGTATCGCCTTTTATCGAAATAGAAAATAACAATTTCACCTTCAACAGTGTGAGCAGAGTGAAAATTCGGAATTTACGGAGGAAAGAGTATTGAATTTAACATATAAAAGGGCGACAATTGAGGACATAGATCTATTAACAGAAACAAGGATAGAAGTGTTAAGGGCAGCTAATAAATTATCTGATGATATTGATATGAGTAAAGTGGAAAAACAATCCTATGACTATTATAAAAAAGCTCTTTGTGATGGTACGCATATCGCATATTTAATATTTGATGAAAATTATTTTATAGGTACTGGCGGTGTCAGCTTTTTTCAAGTAATGCCAACCTATCATAATCCAAGCGGAAAGAAAGCATATATAATGAATATGTATACACACCCCAATTACAGAAGAATGGGGATTGCATATAAAACACTGGATATGCTGATTAGCGATACTAAATGTAAGGGGATTACTTCTATTTTTTTGGAAGCAACTGCTATGGGGCGTCCTTTGTATGAGAAATATGGTTTTGTAAAAATGAATGATGAAATGGAATTGCCAGAATAACAAATTCTAAACAAGAACAAACCAATCCATTCCGGAGGGGATATGTTTTATTTGCCCTATCTGAAAATGTACCATGCTGAACATATATCTATACATTATGTTATGATGACTGCATATGATGAAGAAAAGGATTGTGTTTTGATATATGATTGCGACCGGGAAGGTATGATAGAACTTGCCATGAGTGATTTAGAATTGGCTTGGGATATTGAGAAAAATGGGGTGGGCGATAAAAACGGATTTATAAAAATTCGGTTAGGTGACAATCTGCCCGATAAATATACATTTAGCCGCAATTGCCTGTTGAAAAAAAGAGAAAGTAAGTTTAGAGAAAAACAGAATATTCTTGGAATTTCTGCCTACGAAAAAATTGCAAAAGTACTTCCGAAATGGAAAAAGAAATTTCCAGAAGAAGATTACAGAAAAGCCCTTATTTCTATTACTGAATATATGGGGAAAGTGCCAAATGAGATTATGGGAGTGAAAGAAGCTGATATACCATACTGTGCAAATTATGACAGGCTCGCAGAGATTTTCCATGAATTAGGACAGGAATATAAGCATAATTTATACTATTATGGAAGATACAAAAAAACTACAAATGAGCAAATGACAGAATCTGATAAATTTAACTTGTGCTGATATTGGTATGTCTTTATCAACAGCTATAAATATTTATTTAAAAAAATTAGGCAGATAGAAGCGCATACCATTTGAAGTATCTGTTGTTCCGTTTTATTCGCAGGAAAATATGACCAGGCTAAAAGAGCCGGTAGCACAGATGGAAGCTACAGGCGGCACAGTACATGAGGTAGATTTTGATGATTAAGTCATGGTCAGATGCGGCATGGGAAGATTTTGAATACTGGGTGAGGCAAGATAAGAAAACGATAAGGCGTATTCTTCAGCTATTGAAGGAGATTGACCGGAATGGATATGATGGAATAGGTAAGCCGGAAAGGTTAAGTGGTGATTTGGCAGCTTATTGGAGCAGAAGGATAGATAATGCGAATCGTATTGTTTATCGTATAGGGGATAATACGATAAAGATTGTCCAATGTGGTTCTCATTATAGAGATAAATGAAGGCGGCAACATGTTGGCAACAGAAAATCAGTAAGTCATGGTAAATGATGTAAGGAATGAAAGTGGTATAATCAAATGAACAAATCGGAAGTTGGCGCCGATAAAAATGAATGAAAAGAGAGAACATCTATGCTCAATGCAGGAAGCAGGATAGTAAATAATTGGATATATCCTATTGACAAAGGCTATGTACTGATTGATACAGGGTATGAAAGCGGATTTGCACATTTTAAAAAGCAACTGGCAAAGATGCAAATAGCCCCTCAACAGATACGATATATTTTTTTGACACACGCTCACGATGACCACGCAGGTTATCTGAATGAAGTACTTTCGGAATGCCCTGACCTCCAAATCGTTATGAGCGACAAAGCATTAGAAAGATTATATAGAGGGCAAAACTCTTTTCATGGCGGTTGCACAACTAAGATTGCCTTGTTCTTTTGTTATTTAATGAAATTCGTTGGCAAAGGTAAGCATTTGTTTCCCTCAATAAAGCAAGAATATCAATGTAGATGTATTCAAGTGACCGAACAAAACCGTAAGCAAGTGGAACTTTTATTGCAAGGAAAAATCATTGATACTCCCGGTCACACCGCCGATTCCATATCTCTTTTACTAAATGACGGTTCTTTATTCTGTGGCGATGCTGCTATGAACGGTTTGCCAAGTTTACACAGAATCACCATTTGGGCGGAGGAGAAAACGGCTTTTCTGAAATCTTGGGAAACAATCATTGCTCTTAGGCCAAATCTAATATATCCGGGACATGGCAAGCCGTTTGGATATGACGACCTTAAAATAAATCTGAAACGAGCAAAAAATATGGAATTGTTACCGATTCACTAACTTCCAGCTTATAGAACGGGATAAATCGGTGTTTGAAAAAATAAATAGAACAGGGGAGATAAATATGTCAGAATGAACAGCTATGATGAATATTGGTAAACAAATGAAAAAAGCTGATATCTGTCAGCATACTTAATCAGAGATAGACGATACCTCATATCCAGTGTTATACTTGCCATGCGGAAATACCTTCTTTTTGGTTAGATTTTGGTTTGACAATTAAAATCTTACACAGAACAGGTATTTCCGCTTTTTAAATACTCAGTTGTAACACATGTATTGTAATCCTGCAAACTTATTTTTAAGTTGGTCTATTAGAATTTGAAAAGGTTTTGTAATATACTTATCCTTGTGAAATAATGCTAACATTTGATTTTCCATTTTCATTTTGTCTAAGCTAATTAGACGTAATTTTTTTAAGAGCAAAGAATCCAATAATAATTTTTCTGGTAATATCGTAATGCCTAAACCGGCTTCGGCAGCTTTAATAAGGGCAAGTGAATTAACGCTTTCCCAAACCGGCTCTGCTCTTAAATTGGCAAGCGCAAGAGTATCGTCTAAAGTATCACGAATTGCGCTTCCCTGTTCACGAAGCAATAATGGATAGCGGCATAATTGGTCTGGTGATATTGCTTTTACAGATAAATCAAAATCTGGCGCACAAGCAGCGCATAAATTATACGAGCCTAAGAGGATTGTTTGAAAGTTTCCCTTTGGCGCAGCGCCTTCCCAAAATGCAATATCAGCATTCCCGCGTTGCAAAATGTCAATGGCGGTATTTGCGCTTGCAACCCGGATGGAAAGCTGAATTTGAGGAAAGGAAGTTTTCAAATCCCTAAGTATTTCGGGGAGCAGAAAAGAGGCAATCGTAATACTTGACACAATATTAATAGGAGTATTTTCTTCCAAATGGCTCATTCTTCTGTCTAAGTTCCTGCAAGCCGTTAAAATACTTCGTGACTCTTCTAAAAGAGAAGCGCCGCAACGAGTTAAGGCAACTCCTTTTGGTAAACGCTCAAAGAGGGCTGTACCCGCCTGCTTTTCAAGTTCTGCAACTGCATGAGAAACTGCGGATTGCGTTATATATAGCTTTTTTGCTGCACTTGTAAATGTTCCGTTTTCTGCTATTGCTTCTAAAATCTCCAAATACCGTATAACCATTTCTTCTCCTTTTTCACATGAGTAAAATAGATAGAATATATAAAATTATATCATTTTACAGATTGCAGAACAAGAGATATAATAGACGAAATAGGAGGTAGATTATTTTGAAAAAAGGTATAAAAATGTATGTATGGCTCTTGGCAACCAATTTGTTCATAAGCGCTTTTACTTTTGGTGGCGGCTATATAGTAGTTCCAATGGTTCGCCGCTTTTTTGTTGCCAAAAAACATTGTTTCAGCGAAGAAGATTTAGTCAATATGGCTGCCGTAGCACAATCAACGCCCGGAGCGATTGCAATCAATCTTTCGGCTTTGGCTGGATACAAAGTAGCTGGTATTGTGGGGGCTTCCATAAGCTGTATTGCTGCTGTCATTCCCCCGTTAGTTATCCTCACGGCTGTTTCGGCATTTTATAAAATCTTTATTTCTAGTACGATTATTGTGGCAGTTCTAAAAGGGATGGAAGCGGGCGTAGCCGCCTTAATGGTAGATTTAATTATAGATATGTGTTCTTTGATTTTAAAGAAAAAGTCATTGTTTTTATCTGCCATGATACCGCTGTCATTTATAGCAAACTTCATATTGGGAATAAACGTGACTTTGATACTCCTTTTTTGCTGTCTGTTATGTATTTTTCAAGCGCTTTGTAAAAGGGGGAAAATGAAATGAATATCGTGTGGGAGCTATTTATTACATTTCTAAAAATAGGATTATTGAGCATTGGCGGCGGTTATGCGATTATTCCTTTAATCCAAGAGCAAGTTGTAGAAAAAAACAACTGGATAAGCGGAAAAATGTTTACAGACATCATTACAATTTCACAGATGACACCGGGGCCATTGGCTGTTAATACATCAACATTTGTCGGGCTTCAAGTTGGTGGAATGACTGGGGCATTGGCAGCAACCACTGGCTGTATATTTTGTGGGATTATTATTTCATTGTCTTTATATAAATTTTTTCAAACACATCAAAAATCCGCATATGTTTTGGAAGTACTGAATGGTTTAAAATCAGCTTCATTAGGTTTGATCATTTCAGCAGCGGCTACAATTATATTATCAGCATTGTATGACAGTAATAAGTCTGAAATAGATTTTTTATCTCTTAATTGGATTGCGTTGCTTATTTTTTTAACTATGCTATTCTTGCTGCGAAAATGGAAACCCAATCCGATTGTGATTATTTTTATAAGTGGAATTGCCGGATTTGTATTTTATCGGTGATAGTTTATGAAAAGTCGAGTAGATAATTGAAAAAAGTCTAAAGAAATTCTGTAGGAAAAAAAGTACAACAATAAGGCCTGCTGTCAGACAAGCCGAAATGAGAGAAACAAGGGTTTAAGCTTTTGGAACATAAGGCTGATTGTTTTTTGGTACGGAGTAAATGATGTTGCCTTTAAGGTCTTGGAATCTAAGCGTTTCCGGTATTCGCAGTATTCAATATATTCTGAAATATAGTCATTTAGAGTAATCATAAACAGGCGCTCTCCTTGTTTTTAAAATAATTATGAGCGCCTGTCCATAAATTGTCTATTGGGCATTTTTCGGGAAAAAAATTGTCCAACTGGTACGGCTCTTTGCTATAATCGTAGCAGAAACAGAACTTTACGAAATGGATAAGAAAGTGCAAAATGTAATAGAGCAGGTATCGTTAGTTATCAGAGCAGAGAAAAGAGAGCAATCATGCTTTTGCGGTAAATGGAAGCAGGAAGTGGTATAATCAAATCAGTATATTAAAATTTGTAGAGGTAACTTATGAGCAAATGGAATCAGGAAGCTGAAAAAATAATGATGAAGCGTTTTGGAAGAGACACGGTTATAGCGTTATCAACAATAAAAAATAATATGCCATATGTGCGATATGTAAATGCTTATTATGAGAATAGTGCATTTTATATCATTACATCTGCTCTTTCAAATAAAATGAAACATATTGAAAATAATTCTGCTGTCGCAATTGCTGGCGATTGGTTTACAGCGCATGGAAAAGGTATCAATTTAGGCTATTTTGGGAAAGAAGAAAACGTTGAAATTGCTGATAAACTGAAAAATGCTTTTGCAGAATGGATTGATAACGGGCATAATCACTTTGATGATGAAAATACTATAATTTTACGTGTAGAATTAACAGATGGACTGTTATTTTCACATGGAACAAAGTATGAATTTTAGACCTCAAGTGATTTTCGCGGTTTTGATAATTATTCAAAAAATCTTGATACAAAAGAAGAAACGGTTATCCTGCATAGGATTTATTCCTTTTGGGCAACAGCGTCCATTGCCCGAAAATACGCGGCCGCCTTATTATTAGTATCGGGGCTGTTTATATTGCCAAAAAGAAAAGTTTTGTGTATGCTTAGAAAAAAATAAGACTGGGCAACCGGGAACCATATAGGAGGGCAGATATGCTTGATACAGCGCCTGGCGAAGAAGAAATGACAGTTTTAGTTGGAAAATCTCTATATGATGTATGGAATAAGCTATGCGGTTTGATTGATGAAAAATATGATATGGATTGTTTGTGGAATAAAGGCGGCAAAGCATGGAAATATGAATATAAATATCGTCGGGGCGGTAAAACGCTGTGTGCATTATATGCGAGAGAAAACTGTGTGGGTTTTATGATTATCTTAGGGAAAGACGAACGGTTAAAGTTTGAAACAGATAGAGAAAATTATGGGAAGGAAGTTCAGGAAATATATGACAAAGCCCAAACTTACCATGATGGAAAATGGATCATGTTTGAGCCAGTGGATACTTCCTTGTTTCATGATTTCCTTCGGCTGCTGAAAATCAAGAGAAAGCCAAACAGAAAGTAAAGTTACTGCAATAAAGACAGGAGTGAACCTATTAGTTTTTAGGGCAGAGAGACATTGCTAAAAGATAAGGTGAAGGACGTGAAAGGCTGTAATATGGAAATGACGGGATTATATAAGAAGTATTTATTTTCCTTTTTATAAAATGGGATTTTATTGGTGGCTTTTCCCGTTGCCGGAATTATTTTATCGGTGTTTGTCTGCTCGGCCGGAGTTTATTTGGCATACCGGGTTTATAGGGGGATTTTGAAAAAACATTGGTAACTTTCTATTGATTGGGAGTTTGGATACAAAGAAAAACCGGCATGAAAGAAGGTATGATATGAAGATAAGGAATGGAGAGATAGATAGTGGAAAACCTTTTGATTGGGGGAAAACTTCCTTAGATTATGCCAAATTCCGTGACATTTATCCGAAAGAGTTTTATCAAAGAATTGTGGACCGTAAATTGTGTTTAGGAGGACAATCTATTCTTGATATTGGGACGGGGACGGGCGTTCTTCCTAGAAATATGTACCAGTATGGGGCAAAGTGGACGGCTGCGGATATTTCAGAAAACCAAATCGAACAGGCAAGAATTCTCTCAGAGGGCATGGACATAGATTATTATGCGGTATCGGCAGAGGATATAAGTTTTTCGGATAACTCTTTTGATGTAATTACAGCATGTCAGTGCTTTTGGTATTTTAATCATGAAATTGTTATGCCTAAGTTTTATCGTATGCTGAAACAAGCGGGGAGTATTCTTGTATTATATATGGCATGGCTGCCATATGAGGACAAGATTGCAGGAGCCAGTGAAAATCTCGTATTAAAATATAATCCAAATTGGAGTGGCGCAGGAGAAACGGAACATCAAATAGATATACCAGATTGCTACCAAGAAAACTTTGAGCTTGTATATCATGAAGAATTTACGCTAAGAATACCATTTACCCGTGAAAGCTGGAATGGAAGAATGAAGGCTTGCCGTGGAATAGGCGCTTCGCTTACAGAAAAAGAGATTTTGATGTGGGAAAAAGAACACAGGATGCTTCTTGAACGTATTGCGCCTGATGAATTTGATGTTTTGCATTATGGCGCTATTGCCGAACTTAAAAAGCATGAAATTCCCGTTGCAGGAATGGCAGATAGGGGTCTTGAATAAACATGGATGACAAGAACTTTATCTGTTATAATAGCTTAATTAACAGCAGAGTGGAACGGTTTATAACTGAAATTATAATAACCGAAAATGGCGCCTATGTACAAATCCCTCTCCGGGATATGGGAAGAGGAAACGCTGTACCTGCGCGGTTTATCCTGGGGATAATGTGGAAAGAACGCCGGGATGGTTTTTTGCGGAAGAGGAAGCCGCGTATGACGGGGGCATGGGAACCCTGTGCCGGAACAGAGGGAGGATGGAGGACGGAAAGTGAGGAAAAATGATATTGCGAAGAAGAATAGCGTTTCTGACCGTTGCTCTTTTGAAGGTGGTATGTCTATCACAGAAGAGAGGGCGAAGCGGGTTGATTTTGCAGGGGCTTGGAGTTATTTCTTCTATGCGCCTGGGTATTTTTTATGCACGCTTTTAAAATTCAGTTGCTTTTCTTATATAAATAGATAAAATGATGATTATGAAGAAATACACACCGGGTGATGTATCATTATATCCAGGGACTCAAAATCATTTGTGCAAGGATAGGTCGCAGAGGTTTTGCAGGCAGGGATAAAGTGACGAAAAGAAAGTGACGAAAAGAAAGCGGGGAAATAAAATGTGGAAATGTCCGAAATGTGGCCGTGCATTCAAGAATACCAATCAGGATCATTATTGCGGCAAGGCGCCGGCGACTATTGAAGAATATATAGAACGGCAGCAGGAGCAGGCGCAGCCCTATTTGAGGCAAATAAATAAAACAATTAAAGAAGCGTTGCCGGATGGGATGGAAAAAATATCATGGAGTATGCCGACTTACTGGAAAAACCATAATTTGATACAATTCGCGGCGTTTAAAAAACACATTGGCTTGTATCCAGGCCCCGAGGCCGTAGAAGCATTTGCGGACAGGCTGCGGGAATATAAGACAAGCAAGGGGGCGGTACAGTTTCCCTATGATAAACCATTGCCGCTTGAACTGATTGCTGAGATTGCAAAATGGTGCGGAAAAGAATACGGCGCCGCAGATTTGTGATTCTGCAAGGCGCTGGAACCAGGCGCGCCGGAAAAGCGGGATTGACTTATGATGAGACGATGCGGAACGGCGTGTATAAAAATGGAACCGTTTACTCTTATTGTATGTATTCGGTCTTACGGGAAGAATTAGAAGAATAAATAGGAGCAAGAAGAGCGGGGACAATATATTATGGCCAGGGACTTGGGATGAGGCTGCGGGCAATCTCTGGCAAGTTTTTGCAAGTTGACATACATATGGATAGTATGATAATATAAACATACTGATGGTATGTAAGGAGGTGGAATAAAAATGGCTAGAAATAAACACCCGGAGGAGACAGTTGATTTAATTTTGGATGTTGCTTTCCGGCTGTTTATGAAAAAGGGATATGAATATACCTCCATTCAGGATATCATTGACCAGTTGAAAGGGTTAAGCAAAGGGGCGATTTATCATCACTTTAAATCCAAGGAGGATATTTTTATTGCCGTTACGGATAGGATAACAAAAGAATCAAATAGAATGCTGGCCGCTATATGCAGCCGTTCCGACCTCAACGGTCAAGAGAAATTAAAGGCCATTTTTAAAGAATCTATTTTTCATCCGGATCAGGAAGAATTATTTACGGCGGCCCCTGATTTAAATAAGAACCCAAAACTGCTGGTTAGCATTTTGCGGAATATGGTCGATAAATTAGTGCCGGATTATATTTTGCCGATTGTTAAGCAAGGTATCTCGGATGGTTCCATTCAGACAGATTATCCGGAAGAATTGGCAGAGATTATCATGCTTGCCATCAATGTCTGGATGAACCCGATGGTATTTGAAGATACTGCGGAAAAAATCTGCAGGAAATTTATTGTGTTCCAGCAGATGATGCTAGGGTTTGGGCTGGATATCGTCGATCATGAGTTTTTAGGAAGGCTGCAGGAACTGGCCGGAATGTATCAGGAAAATAAATAGGAGGGATAGGGCGGCGTTCCTGCCCATATTGGCGTTATGCTTTCAGAAAATGGGGGCATGGGGATTTATAACAGAAATCTGCCTTGGAAAAGGGCAGATATATTTAGCAAAATATACATACCGCCGTTTGGTATGTGCAAATGGAGGAAATAAAATGGATGCAAAATTATTTTCAAAAGATTTTACCTTAGTTGTCATTGGGCAAATTATATCATTGTTTGGCAATGCTGTTATCCGGTTTGCCCTGCCGCTGTACTTGCTGAATGTCACGGGATCGTCGGCTCTTTTCGGGACTGTGACAGCTTGTGCTTTTATTCCGGCGATTTTGCTTTCTCCTATAGGGGGGATTATTGCGGACAGGGTAAATAAGCGGAACATTATGGTGATACTGGATTTTTTTACAGCAGCGGTCATTCTTTCTTTTTCTGCGCTCATGGGAAGAGCCAGCCTTGTTCTCCTGATGACGGTAACGCTGATGATTTTATACGGCATTGCCGGCACGTATCAGCCGTCTGTGCAGGCGAGCGTTCCTGCGCTTATAAGTCCTGAGCATTTTATGGAAGCAAATTCCGTCATTAATATTATAAATTCTTTTTCTTCTTTGCTGGGGCCGGTTCTGGGCGGGATGTTATATAGCGCTTATGGGCTGGAACCTGTACTTTGGGTCTGCGTGGCATGTTTTGTGCTATCTGCGGTAATGGAGCTTTTTATTCAGATACCTTTTGTACGGCAGGAATCCTGCGGCGGGATATGGGAAACTGTTAAAAGCGATTTTGCGGAAAGCATCCGGTTTATCAGGAAGGAAAAACCGGTTATCGGCAAGGGATTAATTGCTGTCTGTGGGATTAATCTGTTTTTGTCGGCTATGATTGTGGTGGGGCTGCCTTATATCGTAACGGAGGTGCTGCCTTTGGAGCCTGCGGCAGCGAATAAGCTGTATGGCTTTGCGGAAGGGGCATTAGCGGCAGGAGGTTTGGCAGGGGGCATTGGGGCAGGTCTTTTTGCAAAGAGGCTGACTGTACAGAATGCAGGAAATTTAATTATAGTCAGCGCCGGATGCGTGTTTCCGATGGGGCTTGCACTGCTGCTTTTTTCATCCGGGTTAATCAGCTATATGGTGATTACGGTATGTTGTTTCGGCATTATGGTGTGTTCCACGGTTTTTGCGGTACAGATAATGTCTTTTGTACAAGCGCAAACCCCGCAGAACCTGATTGGGAAGGTAATAGCGGTTATAATGGCCTTTTCTATGTGTGCGCAGCCGTTGGGCAATGCGCTGTACGGTGTATTGTTTGAGATCTGTGAAGGTTATGAATTTGCAGTGATTTTGTTTGCGGGCATAATTTCCCTGATCATTGCCGTCGGCACAAGAAAAGTTTTTAATAGTTTTATGCCGGGAACTCCGCAGGAATAACCGGGAATGTCAACATAACGGGCAATAATGAATGCCGGTATTGGTAGAACCTTTCCATTGAAAAGATTATAATGAAGACACATTGCGGAAAGGAGGAAATGCTAATGAGTTTAGGGAATAATTTATTTCATGCGAGAAAGAAAAAAGGGCTGTCGCAAGAGGATGTGGCTGACAAACTGGGGGTGAGCAGACAGACAATTTCAAAATGGGAGACCGATGAGACGCTGCCGGATATCCGCCAGTCAAAAAGGCTTGCGGTTCTGTATGGACTATCATTGGATGAATTGATTGAATTTGACATTGACGTGCAGGAGATTCAGGAAATGATTGATAAGACAAGTGAAGAGGTGTCGGGGAAAATAGATTGGACAAAGGCGTGGAGCAAAAAATACCCAATCCTTGCCCGGTATCAAAATGAGGTGGATACTGCGTTTTACATGTCGGAATTGGAGCGGTTAATAAATGATTTGAAAAATAAGCATGAATATAATGACTTGGATGCTTTTCTCGTGCTGAAGGATATTCTGGCGGCAGTGTGGAAGAAAGGGGTGAAAAACTGAATGGAAAAAGGGAGCGGTTGCCAGCTCCCTTTTTCCATTTTTATAATACCACAGAATAGGCAAAAAAACAAGGCTTGTAAACACTATGGCGCGGCGCTAAGATTGTGATACTATTCAAGCCATAATCAAATAGGGGAGGGACGCTTTTGAATAAAAATTGGATCGTTTTATTGCAGCAGCAGAATCAGTTAAGCAAGGTGATGGAAGTGAACCGGATGACAGAGAAGTATGGGCTTAGACTAGACGAGCGGGACGCAAAACTGATCCTGGAGGAACGCAGCCATGCTTTGCGGGAAGAAAGGAGGGTAGAATTCGGGGAGGGCATCGCGCCGAAAATCATTTATGAATTCTGTGATTCAGATTTTATCTGTCAAGATAATTATGTGGATACCATTATCCGGCTGCAGGAGATTTTTTATACGTACAAGAATGAAATGCAGGATGAAATTTCGGATGACGAGCTGCTTCATTTTATGAAGGAGCAGTTTGAAGAGGTATGCTTTGGAGACTTGGATTATCTGGCGGGGACATGTCTTTCTATTTTCTCCCAGGCTATCCGGGCAGGATACCGGGGCTACCAGGCATCGGAAGGGCGCGGGGAATATGCGGAGTTCGACGAAGTGCAAAGATGGGATTATGATTTATATCTTGAGATGCTAAAAGAATTTTTCTGGAGGTAACCGGCTATGAATTATAAAATGGAAGAACTGGCGCCAATTGTAGGAAAGCTGGCGGAAAAGTATACGGCTTTTGGAAGCACATCCATAACGTATGAAAAAGCGGAACAGCTTATGGGGGCTGTGCTGTATTGCATTCATGAACTGGAGGGGGCGGAAGGTGTTCCCGCGGTTTTGGCAGGGGGGAAGCCGGCGGCGCAGCAAGCTTATGAAATGGGGGCGGCATATGTTGAAAAAAAGACAAAGGATGCTTTGGCCTTGTACAACCATATTTTGCCGGAATTCTCTGATTATGGAAACCGTTGTCTGCACGATGCTTTTGTAAAAGGGCTGCCGGAATTTTTCCGGCATTATGATGCCCGGTTTGCACCGCAAAATACGGTTTTAACATTGGATTACCCTGTTCTAAAAGATATTTCTGCATATACAGGAATTGATAAAATATATGAGTTTATAAAATGTATCCAATTGGAACAGATTTTTTTAAACAAGTTCCCGGAGGGCAGCGTGAAAAGTGTTTTATCCGGATATCATAGGCTTTACAAGGATATGGTGGAAAACCTATGTGAAATTGTGCTGGCTTCTGTGATAAAGCATATTTTGGTTAAAAAGCCGCTGACGGAACAAGTCTTTGAAGAAGCGGACTGTATGCGGTTACAGCGGATTTTGAGGAAAAACGGGCTGCCGGAAATAAAAGGGATGATGGAAAAAGCGGCTGAGGCATTTGTGCAGGAGTATTATGGTGATGGCGGCGGGCTGCTGGAATATCTGGACGGGGCTGTCGGAGGGATAGCGGCGCGGATGAAACATGCGTCTGATTGTGGCAATGGTTGAGAGAAAGGAAGGGATGAGGATATGCTGGATGTAAAAAAGCTATTTTGGGTTCATGAACCGTTAAAATATAGGATCAGCAGCGATGAAATTATTATTGATACGGAGCCTGGGACGGATCTGTGGCAGCGGACATATTATGGGTTCAGGAATGATAACGCACCCATCTTGCAGATGGCTGCCAAAGAGAAATATTTTTCTTTTACGGTGAAAACAGAGTTCGACAGCAAAAAGCGGTTTGACCAGTGCGGGATTGCCGTATACCTTGACAGTGAGAACTGGCTGAAAGCTTCCATCGAGTATGAGAATGAGAAGTATCAAAGGCTGGGAAGCGTTGTGACTAACCATGGATATTCGGATTGGGCTACGACGGATATTCATGCATCGGTGAAAACGATGTGGTACCGTCTTAGCCGGAGGGGAGCGGATTATTGCATTGAGCATTCCGGGGACGGCGTCTGCTTTAAGCAAATGCGCATCTGCCATTTATGGGAAGGCGCGGGGGATATTTCGTTTGGGATATATGCCTGTTCGCCGGAGGATTCTTCATTTGAGGCAAGATTTTCCCATATGGAGATAACGGAATGCAAGTGGGAGGCGCATAAGCCAGCAATCCTATAGCAGATTGATGGGTATCCGGTTTGAAATGCGGCATAACTGCAGGGTATGCGGCCTTACAGCGGAAACGGATGAAAGGGGCGGGTGGTTTAAGATGAAATTAAAAAATATCTTGATAGTGGTGGATGATATCGAACGTTCCAAAAATTTTTACTGCCGTTTGTTTGGCTTAAGGGAAGTGACAGACTTTGGGGGAAACGTAATTTTAACAGAAGGGCTTGTTCTGCAGGAACGGGGGCTGTGGGATGGGCTGATCGGCGGGGCTTCTGTCCGCGGAGGCAATGATGCAGAACTGTATTTTGAAGAAAACGATATGGATGCTTTTATGAAAAAGCTGGAAGAGTATCCGGAACCGGTCAGGTATCTTCAAAAACCTGTAAACAATAAGTGGGGGAAACGGACTGTCAGGATTGCCGATCCGGACGGGCATATAATAGAAATCGGGGAATCCCCGGCTTAGGGATCAAAAAGGATTTAGGGCTAGGGCGGGGATATCCGGCTGCCCTTGAAAAAGGGTTGCTATAGCGGCGCAATAGAATAACAGCCATGAAAGAAAGAGGTTGACAGTCTTGCCGTTGTGTCCTATAATGAGTGCAGAAAAAAAGAGAGAGGTGAAAAAATGCGGAAATAATTTACTTTTGAGGACATGAAGATATTGTTTGTGTTGCCAAAAGTGGATTATGCCCGCATAACCTCTCTTTTTTGATGGAAAATTTAGTCTGTTTCCTGCAGGCAGCGGCCGTGGATAAGAAATAGGACCGCTGTTTCCTGGCATGAACAGATGCATAGACAGTTGTGAGGTTATAGCATTGGCGCAAATTCCTTTGGCAGCGGGAAGGAGGAACTGAGATGGCGCAAATCAGTGTGAATAACCTCACTTTTTGTTATGAGGGAAGTTTTGACAATGTATTTGAGAATATGTCGTTTTCCATTGATACGGATTGGAAACTGGGATTTATCGGGAGGAATGGCAAAGGGAAAACGACGTTTTTAAATCTGCTGCTTGGAAAATATGAATATACCGGATTGATTACGGCGAGTACAGTATTTGATTACTTTCCTTACCGGATAAAGGAGGAATACTGGGATTGCCCGGCTGCAGAGTTTGTGGAAGAGTGGAAAGCAGGGGCAGAACAGTGGAGGATCATGTGCGAACTGAATAAATTAGGGATGGACGGGGAAATTTTATACCGCCCGTTCGGCACGCTTAGCTTTGGGGAACGGGCAAAGATCATGCTGGCGGTATTGTTTTCCGGGGAAAATGATTTTCTTTTGATTGATGAGCCGACCAATCATTTGGATCAGAAGTCCAGAGAGACAGTGGAAGCATATCTGGCAGGGAAAAAGGGATTTATTTTGGTGTCCCATGACCGCGGCTTTCTGGATGCATGTATTGACCATGTATTGGTACTGAACCGTCATTCGATAGAGGTGCAGGCAGGGAACTTTTCCAGTTGGTGGGAGAATAAGAGCCGGAAGGATGCATTTGCCCGGACGGAAAATGAGAAACATAGGAAAGAAATTGCCAAGTTGAAAGCGGCATCGGGGCGGGCAAGGCAATGGGCGGAAAAGAACGAAAGCACAAAGATCGGTTTTGACCCGTTGAAAGAACCGGATCGCCCTACAAGGGCTTACATTGGGGCAAAGACAAAGAAAATGCAAAGCCGGGTGACGCAGATAGAGAATCGGATAGGGAAGGAAATCGAGGAAAAGGAGGGGCTGCTTCAGGATGTGGAATGCCCGGCAGATTTAAAAATCATGCCGTTAGGGCATTTTAAACAGAAACTGGTTGCCGCTTGTCAATATGGCCTGCAGTATAAAGGTGCGGGAAAGCCGCTTTTTGAAAATTTAAATTTTGAAATCTGCCAAGGAGACAGGGTGTTTTTAAACGGGGCAAACGGATGCGGTAAATCGAGCCTGATAAAAGCTATTTTACAAAGAGCGGCACAAGAGGAAGAAAAGGGCAGGATGCCGGCGGCAGAAAAAGGGAGTCTTACGCTGGCTTCCGGCCTGGTTATTTCCTATATTAATCAGGATACTTCATTTCTGCATGGCAGCGTGAAGGAATTCTGTAAAGGCAAAAACCTGGAGGAAAGCTTATTTTGCGCAATCCTGCGTCAATTGGACATGGAGAGGGTGCAATTTGACAAGGATATGGCGGACTTTTCGGAAGGGCAGAAGAAGAAAGCCTTGATCGCTGCAAGCCTGCTTACCCCGGCGCATCTTTATATATGGGATGAGCCGTTAAACTATATTGACGTATTTTCACGGATGCAGATAGAAAAACTTTTGCTGGAATACCGGCCGACGATGCTGGCAGTGGAGCATGATGCGAAGTTCAGGGAGCGGATTGCAACGAAGACGGTGGAGTGGCGGTAGGCAGGGGCAATGAATAAGACGTGGCGGCAGGCAGGGGGGCTTCCTGCTTGCCGCCATGTTTTTCATCAAAATTTAAACATTTGTATAAATTTTTTTGTTGCATATTGCAAAATTTTTGTTATTTTTTTAAAATTTTATATTTGTTTAACAAAGATATTGTATAATTTCCATAAAAGAATTATAATAAATCTACGGTAAACTTAAGAGAAGAGAATTATACATAACTGCTGTTTCGTGTTTTAGGGAAACGGATTCCGGAAACTTGTGAAGGTAGGGTAATAGAGTTAGTGCGTGATGTACCAATTCCATTGATTAAGGATGTGCCAAAAGATTCGATTCTATCAAAAGGGAGGAGAAAGGGAAAAATGTTCAACAAAGAAAAAATTGAAAAAAGACTTACAAAATCTTTTGTAATGGTTTCAGCCATTTCGGCAGCAGCGGCAATAGCGGGGTTGATAGCGGTGATTGTTATTGCAAACAGATATTCTTATGCGTTAAAGAATTATGGTTTTGCGCAGGGCGATATCGGAAAGGCGTTGTTTGCATTTGCGGATTCCAGGTCATCGCTGCGGGCAGCCATTGGCTATGACAACCCGGATGCAATAATGACAGTGGTGGGACAGCATGAAGAGAATAAGGCAATGTTTGAGGAATATTTTGCGCAGGTGGAAAATACAATCGTATCTGAGGACGGACGGAAGACTTATGATGAGATCGAATCTATGCTGGACGCATATTGGGCATTGGATAAACAGATAATGGATCTTGGCGCGACTACGGACAGGGAATTATGTATACAGGCTCAAGAATTGGCTTTGGGCGGACTGGCAGATCAATATAATGATATTTATACGAGGTTGGAAGAGCTTTTGACAGTGAAAGTACATGAAGGAAATGCACTTTCTGGTACGTTGCGGATATTGTCCATTATCTTGCTGGTTGCAATTGTGGTGGTAATTATCATTGGCATAGTGGTTTCGACAAAGATAGGAAGAAGCATTGCAAAAGGGATCGCGCAGCCTTTGAATGAGTTAGGGAAACGGCTGAATACATTGGCGGCAGGGGATTTCTCTGCGCCGTTTCCTGCAGTTGATACTGAGGACGAAGTCGCAGTGATGGTAAGGGAAGCAAGGGAAATGTCGGATAACCTGAATGTGATCATTAATGACATCAGCTATGTGTTAGGTGAGATGGCAGAAGGAAACTATGCGGTATCTTCTTCGATGCTGGATAGATATACAGGTGATTTTGAGAAATTGGTACAGGCGATGAGGGGATTAAGGAATCAGATGACGGCTACTTTGCGTTCCATCGGGGAAGCATCGAACCAGGTATCGGCTGGGGCATCGAATCTGGCAGAATCTGCCCAGAACCTTGCAGAAGGCGCAACGGATCAGGCCGGTGCGGTGGAAGAGCTGCAGGCAACGATCGTAAATATTACGGAAACGATGGAAAGAAGCGCGGAAGATGCGGAAGAATCTTATGTACAGACGCAAAAATATGCGGATGAAGCGGATAACAGCCGCGAAGGCATGAATACAGTTGTAGCCGCTATGAAAAAGATTGATGACACTTCCAAGAAGATCGGAAATATTATTTCCGAAATCGAATCCATTGCATCGCAGACAAATCTTCTGTCTTTGAATGCTTCTATAGAAGCGGCAAGGGCAGGGGAAGCAGGGCGTGGTTTTGCTGTAGTTGCGGATCAGATTAGACAGTTGGCGGAACAGAGTGCGAAAGCGGCAGTGGACACCAGGGAGCTGATCGAGGGATCCTTGCAGGAAATTGAAGGCGGAAACCGTGCGGTAGAAAGCGCGTCGAGTTCCATTGAAATCGTGGTGGACGGTATTAAACAGATTGCTGAAGTTTCCAAGAAACTGAGCATTATGATTGGGGATCAGAACGAAACAATGCGTCAGGCAGAGCAAGGGGTCAGCCAGATTTCCGAGGTGGTGCAGAACAATTCGGCAACTGCGCAGGAAACTTCTGCTACAAGCGAACAGCTTTCCGCACAGGCTGTAACATTAGATGAATTGGTAAGCCAGTTTAAGCTGATGGATGAATAAATAAAACGAAGATGGATTTGTAAAGAGAATGATATAAATTCAGGAATGATGTTTGGGAGGCCTTGCCGCCGGATAAAAATCCGGCAGCAAGGTTTTTTTTAAAGAAAAATCCTGCGTCAGAGAAGAGTAAATTGGCAAAGACCCGGGGAAAGCCTGCTTATAATGACAGAAGCTGTCGGATAAAGTTTCCGCATGAAGAATTCCTGGAATGTCTTATGGAGCGGAACGCACTTTTATTCTTGTCAGGCAGAAGAAAAAGATGGTATAATGAGTTGCATTAATGCGTAAGCGGAATGGGCAGAAAAGACAGAGTTTTTTAGCCGGGAGCATGGAGCCGTTGGGCGGAAATATGGGAATGAAGACAAAGATACCAGATGAATTGCAAGGAGGAATGGGATGAAACAGGATATGATAGCGGTTTTGGATCTTGGAAGCACGAAAAATACGGAATTGGCGAGGGCTATCCGGGCATTAGGAGTATATAGCGAGATATATCCACATGACATTACAGTGAATGAATTAAAGAAAACGGGGAATTTAAAAGGGATTATTTTATATGGGGGAGAAAACCGGGTAGTAGACGGGGCGCCGGTAGAAGTACGCCCGGAACTGTATGATATGGGCTATCCTATGATGTCTATTGATCATCCTACATCGAAGTGTACGCTGCAATTGGATGCGATGCCGGATGAGAATGGGCTTAAGACATTTGTGTTTGATGCATGTAAAGCGGAAACAAACTGGAATATGAAGAATTTTATTGAGGATCAGGTGGAACTGGTACGCAGGCAGGTAGGGGATAAGAAGGTTTTGCTGGCTTTGTCGGGAGGCGTGGATAGTTCGGTGGTCGCAGCGTTGCTGATTAAGGCTATCGGGAAACAACTGATATGCGTGCATGTGAATCATGGACTCATGCGGAAAGGCGAATCGGAAAGCGTGATAGAAGTTTTCAAGAATCAAATGGATGCAAATCTGATTTACGTGGATGCAGAAGAACGTTTTCTTGGGAAACTGTCCGGGGTGGCGGATCCGGAACAGAAGAGGAAGATTATCGGCGCGGAATTTATCCGTGTCTTTGAAGAAGAAGCCCGCAAGCTGGAAGGGATTGAGTTTCTGGCGCAGGGGACGATTTATCCTGATATTATCGAGTCCGGCACAAAAACAGCCAAAATGGTGAAATCCCACCATAACGTCGGGGGGCTTCCGGAAGATTTAAAGTTTTCTTTGGTAGAACCGCTGTATTATCTGTTTAAGGATGAAGTGCGCGCATGTGGGATGGAGCTTGGGCTTCCCAGGGAAATGGTGTACCGTCAGCCGTTCCCGGGGCCGGGTCTTGGCGTAAGGTGTTTGGGCGCGATTACGAAGGAACGTTTAGAAGCCGTACGGGAATCGGATGCCATTTTGAGGGAAGAATTTGCGGCGTCGGGGCTGGATCAAAAGGTATGGCAGTATTTTACGGCAGTGCCGGATTTTAAATCGGTAGGAGTGAGGGATCATGCGAGATGCTTTGAATATCCGGTCATCATCCGGGCGGTGAATACCGTGGATGCTATGAGCGCCACAGTAGAGCAGATCGACTGGCCGGTACTGATGAAAATCACAGACAGGATTATGAAAGAAGTGCCTAATGTAAACAGGGTATGTTATGATTTAAGCCCAAAACCGACGGCAACCATTGAATGGGAATAATATATTTGAATGGAAGAGCCGGGATAAAGTTCGGTTAGGGGCTAAAAATAGTTTTTTGCATAAAGCAGCGCCTTATTCTGCCGGAATGAGGATGCTGCTTTTTGAGATTATCATCCTATCAATACAAGCAAATGGTGTATTCTTTTTATGAGCAATGAAGGTGTTATGGAGGTCAGATCGCTTCCTCTGGCTTTTGGGGGGGATTGCCGTTTGCTTTTAATATCTTTTCTTTCTGCTCCTTGATGATTTGTTCTAAGTTGTTCAGTTCCTCTAAAATAAAATTGTTATTTGCGTTGTCGGGAAGGGCGGATACCAGGCTCGAGGTGGCAGAGGAGAGCTTATTTAATTCAAATTCCTGTAAAGTAATGGTCGGTGTATAACGCCGGCCGAAAACATTTCCGCTTTTCACAAAATCAGCGACTTCTATCACTTTCTTATCGAGCATCCTTTTTAAGGTGGTATGCACGGTTGCCAGTTTCAGTTTTTCATCTGCCTCCGAAATTTCAGAGGCCAGCAGGGGTCTTTCCGCTTTCCATAGGGCATAAAGGATATCTATTTCACGAACCGATAAATTGTATTTATTTCTATTTTTTTCCATTATATTTCTCCTTGCTGTAAAAAGACAATAAGGCAGAAATAGAGACATCTTCCTTATTTTGTCAATTCTTGGCTTTTTACATCCTTTTATTGTTTTATATTGTCTCATTCTATCATATTTGTATTTCTGTGTAAATATTTTATTGCCTTAGATTAATCGTTTTTTAGGAAAGAGCAGAATTAGAATACAAGTAAATGTTGTGCGCATAAAACTTTGATAAAGGATTTTCCTATGGAAAAGGAATGTTTGTTGAAATGGCAGATATATTTTGCTATAATCATAAAAATATAAGAAAGAATAAAAAGCAGTATGAGAATGAGGTAAAAATGGAAAAAACATATTTGAATGATAAGAAAAGAAAGGCAGTTTTTTGGATCTTGCTGGGAATAAGTTTTGCAGCAATATGGATTTACAATAATCTGACGCCGCTTATGTCGGATGATCTGCTGTTTAAGGCTTCGGATTACCAGTCGCCGTTTGACATATTCCGTATGGAATATAAACAATACATGACATGGACAGGCCGTTCGGTATTGCAGGTGATTTTAAAGATTTTCAGCTTAATGCCTAAATGGGTTTTTAACCTTTTTAACAGTCTTTGTTTTGTCATGCTGACCCTGCTGATTTACTGGAATGTAAAAGAAAGAAAAAAATATGATGCCTTTCTTTTTGTTTTTATTAATCTGCTTGTGTGGAATTTCAGTGTGGAATTTTCACAGACGGTTCTATGGATGGGCGGAGCATGTAATTACTTGTGGGGGATTGTGATTCTGCTGGGGTTCCTGACCTGTTTCCGTTATTTCCTGGAAAACGGGCGTTCCTATACAAAGACAGTTCCGATAAGCGTTCTGATGTTCCTTTTTGGGGTATTGGCTGGATGGGGAAATGAAAATACGTCCGGGGGAGGCATCCTGATAGCCCTGATTTTTTCATTGCTATATTTCAAGAAAGAAAAAAAGATATATTCTTGGACGGCAGCGGGAATAGCCGGGATGCTTTCCGGTTTCCTTATGATGCTGCTTGCGCCCGGAAATAAGGCAAGAAGCGCTTTGATGCTGGCGGATGAAACCTATACCGGGATTATGGCTTATGTGAGCAGGGGACTGAAAATCAATAAGGCAGTGAACAGCTATATGATGATTTATATTGCTGTCATCTGTTTTCTTTGCGTGTACTTTATTTATAAAGGGAAGAAGCTGGAAGAATTTACGGATACATTTATTTTCTGCCTGGCAGGGCTGGCAACGAGTTATGTTCTGGTTTTAACGCCGGAACCTATGCCGAGGGCTTATTTTGGGGCAAATATTTTTTTTACAATCGCATGCGCACAGATGGTGCAAAGGATTGCCAGGGAGGATACTTTGCTGATTTCCGTAAAAACAGGGGGGATTATTGCAGCAACGGTTTGGATGTTCTTTTCCTATATGGAAAACGGGGCTAATCTGGCAAGAATCCTGCGGGAGGTAAATGAGAGAGAGGAATATATCCTGGAACAGACGCAGCAGGGAAATTATGATCTGACGCTGCCGATGCTGCGGCCGGAATTCCAGACAGAGTACAGCTTTATGTATGATAATGATATTTCCATGGACAAGGAGTTTTGGATAAATGAAGTATTCCGTATCAAATATGGCCTGGAAAAGATAAAGGCAGTCCCGAGGGATGAATGGGAAGAGTATTAACAGCAGCGGATGAGGCAATAGGACAGCAAAAGGAAAGACGGGGAATGCAGATTACGTTGCCAAAGGAAAAGGGTGGAAAGAAAAATGGGAAAAACAGATACTTTTTTTGTGATTCATAATTTTAATACCGTACCGGAAGAGCTGCTTGGGTATTGCAGGGACTACATTATTTACGATGCGTCCACGGATAAAAAAGTGACAGATGAATTGGGCAGAAGAGGGTATCATTATATTCATGTGGAAAATACAGGGCATAATATTACTTCTTATTTCCAATTTTTTGCGGATAATTATGAAAACCTGCCGGAATATCTTTGCCTATGCAAGGGCAATATGCTGGGCAGGCACTGCTCCAAGGAATATTTCGGGAGAGTTTATAACAACAAACATTTTACATTTTTATACGAAGATAAAGATATTTTTGCAAAATTAAAGCAGCAAGGGAAAATATCGAAGGAAGAAGAGCCGATAGAATGTCTGGTAAGCGAGTCCCATTACCTGGAAGAAAATACTTCCTGGTACGTAGAATCGCCGAATCATCCCCACCGCTATTTTGATGAGTACAACAGTATGCTTTCTTTTATTTATAAAAGGCCCATAATACCGAGATATAATATATTTTCACCGGGCGCCTGCTATATTGTCAGCCGTTGCCAGGTACGGAAGCATACGCCGGAGTTCTACCGGAATATGAATAAAATGATGAATTATGGGTTAAACCCCAGCTTCCCCTCGGAGGCTCATCATGTGGAACGGATGCTCCCTGTTATTTTTGGCGAGTCTTATGAAGAAAATGAGTGGATGAACGATGAAGCATTATTTGAACAGAAGATAGAAGAGAGGATTCCTTTGATCGAATTTCAGGATTCCATCAGGGGGAAAAGGATGAAGAAGCTGCGGAAGCTGGAATACCGGTTAAAAAAAGGGATCGGCCTATAGAAAACAGAGGATGGATAAAATGTTTAAAAAGTTAATGGTAATTTTCAACCGGAGACAGAAAGTGCATCTGGCATTGCTGGGAGTGATGATTTTCATCGGGGGCATTGTGGAAACTTTGGGGGTTTCTGCCATGCTGCCGGTGATCACAGTAATCCTGGATCAGGAATCTTTGCAGGAATATGAAATTGTGGGAACTGTTATGGATATCTTTCATATAGAATCCATGCAGTCCTTTACGATGTTCCTGTTGGGGCTGCTGATAGGGGTTTATGTGCTGAAAAACTTATATACGGTCTGGCTGACTTATGAGCAGAACCGGTTTATTACAGTGAATAAGAATAAGATGATCAGCCAAGTGCTGCGGGAATTCTTAAACAGACCCTATGAATTTTATCTGGATGCGGATATACCTACGGTATTCCGCATGACTGATTCTGACATCCCGAATCTGTTCCAACTGATGATGGTTCTTCTGCAATTTGCGTCCGAAGCTATTGTATTTGTATTTCTGGCAGCCGTTCTGGTGGTCACAGACTGGAAAATGGCCGTGATGATGGTTGGCGTGTTTGGGGCGGTGACTTTGCTGATGAGCAAGGGGATGAAACCAAGGCTGAACGCTTTAGGGAAAAAGAACCAGGAGATACAGTCCCGGATTGCTAAGTGGAGGATTCAGGCAATTTATGGGATAAAAGATGTGAAAGTCCTCCATAGGGAAGAATTCTTTGCATATAATTATGAAAATTCAGGGATATACGGGGCAACTTTGTCCCAAAGATATGCCGTATTGAACTGCATTCCCAAAAACCTGATAGAAACAGTGTTCATCGGCAGTCTGGTGGGGTATATCATGGTATATATTGCATCCGGGAACGATGTGGATAAGCTGGTTACTGTGCTTTCTATTTATGCGGTGGCTGCTATCCGGCTAATGCCGTGCCTCAACCGGATTAATACGTATCTGGCGGAAATAGCTTATAATCAGCCGTGCCTGGATTATGTGTATGAAAACATGAAGATAAGCAAAGAAAGCATGGAGGAAAACAGCCATCTTCTTACCGGGGATTACCGAAAGAAAATGGGGATTCATGATAAAATTGAATTAAAAAACATTACGTATGCATATCCCAATACAGATAAGAAAATATTTGATCATGCCCATATGACGGTTCCATATGGGAAATCCGTAGGGATTATGGGAACTTCCGGGGCGGGAAAATCAACAGTGGTGGATATTATATTAGGGCTTCTTCATGTGCAGGAAGGGGAGATTACTTGTGACGGCAGGGATATTTTTGAAAGCTACGCTTCATGGCTGGCTCAAATCGGTTATATTCCCCAGAGTATTTACCTGATTGATGAGTCGATACGGGAGAATATCGGTTTTGGCATTAGGGTAGAGGACATTGATGAGGAAAGGGTATGGGAGACTTTGGAAGAGGCCCAGCTTAAGGACTTTGTCAAGTCGCTTCCGGAAGGACTGGATACAAAAGTAGGGGAAAGAGGGGTAAGGCTTTCTGGCGGGCAGCGGCAAAGGATCGGAATTGCAAGGGCTCTTTACCATAATCCGGAGATATTGGTGTTTGATGAAGCTACCTCAGCGCTGGATAACGAGACGGAGGCGGCGTTAATGGATGCGATTAATAGTTTCCATGGAAAAAAGACAATGATTATTATTGCCCACCGATTGAATACGATTGAGAATTGTGATATTATCTATAGAGTATCAGAGGGTCAGATTGAAGAGGTAAGGAGGAAGAAGGGAGAATGGGGACTGTAAAAAGGGCTATGGTTGCGGTTGTCATTGCAGGTTTGGTGACGGTGTCATTGTATTTTGTTCATGTAGGGGTGAGTATAAGGGATACAAAACTGATTCCGGTCACGGTAGTTTCGGAAGTGGCGGAGTAGGAATAAACGGACGCCATGGGCAGGGAAGCTGCTAAAACAGATTTTTGGAGTTGGCCGTTAGGCCAACTCTTTTTTACCTTATAGGAAAGTCCTCCGGCCTTCCTGTATGATAAAAAGGAATAGCAGCATAAAATTCGACAAACAGGATATCGGGAGGAAAAATATGAACCATAAAGGAACACAATGGATAGAAACAGAACGGCTGCAGTTAAGGCCTTTTGGATTGGAGGATGCGGAAGCTATGTACCGTAACTGGGCGTCCGATGCTGAAGTAACGAAATTTTTGACATGGAAGCCTTATGAGAGTGTGGAAGAAAGCAGGAAAACCATTGAGGATTGGTATGGGAAGAGGGAAGAAAAAGAGTTCTACCAATGGGCGGTGGTGTATAAAGAGGCAGGGGAACCGGTTGGCTCTGTATCTGCAACGAGGGTGGATAATGATACGGAATCCGTAACTATCGGATATTGCATTGGAAGGGCATGGTGGGGGAAAGGGATTACTGTGGAGGCATTAAAGGCATTAATTGCTTTTTTCTTTGAAGAAGTAGGGGTTCACTGCATGAATGCCTGTCATGACCCAAGAAACCCTAACTCGGGCAAAGTGATGAAAAAATGCGGGATGGCTTATGAGGGGACATGGAGAGCGGGGGGAATCAATAACCAAGGGATTTGTGATGAAAGCTGGTATTCCATTTTAAAGGAGGAATATTGCAGAAGAAAACGGATTTTTGGCTACGATGTCTGGAACTGGCTGTACGAAAAGGCAGCCAGTGTGCAAAATGGCAGGACCGTTTCGCCGTTTATAGATGCAGGAGGGGTTGCAGCGGCAGTTCTTACCAAAAAGGGAAACGTATATACGGGAATTTGTATAGACGCAACATCGGGTCTTGGGATGTGCGGGGAGAGAAATGCAATAGGGAATATGCTGACAAACGGAGAGCATCAAATAGACAAGGTGGTAGCTGTGATGCCGGACGGCAAAACCGGGCCGCCATGCGGGGCGTGCCGGGAAGCGATGATGCAGCTAGATGAAAATAGCGGGGAGATTGAGATACTTCTTGATCTGGATACAAAAAAAACAGTCAGGCTGAAGGAATTGATGCCTAACTGGTGGGGACATGAGAGGTTCAAAGACTAGGAGAAATAAATTGGCAAAGAGAAGTATGCAGAAGCTGAAAATTATTTATCTGATGAAAATATTTCTGGAGGAAACCGATGAGGAGCATAGTATCACTATGCAGCAAATTAAGGGGTTTTTAGAGGCTTATGGTGTTGAAGCGGAACGGAAAAGCCTTTACAGCGATATCGAATGCCTGCGTCAATATGGCATGGATATTGTCTGTACCCAAAAGGACAGGACATACTATTATTCCGTAGGAAACCGCCGGTTTGAACTGGCGGAACTGAAGTTGTTAGTGGATTCGGTGCAGGCCGCAAGATTTCTTACCGCAAAGAAATCAAATGAGCTGATTAAAAAGATTGAAAGCCTGGCAAGCAGGCATGAGGCTGCCAAGCTTCACCGTCAGGTGTATGTAGCGGAACGCATTAAGACGATGAACGAAAGCATTTATTATAATGTAGATAGAATCCACGCTGCCATCGGCGGAAATTCCAGGATTGCTTTTCAATATTTTCAATGGAATGCGGACAAGAAAATGGAGTTCCGTAAAAAAGGGGAGCGGTATCAGGTAAGCCCATGGGCGCTTTCCTGGAGCGATGAAAACTATTACTTAATAGCTTTTGATAGCCGGGAGGACAAAATCAAGCATTTCCGTGTGGATAAAATGCTGCATATAAAAATGACAGGGGAAAAAAGAGAAGGCAGAAAATGTTTCGATGAATTTGATATGGCGGTTTATGCACGGAAAATGTTCGGTATGTTTGGCGGGGAAGAGCAGATGGTAAAAATAGAATGCGAAAATTCTCTGGCCGGCGTTATGATAGACAGATTCGGAAAAGATGTGCCTTTTTTTAAAAAAGAAGAGGGGCGTTTTATGATAATCGTAAAGGTTGCTGTAAGCCGGCAGTTTTTATCATGGGTTATGGCTCTGGGAGAAGGGGCAAAAATTACCGGGCCGGAGCCGGTAGTGGAACAGATGAGGCAGGAAATAAGAAGGCTTGCGGGACAATATCTGTGAGGCGGGAGAAATCCTTAGGGCAGGAATATTTGCTGTTGGACTATTTGTCCAATGACAAGTAAAGTATAGGAAGGTATATTCTTTTATATATAATTCATGGAGGCGGTTTTGACAAAGATGGACAACAATGCGTATATACATATCAATATGGAAAAGACAGGGATTTTGCTGAAAAAGAAAATAACAGAACAAGGCTATACGGTGAAGGATATTCAGAAATACCTTCAATTATCCTGCCCTCAGCCGGTTTACCGGTGGCTGAAAGGCAAAACGCTCCCCTCCCTTGATCATATGCTGATGCTAAGTCATGTGCTGAAAGTGCATATGGAGGATTTGCTCGCAGTGGAGGGTATGGGTGCGGAGAATGAAGAACAAAAGGCATATAAGGTATTTCCTCATGATGATGCATGGGTGGCAAACGGATATCAGGAGACATCCCGGATATTTTTGGGAAATATACGCAAGAGAATGTTTACCTATTGGCACGCCTTTTGTGACGACGGGGCTGCGTAAATATTTACGTGGAATGATTGTTTGAAGTTTCTGGATGCCGGCCCTGCAGATTTTGGCCTGGCGGCATTTCTTTGGTTTTTACAGATATATAAGCGCAGCGAAGCTTTACGCTTCGCTGTTTCTAAAAGTAATTCCCATGGTAAAGATGTTTATTTTGTAAGCGGGATTCCTTTCGTAATTTTCCGGTAAATTTTCCATACGAGAACAGCAGGAAAACTAAATAATAAATATACAGTGGAAAGAATGCCCACAGCGCCGCCGATTAAGGCAATGATTAATAATCCGAAATTCATAGCAGAATAACCTCCTGATGTAAAAATATTTTGTTTTATCCTGCTTATATTATAGTGGGGGGAAACAGGCAAGAAAAGAAGGGGGAGGGTTTCTTAGCGCAATCTTAGCATGTCTTGACATAAGCTTTTTTTTATGCGAATATAGTTTAGTAATGAACAGTTCGCATGTGAACAGTTTATGTTTAAACAATTTGGAAATAAACAAAAAGAGGGACAAAACGTGGATGCTGAGTTTGAAACGCTGCTTTACGGACAGCAGTTTAAAAAGTTGTATGAAAAAATGAGCAATCTCATTACAGAAAAATATGGGCTTCATAAAGTGGAAATTGAAATCCTGTTATTTTTAAAAAAGGGGAAGGGGGATACCGCAAGGGATATTGCGGAAAATAAGTTTTTTTCCAAAGCGCATATTTCACATGCGATTGAGCATTTAGCAGAATGCGGATATCTGGTTGGCAAGCCGGATGGGCAGGACAGGAGGTGTGTCCATCTGGCTTTGACGGAAGAAGCGGAACCGGTATGCGGGGAACTTCTGATGATGCGGGAGAAGCTGATGAACATTGTCTGTCAGGGCATTACAGAAGAAGAATGCAGGATGATGAGACAGGTGGCGAAGAAGATTGCATGTAATATCAGCAGGGAATTGATGCAGATTGCGGAAAGAACATAGTAAAACAATGCGGAAAATGGAGGAAAAGGATGACAAGAAACAATAAAAGAGAACAAATAGAGAATTATACAGCAAAATATAGCGAAATATGCAAGGGAAATAACCTGATAGATATTGATCTGTATGAACAGTATGGCGTGAAAAGAGGCTTGAGGGATAAGAACGGGGAAGGCGTTTTAGCAGGCCTGACAAATATTTCCGTTATAAAATCACAGGAGGTCATTGACGGGAAAAGAGTCCCCTGTGAAGGCAGGCTGCTCTATAGGGGATACGATATTATTGACCTGGTAAGGGGCTTTGAACATAGCGCCCGGTTTGGGTTCGAAGAAATTGCTTATCTCCTTCTGTTCGGCAATTTGCCGGATAAAAGCCAGCTAAAGGAGTTTCAGGGAAAACTTGCGGTGATGCGTACGCTTCCTACTAATTTTACACGGGATGTCATTATGAAAGCATCCAGTAAGGATATTATGAACTCCTTGACGAAAAGTGTGCTGACCCTTGCCTCTTATGACAAACAGGCATCGGATCTTAGCATCCCTAATGTTTTAAGGCAATGTATGCAGTTAATCAGCGTATTTCCAATGCTTTCGGTATATGGGTATCAGGCCTATAACCACTATGAGAGGGATGAGAGCCTTTATATACACAGGCCGGACGGGAATCTTTCAACGGCGGAAAATATCCTGCGGCTTCTCCGTCCGGATATGAAATATTCGGAATTGGAAGCCAAGGTCCTGGATATTGCGCTTGTATTGCATATGGAACATGGGGGCGGTAACAATTCTACGTTTACCACCCGTGTGGTGACATCATCCGGTTCTGATACCTATTCGGTTATTGCGGCAGCGTTGTCTTCACTGAAAGGCCCAAAGCATGGCGGGGCGAATATTAAAGTAGTGGAAATGATGGCAAACATTAAAAAACATGTAAAGGATGTTAATGATGAGGAAAAAGTGAAAGACTATCTGGCGAGGATGCTGAATAAAGAAGCATTTGATAAAAGCGGCCTGATTTATGGTATGGGACATGCGGTTTATTCCATTTCCGATCCAAGGGCAACTATTTTTAAAGGTTTTGTGGAACGGCTGGCATTGGATAAGGGGAGGAAGGATGATTTCAGGCTTTATTCCATGATTGAACGCCTGGCGCCCCAAGTGATTGCGGAAAGGCGCAATATCTATAAAGGGGTAAGCGCCAATGTAGATTTTTACAGCGGGTTTGTATATAGTATGTTGGATATCCCGCTGGAGCTTTATACTCCTATTTTTGCTATGGCCAGGATTGTGGGATGGAGTGCGCATAGGCTGGAAGAACTGATTAATGCGGATAAGATTATTCGCCCGGCTTATAAAAGCGTGCTGATGGAACGGGGATATACGGAAATAGAAGAAAGAAACTAGAGAAAAGAGAATATACGGAAAGCAGACAGAAAGGCGTGAGAAGAATTGAGACTATACCGTACAAAACTTCAGGAAAAACTGAACGAGGCATTAAAAGCAGTGCTTCCGATTATTGGCATTGTGCTTGTTCTCTGTTTTACAGTGGCTCCGATTTCCCCAAGTATATTAATGGCTTTTTTGCTAGGAGCGGTGCTCTTAGTTGTAGGGATGATGTTTTTTACTCTGGGAGTGGAACTTTCGATGACTCCAATGGGAGAACGGGTGGGTACCTGTATGACTCAGTCAAAAAAACTTTCAGTCATGGTATTGCTGAGTTTTTTACTGGGGATTGTGATTACGGTTTCCGAGCCGGACTTACAGGTACTGGCAGAACAGGTGCCGTCTATCCCCAATTTTGTGCTTATTTTTTCGGTAGCATTTGGGGTGGGGATTTTTCTTGTAATAGCTTTATTGCGTATGCTATTTTCCGTTCCGTTGTCTTTTATGCTTTTATTTTTTTACGGCGCGGTAATGGTACTGGCGTTTTTTGTGCCGCGGGATTTTCTGGCGGTGGCGTTTGATGCAGGAGGGGTGACTACCGGGCCTATGACGGTTCCTTTTATTATGGCGATGGGCGTGGGCATCGCTGCAATCCGGAGTGACCGCCATGCAGCAGATGACAGTTTTGGGCTAGTATCGCTTTGTTCTATTGGGCCGATACTTTCCGTTCTTATGCTGGGGCTGATTTATCATCCGGAAAGCGCTGAGTACATACCGGAACAAATCCCGGATATCAAAAGCTCCGTAGAACTCTGGGGAATGTTTGCGGAAGGTTTTCCAAAATACATGTGGGAGATGGCAATGTCGCTTTTGCCGGTTCTTGTATTTTTTGGGGTTTTTCAGATTATTTTTAAGGGAATGCAAAAACGGACATTGATCAAAATAGGGATCGGCCTTGTATATACCTACGTAGGCCTGTTCCTGTTCCTGACAGGGGTGAATGTGGGATTTATGCCTGCCGGCAATTATTTAGGACAGGTAATTGCTTCCAACCCTTACCGTTGGATTATTGTGCCTATCGGTATGCTGATTGGTTATTTTATTGTATTGGCGGAACCGGCAGTGTATGTATTAACGAAGCAGGTAGAGGATATTACTTCCGGCGCAGTGCCGGCAAAGGCAATGAGCCTGAGCTTGTCTATTGGCGTGGCGGTATCTTTGGGGCTTGCAATGATACGTGTTTTAACCGGGATTTCCATCTTATGGTTTGTGATTCCGGGCTATTGCATTGCGCTTATTTTATCTTTGGCCGTTCCCAAAATTTTTACGGCAATTGCATTTGACTCAGGCGGTGTAGCGTCGGGGCCTATGACGGCGGCCTTTCTCTTGCCGTTTGCGATGGGGGCTTGTGTCAGTGTGGACGGCAATATCGTAACGGATGCTTTTGGCGTTGTGGCCATGGTAGCTATGACTCCGTTAATTACAATACAGGTGCTTGGCCTGGCATATAAGCTCCATTCCGGCAAAGCGGCGCCGGCGCTGTACACGGCGGGAATGGGCGCGCAGGAGGCTTTTGAACTGCTTGGCGATGATGAGATTATTGAATTGTAGGAAAGGAGCCTGGAATGAGCAAAATATATATGATGGTAACGATTGCCAACCGGGGCATTGGCTCCAGGATGCTGTCGTTTTATAGAGAAAATGGTTTGCCGGTTATTTTAAGCACATTGGGCGCCGGGACGGCTAACAGCGATGTGCTGGATTATTTTGGGCTGGAGGCGACTGAGAAAACAGTGATGGCGGCTGTAGTCACGAGAGAGACGTGGAGGCTTTTGAAACGGGGGCTGCAAAAGAAGATGAATATAGATGTGCCGGGAACAGGGATTGCCTTTATTATTCCTTTTTCCAGCATCGGCGGAAAAAAGGCCTTGCAGTTTTTGACGGATTGTCAGAATTTTGAAAAAGAGGAGGAAACCGTTTTGAAAGAAACAGAGTACGAATTAATTATTGTGATCTTAAACCAGGGCTATAGCAATACTGTAATGGATGCTGCAAGGGAAAAAGGCGCCGGAGGAGGTACCGTGATCCATGCCAAAGGCACCGGAATGGAAAAAGCGGAGCAGTTTCTGGGCGTATCTATCGCTGCGGAAAAAGAAATGATCTTTATTGTAACAAAGACGAAGGGGAAGAATGAAATTATGAAAGCGATTATGGAAAAAGCGGGGATGAACAGCAAAGCCAAATCCATTGTATTTTCCCTTCCGGTAACAAGCACGGCGGGGCTGCGTCTTCAGGAAGAAGATTTAGCCGAGGAAATATAAGGATTTGGCTTTCGGAGTCCGGATCTTAGAAAGAAAAATCTTCTGGGTTTTTCGTAATGTAAAAAGTGTCAGCCAGAAGAAGCCAGTTAGCGCGGAACAGGTTCATGACCTGCCAATAACCGGCTCCTCTTAAGTGATATTCTTCAATAAGGGAAAATTTTTCCTTCAGGCTTCTGACGTCTTCAAACCATACTTCGTGCGCTATGCCATCTTTTTCATAAGTAAAATGGGGGGACATGGAGACAGGGTCGAACTCAATGGAGGCATTATTGTCGATTGCAATCTCAATGGCTTGCGTATTACTGATAGTGCGTGCTGCGGTAATGCCTTTTTCATAGGGAAGGGGCCAGTCATATCCGTAATTAGGGATCCCAAGGTTTATTTTTTCCGCAGGGATACGTGTGAGGGCGTATTCCACAACCTCACGCACTTTGTGGATAGGCGCTACGGCCATAGGGGGGCCATAGGTATAGCCCCATTCATAGGTCATAAGCAGGACATGATTGGCGGCTTCTCCTAAAAGCGCATAGTCTTTGCCTCCATAAAGAAGGCCTGGCTGGTTATCGGAAGTTTTAGGAGCCAGCGCTACAGAAACGGGATAACCGGCCTCATTGCCGGCGGTTCTTACCCTTGTAACAAATTCGGCGAAGGAGATCCGGTCTTCTGCTAAGATATATTCAAAGTCAATGTCGATTCCCCCGTAATTTTTTAATCTCATAGTTTCCAGCAACTGGTCAATCAGCCGCTGCTGCACTTCTAAATCATTTACCAGCACGTTGATTAAATAATTGCTAAACCGGCCGTCCGGGCCAAAAGGGGTAAGGGTAAGGATAGGGCGTGTATTTTTTTCCCGTGCAAGTTCAATCATCCAGGTATCGTCCAGTTGGGGCGGGATCAATTCCCCATCGGCAGTAAATCCATAGGAAAAAATAAATAGATCGGTCAGGTAAGGAAGGGTTTCCGTAAGCGTAAAATTTTGGATAAAAGGATATGCGTATCCACCGGCAATAATGTTCCTGCGTTCGGAACTGTTGGCGCCGGAAGAAAGCAATAAGGCCTGGCCTACTGCAAGCCGGTAGGGATAAGCCAGTTGATTGTTATAAATAATGGAATTGGCGCTGATTCCATAAGCGGAAGCAATGGAATCTACGCTATCCCCTGTTTGGACAACATATATCGTCATACAGCCTCTTTCTGTGTTTCGGTAGAGTTTTTTCATAATAATCATATGCAATAAATCATGCATTTGATTGCAAATAACATGATAATTTGCTATGATATTCATTAGAATAAGGGGCATGAAAAGGAAGAAAGCGAGGCATACGGATGAAAAGAGGACAAGGGAAGGACGCCGGGGAACAAATGGGCTATCATAGTGAAGGCGGTTTATGTAAAACAACGATTCAAATGGAAATCAGGAAAGATATTATCAAGTTAGTCGTGATATCTTTGGCTGTCATGGGTATCATCTCCAGCTTTTTAAATTATTATTCCACCCAGAATACTTTGAAACAGACGATGAAGGAACAGGCGGAAACAACGGCGGAAGTGATAGAGTTCAGGCTGAAGGCGGAAATGAACCTTGTGGAAGTGATTGGGAGCATTGCAAGGTTAAGCAATCCGGATGTATCTGCAGAACAGAAGCGTGATCTGCTGGAGGCCTACAAGGTGAATTATGACTGGGAAACAATCATGATTACTGATGAGAATGGCCTGGACAGGTTGGGAACCGGTATTGACATATCTGACAGGGAATATTTTGGGAAAGCATTAAAAGGAGAAACTGTAATCAGTGACCCGATATACAGCAGGGAAACGAATAATCTGGTGATTACGTTGGCGGCGCCGTTATGGAAGGACGGGAAACAGAATACGTCTACAGTAGGCGTAGTAATGGCAGCTTTTGATGCGGAAAAACTATCAGATATCGTAAAGAATATTCAGGTCAGCAAGAACGGGGGCGCTTATATTATTAACGCTAAGGCAGATACAATTGCCCATAGTGACTATTCGCTGGTCCTGAATGGAGGCAATACGGTAGAAGAAGCGAAAACGGATTCTTCTTTAAAAGCGCTTGCATCGTTGGAAAAGAAGATGATGAATGGGGAAAAGGGATTTGGACAGTATAGGTATGGGGGGACGAACAAATTCCTTGCTTATGCGCCGATTAATTATAATGGATGGAGCCTTGGCGTAAATGCGCCTATGACTGATTTTATGATGGAATCCATTATTGGGATCATTATTATTATTGCTTTATTAGTTGTATCAGTCAGCATTGGGATAAAAGTTGCGCGGAGAATGGGAAAAGCGCTGGGTGAACCGATCAATAAATGCGCAGACCGTCTGCGCCTGCTGGCAGATGGGGATTTGGAAACTCCTCTTCCGGAAATCAGAACGGAAAACGAGACAATGATCCTGGCTGAATCCACAAAAATTATTGTGGAAAGGATGAATGAAATTATCGGAGATGCTTCCTATCTTCTGGCGGAAATGGCAAACGGGAACTTTGCGGTGCATTCTAAGATTGGCGAAAGTGCATATGTAGGAGCATTTAAGGCATTGCTGCTTTCTATACGTACGCTGAACAGTGATTTAAGCGAGACGTTAAAAGAGATCCATGAAGCTTCCGTCCAGGTGGAAGCAGGGGCGTCCCAGATGGCGGAGAGCGCCCAGAGCCTCGCGGAAGGGGCTACGGAGCAGGCCGGTTCGGTAGAAGAGCTTCTTGCTACAGTATCGGATGTAGCGTTGCATGTGGAGGAGAATACAGAAGCTACGGATCATGCCCATGAAAGGGCAAAAGTGGTAGCGCGGGAAGCTAAGACCAGCCTGGATAAGATGAGTGATTTGACAGAAGCGATGGACAGGATTGAAGAGACATCCAAGGAAATCGGCAATATTATAGAAAATATTGAGGACATTGCTTCTCAGACCAATCTTCTTTCCCTGAATGCGGCAATTGAAGCAGCCCGGGCGGGTGAAGCGGGAAAGGGATTTGCAGTGGTGGCGGATCAGATACGGAAGCTGGCAGAGCAAAGCGCCCAGTCTGCAATCGACACGAGGAAACTGATAGAGGCATCTATCGCAGAAGTGGACAACGGAGGCGTAATTACAAAGGATACCGCAGCTTATCTGGATAAGGTAATGGAAGGGCTGGACGAAATTCTTATGGCAGTGGGCGGTATCCGCCGTGCATCGGATAAACAGGCTGCTGCAATGAAGGAGATTGAGCAGGGCGTGGAACAGATTTCACAAGTGGTAGAAAGCAATTCTGCAGCGGCAGAGGAAACATCCGCTACCAGCGAAGAACTTTCGGCCCAGTCGGAAAGCCTGAATTCCTTAATTGACCATTTTAAACTTGGTTAAAATTATTGGAGGGAAAAAGGAAATGAACTATAAGGAAGCGTATGAAAAGTTGGAGAAGTATGGTCAACTGCATGTGCTGAAGTATTATGAAGAACTGCCGGAGGAAAAGAAAGACTCCCTGTTAAATCAGGTTGCGGAGCTGGATTTTGAAATACTGAAGTACAGTAAAGAAAACACAACCAACCGGAAAGGAACTGTTTCTCCATTAGCAGCCATGCAGCTCCCTGAAATTGAAACAAATAAGGAAGAGTATACAAGGATTGGCGTAGAGGAAATCCGGAAAGGTAAAATAGCAGCCGTTCTTCTTGCGGGAGGAATGGGAACCCGTCTCGGTTCGGATCACCCGAAGGGGATGTTTGATATTGGGCTTACAAAGCCAGTATATATTTTTCAGAGAATTATAGAAAATATGCTGGATGTGGTAAGACAGGCTGGGGCATGGGTATACCTTTTTGTTATGACCAGCGATAAAAACCATGATATGACAGTGAATTTTTTTGAGGAAAAAGAATATTTTGGCTATAACAGGGATTTTGTGAAGTTTTTTATCCAGGATGTGGTACCGGCCTCTGATTTTGATGGGAAAGTATATATGGAGGAGAAATGGAAAATCGCCACTTCGCCTAACGGCAATGGAGGATGGTTTTCTTCTATGAATAAATGCGGGCTTCTGGATATCGTCAGGAAAGACGGGGTTGAATGGATTAATGTATTTGCCGTGGACAATGTGCTTCAACGTATTGCGGATCCTTGCTTTGTCGGCGCTACGATTGCAAATGAATGTGTGGCCGGGGCAAAAGTGGTGAAAAAAAACAGTCCGGATGAACGGGTAGGGGCGTTGTGCTTAGAAGACGGCAGGCCGTCTATCGTGGAATATTATGAGCTGACAGATGAAATGAAAAAAGCAAAAGATGCGGATGGAAATCCAGCTTATGATTTTGGGGTAATCCTTAACTATATCTTCAGGACGGATAAACTGGTGGAAATTATGGACAGGCAGCTTCCCCTTCATGTGGTAGAGAAGCAGATACCCTATCGGGATGAGGATGGCAGGCATATAGAACCGGATGTGCCGAACGGGTATAAATACGAGACGCTGGTTCTCGATATGATTCATGAGGTGGATACCTGCCTTGCTTATGAAGTGGATAGGGAAAAGGAATTTGCCCCTATTAAAAACGCCACTGGGATTGACTCTGTAGAAACAGCCCGCGAGTTATGCAAGAAGAATGGGATAGCGTTATAAGAAGGAACTGGCACAATGCTTTATCTATGATGAATGTCAGTGACACTGGATAACATTTTGACAGTCATATTTAACATTATCCTATTGTAAATGCATGATGTGGGAGTAGACTATACTTGAATATTTGATTGGAGGGATTGGAAAATGGCAATTTTAGTAACAGGAGGCGCCGGATATATTGGAAGCCATACGGTCGTGGAATTACAGAATGCAGGATATGAAGTGGTTGTTCTGGATAATTTAAGCAATTCCAGTGAAAAATCTTTAGAACGGGTGGAAAAGATAACCGGGAAAAAGGTACCTTTTTATAAGGCGGATATTCTGGACAGGGAAGCGTTGGATAGAATATTGGAAAAAGAAACCATTGATTCCTGCATACATTTTGCAGGGTTGAAAGCAGTAGGGGAATCGGTGGCAAAACCTTGGGAATATTATGAGAATAATATAGCAGGAACCCTTACTTTAGTGGATGTCATGCGTAATCATGGGGTAAAAAATATTATCTTTTCTTCTTCCGCTACTGTATACGGCGATCCGGCAATCATTCCGATTACGGAGGAATGTCCGAAAGGACAATGCACAAACCCTTATGGATGGACAAAATCCATGCTGGAACAGATACTGATGGATATGCAAAAAGCGGATCCGGAGTGGAATGTGATTCTTCTGCGCTACTTCAATCCTATTGGAGCGCATAAGAGCGGCACGATTGGGGAGAACCCGAATGGCATACCGAATAACCTGATGCCGTATATTACCCAGGTTGCAGTTGGAAAGCTGAAAGAGCTGGGCGTGTTCGGCGATGATTATGATACTCCTGACGGGACTGGGGTCAGGGATTATATCCATGTGGTAGATTTGGCGAAAGGGCATGTAAAAGCATTAAAGAAGATAGAAGAAAAGGCAGGGCTTTGTATTTATAATTTAGGCACCGGCACCGGATACAGCGTTTTGGATATCGTGAAAAATTTTGAAGCGGCTACAGGGGTAAAGATCCCCTATGTGATCAAAGACAGGAGGCCGGGGGATATTGCAACCTGCTATTCAGATGCTGCGAAGGCAAAAGAAGAGCTTGGCTGGGAAGCGGAGAATGGCATAAAGGAAATGTGTGAAGATTCCTGGAGATGGCAAAACAATAATCCGAATGGATATCAATAAAAATAAATGTCAATAAAGAATGAAAGAACCGGCAAGAAAATACGCTTGCCGGTTTTTTATCTTATAGGAAAGTCTTCCGGGGAATCCGTATTCCACGCAAAAGGGAAATGGCTGCTGGACGGCAGCGCTTCGGCGCGGGTGGCCATGAACGCAATCCTGTTCTTTCATAGAAGGCTATGCCACATATAGATACATGAAGATAAAGTGACAGATGCTTCCGCCCATGACGAAAAGGTGAAAAATTTCATGGGAGCCAAAATAGGCGTGCCTGGAATTGAAAATGGGGAGTTTTAAGGCGTAGATAACTCCGCCAATGGTATATATAATGCCTCCGGCTAGCAGCCATAAAAAGGCGCTGGGAGGAAGGGTATTCCATAAAGGGCCGAAAACTCCTACGCAGACCCATCCCATAGCGATATAGACGACGGAAGAAAACCATTTAGGGCATGTAATCCAAAAGGCTTTAATCCCTATACCGGCAATAGCAATTCCCCATATGACGGTTAATAGGGTATATCCTAGTTTTCCGCCCAGAACAATCATGCACACGGGTGTATAGGAACCTGCAATAAGGATAAAAATCATCATATGGTCTATTTTCCGGAATACCCTGATTACTTTTTCTGAAACATTGATGGAGTGATAAGTGGCGCTGGCTCCATAAAGCAATATCATGCTTAACATAAAGACTGACATAGAAGCCAGGCTGGCTGTGCCGGGTTCCATGGCTGCCTTTATAAGCAGCGGGACGGCGGCAAAAACAGCCATCATCATTCCTATGAAATGTGTGATTGCGCTTCCTGGTTCGCGGATTGTAATTTGCATATATAGACCTCCTTATATCACATAGCGTCATTGAAAAACGCAACATGTAGTAATTAAAACTATGTTTTATATATTAATATACTACACCCTAGTGTATGAGGTGTCAATAAAAATATGCACATAAAGTTTTTTGCAGACAAAAAAGCAGCAATGCCGCTTTTTCTTCCAAAGGGATTTAATCTTCTTCAATCACATGGATTTCCAAATAATCGAAATCTATAGGCTCCATAAAATGATCTTGCGAGAACCTTGCTTTGCTGTGCTTTTTGAATTCATTCACTGTGGCATCGAGCCAGATGGGTTTCCCCAGGTCAAACTGGTAAATGATTTCATCTAAGGCACGGAAGACTTTATGAGTCCTTGTGTCATTGCTGTCATCGCATATCACAGTATCTTTTAATAAATGATTGTCTTTAAATATCTTAGCCCATAACCGGAACATAGAACTGTTTCCTTTCTTGTATATTTTTCCCGCTAACGCTCATTATATCATATGTCGAAGGGATGTCACCATTTTTTGCCAGGATAGCAATGCCCTGCCCGTGTGCTTGTGCATGGCCTGAATCATTATGTGCAATTTTATCCTTGTGCATCCGTACATGTTTTTGTCATACTTTATATCAATATTCATATACTGTAAGGTGTGTATTATGGGAAGATGTGGCGGACATTCTATTTATTTGGTCAAAAGAATACCAAGGGGATAATTTTAATAATTTGAATATAAAAGAATTTATAGACAAGAGAAATTAAAAAATAATAAAAATTTTGTGAATAATGCACATTTGCGTAAAAATATGATATAATAAGAACATCAAAATGCAAATTGTAAAAGAAAGGGAAATGGGGAAATCAGTATTATTGACAGATAAGGGCAGGAAGGAAATGGAACTAAAAGTAGAACGGAACAGCGATGTAGACAGTTGGAAAGAGGTTGTGCTGATTTATAATTCGGCGCTAAAGCAAATCTCTGTTAAATTGGAAATTTTGAATGATGAATTTCAGCATGTACATAGATACAATCCGATAGAACATATTAAATCCCGGATAAAGACATCGGAAAGCATCGTAAAAAAATTAAAGAGATATGGCTATGAATCCACAATAGAGAATATGGTGAAATATGTGAATGACATAGCGGGGATCAGGGTGATCTGTTCTTTTACTTCTGATATCTATGAAATTGCAGAAATGATACGCGGCCAAAGCGACATCAGGGTGATTGCGGTAAAGGATTATATTGTAAAGCCAAAACCAAGCGGATATAGGAGCTATCATATGCTTGTGACAGTGCCTGTGTATCTTTCTGACAGAATTGTAGATACGAAAGTGGAGATACAGATAAGGACGGTAGCCATGGATTTTTGGGCAAGCCTGGAACACAAAATCCACTATAAATTTGAAGGGAATGCGCCGGATTACATAAAAGAAGAATTAATTGAATGTGCAAGAATGTCATCGGAACTGGATGAGAGAATGTTATCTTTGAATAGGGAAGTGCATAGTATTGGCCAGAAGAAACGGGCTTAATGAAAAGAGAGGGATCCGGCTTAACCGGATATAGTATGCGCAAGCGAAAATGGCGCCAGGAAACAGTATTCTTGTTTCTTGGCGTTTATCTTTTTGTCCTTTGAGGGCTGCCTAAAATGAGGAGTGCCCAGACACCTTTCGGCATCCGGGCTATTATGAAAAAATTTATCTATATGTGTAATGAAAAACATTACGTCATCTCTTGTTTGTATGAATTTAGTATAGCAATGATATATGAACAAATTATGAACAAGATGTAAAATTAACGTTAATACTCACAAAAAAGAAAAAAATGGAAAAAGATTTTATTGCAAATTGCACAAAAAATGGGGAACTGTTGTAAAAGGCAGGGAAAAATGATAAGATGTTAAATATGTTGCAGAAGATTGGGTTCCAAAGTTTATGGGAATGGTAAGGGACGGTATTGGGAGGAGAACAGATGGACAGTTTTATGGATAAAATAGCGCAAAAGCTGAACGCCCAGGAGGCAATACGCGCAAATGCGGCTGCCGATGCGGCACAGATAGAAAGGCTGGAAGCGCAGGTGAAGGAATATGATGCATGTATTAAGGAGATGCGCAAGCTGAATTTGAGGAATGCAGAAAATGAGCAGAAGCTAAAGGAAATGCTGGAGGCTGTCAGCGGCCAGGTAAAGCATGCTTTGGAACAAAGCAGCGAGCAGATTGGGCAGCTTGTGGAAAAGGGCAGCGAACAGATTGAGCAGATTACGCAGGAGTGCATTGCAAAGCTGAGGGGAACGGAAGAAAGCATAGAAAGCACAATGGAAACAGGGGAAGAAGTGGAAAAGCTTTTGGAAGAAATGCGGGCGTCCACAGAAGAAAATATGAAGAAGATGGAGGAATTGTTCCGCCGTGCGGATGATTTTGTTCATAGGGAAAATGTGAAGGTATACCGGAACGTGCAGGCGGCTACTGCAGAGGAACTGGAAAAGCAGACGCAGGCAGTGATCAGCAGCCAGCAGGAGCTTGCCGGAAAAAGCAAAAATTTATACACTGTCGGAATTTTGACATTCATAGCGTCAATTGTGAACATGGGGCTGCTGATTGCCCGTCTGGCAGGGCTGCTTTGATTTTTGGGGAGAGGGATTGCAAGAATGGGAAAACAAAGCTGGAAACCGGGGAACATGCTCTATCCCTTGCCGGCAGCGCTGGTAAGCGTAGCGGATTTAGAAGGGCAAAAAAATGTTTTTACGGTGGCATGGACAGGCACTGTCTGCAGTGATCCGCCGATGGTATCTATTTCTGTCCGGCCGGAACGTTATTCTTACTATATGATTAAGGAAACCGGTGAATTTGTCATTAACCTCACAACGGAAGAACTGGCTTATGCTACGGATTACTGCGGCGTGGTGAGCGGGCGGGATGTGGATAAGTTCGATAAAATGCATTTGACTCCGGTAAAGGCCGATATCGTGAAAGCGCCGTTGATCAAAGAAAGCCCGGTGAATATTGAATGTACCGTAAAGGATATAAAAGCGCTGGGGAGCCATGATATGTTTATTGCTCAGGTAGTGGCTGTACATGCGGATGAGAAATATATGGACGGGAAAAATAAATTTCATTTTGACAAAGCCCGCCCCATCGTATACTCTCATGGTTCCTATATGTCTCTTGGCAGAAAAATAGGGACTTTTGGCTATAGTGTAAGAAAGAAATAATGTGTTATCAGGTTTCATCGTCTTTTATATGGAGAAGGCTCCCTCTGATTACGGAGTCTTCTCCATATTTTTTGCGGATGGAATCCAGCGCCTGATTTAATTTTTTCTGTTTGGAGGTTGAAATGGCAGTATCCCTGTGGCTGGAAGGAATTTCCGGCAGATCGAAAAGGCTTAACTGAACCGGTTCGTCTTCCGGCTTTAGTTTGGAGGTACGGATACCTAAAAGCCGTATAGGGATGCCGTCCCATAGTTCATCGAATAAAGAGCAGGCCTTGTGGTATATGATATCGGTGGCGGAAACCGGATTCTGCAAGGTGAGCTGGTGGGAAACTTTGCGGAAAGTATTGTATTTGATTTCTATGCCGATCATTCCGGCCATTTGGCGGGATTTTCTTAGCCGTCCGGCGACAGTTTCTGCGAGGGAAAGAAGAACCCGGAACGCGTCTTCCCTGGTAAGGGCATCTTCCTTTAGGGTAACGGAATTGCCGATGCCCTTTAGATCTGTATGTCCGGTGGCCACTTTAGAAGAGTCAATCCCGTTGGCATATTCCCATAGCATGATTCCATGGCTTTTTAAATGAGCCGCGAGGATGGACTTGTCTGCTGAGGCTAAATCCCCAATGGTCAGTATTTCCAATTTTTTTAAGGCTTCCACGCTGGATTGGCCGCACATGTAAAGCGAGGAAACGGGAAGAGGCCACATTTTGTCTTTGATTTCTTCAGGAAATAATGTATGTGCCAGATCCGGTTTTTGGAAGTCGGAAGCCATTTTGGCAAGAACTTTACAGTTGGAAATTCCAATGTTTACGGTATAGCCAAATCTTTGATGAATGGAATCCTTTATTTTAACTGCAGCCGAGTAAGGCTCCCCATATTGTGCGGCGACCGGCGTATAGTCCATATAACATTCGTCTACGCTGACCTGTTCGATATCCGGGCAAATATGGGAAAGGAAATCCATTAATTCCGCGGAACGCCGGCGGTAGAGCATATGATCGGGGGCCTGAAGGGTAAGGCAGGGGCATTTGCGCAGGGCATGGACAATAGGCTCCCCTGTTTTTATGCCATAGGCCTTTGCAGGAATGGACTTGGCCAGGACGACGCCATGGCGTTTTTCCATATCCCCGCCAATAATGGATGGAATATCCCGTAAATCAATGTCCGCTCCCTGGGAAAGAAGCTCCAAAGCGCTCCAGCTTAAATAGGCAGAATTTACATCAATGTGAAAAATCGTCTTATGCATGGCAAACCCCCCTTTTTTCCTGCGGTTTATCTTTCGCTTTCTCATCTATTGTACCATACCCCGCCCTCTTTACAACTAAAATAAATACTGTTAGAATAAATCTGTTCGCTATCATTGGGAGGCAGAACCGGGAAAAAAATAGATTGCAGATTCCTGTACGGCAGCCGGGAAGTGTTCTTGGAAGCCTTTTTGCGGGAAAATAAAGATGGAAATGGATTGAATTTGCAAAGATGAAGAAAATTACAAAAAATTACAAACGTTTACAAGTCAGGTCAATGAAAGTCGCAGTATTGGCAGTTATTACCTTTATTTTTTTCATGCCGGGATATATTAAGATTGAAAATACGGGAAACAATATGTTTACAGTGCTTTTGAACGGAACATATGTCGGGGCAACAGACGAAAGTTCAAAGGCGGATGAATGCTTAAGGCAGGCACGCAGGATGGTGGCGGGAAACGGGGAAGAGCTTGTGCTGATAGACAGCAACTTAGAATGCGTGGGGGAAGAAGTAATCTGGGGGCATGTCAACAGCGAGGAAGAAATTGTGGAAAATATGGTCCAGGCGCTGAAGGATAATGTAAAGCAGACTTTGCACCGGTCTTATACGGTAAAAGTAAATGATTATACAGTGAACCTGGCGAGCAAGGACGAAGTCCTGAAATTACTGCGTTCTTCGATTGGCAAATATGATACGGAAGGAAAGTACGATGTGAATCTTGCGCTGGATTCCACAAGGGAATTAAATGTGCTGACCACGGAAGTGCTGTCGAAGGAAGAACGGAAGGAAGGAGAGGAAGGAATGCAGGCATTGGCATCTGTGGGGATTTTTAAAACCATAGATGAAATGTTTGACGGGGTAGAACCGGCAGGGGAGAAAGATTTTGAGGACTATGAGCTGGGCCTGGTGTCTTTGGAATTTGGGGATGAAATCGAAGTAGTGGAGTCCTATCTTTCAGAAGAAGAGCTTACGCCGATTGGAGAGGCCATTGAGGAAGTAACCAAGGAACAGGAAAAAAACCAGATTTATGAAGTAGTGTCAGGAGATTCGCTTTCTAAAATCGCATTTGAAAATGAATTGACAATTGAAAAACTGATTGAAATGAACGAATCCATAGAAGATGAAAATTCCACGATCCGTGTCGGCGATGAAATTATAATAACCGTACCGGAACCGGAGCTTTCGGTAGAGCGCCAGGAAGAGGTTTATTATGAAGAGGACTATGAGGCGGAAATCATTTATGTGGATAATGATGACTGGTATACGACGGAAAGCAAGACTTTGCAGGAACCTTCCGCAGGGCATAGAAAAGTGGTTGCAATGGTTTCATACCGGAATAATGCTGAAACTTCCAGGGAAATTATAAAAGAGGAAGTGACTTATGAAGCTGTGCCTAAGATAGTGGAAAGAGGGACAAAGATTCCGCCTACGTATATCAAGCCGATTTCCGGCGGAAGGCTTTCTTCCGGCTTTGGAAGGCGCAGCAGGCCTACGAAGGGGGCAAGCGCTTATCATAAAGGGATTGACTGGGCAACCCCGGTAGGGACGGCAGTCATGGCATCTTCGGGCGGAACTGTGGCAAGAGCCGGATGGGGAAGAGGATATGGTTATGTGGTGTATATCAACCATGCGGATGGGCGCCAGACGAGATACGGGCACTTAAGCAAGATCCTTGTATCCGCAGGCCAGACGGTATCCCAGGGGCAGAAAATTGCCTTAAGCGGCAACACGGGAATCAGTTCCGGGCCGCATGTCCACTTTGAAATTTTAATTAACGGTTCACAGGTGAATCCGCTAAAGTATCTGAACTAATGAAAACCGCCATTTACAAATGACATTTTTGTGTTATAATCAATAAGATGATATGTTGCGGCCGGGTCTTTGGCTGCGGCAATGGAATGGATGAAAAAAGATACTGTATTTGTATTCCTGCAAACTGTAATCAGAGGTTTTCTGAATGATTTTTGCGGGGCAGTGAATAAGATAGAGAATGGATGCTGCCGGGAACAGGCTTTCCGGCAGCGATATAGATAGAGGGTACACCATGGAACAGTTTGCGATTAAAGGTGGTAATCCGTTAGTGGGGGAAGTGGAAATAGGGGGCGCGAAAAATGCAGCCCTTGCTATTCTTGCAGCCGCAATTATGACGGATGAAACTGTATTGATAGAAAATATGCCGGATGTCCGCGATACAAATGTGCTGATTCAGGCAATGGAGAGCATCGGTGTTATTGTAAAAAGACTGGATAGGCATACGGTGAAGATTAATGCGTCCAATATTCATGATGTTGTGATAGAAGACGACTTTATTAAAAAAATAAGGGCTTCTTATTATCTTTTAGGGGCTTTGCTGGGGAAATATAAGAAGGCGGAGGTCTCCCTGCCGGGCGGCTGTAATATCGGTCTTCGTCCTATAGACCAGCATATCAAGGGCTTCCGCGCCCTTGGGGCGGATGTGCGCATAGAACACGGGATGATCATTACCGATGCGGGGCATTTGCGGGGGAGCCATGTCTATCTTGATGTAGTGTCGGTAGGGGCGACCATTAATGTGATGATGGCGGCGGCGATGGCAGAGGGAAAGACGACAATTGAGAACGCGGCAAAAGAACCGCATGTAGTGGATTTAGCTAACTTCTTAAATAGTATGGGGGCGGATATCAAAGGCGCAGGAACCGATGTGATCCGTATCCGTGGGGTGTCGAGGCTACACGGAAGCGAATATGCCATTATACCGGATCAGATTGAGGCGGGGACTTTTATGTTTGCTGCTGCAGTCACCAAAGGCGATGTAACAGTGAAAAATGTTATCCCGAAGCATTTGGAATCCATCAGCGCAAAGCTTTTGGAAATCGGGTGTGAAATAGAGGAATCGGATGATGCGGTACGTGTGGTAGCTGCCAAACCTTTGGGGCATACCCATGTAAAGACATTGCCTTATCCGGGCTTTCCTACGGATATGCAGCCGCAGATTGCAGTAACGCTGGGTTTGTCCATGGGAACCAGCATCGTAACGGAGAGTATCTTTGAGAACCGGTTTAAATATGTGGATGAGCTGACCAGAATGGGGGCCAGCATTAAGGTAGAAGGGAATACGGCGATTATAGACGGCGTAAAAAAATATACCGGAGCCAGCATTACGGCTCCTGATCTGCGGGCAGGCGCTGCGCTTGTCATTGCAGGCCTGGCAGCGGAAGGGATTACAGTAGTGGATGATATTAAGTTTATACAGCGGGGATATGAGGATTTCCACTTGAAATTAAAAGCTTTGGGCGCGCAGATTGAGATGGTGAATACTGAAAAAGAACTGCAAAAGTTCAAGCTGAAAGTCGGATAACGGAACGGCGGGCGGCGGTTTTGCGGCATCTGGGACAGAACGGGGCCGGAATAGAATAAAGGCAGAGATACAGTGGGAAAGAGGCGGAATAATGAGGACGGCAGCCCCTTGCTATAGAGAGCAGTTTTCTATAGTAAGGGGTGTTTCATCATATAAGAAAGTTTCCCGTGTTTTCTGCATGATATGATCAAAATGATGATATGAGTCTATGGGTGCGGGGCAAAAACTGCGTTGCCGGGTATTTTTTGACGTGGGGGTACGGCAGTCCGCATTTTTTATAGGGTTAAGGAGGACAGATCAGGGACGGGAGAACGGGGACATGCTTTCTTGGGGATGTTTCTTGCAGAAAAAGGTAGGAGGATGAGGATATGGTTTATTTATTGTTTTTTATAATTAGTTTTCTTGCATCTATTGCCGGGGCAATCTGCGGCATTGGGGGAGGGGTTATTATTAAGCCTCTGCTGGATTCTTTCGGGCTTATGGATGTCAAAACGATCAGTTTTTTGTCTGGCTGTACAGTGCTTGCCATGAGCACATACTCTTTTGTGGTTTCCAAAATGAAAAAAGAATCTCTGGTCGATATGCGGATTGGGACGCCCTTGGCAGTGGGGGCGGCGATAGGAGGGGTGCTTGGGAAAAGTCTGTTCCAGGCGCTGGTGCAGTCTTTTGACCAGAATTATGTGGGGGCTATCCAGGCAGGCTGTCTGCTGGCGGTTACCTTGGGGACACTGGTTTATACCATTTATAAGGGGAGGGTGAAAACTTTGCATGTGACTAGCCTTTTGGTATGTCTGCTGGTAGGGCTGGTTCTTGGGGTAATGTCTTCTTTCCTTGGAATCGGGGGAGGGCCGATTAATCTTGTGGTTCTTTTCTATTTCTTTTCTATGCCCACAAAAACGGCAGCACAGAATTCCTTGTATATTATATTATTTTCCCAGATTACCAGCTTATTGAATTCGATTTTTACTTCTACGGTTCCGGCTTTTTCCGTATTTCTGCTGGCGTTGATGGCTGCAGGGGGAATCCTTGGAGGGTTCTGTGGCAGGAAGGTAAACAAAAAGATTGACGATCATAAGGTGGATATACTGTTTATGGGGCTGATGGCAGTCATTATTATCATAAATATTTATAATATGTACCGTTTTCTTGCCTGATTCGGGTTAAGGGCCGGCCGGTGGAAACGCTCCCTGCGGGGGGCGTTTTTTGAAAAAGAAAGGATAAGAGGGATATGAAAAATATCAGTGTATTAATAAAACCAGCTTCAGGAATGTGCAATATGCAATGCGGATATTGCTTTTATCATGATGAGTCGAAGAATAGAAAGGTGGAATCTTATGGATTTATGACGGAGGAAACTTTGGAACAGGTTGTGGCAAAGGCATTATGCTTCGCGGACGGTTCCTGTTCTTTTACTTTTCAGGGAGGGGAACCGTTTCTCCGGGGGCTGCCTTTTTTCCGGAAAGCAATAGAGCTGCAGAAAAAGTATAATGTTAAGAACTTGAAGATTTTTAATGCAATCCAGACAAACGGAACGTGCATTGATGAAGATTGGGCGAAGTTTTTAAAAGAGAATCGTTTTCTGACAGGAGTTTCTTTGGACGGGACGGAGTTTACCCATAACTTTTTCCGCGTGGATGCAAGCGGGGAAGGGACCTTCCGTAGAGCAATGGAGGGGATTGGGAAGCTTCAGGAATATCAGGTGGATTTTAATATACTGACAGTGGTGAATTCCATAACTGCAAAAAAAATACCGAGGATTTACGGGTTTTATAAACAGAATGGTTTTACGCATCTGCAGTTTATTCCCTGTCTGAATCCGTTAGGGAAGGAAAAGGAGGTTTTCCGGTATACGTTAAAGCCGGAAACATATGGGCATTTTCTGAAGACGCTTTTTGATTTGTGGTACAATGACTGGAAAAAAGGAGATGTCGTCCATATTCAGCAATTTGAGGAATATGTGAAGATGCTGCTTCTGATGCCTCCGGGCGTATGCGGCATGAGCGGGATCTGTTCGTGCCAGCATGTGGTGGAGGCGGACGGCGAGGTGTACCCCTGTGATTTTTATGTCTTGGACGAGTATAAGCTTGGCAACCTGAATGAAGTTTCTTTTGAGGAAATTAACAGAAAGAGGGAAGAAATCCGTTTTATAGAGGAATCGGCAATCGGAAGCGGAAAATGCGTTTCTTGTACATATGCCGCTATCTGTAGAGGCGGCTGCCGGAGGCACAGGATGCCGGAAAATTATTTTTGTAGTTCTTATTATGAATTTTTCCAATATGCAATTTCCAGATTGGAAGAAGTTGCAAATTGGTATAGGAAAAATTACTAATCCAACGGAACGATATGCTGGCAGTAATTTGTATTATGTCTAATTATCCTGCTGAAATTAGACAAGATTTGTTAAAAATAGACTATTTCGTACAACTTTTTAAAAAAAGTGAGAAAACTTGTTGAGAGGACAAAATATAATATGCTATATTGGAATCACATCAATGATGTCCGAGAAACCTATAGGGATTGTTAGAAAATTATGAAGGAGATGTGAAGATGAAAAAGAGAATTTTAAGTAGCATTTTGGCTCTTACGATGGCTGCTGGGTTATTGGCAGGCTGCGGGGGAAGCAAGACTGCAACTTGGACTGTAACTTGTCCATGGGCGCCGTCGGGCGTGGCTGCAATGGTAAGCCAAAAGGCAGCGGCCATGTCAACGGATTATTCCGACAGTATTATTCTTGTAGCTGATGCGATAAAAGGTGATGCAGCAACTGTGAACACATGGGTGGCTGATACAAAGGCAAACGATACGGAACTGGTATTTGCAGGAGAAGGCCTTTTTTCCATTACATCAATTCTGGATCCGGCAAAGCTGCAATTTACGTATGATGACTTTATGTTTGTAGAAAATCTGTATTCTTCTGTATTTGTTATGTCCGCGGATGCAAAACTGAACATCAATGGCATTGAGGACTTAAAAGCGTATGCGGAAGGCGTGGATGAGATCAGTGTAGCTGCAAATGGGGCAACGAGTTCAGAGGCATTTTTGGCGGCTGCGTTATTTGGTTCCATGGGTTATGGGGATAAACTGAAGATTACGCCTTATAGTTCTGCGGCAGAAGCGGCGCAGGCTGTGGCAAGAGGGGAGACGAACTTTGCTGTTTCCCATCAGTCCCAGATTCTGGAAACATATCAGCAGGGCGGTGTTACCATTGTCTGTGCATTTGACGGCGAGGATATTGGCGAAGGGGAATTCGCAGGAGTAGAGGGAGTAGGAAAATACGGGTACCCTTATTTCCGTAACCGTTGCTTCGTGCTGGCACGCTCTGGAACCAAAGCGGAAACAGTAACGGAACTGAAAAAATTGTACGATGATATACTTGCAAATGACGAAATGTCAGCTTGGCTGAAAGATACTATGATGCTGGAAGTGGATACAATGAGTGAAGCGGACGTTCAGGAACATATTCAAAATGTGCAGAATATTGTAAATGAATATTATGACATTGTTGTAGGCTAATCGAACCTCTTCATAGGATGGACAGGACCGGATAGGACTTGCCCATCCTTTTGTTAGTATAGGGGAAATCCGATTCATGCAAAATGGAAATGGCTGCCAGAGCTGCGGGACAGGTCTTTTGACACAAGGATCTATATGGGAAAGTTTTAAGAGCTTCCTATAGGATAAAAACAAAGATGCGCAGTTATGTGCAGGACAAGCGTTGCTGGAAATTTTTAGACGCGGGAGTGTGTGGAACGCACTTTCGTTCCATAGAAAGGAGTTTTATATATGGAAGGAAAACAAAGCTGGATGGATCGTTTGGACAAGAAAAGGGACGAAATTGGGGAAAAATTGGCTCAAAAGGAGGTTAACCTTCCGATAGAACTGATCACAGGAATTTTATTTCTTTTGATTGGGATCGTGGTGTTTGCGATTATGCCAAGCCAGGTGAAAGTGTCGGATACGGATGTGGTAAATGGTCAGGCATTTCCGACATTGCTTATGGTAGTTATGATGATATGCAGCGGCATTGTTTTGCTGAAGGAATTGTATAGTATTTTTGTAAAAAAGCAGCCTTTGACAATGAAAAAAATAAATCTTCTTGTAGAAGTGAAGGCTTTGGAAATTTTGGCAATATTAATTTTGACTTACGTAATCTGTGAACTGACAGATTTGTTTGTGATTGGGGCTGTATTCTGCAGCCTTGGGTTTCTTGTTTATTTCCGTTGCAGGAAGGTAAGTTACTATGCAATTACTCTGACGGTTGCAGTATTGATTTGGGTTGCGTTCCGTTTTGGGCTTGGAGTTAATTTTTAAGAAAAGGAGGTATCTGACTATGTTAGAATTTATCGTTCCTGCTCTTCAACATTTGTTTACGCTGGAAAATTTTCTTTGGATAAATATAGGTGTGTTTATTGGCTCGGTTTTTGCCGCAATTCCAGGATTATCGGTAATTCTTTGCGTTATCCTGTTTCTTCCTTTTACTTATAGGATGACGGCGATTCCGGGGATGATGTTTTTGCTCGGCATTTATTGCGCAGGCGGTTATGGGGGGAGCGTGTCCGCAATCCTGATTAATACGCCGGGAACGCCCCATGCAGCAGCGACGATGATGGACGGGCATCCGCTTTCACAGAAGGGAAGGACGAAGGCGGCGTTAAAAATCGCGCTTTATGCCTCTACTTTTGGCGGTGTTTTTTCTGCATTGATGCTTTTGTTCCTGGGTCCGCAGGTCGCACAGGTAGCGGCGCAGCTTGGAACGGCAGAGTATTTTATGGTTTGTCTGTTTGGGTTGACAATTATTGCCGGCGTGTCTGGGAAAAGCATGATTAAAGGGATTATAGCGGCATGTATCGGACTTTTGATTTCTTGTATCGGCGCGGATCCTATGACAAGCTACGACAGATTTACTTTTGGCATTCCGCGCTTATATCTTGGGCTGGACTTGGCCATCTGTCTGATAGGTTTGTTTGCTCTTGTAGAGGTGTTGGCAAAAGCGGAAAAGAAGCCGGGGCAGCTAATTTTAGATTCCAAAAAGATGAACGATAACGGGGAAATTACAAAAGACGAATTTAAAAGGATGATACGCCCTACGGTTCTCTCTTCTATTATCGGTGTTCTGGTTGGCATTATTCCTGGAACAGGCGCTTCTGAAGCTTCCTGGTTCAGTTATGACAGGGCAAAAGCGATGTCCAAGCATAAAGAAGAGTTTGGCCACGGTTCTGTAGAGGGGATTGCCGCCGCGGAGTCGGCGAACAATGCTGTAACAGGGGCGACTCTGGTTCCTTTGCTTACAATGGGGATCCCTGGGGACGGAACAGTAGCGATCATGCTTTCTGCGCTGATGATTAACGGGCTTAACCCGGGGCTTAGCCTGTTTACGACCCAGGGCGATATTATGTATGCAATCATGATCGGGCTCGTATTTGTAAATTTGTTTATGCTGCTGCAGGGAACTTTCCTGACCCAGCTTTTTGCAAAAGTAGTATCTATCCCGCAGGAAATCCTGACTCCGGTTATCGTCCTTTTCTGTTTTGCGGGTGCGTATTCGGTGAATAAAAATTATTTTGATGTAGGTGTGGCATTGATTTTTGCGGTCATTGCGTGGATGCTCCGAAAGCTGGATATGCCTCCTGTTCCAATTCTTTTAGGGATGGTGCTTGGGAATATGACAGAGACGAACTTCCGGCGTGCGTTGCTGATATCGAACGGAAGTCCAAAGATTTTCGTGAGCAGTATTTATTGTATTATTTTTGTGGTATTAACTGTTCTTGCGGTTGCAACGCTGATTAGGAGCAAAATGAAAGAGGCAAAGGGAGAAACAAAGAGATAGTGGAGGTAACAGAAGTTATGGCATATAATATAATTTTTTATTTTACAGATCAACAAAGGGCAGATACTTGCGGATGTTATGGGCAACCGTTGAATATTACGCCTAATTTGGATCGTCTGGCATCAGAAGGGATAAAGTTTGACTACGCTTTTTCACCCCAGCCTGTCTGCGGGCCTTGCCGTGCGCTTTTCCAGACGGGGAAATACCCGACGGAAACAGGATGTTTCAGGAATAACATTATGCTTCCTGCAGGGGTAAAAACGTTGGCGGATTACATAGAGGAAGCCGGATATGAAACGGCATATATAGGAAAATGGCATTTGGCCAGTGACGGGGAACTGGAAAAGCCGCCTACCATTGACCATACCATTACCCCTATACCGCGGGAACTGAGAGGAGGCTATACGGGGTTTTGGCGTACTGCCGATGTATTGGAATTTACTTCCCACGGTTATGATGGATATGTCTTTGACGAAAACAACAATAGGATAGATTTTAAAGGTTACCGTGCGGACTGCATTACCGATCTGGCGTTGGATTTCTTTGAAGAAAGGGATATGGATAAACCGTTTTTTATGACAATTTCCCATATAGAACCGCATCACCAGAATGACCGTAAATGTTATGAAGGGCCGGCAGGGTCAAAAGAAAAGTTTAAGGATTTCATACTGCCGGAAGACTTAAAGGCGCTAAAAGGAGATGCGGCAGAGGAATACCCGGATTATCTGGGGGCATGTGAAAGCCTGGACCAGAATTTAGGCAAATTAATTAATAAATTAAAAGAAAAAGGCTTGTATGAAAATACGATTATTATTTTTGCGGCAGATCACGGTTCTCATTTTAAAACGAGAAACCTGGATGGGCATTTGAACGGTTACGATGATTATAAACGTTCCTGCCATGATGCCTGCCTGAGGGTGCCGCTTGTAATTGCAGGGGGCCCCTATAAGGGAGGAGTGACAGTAAAGGAACTGGTGAGCACAGAAAGCCTTCCGAAGACAATCCTGGCAATGGCAGGAGTGGATGTCGGAGATGCAATGATAGGGGAGAATCTGCTGGATGTAGTGGAGAAAAAGGATGAAAACCGTCCAAACCAAGTTTTTGCCCAGATTTCGGAAAGCAGGATCGGGAGATGTGTCCGCACTCCTCGGTATACCTATTCCGTTTATGCACCGGGCATGAATGGAGGAGAGGCGGCATCATCGGATGTTTATGCGGATGATTTCTTGTATGATATGGAAAAAGACCCTTATCAGTTGGAAAATGTTGTGGATAACCCGGAATATGAGGCAGTCAAAGCGGATATGCGGAAACGTTTAACGGAATGGATAGAAAAAGCGGAAGGAAAAAGACCGGTTATTACGGATTAAGGAGGCGCTTTGATGGGAGCTTTGGATAAAAAATCAGAACAGGCTTATCTTTGGATGCGGGCATATATTGACGAGAATAAGTTTGCAAATAATTCAAAGCTCCCGTCTGAAAATGTAATCAGCCACAGGCTGGCGGTAAGCCGGGAAACTGTGCGTACCGCCCTTGCCAGGCTGGCGGAGGAAGGGCTGATCCGGAAGGTAAAGGGGAGCGGGACATATATTAATAAGGATGTGGCGCTGACAAAGGAACTTGGCGGGAACAGCGGTACGATTAAAGTTGGTTTAGTGCTGCAGGGGCAGGATACCGATGCCAATTCCACCTTAATTGAGGGAATACGGGGCGTGTTTCTGGCCGATCAGGTAGATTTGCGCATTTTTCTGACGGACAATAAATTTGCAAACGAAAGACGTTGTTTGCAGACAGTGGTTCATCAGGATTTTCAAGGGTTTATTGTGGACGGCGTAAAAGCGAGCCTTATGAATCCGAATTTAGACTGTTATAAACAAATTTATCAAAAGAAGATACCGGTCATTTTTTATAATAATTATTATAAAGAATTAAACTATCCGAGGGTTACTGTTAATGATAAGCAATGTGCTGACCGCCTGCTTGGGTTATTGATTAAGGCCGGGCATAGGCATATTGCCGGAATTTTTATTTATGATAATTATCAGAGCATTGAGAAATTCCAAGGGATGGCGGCGGCTTTGAAACGGCATGGGGTAGAATTCCAGGATGATTATATTAAATGGTGTGTTTCCAATGAAGCGCACGATGACCGTTTTGCCCGTTCCATTGAAAAGTTTTTAAAGGGGATACCTCGCTGCAGCGCCATTGTATGCTGTAATTATATGATTTACCGTCTTGTGCGTTATGTGCTGCACAAGCAGGGGAAAAAGATCCCGGAGGATTATTCGGTCGTTTGTTTTGATTATTCGGGGGGCAATTGGGAAGAGGAAGGCGTTACATGCTCTGTCCATCAAGGATACCAGATTGGGCAGCAGGTGGCGGAACGGCTTTTGAAGATGATTGAACGCAAAGATTGTAAGGGGCAGGACTATTCGTGCATTATGCCGCCGAAAATCTACGTTGGGAGTTCTATTGGGCAGATGAGCAAAAAACAGCAATGATCAAGGACAAGGATCATTGCTGTTTTGTCTGGGAATTAAATAATCGCTTCAATAGATAATCCAGGCGTGCTGGCAAGATTGATATACTTACTGCCTGATTTTATCGTGGGTTTGGACAATTTGTCCGGGTTGATAAAGACGATTTCCCCCTCCTGTCCGTTGTTCAGGCGGACGCGGTGGAGCATGTATGTATTGACAATATTCCCCAGGAAAGTAAGGATATACTGGGCATCGTATTTTTGGAAGCCTTCATTTTCAAATGCCTCAATTACTTTGAAGGGGCATAACGGTCCGCGGTAAACCCGGGCAGAAGTCATGGCATCGTAAACATCGGCGATGGCAACCATTCTTGCAAAAGGATCAATCTGCTGGATTGGTAACTGCAAAGGATAGCCAGTGCCGTCACAGCGTTCATGATGCATCAATGCAGCGTTTTTTACATGATCGTTGACAGGGGAATCCTGAAGCAGGTTATATCCTTCCCGCGGGTGGGTTTTAATCACTTTAAATTCCTTATCGGTAAGCTTCCCCGGTTTTTTTAAGATGTTTTCCGGAATTTTCAGTTTGCCGATGTCATGCAGAAGGCCGCAGAGAGTGGCTGTCTTGACATCCTCTTCTTCCATATGCAGCCAGTTGGCAAATATGTTGCAGATCAGGCCTACATTCATACAGTGGACATAGGTAGAATCATCTAATTGCCGCATATTATGAAGCATATCGAATACATTGATATGTTTGCCGTCTGCGGATAAAAGGGCAATGGAATTCTGCACAAGCTGATCCACATCCAGGTTGGCAATATCGTCCAGTGCATTGTTTATGGTATCTTTAAAAGATTCCGTTTCTTTATGAAACTCCTCGGAAAAATGCTGGAATTCCGGTGTCTGTTTTAGGCGTTCCGCGTAAGAGGTGTCTTCTGCCGGTTCCTCTTCGGGAACTTCTGCCCGTTCATCTTCAATCCTTACATTAAAAATAGAATAAACTTCCAGTTTTGTAATTGCTTTGTCTGTTAAAATTGTTCCTTTCGGAAATATCAGACTATTGCTGTAGCTAAAAACATCTTCTGCCGTTATCATGCCCGGCATGAGTGATCTTGTACTTACACGTCTCATATTAATTTCTCCATTATACTCCGCAATGATATGATATGAATCTATCTTCCCCATGAACTGAAAATGTGGAACAATAAAATTATATGGTTTTTATGAGGTGTTGTCAATAAAGACATTGACAATAAGAAGGATATAGTGTATGTTAATAGACAGATATGAAAATTCAATATTGTAGAGAATCTCTTATTCAGAGTGGTGGAGGTACATAGGACCTAAGAAGCCACGGCAACCCCTGACAAGGAAGGTGCCTGCCTGAGCGAACAATGAGGAGCAGCGGGATATTTGGCTGCGGTGAATCGAACAATAAGAGGATTTGATTATCAGTTATCGGGTCCGCTTATAAAAAGCGGATTTTTTTGTATAAATAGGAAATTTTTTTTCATTTCCTATTGTACAGAAGCCCTGCGGGGGATGTATATTTTGCGCGCGGGACAAAAGCGTCGTTGCCGGAAGCTTTTGAGTGCGTGAAATGCGCTTTTGTTCCCTTATAGGAAAGTCCTTCGTCAGAAGGATATAAAGGAACAAAGAGCGGCAGGTTCTTTTTGAAGTGGCGAAGCCGCTTTTTTACATCGAGACTGGAAAAAATGGTAAAGTTGAAGGAGGAAAAAAGATGGAGAAATTTTTATTTACTTCGGAATCGGTAACAGAAGGGCATCCGGATAAAGTCTGTGATGCGATTTCTGATGCAGTGCTGGATGCATTGATGGAGAAGGATCCGATGAGCCGGGTAGCCTGTGAAGTGGCAACTTGCACAGGGTTTGTGCTTGTGACAGGGGAAATCACAACGAATGCGTATGTGGATATCCCGAAAATTGCAAGGGAAACAATTAAGGAAATCGGCTATACCAAATCAGAATATGGGTTTGACGGCAATACATGCGCGGTTTTTGTAGCGATTGACGAGCAGTCATCCGATATCGCCATGGGCGTGGACAAGGCTTTGGAGGCAAAGCAGGAAAGCGCGGAAAACAAGATGACGGATGAACAGATAGAAGCCATCGGAGCCGGGGATCAGGGTATGATGTTCGGGTATGCTACGAACGAAACAGAAGAATATATGCCTTACTCGATTGCTTTGGCGCATAAACTTGCGCTTCAGCTTACAAAGGTGCGTAAGGATGGCACATTGAAATATTTAAGGCCTGATGGAAAGAGTCAGGTGTCGGTGGAATACGATGCGGACGGCAAACCGTTGCGCCTGGAGGCAGTAGTGCTTTCCACACAGCATGATGATGATGTGACACAGGAGCAGATTCATGAGGACATCAAAAAGTATGTTTTTGACCCGGTTTTGCCCAAGGAATTGATTGACGGAAAGACAAGATTCTATATTAACCCTACTGGCCGTTTTGTGATTGGCGGGCCTCATGGGGATGCAGGCCTGACAGGGCGTAAGATTATAGTGGATACTTATGGCGGTTATGCCCGTCATGGCGGCGGCGCTTTTTCCGGCAAAGACTGCACAAAAGTAGACCGTTCCGCAGCATATGCGGCACGTTATGTTGCAAAAAATATTGTAGCTTCCGGGATTGCGGATAAGTGTGAAATCCAACTGTCTTATGCAATTGGCGTAGCACAGCCTACTTCCGTTATGGTAGATACTTTCGGGACGGGTAAAATAGAAGATGATAAGCTGGTGGAAATTATCCGTGAAAACTTCGATTTACGTCCGGCTGGAATCATTAAAATGCTGGATCTGCGCAAGCCTATTTACAAACAGACAGCGGCATACGGGCATTTTGGGCGCAATGATTTGGATTTGCCTTGGGAAAGACTGGATAAAGTGGACGTATTAAAAAAATTTTTATAAAAGAGAAATACGACTGATGCTTTTTGAAACCGCCATCCGTGGCGGTTTCTCCCTGTTTATGGGTCATTTTATAAGTGAAATAGCTGATAAAAAACGGCTGGGGGAAATCATGGATATTTTGGGGGTTTGTAAAGTTATGCCGGTGGCAGCAGCGGCAACCTAAGACAAACTGCCGTCCAAATAATTTTTCCATATAAAAGGGGTGCAGTCTGGGGACGCAGGAGTTATACTATATTATATATTAGGAAATACTTGGGCTGGATCAGGAACCTTCCCGGAACAGCAACAGCGTATCCGGATTCCCGGCAATGTTTGTACCGGCAGGGGCTGGTTTTTGCGTCTGAAACGGACAGCCATGCAATAAAATGGCAGATTTAGCGTGAACGCGGTTTTTGCCCGTTGGCCAGGATAATCCTTGCAAAAGAAAGCGGAAGAAGGAGCAACAGTTATGGCATTTACTCATTTGCATGTCCATACAGAGTATAGTTTATTGGATGGATCCAATAAGATAAAAGAATATGTAAAACGTGTCAAGGAGCTGGGCATGGACAGCGCGGCGATTACCGACCACGGCGTTATGTATGGAGTGATTGAATTTTATAAGGAAGCAAAGGCGGCGGGGATTAACCCGGTTATGGGCTGTGAAGTTTATGTGGCGCCCAACTCCCGCTTTGATAAGGAACTGACGGGCGGGGAGGACCGGTACTATCATCTGGTTCTGCTGGCAGAGAATAATAAGGGATATGATAATTTAATGAAAATTGTCAGCCGCGGTTTTACGGAAGGGTATTATTATAAACCCCGTGTGGATATGGAGATCCTGAATGAATTCCATGAAGGGATTATCGCCCTTTCTGCGTGCCTGGCCGGGGAAGTGCAGCGGTATATCGTGAAAGGGCTGATAGACGAAGCAAAGAAAGCGGCGAAAAAATACGAGGCATGTTTTGGGAAAGGGAATTATTTCCTTGAAATGCAGGATCATGGGATTCCTGAGCAGAAGACAGTGAATGCCGCTCTTCTGCAAATGAGCAGGGAACTGGATATCCCTTTGGTAGTAACCAACGATGTCCATTATACTTATGCAGAAGATGAGAAATCCCACGATGTGCTGTTATGCATCCAGACGGCGAAGAAGCTGGCGGATGAGGACCGTATGCGGTATGTGGGCGGGCAGTATTACGTCAAGAGCGAAGAGGAAATGAAAGGCCTGTTCCCCTACGCATGGGAAGCGGTGGAAAATACGCAGAGGATTGCAGACCGCTGTCATGTGGAAATCGAATTCGGGGTGACAAAACTGCCTCGTTTTGAAGTGCCGGAAGGGTATGATTCATGGACTTACCTGAATAAACTTTGTTATGACGGCCTATATGAACGCTATGGGGTCTTAAAAGCGCCAAAGCAGGAAATGGACGGCAAAGAAGCGAAGGGGCGGATTCCGGAAGGGACGTCCAGGGAAAGCCTGATGGAACGTCTGGAATATGAGCTGGATGTGATCCGGGGCATGGGATATGTGGATTATTTCCTGATTGTATGGGATTTTATCAATTATGCCAAAGGGAATGATATCATAGTAGGGCCAGGGCGGGGGTCGGCAGCGGGGAGCATTGTTTCTTATTGCCTGAGAATTACCGATATTGACCCGATTAAGTATAATCTTCTGTTTGAACGTTTTTTAAATCCGGAACGGGTGTCCATGCCGGATATTGATATTGATTTCTGCTTTGAAAGAAGGCAGGAAGTAATTGATTATGTAGGGGAAAAATACGGGCCGGATAAAGTAGTGCAGATTATTACTTTCGGTACGATGGCGGCAAAGGGCGTGATCCGGGACGTAGGCAGGGTAATGGATCTGCCGTATGCTTATGTGGATTCCATTGCCAAGATGATCCCTAACGAGCTGAATATTACGATAGACCGGGCGCTTAGCGTTAACCCGGAATTCAGGCGGATGTATGAAACGGATGAGCAGGTAAAAAACCTGATTGATATGAGCAAACGTCTGGAGGGGCTGCCCCGGCATACGTCTATGCACGCGGCGGGGGTGGTGATCTGCAGCAGGCCGGCAGAAGAATTCGTTCCTCTCGCGAGAGGGAGCGACGGTTCCGTTATCACTCAATTTACCATGACGACCATTGAGGAGCTAGGGCTTTTAAAAATGGATTTCCTGGGGCTGAGGACGTTGACCGTGATCCAGAATGCCGCTCATTTTGTGGAGAAGAACCGGGGCATCCGTTTGGATATGGAACATATTGATTATAATGACAAAGCGGTGCTTGCCTCCATTGGAACCGGGCGGACGGACGGCGTGTTCCAGCTAGAAAGCGGGGGCATGAAAAACTTTATGAAAGAATTGAAGCCTCAGAGCTTAGAAGACATTATTGCGGGGATATCTTTGTACCGCCCCGGTCCGATGGATTTTATCCCCAAGTATATCAAAGGGAAAAATAACCATCAGGATATTACGTATTCCTGCCCGCAGCTTGAGCCGATCCTTGCATCCACTTATGGCTGCATTGTCTACCAGGAGCAGGTTATGCAGATTGTGCGGGATCTGGGCGGATATACTTTAGGGCGCAGCGACTTAGTGCGCCGCGCTATGAGCAAGAAAAAGCAATCGGTGATGGAAAAGGAGCGGGATAATTTTATTTATGGGAATAAAGAAGAGGGAGTACCGGGCTGTGTGGCAAACGGCATTAGCGAGAATACGGCGAGGCAGATTTATGCGGATATGATGGATTTTGCCAAATATGCTTTTAACAAGTCCCATGCAGCCTGCTATGCGGTAGTTGCCTATCAGACTGCCTATTTAAAATATTATTACCCGGTAGAATTTATGGCCGCGCTGCTGACCTCCGTCATTGATTTCCCGAGAAAGGTATCGGAATATATTGTGGCCTGCCGGAATATGGGGATCTCTATCCTTCCGCCGGATATCAATGCCGGGGAGGCCGGTTTTTCCGTTACGGAGGAAGGGATCCGCTATGCCCTTACGGCAATCAAGAGCATAGGTTACCCGATTATAGAGGCGATTGTAAAGGAAAGGGAGGAACGGGGGGAGTATAAGAATTTAAAAGATTTTATTACCCGTGTGGCGGATAAGGAAGTGAATAAACGTTCCGTGGAAAATTTTATTAAGGCGGGTGCGCTGGATGGGCTTGGAGGCACGCGTAAACAGTTTATGAGCGTATATGTCCAGATTATGGAAAACATACAGCAGGATAAGAAGAATAATATGGCAGGGCAGATTTCCCTGTTTGACATTGCTTCCGAAGAGGATAAGGAAGATTATGAAATCAAAATGCCCAGGGTAGGAGAATATTCAAAAGAAATGCTTCTGGGTTTTGAAAAAGAGGTGCTTGGTATTTATATCAGCGGCCATCCGCTGGAAGAATATGAAGCAGCCTGGAAGAAAAATATTACTCATACTACTGCGGATTTTCTTCTGGATGAGGAAACAGGGGAAACGGCTGTGAAGGATGGGCAGAGCGCGACGGTAGGAGGCATCATTGCAGATAAAAAAATTAAGTATACAAAAAATGACAAGATCATGTCTTTTTTGCAGGTGGAAGATCTGGTAGGCACGGTAGAGGTGATTGTCTTTCCCAGGGATTATGAGAAATATTCTTCCAAACTGCTGGAAGATAATAAAGTATTTATTAAGGGAAGGGTATCCGTGGAAGAAGAAAAGGGAGGGAAACTGGTCTGTGAGAAAATCACCGGCTTTGATGAAATCAGCAGGAAGCTATGGATCAAATTTCCGACAAAGGAAGCCTATGAAGCGGAAGAAAAAGAATTGCTTGCCCGGCTGGCAGGATCTGACGGGAAGGACAGCGTATGCATTTATATAGAGAACCCAAAAGCGATGAAAAACCTTCCTCCTAACCGAAATGTCAAGGCGGACAGGGAGCTGGTGGAGGAGCTGGCGGCTGTCTATGGGGAAGGGAATGTGAAGGTTACTTGATGTTTTTTCGTTCATCAGAAACCCTGCTTCCGGTTTTTTGTCATGCGGATGCGCATGAAATGCTTTAAAGTGAAAAAGTTATTGAAAAGGCCGGAAAAAGAAGGTAAAATAAGGGTATTGTATAAGCCTGCCAGAATGAGGGCAAGAGACAGCGGCAGGATAAGCATTTTCAATGTTTGATAATATTTGAGAGAGGTGTAGGCATGGCGGATGAAATTAGGACAATAGGAGTATTAACCAGCGGTGGGGACGCACCGGGGATGAATGCAGCTATCCGTGCGGTAGTAAGGCAGGCGCTTGCCAAAGGAGTAAGAGTTAAAGGGATTAAAAAAGGATATCAAGGGCTATTGAATGAGGAAATTGTAGATTTGGAAAGGAGCAGCGTATCGGATATTATCCAGAGGGGCGGAACGATCCTTGGAACAGCCCGCTGTATGGAATTTAAGACGGATGAAGGCCAGCAGAAGGGCGCGACAATATGCATGAAGCATGGGATCGACGGTTTGGTAGTCATCGGGGGCGACGGTTCCTATAGGGGGGCGCAGGCGCTTTCCAGAAAAGGGATTAACACGATAGGGATCCCGGGGACGATTGATCTGGATATTTCCTGCACGGATTATACGATTGGTTTTGACACGGCGGTTAATACTGCGATGCAGGCGATTGATAAGGTGAGGGATACTTCCTCTTCTCATGAAAGATGCAGTATTATAGAAGTCATGGGCAGGAATGCAGGCTACATTGCCCTTTGGTGCGGCGTGGCAAATGGTGCGGAAGATATCCTCCTTCCGGAGAAATATGATTACAATGAACAGAGGATTATTAATAATATTATCAGCAACAGGAAAAAAGGGAAAACCCATCATATCATCATTAATGCAGAAGGGATCGGGCATTCTACATCTATGGCAAGAAGAATTGAGGCGGCTACGGGAATTGAAACGAGGGCTACGATTCTTGGCTATATGCAAAGGGGCGGAAGCCCTACTTGCAAAGACCGCTTTTATGCTTCTATCATGGGCGCTTATGCTACGGATATTCTTTGCCAGGGGAAGACTAACAGGGTAGTGGGGTACCAGCATGGGGAATTCCAGGATTTTGATATTGAAGAGGCATTGGCTATGAAGAAAAATATACCGGACTATCAGTACGAAGTGAGCCGGGCATTGGCTATGTAGCCAGCAGTTTGGAATATATAAGAAACATTGGGAAACAGCAGGCCGGCGCAAGGAACGCCGGCCTGCTGTCTGCGGTGAACGGATATGTGAGGAAATAGGAAAGCGGGGTTGTTATGATAACGAGTACGGCGAACCATAAGGTGAAAAGAATTGCCCAGCTAAATAAAAAGGCATCGGAGCGGAAAAGGGAAGATGTCTTTGTGGCGGAAGGGCTTAAAATGTTTTTAGAAGCCCCGGAAGAAAATTTGTGCGAGGTTTATATTTCGGAAAATTTCCAGTTTTTTTTGAACGGGCAGGAAAAGAGCGGGGAAAGGGCAAGGAAGAGACTGGAAAAGTTTGGATATGAGGAAGTGTCGGAAGAGGTTTTCCGTAAGATGTCCGATACACAGGCGCCTCAAGGGATTTTATGTGTAGTCAGACAATTGCATTACCGTTTGGAAGACATACTGCAAGGGAAGGAATGTCCGTTGATTCTTGCTTTGGAAAATTTGCAGGATCCGGGCAATTTAGGGACTATTCTCAGGACAGGGGAGGGCGCCGGGGTCTGCGGCGTAGTGATGAGCCGGAATACAACGGATATTTATAACCCGAAAGTAATCAGGGCGACAATGGGTTCTATATATAGGATGCCATTTTGCTATGCAGAAAACCTGGGAGAAGCGGTAAGGGGAATGAAGAATGCCGGGATCAGGGTATTTGCAGCCCACTTAAATGGAAAAATCAATTATGACGGGTGCGATTACTGCAGGCCGTCGGCATTTCTGATTGGGAACGAAGGGAAAGGGCTGACAGAAGAGATGGCGGCTTTGGCAGACTCTTATGTTAAAATACCTATGGAGGGAGAAGTGGAATCGTTAAATGCAGCGATAGCTTCCGCATTGCTGGTGTTTGAGGCGGCCAGACAGAGAAGGGGAGCGGAATGACAGCAAGGGTGTGAAGACATGCGGGCAGACTTTATTGGGGCAGATGAAATAGCGGCAGGAAAGGAAGAGGAAAAGGATGAAAATAGGATTTATTGGTCTTGGAAATATGGCGAAGGCGATGATCGGAGGGATGCTGCAAAAGGGAATTGTGGAAGCGGGCGATATTGCCGGTTCGGCAAAAACAAGAAACACTTTAGAGCGGACAGGAAGGGAATTTGGCATTCTTACGCTGGATTCAAACAAGGATGTAGCGAAATGGGCAGATGTTATTGTATTGGCGGTAAAGCCTGTCTTTCTTTCGGAGGTTATCGGGGAAATCAGGGACGAGGTGACGGAAGAGAAACTGGTGATCAGCATTGCAGCGGGAAAAAGCATAAAATGGATAGAAAAGGAATTTGGAAAAAGCCTGAAGCTGATACGCTGTATGCCAAACACGCCGGCTTTAGTGGGTGCAGGCTGTACGGCAGTATGCAGCAATCCGGCGGCCGGGGAAAAAGAAGAGGAACTTTGCCTGAGATTAATGGAAAGCTTTGGAAAAGCGATTGTGATCCCGGAGCGGCTGATGGATACGGCAGGGGCAGTGGGCGGAAGTTCCCCCGCTTTTGTGTTTTTATTTATTGAAGCGATGGCAGACGGGGCAGTAAGGGAAGGTATGCCGAGAAAACAGGCGTATGAGTTTGCAGCCAACGCAGTGGCGGGAAGCGCAAAGCTGGTTCTGGAAACCGGGATGCATCCGGGGGAATTGAAGGATATGGTATGTTCACCGGGCGGGACGACAATAGAAGGCATGGCGGCTTTGGAAGAAAAGGGGATGCGGTCTGCCGTTATGGAGGCTATTCATGCCTGTGTGGAAAAATCCAGGCAGATGTAAATGGAATGGCTTATACAGTAAAAGCAATGCGCCGGGATGGCTCCTGCTGCGGTTCCGGGATGCCGGAAAGCGCAGATGCGACGGTCTTATACCCTGCCGGCGCAATGCATGGCATAGTAAAAATAATGATGAAAAACCTACATAAATACGGACAAGTCGGCATAAACTTGACAATGACCAATTCTTTTGCTATTATTTATGTAATAAAATTAACAATTTCGTAATAATTACATAAGATGAATGCAAAGAAAAAGCGCCGTGCCTTATTGATCCAATAGGCGGGGCATGAACTGGGAGGTAAAGAAAATGTCAGGAAACAGAAAGCCGTTTCATATACTGTCAGGTTTGCTTGTAAGCCTGATCATGGTGATGGCTGTAGGTATGACCGCTGTAGCCGGCGAAGAAAAAACCAGCAGCCAGGAATATTTGGATTCGCTGAATGTAGGTGTGGCGGTTCTCCTCGCCCCCGATGAGGACGAAAGGGCTATGGAGGAAACAGGAAAAGGGATAAAAGAAAAAAATATGGCAGAGGAGGAAGTGCCAAGGGATCTTATGGCAGATAATTCCGCTGCAAGAGTACACGTAACGGAAGAGATAATATCGGAAAGCATAGAGTCCGGGAAGTCTTTGCCGGAAGAAGAGAAATCTGACCTTGTAATGGCTGATGTGCAGAATGCATTGAATGTGCGTGCGAAAGCCGATGAGAAATCGGAAAAAGTAGGCGTATTATATAAAGACTGCGGCGGCAGGATACTGGAAAGAAAAGACGGATGGACAAAGCTTAGGTCCGGCGACTTGGTGGGATGGGCAAAAGATGAGTATCTTTTGTTTGATGAAGAGGCGGAAGGCCTTGCCGATGAAGTGGGGAACCTGATCGTAACCATCGAAACCGATGCTTTGCGGATCCGCAAAGAACCCAGCACGGAATCCGGCGTTTTCGCATTGATGGCGCAAGATGATGAGCTGGATGTGATAGAAGTAGTGGATGATGAATGGATTAGCGTAAAATATGATAATGAGATTGGTTATGTCTCTGCAGAGTTTGTAGACCTGGATTTTCATATTGACGAAGGGGAGACAATCGCTTCCATTAAGGCAAGGGAAAAAGCAGAGGCGGAAGCGAAAGCAAAGCTGACGGCAAACCAAGGGGCGGTTGTAGTCGGTGCGGACGACACAAGGCTTTTAGCGGCGCTGATTTACTGCGAAGCGGGGAACCAGGGGTATGAAGGTCATCTGGCAGTCGGCGCGGCTGTTATGAACCGGGTAAGAAGCGGTGCATATCCTAATTCCATTTATAGTGTTATTTATGCATCGGGGCAGTTTACCCCGGCATTAAACGGGAAAGTGGCAAGGGTATATGGCGGGAATATCCCGGACAGTTGTATAACGGCAGCCAGGGAAGCGATTAACGGGGCGACGAATATTGGTACGGCGACTCATTTCAGAAGAGCGGGCGCCCATGAGGGAATTGTAATCGGCGATCATGTTTTCTGGTAAAAAGAACAGCCATCTTCTTGTCCGCTGGGAGTAAAGATCATAAAAACAAAGTATAGAAAAGGCAGCTTATTCCTCTATGGGAAAAGCTGCCTTTTGACAAAATAATAGAAAGCTGGTATGCTCTAAAAAATCTTATGTCTCATGATATTGAATAAAGATATAAAATATAGTAAGATAATAAAAAAGCTGGAAAGGGGCTTTAAGTATGAATTATACAATTTTTTGGCTGGCAGCCTTGGTTGTGTTTATTGTCATTGAAATAGCTACAATGGGGCTGACTACTATATGGTTTGCCGGCGGGGCGTTCTTTGCAGTAATAACTGCAGCTTTGGGATTGCCTTTGGTAGTGCAGATTGTCCTGTTTTTTATCGTTTCTTTTGTGCTTTTGTATTTCACCAGGCCTATAGCAGTGAAATATTTTAATAAAGACAGGGTAAAAACCAATGCAGAAAGCCTTGTTGGGAAGCAGGCGATTGTGATCAGCGAAGTAGATAATCTGCAAGGGACCGGGCAAGTGACGGTCGGCGGTATGGAATGGTCGGCACGGGCGGCAGAAGAAGGAGCAATGCTTCCGGTAGGCAGCGTAGTAAATATTGTTGCTATCCATGGGGTAAAATTAGTGGTAGAAGAGAAAAAATAAGAAAAACCCAAAGGACAGATACTTTTTGGGGAAGCAAAATGGCGCTTATGCCTGGATAGGCAGGGCGGGAGCGGAGGATGAAATATGGGATTTGTAGTGCTTGTTTTATTAATTTTAATTGTTTTAATTATGGTTTCCTGCATCAAGATCGTACCGCAGGCTTACGCGTATGTTGTGGAAAGGCTTGGGGCGTATCAGGGGACATGGTCGGTAGGGCTGCATTTTAAGACGCCCTTTCTTGATAAAGTGGCGAAAAAAGTGAACTTAAAAGAACAGGTGGTAGATTTTGCCCCCCAGCCGGTAATCACAAAGGATAACGTAACGATGCGGATTGATACGGTGGTGTTTTTCCAGATTACGGATCCTAAGCTTTTTGCTTATGGTGTGGAAAATCCCATTATGGCGATTGAAAACCTGACAGCTACAACGCTGAGGAACATCATCGGCGAGATGGAATTGGATCAGACCTTGACTTCCAGGGAAGTAATTAATACAAAAATGCGTTCATCCCTGGACATTGCGACAGATCCCTGGGGAATTAAGGTGAACCGTGTGGAGCTTAAGAATATTATCCCGCCGGCGGCCATCCAGGATGCGATGGAGAAGCAGATGAAGGCGGAACGTGAACGCCGTGAAGCGATTTTAAGGGCGGAGGGTGAAAAGAAATCTACGATTCTCGTTGCCGAGGGGCAGAAGGAGTCGGTAATTCTGGAAGCGGAAGCGGAGAAGCAGTCAGCGATCCTGCGTGCGGAGGCGCAAAAAGAAAAGATGATCCGTGAAGCCGAGGGTGAGGCAGAAGCTATCCTTAAGGTTCAGAAGGCGACAGCGGACGGTATCCGTATGATCCGTGAAGCAGGGGCGGATCAGTCAGTGCTTACCATTAAAAGCCTGGAAGCTTTTGAAAAAGCGGCAGACGGCAAGGCTACCAAAATTATTATCCCTTCGGAAATTCAGGGGATAGCAGGGCTTGCGTCCTCCTTAAAGGAACTTGTAGTGGATGGAAAGTAAGGATTTACGGGTATAAACCGGCAGATTCAAAAATATGAATATATTCCGGCAGCGGGAAGAGGTATTCCGTCTGCCGGATTTTAGGTAGGAGGTTAAAACTTCCAGCCGTGGATTTGTGCCGGATGGCACTGCATACTGAGAAAGGAGCATGGTGATAAAGATGAATCTAACAGGCCGTGATTTTTTGAAATTATTGGATTTTACCGGGGAAGAAATTACATATTTGCTGGATTTGGCAGCGGATTTAAAGGAGAAGAAGAAAAAGGGGACGGCGGTCAGGTGGCATGAAGGAAAGAACGTGGCGCTTATATTCGAGAAAACGAGTACGCGGACAAGATGTTCGTTTGAAGTGGCGGCCCATGACCTGGGGATGGGCGCTACTTATCTGGATCCTGCAGGTTCCCAGATCGGGAAAAAAGAAAGTATTGCAGATACCGCAAGGGTGCTTTCCGGCATGTTTGAAGGAATAGAATACAGAGGCTATGGGCAGGATATTGCGGAGGAGCTGGCTAAGTATGCAAAAGTCCCGGTGTGGAACGGGCTGACGAATGAATTTCATCCAACCCAGATGCTGGCGGATTTGCTGACTATCCGGGAACATTTCGATTATTTGAAAGGGATCCGTTTTACATATATGGGAGATGCCCGTTATAACATGGGGAATTCCCTTATGGTGGCATGTGCTAAAATGGGGATGCATTTTACCGCATGTACTGCGAAAAAATATTTTCCTGACAGGAAACTGGTGGAGGAATGTAAGAGAATCGCTGCAGAGACGGGGGCTTCTGTCACCCTGACAGAAGATGTGGAAAACGGTGCAAAAGGGGCGGATGTTATTTACACGGATGTATGGGTCTCCATGGGGGAGCCGGATGAAGTATGGGAAGAACGGATTAGAGAGCTTCTTCCTTACCAGGTTAATGCCCAGGTGATGGGATATGCAGGCAAAAATGCAGTATTTATGCATTGTCTCCCTGCTTTTCACGACCTGGATACGAAAATAGGGAAAGAAATCAGTAAAAAATTCGGTATTTCGGAAATGGAAGTGACCGATGAGGTTTTTGAATCGGAGGCATCCATTGTTTTTGAGGAAGCGGAGAACCGTATGCATACCATTAAGGCAGTGATGGCGGCAACGCTGGGCGTACCGGAAAATAACAGGTAATGGATATGAAAACAGAGATTTTAAGGCTTCTTAGGGAGAGCGGGGATTATATTTCAGGGCAGGAATTTTGCAGAAGGTTTGGTGTTTCCAGAACAGCAGTATGGAAGGCGGTTAATCAACTGAAGGAAGAAGGGTATGGGATTGAAGCGGTACAGAATAAAGGATACCGCTTACGGTCAAACCCGGATGTGCTTTCCTCCAGTGAGTTAAAGAGCCGCATCCAGAATCAATGGGCAGGTAACCGGATTTATTTTTATGAGGAAACCGGATCCACTAATATTGATGCAAAGCGGCTTGGCGAAGAAGGGGCGGAACATGGGACAGTGGTAGTGGCAGATAAACAGAGTGCGGGCCGGGGAAGACGGGGGAGGTCATGGCAGTCTCCCGCCGGGAAAGACATTTATTTTACCATTTTATTAAGGCCGCCGTTTTTACCCGGTAAGGCCGCCGGGCTTACGCTTGTCATGGCTCTTTCGGTAGCGCAGGCCATTGAGGGGGCGTGCAGCCTGAAGACTGGCATTAAATGGCCGAATGATGTGGTGCTGAACGGGAAAAAAATCTGCGGGATCCTAACAGAAATGAATGTGGAAACTGATTATATCCAGCATGTGGTGATTGGTGTGGGGATCAATGTTAACCTGGATGTAATGCCGGAAGAAATCAGCCGGACGGCCACTTCTATTTTGCTGGAAAGCGGGAGGGAAACTGCCAGGGCAGAGCTGCTTCAGGAGGTTTTGGCACGGTTTGAGGAAAATTACGGGATGTACGAAAGAGATCTGGATTTAAGGGACATGCTGGAAGAATACAATGGGCGTCTGGTAAATCTGGGCAAGCAAGTAAGGGTGCTGGATCCAAAGGGAGAATTTGAAGGGATTGCGAGGGGGATTGACGCTTCCGGGGAACTTTTGGTAGAAACCCAGGACAAAAATACAGTCAGGGTATATGCAGGGGAGGTTTCGGTAAGGGGGATGTATGGGTATGTCTGATGCGAAGGGAATTGAAAAGAAGAAAACAGTGCTTTGCGGGGCGAATGCATACGAGAAAAAATATTATTTTAATGAGGCGTTTGGCGGGATACCTCAATCCATCCAAGACGAACTTCATATTATCTGCGTTCTTTTTACGGAGGAAGTGGGAGGGGTTTTTACTGTAGCTTTTGAACCTGACGGCAGTGTTGTTATGGAGACTGATTTTGCAGAGGATGATTTTCTATATGATGAAATTGGCAGCGGACTGCTGGTGCGGGAAGTGAGCAGGAAGAGGCAGGAGATGTTTGAAGCTTTAAGCCTATATTATAGGGTGTTTATCCTGCATGAAGAATTGGACGGCGAAAAGGATGGAACAGAAATAGAAGCGGAAAGGCCAGGTAGCAGCAATGATATTGGTAATTGATGTAGGTAATACGAATATAACTTATGGGGTATATAAAGAAAAGGAGCTGGCGGCGACTTTTAGGATGACCACGAAGCAGGCGCGCACTTCGGATGAGTATGGAATGAATATTATGGAACTGCTGAGGATTCATTCGGTGGATAAAAAGGATCTGGAGGGAACGATTATTGCCAGTGTAGTGCCTAACGTGATGCATTCCCTGACCGGGGCGGTAACACGCTATCTGGGGACGCCGCCGATTATCGTAGGTCCCGGGATTAAAACGGGGATTAAGGTAGTGACGGAAAATCCGAGGCAGATAGGGTCAGACCGGATTGTAGATGCGGTAGCGGCTTATGAGATATATGGGGGGCCGGTCCTGGTGCTGGATTTTGGGACGGCAACTACTTATGACCTGGTATCGGAAGACGGAAGTTTTGTTGCATGTATCATAGCGCCTGGCATACGGATATCCGCAAAAGCCCTCTGGGAGGGGACGGCAAAGCTGCCGGAGGTGGAAATAAAAAAACCAAAATCAATTTTAGCCCAGGAGACAGTTTCCAGTATGCAGGCAGGCTTAATATATGGGCAGATAGGGCAGACGGAATATATTGTCAACCATGTGAAAAAGGAAAGCGGGTATGAGAATCTAAAAGTGGTAGCAACCGGTGGATTAGGAAGGCTGATTTCTGAAGAGACGGAAAGCATTCAGTATTATAACAGTACCCTTACCCTGGACGGGCTGCGGATGATTTATGAAAAGAATAGGAAATCATAATGGCGGATCAATTATTGAGGCAGTTGAAAATCGGGGATGTAATATTAAAAAACAATATCATATTGGCTCCTATGGCAGGCGTATCTGACCTGCCATTTCGTCTTTTGTGCCAAGAGCAGGGGGCAGGGCTTTTGGGGATGGAGATGGTAAGCGCAAAGGCAATCATGTATAACAGCAAAAATACAGAGGCTTTGATGGAGATTCATCCTGACGAGGAGCCGGCATCCTTGCAATTGTTTGGCTCGGATGCGGATATCATCAGCAGAATGGCAAAAAGGATTGAAGGCAGGCCCTTTGCAATCCTCGATATAAATATGGGCTGCCCGGTACCGAAAGTAGTGAATAATGGGGAGGGATCAGCGCTGATGAAGAATCCGGCGCTGGTGCGGGAGATCGTGTCAAAAACAGTAAAGGCTATTCATAAGCCGGTAACGGTGAAAATAAGAAAAGGCTTTGACGGGGAACATGTAAATGCAGCGGAAATTGCCAAAGTTGCAGAGGATGCAGGCGCGGCGGCAATTGCTGTGCATGGGAGGACAAGGGAAGAGTTCTATTCCGGCAAAGCGGACTGGGGCATTATCGCAAAAGTAAAAAAGGCAGTCGGCATACCGGTGATTGGAAATGGCGATGTGACAGACGGGGAGTCGGCAAAGAAAATGCTGGAGGAAACAGGCTGCGACGGGGTTATGATAGGACGGGCAGCGAGAGGGAATCCGTGGATATTCCGGGAAGTGGCCGCTTATTTGAAGAACGGGGAGAAGATAGGTGCCCCGGATCCTGAAGAAGTAAAGGAAACCATTTTGCGTCATGCAGCTTTGCAGGTTCAGTATAAGGGAGAATATATAGGAATCAGGGAGATGCGCAAACATGTTTCATGGTATACGTCAGGATACCCTAATTCGGCAAGATTCAGGGGAAGACTGAATGAAATAGAAGAAATGGAAGATTTGCGTAAAGGGATAGAGGAAATTTTTTCTTCTATTGAATAAGGCAGGCTTTAAGAATAAAAAATGCGCCATTATCATATTTTGTCTTAAGACAGGCAGCTTGGGAGCCGGGATGCTTTGGAAGGCAGGAGAATTATCTATTTTTATTTAAAAGAAGAAACTGGGTTTAAAAGGCATAAATGGAGCAAGGGAAAAATGCCGGTGGCAGAAATTGTGATGGATAAAGGCTGGACATTGAGCTGCTGCGGCGTACCGGAATTCTATTGGAAAAAAAGAAAATGGGAAAGCGGCAAATTGACAGATAGTTTAAGCGGGGTTTTGGAGGAACAGAAGGCGGAAGAGTATTATCTGCAGCCGGAAGTGGCGCGCCTGGCCGGAATCGGGGGGAGGCTGCCGCCTGAAATACTGCTGCAGAAAATATTAAGCCAAGCCCCATGCTTAGAATATCTCATTTTCATAGGTCACGGGGGGAACTGTAGGGAAGGGGAATTAGGGGAAGAGGCTTTCAGGGAGGAACGCCAAATGCTATTCCGATTGCTTGCCCCATATTTAGCGCGGGTGAACCATTTTACTTTAGTTTCTGACCAGCCGGAGGGATATGAAGAATTTGCGGATTATATTTATGAAGAGTATGGCATTCCTACGGCATATGCACAGGGGATAGGACAGCAGTTTGGAAAAAAAGGGAAGACGGTTGTTTTGGACATGAGAAAAGAGGGGGCTGTAACGTGCCAGGGGATTCCGCCAAGAGCAGTATATGTGGACTTTTGGTCAAATGAGGAAAAGAGAAAGGCTCTGGAAGAGGAACGTGGGGATGTCAGGTATTTATCAGTAGTGAAATTCCTTGACACTCTGGTGAAAAATGGGTATAATACCATAGTTAATTCTTGCCCGAAATAAAATAAAAAAGGGCTTTTCTGCCGGATTCAGCGGATATGGGAGGAAGGCGGGTTATGATAAGGATTATGATGTTGCTGGCTCGGGGGCAGTAGGATGCGGTGCGGAAGATGCAGTTCTGTGCCATGGACGGAGCCGGATGAGACGTGCTATTGGCTTGTGGGGCAAGCGGCAACTTTGTGGTTAAGAATAAAATTACGAAACTATGAAAGGAGCATGAAGGTTCAAATGGAAGAAAAGAAGAATATTTTAACTTATGAGGGTCTCAAAAAATATGAGGATGAACTTCATGAATTAAAGGTAGTAAAAAGGCAGGAGGTTGCCCAGAAAATTAAAGAAGCCAGGGAGCAGGGCGACTTATCGGAAAATGCGGAGTACGATGCTGCCAAAGACGAACAGCGGGATATCGAAGCGAGAATTGAAGAACTGGAAAAAATACTGAAAAACGCTGAAGTTGTAGTGGAAGACGAAGTTGATTTGGATAAGATCAATATTGGCTGTAAGGTAAGGATTTTAGATTTGGAATATAATGAGGAACTGGAATATAAGATTGTAGGGTCTACGGAAGCAAACAGCTTAAAAGGAAAGATTTCCAATGAATCCCCGGTAGGAAAAGCTTTAATCGGCGCAAAAATAGATGACGTTGTCAATGTGGAAACCCAGGTAGGCGTATTGCAATATAAAGTGCTGGAAATCCAGCGTTCCAGCAATTAATGGAAGGGTATGCAGGAAGTTTATTGGTTTTATTACTATTTTAATGGTTTTTAACTATCCGGATAAATTAAGAGGAAAAGGAGTGTCAACGGTGGGAGAAACACGGAACACACAAGAACAGGATATTAATCAGTTATTAAAGGTGAGAAGAGAGAAGCTGGCTACGCTTCAGGAAAATGGTAAAGACCCGTTCCTGATTACAAAGTATGATGTAACACATCACAGCGCTGAAATTAAAGAGGGATTTGATGCCCTGGAAGGCCAGAATGTGTCGATTGCAGGCCGGGTCATGTCAAAACGCGTTATGGGAAAAGCATCTTTTTGCAATGTGCAGGATATTCAGGGAAATATCCAGTCATATGTAGCAAGAGACAGCATTGGCGAGGAGCCTTATGCGGATTTTAAAAAATATGATGTAGGCGATATCGTAGGGATAAAGGGCGAGGTATTCAAAACGAAAACCGGGGAAATATCCATCCATGCCGCAGCGGTCACACTGCTTTCCAAGAGCCTGCAGATCCTGCCGGAAAAATATCACGGGCTTGTGAATACGGATATCCGCTACCGCCAGAGGTATACGGATCTGATCATGAACGAGGAAGTGAAGGATACGTTTGTAAAAAGGTCAAAGATCATCAGCTCCATCCGCAGATACCTGGACGGGCAGGGCTTCCTTGAGGTGGAGACGCCCATGCTGGTTTCCAATGCAGGCGGAGCGGCGGCAAGGCCTTTTGAGACACATTACAATGCATTGGATGAGGATGTAAAGCTGCGTATTTCTTTGGAATTATATTTGAAGAGACTGATTGTAGGTGGTATGGAGCGGGTTTATGAAATTGGGCGCGTATTCCGTAATGAAGGCTTGGATACGAGGCACAACCCGGAGTTTACCCTGATGGAATTATATCAGGCGTATACGGACTATAACGGCATGATGGATCTGACGGAAAATATGTTCCGCCATGTAGCAAAAGAAGTATGCGGTTCCACCACTGTTACTTACGGCGGGGTGGAAATTGATTTGGGAAGCCCTTTTAAAAGAATTACCATGATTGATGCCGTCAAGGAATATACGGGCGTGGATTTTGACAGCATTAAGGATACAGAAGAAGCAAAAAAGATAGCGGACGAAAAGGGTGTGCATTATGAAGCAAGACATAAGAAGGGGGATATCCTGAATCTGTTTTTTGAAGAGTTTGTGGAAGAGCATCTGGTGCAGCCTACATTCGTTATGGACCATCCGGTGGAGATTTCTCCTCTTACGAAGAGAAAACCGGATAAGCCGGATTATGTGGAACGTTTTGAGCTGTTTATCACATGCCGGGAGATGTGCAATGCATATTCCGAGCTGAACGACCCCATTGATCAAAGAGAACGCTTTGCGGCGCAGGAAGAGGCATTTGAAGCGGGCGATGAAGAAGCGAACCATACAGACGAAGATTTCCTGAATGCATTGGAGATTGGGATGCCTCCTACTGGGGGAATTGGGTATGGTATTGATAGGCTGGTGATGCTTTTGACGGATTCACCGGCGATCAGGGATGTTTTGTTGTTTCCCACAATGAAAAGTAAAGAGTAGAAAAACCGCATAAAATCAAGGTTTTTAAGAATTGAAAAGCCCTGGATTCGTATAAATTTTGCTTGTGTTCGTATATGATTCGTAGTACAATGAGCCTGGAATTAGTATAAATCAAGCGAAAATGAAAAATATACGAATGGAGGGCTTTTACTATGGCAGAACAGGTAAAGCGGACAAAGACGAAATATCCGAACATCTATTATAATGAGAATACAAAACTGTATGATGTAAAGTATAACTATAAAGTCTATGACCCTCTTACTCAAAAGAACAAATATAAAGCAAAGTGGAAATACAATCTTTCAAGCCTTGCAGAAGCGAGGGGAGAACTG
>CAJTKK010000016.1:93235-93602 GCA_910576535.1 uncultured Lachnospiraceae bacterium | reverse complement strand
CATCCTGAGCCAGGATCAAACTCTCTTAATAAAGTGTACTTTTTCTCCGATAATCTGCCTGACTATCACTTCCGTGTTCCCCGGCATCTATCTTCCGATAAGTCCTTCTGTCTGATCCGGATCAAAACAAGCTTGGCTTCTTTTTAGATCCGTGGAGCTCATCCCTCTTGAGGACTGCTCCTTTTTACTGTTTGTTCTTCGTATCGTTCTCTTGATACTCTCTGAATAATTCTCTGAGCCGATCCCTTTCGGGACCTTCTCTTCTTCTTTGAATTTTCAGGGTTGCATTACTGTTTATTTGTCAAGGTTCTGTGCCGTCCCAGCTCTCTTTCAGTGCTGTGCGACTTTCATATAATAGCAGATGCTC
>CAJTKK010000016.1:92913-93225 GCA_910576535.1 uncultured Lachnospiraceae bacterium | reverse complement strand
ATACCTCTTCTTTTTATATGCTTTGCCGTTCTTTGCAAAAGCCTTATAAAAAGGAACGGAGAAGGAGGGATTTGAACCCTCGCGCCGCTATTAACGACCTGCACCCTTTCCAGGGGTGTCCCTTCAGCCATCTTGGGTACTTCTCCAAATATAGCTTACCGCCAGATTTTCTGTTCTAACTCAAAATAACTCAACTGCATTCATTCAGCGTTACAAATCCGTTATGCTGCATCCTGATTATGGATCCCTCTGTATGGATCTCACAACTGTCAGCTTACATTTCCTTGTCCCTATTTCAAAGGGGCTCGGTTG
>CAJTKK010000016.1:0-92903 GCA_910576535.1 uncultured Lachnospiraceae bacterium | reverse complement strand
GCGGAGAGGGTGGGATTCGAACCCACGCGCCCTTGCGGACAAACGGTTTTCAAGACCGCCTCGTTATGACCACTTCGATACCCCTCCATTTCGTACACTGCACTGGCACTTATGAAGTGCTGCTCCTTTATAACAAACTGTATGTTTTGTCTGGAAATGCATTCCTCAGCAGCGCAAGGATTATTCTAGCAAAAAAGTCGGAAAGTGTCAACATCTTTTTTTAAAAATTTTGAATTTTAAAAATATCATTTTATATTTCCCTTTCCACAGTAATATTTTACAATATAAAATGCGACAAGGCTTCCGGCTGACAGAAAAAACGATTGATAAAAAAGGAGAATATTTCATGAACAAAAGAGAAACCTTTACCCAGGTAAAACTGTCTGATTCGCAAAGAAAAAAATTGAACGATGAAATAAAAACATTCTATCTTGACGAACGCGGCGAAGAAATAGGCATGATTGAACAAATGCAGCTCTTAACCCTATTTGAAGAAAAAATGGCTCCGGTTGTTTATAACAAGGCTCTTGATGATGTGAAAAAATGGTTCATGCAAGCAATGGAAAATCTTGACTCTGATTATTATGCATTCTATAAAAACATATCATTCTGATTACAAAAAGCAGTTCCGGGAAATCATCCTGGCAATAGCAGAACTTCACGGCACGTTTTCCCGGCCGGACAAAAAACAAACACCGGTAATCTTCCGGCAGAAGCGAAGCGCCTTTTGCTTTCTGCCATAAAAAGCTATGCCCAAAATGGTGCGTCAGTGCAAAGCAGCCGCAACCCACCGCCCAAAATGCAATCAATTACATCTGATACTATACGATAAAAAAGTGTGTTTTGAGGCACACTTTTTTATAAAAAGGTTCTTAATATTTTACTTTTGTGGTAAAATAAACAATAACGAGGTAATTGCCCATGGGATATAAATTAGACGTAGTTATTAATGAAAACTATTCAAAACTAAATACTGTCGATATATATATTTTAACTTATATACAAAATAACTTGCATGTCTGTATTTCACTCAGTATTGCGGAACTGGCAAAAAGATGCAATGTTTCTACCGCCACTATTTTAAGGATGGCGCAAAAGCTCAACTTTAGCGGATATAGCGAGTTCAAGTATTTCCTGAAAGATGATGAGAAAAAAAACAGCCCGGAAAACATCAATATGACAGAAATACTGAATCAGGATATTTCCCAGACGATCAAATTCTTTCAGCAAAACAAGCATATACTGGAAATCTGCCAGATGCTTGATACCGCAAATACCGTTTATGCCTATGGCACTGGACAAGGACAGAGCTTAATGCTGCAGGAAGCGGCCAGATGCTTTTTTAATGTCAACAAAAAAATTATTATCGTCCCCTCATCCACAGAGCTGAAAATATTAAAGAAATACATGAGTACCCAGGATCTGCTTTTTATCGCATCCTGGTCCGGGAAAATAGATAAGTATAGAGATATCCTGATTAATTTAAGCGTCCTGGATATCCCTATTGTGTCTATTACCAGTTTTAACAACAATGAATTGTCTTCCCTTTCAAAGTATAACTTATATTTCCAGAGTACCCATGTTGATCTGGATATGAACATTAACCGTTCTTCTTACCTCACGCTCCATCTGGTTCTTCATTTGCTTTATGATGCCTATATCAATTATATAGACCATAAAGAATAATATATTTTTGAAATACGTCCATAGATTCCCGTATTAAAAACCCCCGGCAGCACAGCTTCCATTCCGCGCAAGCTGCCATACGTCTTTATTTTTATCACACACGGATCCTGAAGCATTTCCTATATAGGATAACATTGCCGCCCAGGCTTTTTGGCGCCTTCCTCCTATATGCAAAAGACTGCCGCCCAGCTAATGATATTTAACTGGGCGGCAGCTTTCCTTTCCGGGCTCCCTTTATTCATGATATATATTTTTATAGAAGAAACAGACCGCCTGGAAAAAGACCAAAAGAATCGGTTATTCTAAGCGCAAAGCCAGCCCTGCCAGTTTTTCTTTATGACAGCGTACAGACCGACTGGCCTTTTTTCACTTCTCCAGGCTCCGCAAAGCGGGCCTTTTTTCCGTTGCTGTTGGATATAATCAGCATGGTAGACATATCAAATTTTTCACGGAGTTTTTTTAAGTCAGCCTGAACCACGGGTTCCCCCGCTGCCACCCGGTCGCCCTGCGCTTTCCCCAGCGCCTGGAAACCGTCTCCCTTCGCAGCTACCGTATCAATGCCAATATGAACCAAAAGTTCAACGCCATTTTCCATGGTAATCCCAAACGCATGGCCAGTCGGAAACATGACCGATAACGTTCCGTCCGCAGGGGCGCATACTGTAACAGAATCTCCTTCATAACGGAAAGCTACGCCATCCCCCAGGATCTTTTGGGAAAATACATCATCTTTCACATCTTCAATTGCAAACATCGTTCCATCAGCCGGCGCTATGATCTGGCTGTTTTCATTTCCCGCTAATTTTTTGAAAAATTGAAACATTCTCATTCTCCTTCCGTCTTACACAAATCCGGGTTAATGGCCATCGCCATTTTTTTATTTAACAGCAGCGGGCGCAGATAAGCAACCGTGGAACACATCGGAAGAACGTCCGGATGCAGGCGGATATTAAGCTCTGATTCTATATAATTTCTCCTGGCTTTTATCCGCTCCCACAAAAGAGGGGCTTTTTCCTGGATTTCCGCCCTTAACGCAGCATCCGCCAAAGCGACTGTACTCTCCGCGCTAGTTCCCCCATAGCCATTTAAAGAGGGAATGATATCAATCTGGAAAAGCATTCCGCTCTCTAAAATTTCCTCGCTTCCATCATAAACAGGGGAAGACATCCATTCTTCATCCGCGGTCAAATGCCCTGGGCATAACGACCAATGAAACTCTGCTTTGGGCAGGACATGTTCCACCAATTGATATAAATCATTTCCTTTCATACCGCAATGAATTTGTTCCAGCCATGCAGCATATGCCCCAAAATAAGGTTTTACAACAACGTCTACGTAATCACGGATCTCTACCGGCAACTGCAAAGACTGCTCTGCCGCATACCCGGCTCTTGAAGAAAGCCCTCCCTTATACCCGATAGTCAGGCTGATAGGATCTCCAATTTTCACAGTATTGCCGGTAGGATATAAATTTGCTTTGCCAAACCGCTTTCCTGAAGCAGCGATCGTCACAACGCTGTTTTTCTGTCCGCCGGCATTTAATATGCCGCCCAGCTCCATCTCGCTTACTCCCGCTTCCAAGCGGTTCATCGCTTTTAACATACAGTCCGAAGCAAGGGCTGCCCCAAACTCATAATGCTCCAGCTCGTTCACGTTATTACGGCAGCGTATGCCTTTACTGCCTATAAACAGATAAGTAGCATTAAAAACTTCCCCTGAATCTCCTGCAAGCATTTGGATCCTCTCTACAATATAAGCCGGAGCATCAAACAAATGAAGATTATCTTCCTGGCTGCCGGTGAAATTCTTCCATCCTACGATCCCTATCCGCGAACCGCCGCCTATTTCAGCCTCCTTTAAAATATCCAAAAAGCTCTTATCGCATTCCATCGGCTGGTTAGGAAGCGAAAAGTAAGGAGCATGTACCGGAACCGCTTTCAATCTTGCATGGGACACTTTATTGAGATTTTCATTTCCCATCACCATAAAATTTTTCCCGCTGGCATGAAGGATGAGCAGGGCTTCTTCAAAACGGGGAAGAAAACCTGTCAGGTACTCAAAATTGCTGCCATGCTCTAAATCGGCATAAATGACAAGCGTGTCTATTTTTTCTTCCTTCATCCGCGCCAAGGCCTTTTCATAACGCTCCTTCATGGTTTCATCGCTTAAAAGCACTGGAATGCCGCTGCAGTCTTCTTTTGGCTCCGATATTTGTTTATAGACAACATTCTCTAATGTTTTCATTTAAACTCCTTTCACCGGAAAAGCTCATTCATCTTTTTTACTTAATTCCATCACCAAGTGAAGCAATACATCCGCTCCTTTTTTAACACTTTCATAGTCCGTCCATTCTTCCGGGCAGTGCGACACTCCCCCGTTTCTGCTTGGAACGTAAATCATATTGGTATCCACGAAATCCGTCATAATCATCGAATCATGGCCAGTGCCATTGTTGATTACCACATGGCTGTATCCCAGCTCATCACAGATTTGCTGCATTTTTTTCACATTATCCCCATTCATGATACTAGGGCCTGTAGGGTTGGGATAGTTAATTCTCCGGATCTCCTGCAATTCTGTGCGGATTGCAAACTTTTCCCCTGCTTTTTCCAGCATACCTTCGATCAATTCTTTGAAATTAACCTTTTCCACAATTTCCTTGCTGAATGTCCTGATTTCAATTTTTCCTTCTACATACTCAGGAACAAACTGATTGGAATTAGGGGTAATGTCCAGTTTTCCTACCATCCCGGTAACATCCGGCCCCAGTTCTTTGATTTTTTCATCAAACTGGGCAATAAAGTTCGCAGCAGCTACCAAAGCATCCTTCCTTGTATCCATAGGCGCGGTAGAATCTGCCGTCGCGCCATAAAAGCGGATCGTGTATCTCCCGATTCCTGCCAGATACTGAATCAGGCCAATCTCAATCTTTTCCCTGTCCAGGACAGGGCCTTGTTCCACATGCATTTCAATAAAATTCTTAATTGTTTTAGGGTCTCTGGCCGCCTCTTCCAAATCCGGTTTTAATCCATATTCCCTCATCGCTTCGGCTTTTGTCTGCCCAAAGCGGTTTTTTACCGTATCCAGCTCATATTGGGTGATCGTCCCCATCATCGCCCTTGAGTTCGTAACGCCTGTGCTCGGCCCGAAAGTCTCCCCCTCTTCAGCATTCATGACAATCAGCTCTAAGGGATAGTCATTGACAAAACCGTTTTCTGTAAGTACCCTCATTACTTCCAAAGCAGATACGGTTCCCGCAACGCCGTCAAAAGCTCCGGCATTTACCACCGAGTCATAATGGGAACCGAACATTACCGCCGGGGCATCCTTCAAAGTCCCTTCTTTGCGACCAAACAAGGTGCCAAAGCTATCTTCATAAATAGCAAGATTCAGCTTTTTCATTTCTTCCATAAAATATTCTTTTGCCATCCGGTCTTCTTTTGAATAAGAAGACCGGGTTACCCCATTTCCTGGAGTGGAAGTAAATTTGGCCAAAGTTTCAATGTCATTTTGAATCCTATTTACTTTTGTCTGCATATCTTTTCCCCCAATACTTTAATTCGATTTTACCGCACGTTTTAATTCAGCCGCTGCTTTTTCGACTTTCGCCCCATAAACAACCTGGAGATTCTTTTCATTAATTTTAATAATTCCTAAGGAACCTGTCTTTTTCAGCCCGTTCTCGTTGATTACGGAAGTATCTTTTAAAACAAGCCTTAATCTGGAAATACAGTTATCAATTTCCTCAATATTCGCTTTTCCGCCCAAAGCTTCCATAATGCTCTTTCCAAGTTCCGTTACTTCTTCCTCATAGCTTACTTCATCGGCTTCATCTTCCCTGCCGGGCGTCTTGATATTAAATTTCACAATTGCCCATTTGAATACCAGATAGTAAATCACAGCGTAAATCAGGCCGATCACTACATTGAGAATCCATTTTGTCTGAGTCCCCCGCAGGACACCGAAAATTACTAAGTCGATCAATCCGCCGCCGGCATTACCGATGCAAACTTCCAGCAAAGTATTAATTAAGAAGGATAAACCTGCCATACATGCATGGAACAGCCACAATAAGGGCGAAATGAAAAAGAAGGAAAATTCAATCGGCTCCGTGATCCCTGTAAAGAAGCTGGTTAAGCCTGCTGCCAGAAGAACACCTTTTACTTTTTTCTTATTTTTAGGAAGCGCTGTCTGGTACATTGCATAACATGCTGCCGGCAAACCAAATACCATAAACGGGTGTGTACCCTGAGTCAGGAAACGGGTAGCCTGGCGCATAACATCCATGTCCGGGTTCGGATCCATAAGCAATGCATTAAAGATATTCAGGGCGCCTGATATCTGCTCCCCATCAATCATAGCAGCTCCGCCAATCGGTGTAAACCGGATAAGCTGATTTAAAATATGATGCAGACCAGTAGGAATCAGCAGCCTCTCCAAAAATCCGTAAATAAAGGTTCCAAATGCACCGGCTTGTGAAAGCAAATCGCCGAATCCATTAATTACCATATTGAACAGCGGCCAAATCAGGAACATTGCAACTCCCAAAAAAGGAATGGTTACAACCATCATAATCGGCACAAAACGCTTGCCGCTGAAGAAACTGAATGCAGTCGGCAACTGCGTGGTATGGAATCTGTTATGGATCATTGCGCTCCAAAGGCCGACAATAATACCTCCAAAGATGCTCATACGATATGTAAAAATACCCATTACTGTATCATAAGCGGCATTCTTCTGTGTTGCTTCCAGCACGCTTGCCCCCTGGGATACTAAATAATCTACGCTTACGGTTTCTGCTGTAATCCCTTTTAACTGCAGCAGGAAACGGATCGTTGTGTGAAATAACACAAAACCGATAATGGATGCAAACGTTGCAATTTCCTTATCTTCTTTTGACATACCCTGCGCTACGGACATACAGAACAGGATCGGCAGCAAACCAAACAATCCGCCTGCCAAAGAATTAATCAGACTGACAAAATTATTTACCAGCTCTACATTCGCCAGCGCATTTCCAAAGACATTCGGGTTTTGCAGCGTGGATGCCAGCCCCAATAATAAACCGGCTGCGACAATAATTGACAAAGGTCCCATTAATGACTTGCCCAGTTTTTGAATAAATGTTTTCATTGTTACCCTCCTATACCTTTTGAGTTTCTGGAATTTTCCAATTTCCAATTTCATCATGTGCGCACTACGATTAACTGGTACGCCTATTATAGCATCCGTCTGATTTTTGTAAATATTTATAAAGTTTTTAGAAAGTTTATTATTTTTTAAAAAAAAATTACATTTTGTGAAATTTATTACACAAAAAGCTTTTCCGCAAATTCTTTTGTGCAATCTGCCAAAAGGCCTTTCGGCGTTCCGCTTTCAATAACAAAAAAGACATTCCCCTAATTTTTAGGAAAATATCTTTCTTTTCTATATCTATATTATTATCTATATTATTTTATATTTATATTATCCTATATCACCTAACGCTTCCTGGCTCCCTGCGGAACGGCTTCTCAAACCACCGCTTCACTGTCACTTGTATTTCGTCCGTAGTCCGGTCAATAGGTTCTGTCAGCGCCGTGTCCATGCCTACCCGGTTGGCGCCCCATATATCGGAAAAAATCTGATCCCCGATAAACAAAGTATCTTCCCGGGATGTCCCCATCCTTTTCATCGCCGCTTCATAACCGCTTTTTCCCGGCTTTCCTGCTTTGTAAATATATCCTGTTCCCACTTTGTCCGCAAAAGCTTTCACCCGCGGTTTTTTATTATTGGACACTACCATCGTTTTCATCTGCCGCCCATGGATTTCCTGAAAAAGACGGACAGCCTTGCCGTCTGCCGGCGCATCCTGGGGAACCAACGTATTGTCTATGTCAAATATGACGCCTCTGTAACGTTGCGACAGTTTTTCCCAGTCCAGCCCATAAACTGATGCAATCACTTTTTTCGGATATAATTGTCTCCAAAACATCACAATCCCTCAAGCTTCCTTTTCCTCTATCCATCGTTGCCGCCCCCGGGAAATCAGCATAGCAAAGCCTTGGCAATCTGCAAATCTTCGGGGGTTGTTATTTTTATATTCTCATAGCTTCCTTCTACCAGTTTTACCCTCCGGTCCGTCAATGTCTCCACTGCCATCGCGTCATCCGTAATTTTAACGGACTGCCCAAGAAGCTCCTGTTCTTTTTCTATCAATGCCGTATAAGCCTGAAAAATAAGGTCATAGGCAAACACTTGCGGGGTCTGTATGGCCCAGACCCTGTCACGGCTTGGCGTAGATACGGCAAAGCCGTCAATATCCGCTATTTTAACCGTATCCTTTACCGGCATCCCTACGGCACAGGCATCATACCGGGCAACACACTCATAAGCCCTCTCCAGGATTTCCTCCGTTACAAAAGGCCGCGCCCCGTCATGAATGAAAACATAATCAGCCCTTACCGCTTTCAGTCCTTCGTGGACGGAATGATATCTTTCTTTTCCGCCGGCCACAATATCCGTTACTTTATCAAACCCGTATTTTTCCACAATTTGCTTCCGGCAATAATCAATATCCTCCGGAACCGTTACTAATACCACCCGGTTAATAAAGCTTTCCTGAAAAACTTTTAACGCATAGTAAATGACCGGTTTCCCCTCCAGCATAAGATATTGCTTAGGAACCTGGCTCTGCATCCGCTTCCCCTGCCCTGCCGCCAGGACAACTGCCGCACAGTCCTTTCTCATTTCCAGCCTCCCTTTCTTCCCAAACGCCCCATCCGTTCCAGACCTTCCAGGCAGAACCTGGCAGCGCTGTCCCTCACGCCTGCCCTATATGTTCCCCCAGCCTTAAGTTAGGGACTGCGTTCAGGTCAAATCCATGCCGCACGCCCCTTTTATATTCAAAATATCCTGCAGCCCCGATCATGGCCGCATTATCCGTACACAACGCAGGGGAAGGATGGTAAAAACGGATGCCGTTCTTTTGACATTCCCTTTCCAAAGCCGCCCTGAGCGCAGAATTAGAAGCTACGCCCCCGGCAATTGCAAGCTTATCACACCCATATTGTTTTGCCCCGTGAATGGAATGCTCTACCAATACATCAATCACCGCTTTCTGGAAAGAAGCCGCCACATTGGCCGTATTCACTTTTTCCCCTTTCATCTCACAGGAATTAAGATAATTTAGAACCGCCGACTTTAGGCCGCTGAAGCTGAAATCATATGCTGCCCCTGCCACTTTTGCCCTTGGAAAATGAACGGACTCCGGATCCCCTTCCTTCGATACTTTGTCAATTTTAGGTCCACCCGGATAACCTAAGCCAATGGCACGGGCAACTTTATCAAAGGCTTCGCCCGCCGCATCATCGCGGGTGCGCCCGATTATTTCATATTCCCCATAATCCTTGACCAGCACTAAATGAGAATGTCCGCCGGATACCACAAGACATAGAAAAGGCGGCTCCAGATCTTTGTTTTCAATATAATTCGCACTGATATGGCCTTCTATGTGATGCACGCCAATCAAAGGCAGCCCCGATGCAAAGCTGACCGCCTTGGCTGCCGAAACGCCCACTAGAAGCGCCCCCACAAGGCCCGGGCCGCAGGTAACTGCAATTGCCGTTATCTCTTCCAGTTTTTTTCCCGCTTCCGCAAGCGCCTGCTCTATCACCTGGTTTATTTTCTCAATATGTTTCCTGGATGCAATTTCCGGCACTACCCCTCCATATACCGTGTGAAGCGCAATCTGCGAATAAATCACATTAGACAGGGCTTCCCTTCCATTCCTGACAACAGAAGCCGCCGTTTCATCACAGGAGCTTTCAATTGCCAATATCAGTATCTCTTCTTCCTTATCCAAATCCAGCATATCCCTATCCTTTTCCCGCTAATCCACTAACTGCCATCCGTAAATCTTCCACCGGCCGTTTTCGTCTTTTCTCAAAAGAAACTGCTCAATTGTATTTAACATTTTTGTTTCCTGCCTGATATTAAAGTTACAGTACATCTTGGCCCATTCATCCCCATTGCTGGAAAAATATTCCACATCGGTACTGCTTGGCAGCCCAAAGCTGGACACCGTCATCCCATTCCCTGCCATGGAAAGAATATCCACCTTTATGCTTTCTAAGTACTTTTCCTTTTCCTGGCCGGACACCAGTTCCTCATCATAAAGTTCCCTTATTTTCATGGCAAGCGCCTCTACCTCTTCTTCCGTATGGGATTCGTTGTAAAAGCACTGGGTAATTTCACAGTAATATTTTACTACTTCTTTTGGGGAAGCCGGATAGTTTGATGCCAGGTTCCGCATCAGCGCCTGCTGCGACTTCGTTACCGTCACTTCATCTTCCCCTCCCCCTCTGTCCATATGGGAAATATAGTAATAAAATCCTACCGCCATTGCCGCCAGGACACAGACCACGACAATGACCCTTACCGCGCTATAATCTTTCTTTGCTTTTTTGCTTTTCTTCATAATGTTAATCCTCTTCAAACATAAGATCCACACTTTTGCCGTCTTTGCCCGCCTCTGCCCGGGGGAATATCTTCTTAACGTCCCGCATAAATTCCTCCGCCCGGATCAGGGATGGGCTGTAATGGGTCAGCCAAAGCTTTGCCACATCCGCCCTCTTTGCCAGTTCTGCCGCCTCGTAAAATGTCATATGCTTATATTCCTTCGCCTTCTCCTTCTTTTCCGGTTCCCCGTACATCCCTTCACAGATAAAAAGATCAGCGCCTGCTGCATTCCTGACAATCCCCTCCGTCGGCCTCGTATCCGTGCAATAGGTTACTTTCAAGCCTTTCCTTGCTTCCCCGAGCACCATATCCGGGGTGTAAATTTTCCCATCCAGTTCCACATTCTCCCCCCTCTGGAGGCGGTTCCAGTATCTGCGCTCGATTCCAAGCCCTTCCGCTTTGTCCACCTGGAATTTCCCGGCGCGGTCTACCACTATGCTATATCCATAGCATACCACATTATGGTTCACACGGAAAGCTTCTATCCTAAAATCGTCAAATTCAAAGCTTTGTTCCGTTTCTGAGATTTCCATACATTGAATATCAAACGGGAGTTCCGGCGCAATCACCCTCAAAGCGGAAACCACCCTTGTCAGCCCTTTTGGCCCCACTAAAAGAAGCGGCTCTGTCCTTTCTGCATTCCCCATCGTGAGAAGCATTCCCGGCAGTCCGCTGATATGATCCGCATGATAATGGGTAAAGCAAATAATGTCCACCGGCTTCGGGCTCCAGCCCTTTTCCTTCATGGCGATCTGCGTGCCTTCCCCGCAATCAATCAATATACTTTTTCCGTTAATCCTTGCCATTAAGGAAGTCAGCCAACGGTATGGCAGCGGCATCATCCCCCCTGTCCCAAGTAAACAAATATCTAACATACCTCTCCTATCCTGACCGCCAGGCCAGGAACGCTATAACAGCTCGGTGGCTTCCCGCCGCTGTTCCGGTATCCTGAATCCGGCAATCATCTTATCATAACAGTCCTCGCACAAATCAAAGCTGTGGATCTGCCCGTCTTTTTTACTAAAATATCCGAAAACTGCATCCGCTTCAAAACAGCCTTCTTTTAAAATTCCATTTTCTACCAATAAATGTTTTCCGCATCCGTTGCAGACAACGGAAATCAATTCATTCTTATTTTCATCCAGATATTTACGCATAGTCTCATCCTCCCAAGATGTACTAAAGTCCATCGCTATATCTGTTATTATACATGAGCTTTGGCAGTAAAAACAGTGGTAATTCCTCCATTCCTTTCCTGCCTTTTCCACATAATAAGGGCATCTTCCCGCGCTTCCCCATTCTGGCCAAAAGCCGCTTTGTAGAAGCCTTTGCGTACCCCCTCCCCTATAAAGCCAAATTTTTCATAAAGGCGGATTGCCGGCTGGTTGCTGCAGCGCACTTCTAATGTAAACGCCTCTATCCCAAGCTTCTTCCCTTCTTCCAGCACATGCTCCAGCATAGCCGCGCCTATTCCTCTTTTCCGGTAATTCCTGTCCACTGACACATTGGTGATTTCCCCTTCCCCGGCAATTACACGAAGCCCGCAGATACCGGTAATGAATTTTTTTCCTCCGGATGCGTCTTTTTCCTCATTCCGTTGCAGAATATTTTCTCTTTCCTGCTGTTCCTCCCCTTCCTGCTGCTTTGCCGGCTTTTCCATCCCCGCTGTTGTTTCATCCATCTCCGCCACATAGTAATAGGCATAATCCAGACGGAGCGTATCCAAAAATGCGGTTTCTGTCCATGGTTCGGAAAAATTCTCTTTTTCCAGCGCAGCCGCCCGTCTTGCATCCCCTTCCGTCATCCGCCTGATCCTTATCATCGGTTCCCCGCTTCCTTTTCTTTGCGTTCCCTTTCCGCCTGCGACATACGTAAATAAATGGGCGCATGTTCCGCTGCAGATACTATTTTCCCTTCTCTATAATAGACGCCAGCCAGGGCGGCGACCGCTGCTGCCCGCTGCCTGTTCATATGCGCCGGCGCAAAACTGTAGGCGGTTTCCATCAATTCCGGCAGCCTATCCCTGAAAACAGGAACCCCGTCTCCTAAAAATATGGCTTCATGCCCCAAATCATTCAGGATTCCGGCAATTTCTTCTATAGCGAAAGCGGCCTGTTCTTGTACCGTCCGCATCTTATATCCGCCTGGCAGGCATTTTCTGCCCGCTGCCCCTTCTTCTTCCGGCTTCTTTTCATCCGTCCGGCCTCCATCCGCTTCTTCTTTCACAAACTCATAAATCCCGGTATATACCTGTCCGCGCCTGGCATCCATGATTGGGCATACATAACCTTCCGAACCGTATAAATTATAAGCGAGCCCCTCCAGCGTAGGCACTTCTATCAGCGGAACGCCCAATGCCAGCCCAAGCCCTTTTGCCGTAGCCGACCCAATCCGCAGCCCGGTAAAAGACCCTGGCCCCGCCGCCACCGCCACCGCATCCAAAGAAGCCAGATCCAAGTCAATGGTTCTTCTTATTTCTTCCATCATAGGCACTAAAGTCTGTGAATGCGTTTTCTTATACTGGATGCCAAATTCCGCTATCAGACTGTCATCTTCCATCACCGCTACGGAAGCTACCAGCCCGGAACTGTCCAATGCCAATATTTTCATGCTTTTTTCCTTTTCCTTTTCCCATGCCAAACGGCAGCGCCATTTGCCGCTGTCATTAGGCAATATCTTTTTTGCGCCGCCTTCCTCCAGACGGTTTTCCCTGCCATCTTTCCATTAACATTATACGGCCGGAAGCTTTTTATCTTCCACGGTTATCCTCCTATAATCCGGTCCTTTGCCCAAATCTTTGTCTATCCTGATTTCCACACACTGTTCCGGCAGGATTTCTTCAATCAGATCCGCCCATTCAATAAGGCAGACCCCTTTCCCGTAAAAATAATCCTCATAGCCCACCTCATCCATCTCTTCCACACATCCGATCCGGTAAACGTCAAAATGATAAAAAGGCAGACGGCCTTCTTCGTAAATCTGCAATATGGTAAACGTCGGGCTGTTCACTGCTTCTTCGATCCCAAGGCCTTTTGCAAACCCTTGGGTGAACACAGTCTTTCCAGCCCCCAAATCCCCATGCAAGGTATACACTTTTCCAGGAGAAGCTTCTTCCCCTGTCTGCCTTCCAAGGGCAAAGGTATCTTCTGCGCTGTAAGAATCTATTGTCATTTTTCCCTTCTCCCCTACCCTTTTATTTTTACTTTTGCCGGAGGCATATGGGTTGAAATCATCTCAATCACCCCCGGCGCCATTTCCCCCAGATCCTGCTTTGGGAAAATGGATGCATTCACCCGGGAAGTATACACAATCAGGCTTCTCTGGGTAGAAACGGCCCTGTACATATCTTCCCATTTCTGCATCTGCGCCTGTTCCCCCTGGGATACTTCTATTCCTTCTTCTGTCAGCCTATAATGCAGCGGCTCTTGAAACGCCGGGGTATTCATCATCTGTTGCCTTGACTTCAAAAAAAGCGTCCAGGGCAGATAGGCAAGAATCACCAGGCCTGCAATCAGGAAAATAATTCCTCCCCCGGAAAAAAAATAAACAAGCATCATTGCCCCTACCATCGTTCCAATCAGGCCTGACGCACTGTAATAGGTATGTCTTAACATATAATCATACAATATATTTTCTGTTATTTTAACATCAAATTCCAGTTCCATCCCATCCGCTCCTTGTCCGTCCTTTTCCGGGTCTTCGCTTCTATTTCATTCCTGCTTTTTTACCATTGCTTTTATTATACTGGAATTATTTGAAAGTGCAAGAGGGTGTTGCCATTTGGCATGGAAATCCGTTTCCTGCGGTTTCCGTATTCAGAGGCCCCGGAAATGTTCCGCGCAGCAAAAGGCCGCCCATTTTTTATGCAATCTGCCAAACAGAACCGGGCAGGCTTTTTCCGCCCGGATCTAATTAGAAGCTAAAAACAAGGAATACCCCTTCTGATATTCATCTATTCACCATAGTTTCCTATCATCCGGGATATTCCTGTCTATTGTATTTCCAGTTGTGTCATTTTTGCCGGAATTTCTATGCAGCTCCAGTTTTCCTGCCGGAACTGGTTTCCAGCCTGCTTCCTCTGACCCATCCGTTACTCATGCCGCAGCGCTTCGATAGGGCTAAGTTTTGCCGCTTTCCTTGCCGGATAAATCCCGAAGAAAAGCCCTACCGCCGAGGAGAATACCGTTGCGCCAATAATGGTGGAAACTTGAGTCCGTGCCGGCACGCCTGCCACGGAACCGATGGCGTTGCCCCCCAGTATGCCAAGCAGGATGCCGATTAGACCGCCCATCAATGTAATAATCGCCGCTTCTGCCAAAAACTGCAGCAGAATGGAACCTGTCCTTGCGCCTAACGATTTACGGATACCGATTTCCCTCGTACGTTCCGTTACGGATACAAGCATGATATTCATAACGCCAATACCGCCTACCAACAACGATATGGCTGCCACAAAAGAGATAAATGTGGTAATAACGCCTAAAATACTGTCATACTGGGCCGACATGTCCGACATGCTTTGTACCTGAATCTGCCCTTCGCCCCGTACATTGTATTTGTTTTCCAGCAGGGCTATCGTTTTTTGAGCCACTTCCGTACAGTATTCCGTTGCATCCGCAAATACCAGAATATCATTAAATTCGCCCAAATAATAATAATAGTCATTCCCTAATACGGTATACGGCATTTCCAAATCAATGCGCGAACTCATTGTCATATTTACCATCATTCCCGCGCTGTCTTCGCGGATTCCCACAATTGTCACCTCATTGGAAATCCCATATAACGACAGTTCAAAGCTCATGCCGATTACATCCGTCGTTCCGAACATATTGATGGCGCTGCTTTCCGAAATCACGCATACCCGATTGCCGCTTTCTACATCTTCTTTCGTAAAATATTTCCCTTTAATGACCGGCCCTCCGTTAGCGGAGTAATACTGAAGCCCTTCCGTACCGCACATAGCCCTTGCTTCAAAGTTCCCCTTTGCCCCGTTGGCCTGTCCCCAGCCGCCAAGTATAGGCGTAACGCCTTTCACATGCTCTACCCGGCTTTTAATCAAATCAAAATCCTCTTCATTGAAACGCATGGTTACATCGTCCAACGTGGTATCCAAATAAAGCTCTATCAAACCGCTGCCCATGCTTTCCAGCTCTTCGTTAATCTGGCCCCTTACGCCGTTACCGATGGCCATTACCATAATAACCGAAGCAATGCCGATAATAATGCCAAGCATGGTAAGGATAGAACGGCCTTTGTTGCTTTTTATATTCATCAGGGCAATTTTTATATATTCCCATATCTGTGCCATTTTAAGCCCCCCATCACTGCATCGGCACTGCCGAAACTTCCATGCCCTCGGCAATACTGCCGTTTACTTCCGTCAATATCTGGTCGCCTTCGCCAAGCCCTTCTAAAATCTCAATATTCAAATCGGAAGAAATGCCTGTCTGCACCGGTTTTTTTACAATGATGCCGTTTTCCACCGCATATACGAAATTGCCGTCCATATCGGAATTTACCGCACTGTAAGGAACAAGGAGCGCCCCTTCGGATTTGGATGTGCTGACGGAAATCTTCGCCTCTACGCCAAGGAATATGTTTTCATCCGGGTTTGTAATTTTAATATCCGCATTGACTACTGCCGCGCCGCTGGCATTCTTCGTTGCCATTTTGTCAATCTTGCTCACTTCGCCGTCATAAACCATGCCGCCTATGGTAACGGTAGCCTTCTGCCCTACCTTCAGCTTTTCCAAATCATACTTGGAAATCGAAATGCTGACTTTTACATTTTCCGTGCTTTCCAGCTTAAAAAGCTGTTCCCCCACAGCAGGCGTCTTCCCTTCCACCGCATTCATCTCCGTCACTACGCCGTCAAACTCTGCCAGAATCCCGCTCTCCGTCTCTTGGATAGCCGTTAAAGTTTCCCGGGACTCAATATTTTCCATTTCATTTTTTGCTTCCAGTTCTTCCTTGCCGCCCTGGTTCAGCTTCGTGCCTTCTGCGGACGTCTTCTGGGATTTCATTTCTGCTTTATATTCCTTGCAGTTATTCAACATTTCCGTATAGGTTTTGATTTCCTCTTCCCATGCCCGGATCTGCTCGTTGTTAGTCTGCTCGTATGTATTGAGCTGTACCAGCTTCTGCAGGTTTTCATATTCATCGGAATCCGGCTGGTCTGCCCAGTCAATCAACGATATTTGAAGCAACGCCCCTTCATGGGCCAATGCTGCTTTTTTCTCATCCACCTGACGCTGGAGGTCTTTGATATAATTGTCTATATCCGTAATCTGCTGCTCCAATACGCTCAAATTCACATTTGCCTCCCCTAAGTCGCCGAGGCTTTCATTGTTTTTCTGGATAGAGCTTTTATAACTGCCTTCGTTTGCCTGCAGCTTTAACTCCGCCGTCCTTTTTTCGTTTGCCAGATCCGTTTCGTCATAGGTAAGGACAGGCTGCCCTTTCCCTACGGTTTCCCCCGCATTCACATGAATCGTGCCGATTTGGATGCTTACCGGCGCAAAATAGGTTTTTACTTCCCCCGATATGACAGACCCGCTGGTATTAATCGTCTGTTCAATGTCCCCTCTTGTCACCGGGGCAGTATAAACCATGGGCTTTGCATTCGCTTTGGAAATATTGGAAACTATAATAAAAAGTACGAATACTCCTGCTATCCCCCCAAATATGCTCCTTTTGATGATTTTTTTCTTTTTTGCCGGATCCATCGGAGTCTGATTGGCTTTTTTCTGCTTCTTTTTTTCTTCTTTTTCTCTTTTTTTCTGTTCTTTCTTTTCCTGCCTGGTCAGTTCTATACCGGCTCCCGCCCTCTGCATATTATTATCACTCATGGCTCTGCTCTCCTCCTGTAACCGTTTCTTTTTTGTGTTCCTTCTGATCTGCAGAATCGCTTACAATCCTGCCGTCCATTATCTTAATCACACGCTTCGCCTGTGCTGCTATCTCATTATCATGGGTAATCAGTATTACTGTCCTGCCTTCTTCATGCAGCCCTTTTAAAATCCCCATAATTTCTTTTGTAGAACCGGAATCCAGATTTCCGGTAGGCTCATCCGCCAAGATAATCGGCGGCGCCTGCGCAATCGCCCTCGCTATCGCCACCCTCTGCTGCTGTCCGCCGGACATCTCCGAAGGTTTATGGGTCTTACGCTTGCCCAGCCCTACTTTTTCCAAAGCAGTCTCCGACAGCCTCGTTCTTTCCTTTCGTCCTACTCCCCTATATATCAAAGGCAGTTCTACATTTTCCATCGCAGTTAAATTGGCAATCAGGTTAAAACCCTGAAAAATAAATCCAATCTCCCTGTTCCTGATATCGGACAATTCATTGTCGCTCATATGGGATACATCTTTATCATGCAGCATATATGTACCGCTGGTAGGCACATCCAGGCAGCCCAGCATATTCATTAACGTAGATTTCCCTGAACCGGACTGGCCGATAATGGCAACAAATTCATTTTCATGGATCTGTAAATCCACATGATCCAATGCCCGTACTTCATTCTCCCCGGGATTATACACTTTGCAGATATCCCGGATGTCAACTAATGCACCCATTTTTACTAACCCTCCATTCTATTTCCATTCCCGCCCATGTCCTGTTACGGCATATCCCTGTCCGGAACAGGATGGAAGCGCAAGTTTTTCTTCCCCTCATCTGTCTTACTGTATTACTTGTCTAATACAATAATCGCTTTTATAGAATTTGTCAACCTCTTGTCAAGATAAATTTATAAAGATAAGAAATTTATCTCATATCTTCTGTAAAACAAAGACGGCACAATAATCCGCCACTTGTTCCATTATATTGAAAAATCCTAACAATACTATGAGAAATACCTTAAAAATTTCTTAAATAAAATTAAGAAAGACATGTTATCCGTCCATAGAATAGAACGGAATAACATGCCTCTTTTCTTCAGCTTTTTATTTTTATTTTCATCCAGGTTCACAAACGGGGCTTCCCGGCGCCCGGTTTTGATTTTTAAATTTCGCTTTCCACCGCTTTGCCCACTGCCGCAGTCTTATGCCCTTCTTTCAGTATGGGGCTGAGTTTCTTATATACCAGCATCGTTACCAGCGAAACGCTGCCGCCTTTTAAAATATTTAAAGGAGCCACTGCAAAAATCACCAAGGTAGCCACGTTTTGGATTGCCGGATTGATTGCAGTCCCCATAGCTATGATCTCATCCAGCGGCAAGCCGTACAACTGAGCAAATTTAGGCAAAAGATAAACCGCATTAAAAGCCGTGCCGAACACAGTCATACACAAAGTCCCTGTTACGGAACCGGCAATTGCCGTGCTTTTTTTCTTTTTATTCAGGTAAATGATGGAGGCAGGCAGAATAAAGCTGCATCCGATTACAAAATTAGCAAGATCGCCGACAAAAGCCGTAGTAGTTCCTTTGAAAATAAGTTTTAACAAGATTTTACAAAATTCAATCATGACCCCCGCTACCGGCCCAAAAGCAAAAGTTCCGATTAACACCGGGATTTCACTGAAATCCAGTTCATAAAAAGCCGGTGCAAAAGGAACCGGGAATTCCAGCAGCATAAGGATAAAGGCGATTGCCGAAAAAACGCCAATGACTGCTATTTTCCTTGTGGAAAGCACCCTTTCCGTATCCCCGGTCTTTTTCTTTGCCAGTTTTTCCGCGCCATAAGCGATTGCGAACATCAGCGCCACAATGCCTAAAAATTCCAAGACAAAAATCAGGTTTTCCGTTACCGACTGCATTAAGTTGTTCATGTCATTTCCTCCTCAAAATAAAATTATTTTAGGGAAAATTCTTCAAAAAAATACCCCGGACAAATTGTCCGGGGCTGCATTCCGTAATTTTGCCGCCTTATTCTTTTCCCGGGCTTTTTCTCCCTGCCCGTTCTTTTTCCTAAGACATGCATCCTACTTTCCTTCTCTCATCCAGACTTTACTGTCGGTTTTGGAATTGCACCAAATCAGCCGCCGGAAAGCATTATGCTTATCCGAAGCGGGTCGCGGACTGTCACCGCCGGTAGGGAATGACGGATTTTTTCCGTTTCACCCAACCCCGAAGAATTTTCACATTTATTTGATTCGTATTCAGCATATAGCGGTTTTTGGGTTTTGTCAAGAATATTTTATCCCTATCCTTCTTTACCGGGGCATTCCCTTGCCATCCGCACCGCCATTTTGCTTTAATTTCATCGTCAAAGCAATTCTTTTCTTTGCCGCATCTACGGAAATCACCTGGACATCCACAACATCCCCCACGCTCACTGCTTCCAGGGGATGTTTGATAAAGCGGTCCGTCATCTGGGAAATATGCACTAATCCGTCCTGATGAACCCCGATATCCACAAATGCGCCAAAATCTATCACATTGCGTACCGTTCCTTTCAATATCATGCCAGGTTTCAGATCTTTCATTTCCAGCACATCGCTTCTTAAAATGGGGGCGGGCATATCCTCCCTTGGGTCTCTTGCCGGTTTCTCCAGTTCTTTCAGGATATCTGTCAGGGTAATTTCTCCGATGCCCAGTTCCAGCGCCAGTTTCTTTTTATCTTTGACTTTCTTTTCCAAGGCGCTCACAGCCGCGCCTTCTTCCTTTTTCACTGCCGCAGCAGGGGCGTCCCCGGCTTCCAAAACCATATTCCCCATAGCCGCCGCTAACGCTTTCCCCATGGCAGTCCCCGTATTGCGGATCACTGTCTTATTCTGCTGCCTCTTCTCTTGCGCCGGAGCCGCTTTCTTTGTTTTTCCTTTCTCCAATGCCGCTTTTTTCTGTGCGGCCTTTACATCTTCCATGGTAAGACCCAGTTTATCCAGAAGTTTCAAAGTCGCTTCGTAAGATTCCGGGTGGACGCTGGTCGCATCCAGAGGGTTTTCCCCATCCAAAATACGCAAAAAGCCTGCGCACTGCTCAAATGCCTTAGGTCCCAGCTTGGCTACTTTTAAAAGCTGCCTCCTGCTGGTGAACCGCCCGTTATTTTCCCTATAGTCTACAATGTTTTTCGCTATGGTCTTTGTAATCCCTGAAATATATTCCAGCAATGATGCGGAGGCGGTATTCAGATCCACGCCCACCTTATTTACGCAGTCTTCCACTACGCCGCTTAACGTTTCGCTCAGTTTTTTCTGGTTCATATCGTGCTGGTACTGGCCTACCCCGATTGATTTAGGATCTATTTTCACCAGTTCAGCCAACGGATCCTGCAGCCTTCTTGCAATAGACGCCGCGCTTCTTTGCCCTACATCGAAATGAGGGAACTCTTCCGTTGCCAGTTTGCTTGCCGAATAAACGGAAGCCCCCGCTTCACTGACAATCACATACTGCACCGGCGTATCCAGCTCTTTCACCAGATCCACAATGATTTGCTCCGATTCCCGGGAAGCCGTGCCGTTTCCTACAGAAATCAACGAAATCCCATATTTTTTAATTAATTTTTTCAGTTCCGCCTTGGCTTCCGCCACCTTATTCTGGGGCGCTGTAGGGAAGATTACTTTCGTATCCAGCACTTTCCCCGTAGCATCCACTACAGCCAGCTTGCATCCTGTCCGGAATGCAGGATCCCAGCCAAGCACTACTTTTCCCGCAATCGGCGGCTGCATTAATAACTGCTCCAGATTCTTCCCAAAGACGGAAATAGCTCCGTCTTCCGCTTTCTCCGTCAATTCATTGCGGATCTCCCTTTCAATAGCCGGGGCGATCAAACGGCGGTAGCTGTCATCAATTACCGCCTTTAATACGGGAGCGGTAATTTCATTGTCGGATAGGATCACTTTCTTTTCCAGAAAACGCAGGATCCGTTCTTCCGGCGCCGCGATTTTTACTGTCAGCGCCTTTTCGCTTTCCCCACGGTTTAAAGCAAGTATCCTGTGACCAGCCGCTTTTTTTACCGGTTCTTCATAGTTATAATACATTTCATATACGCTTTCGGCCTTTTCATCCTTCGCCGTGCTGACAACAGAGCCTTCTTCCATCGTAATATTGCGGATATAAATACGGTAATCCGCTTCATCGGAAATACTTTCCGCAAGAATGTCTTTTGCCCCCTGCACCGCTTCCGCCACAGTCTTTACTTCTTTTTCCTCGTTGATATATTTAGCAGCTTCCTCTTCTAACGGATATTGGGCATCCTGCGCCAATATCCATTCCGCCAGGCCGCCAAGCCCTTTTTCCTTTGCCACGCTCGCCCTTGTCTTGCGCTTCGGCCGGTAAGGACGGTACAAATCTTCCACTACTACAAGGGTTTCTGCCATCAAAATCTTTTCCCTCAGTTCATCTGTCAGTTTCCCTTGTTCTCCTATGCTGCCGATCACCTGTTCCTTCTTTTCCTCCAGATTACGCAAATATACCAGCCTCTCAGATAAGTTACGGAGAGTTTCATCATTTAATGAGCCAGTCACTTCCTTACGGTATCTGGAAATAAAAGGAATCGTGTTCCCTTCATCAATCAATTTTACTGCCGCTTCCACCTGCCATTTCTGCACTGACAGTTCTTCACTCAATTTTAATATCATATCCATGTTTATGACCATGCCCCTTCCAAAGCCCGTAAGCCGCATACGCCGCACCGTTTTCCCGGATTTCCGTTTTTCACTTTCTGGAATTCCATAGCAGCGTGCGGAAATTTGCCCAAACTGTTACACTATCCAATATCCTATACGAAAACTATTCAATTTTCAAGATTGTATTATGAGTTATTAAGTGATACAATGAAAATGTATATTTTAAGAATTGTATCCTTGCGGTATTATGGAATTGGAATGGTGAAAAAATATGGACTTTAATCATAAGGACAATGGAAACTGTGCGGAACACGGAAACAGCATGGATACCAGCGTTGATATAGACAGCCAAAACAGCATAAATGAAGAACGCCCTTTAGAGAAGGCAGACATGGATACGGCAGATCCGGCAGGGCAGCATAATAGCAGCATAGACGCGGAGGACAGCATGAATGACGTCCCCCCGGAAAACACCGCTGGCAGTGCAGACGGCAGCGCCGGCAGCAGTAATTCCCATGCGGCAGACAGCGTTTCCGCCCATGTCCCTAATCCGGCAAACAGCCCCGGCCCCAGGGACAATGGTTCGCATGATATAAGCAACAGCCGGTACAATCCTTACGGCAGCTATAATGGAAACTCCAATTACGGCTTTGACGGTCAAAGAAACGGCAACCAGAACCGAAATGCTTTTGGAGCAAACGGCTCTATGGGAAGTTCCCCTTATGGTTACCGCTGTTCCCCGCCATATGCTATGCCGGGGCAGAAGCTTGCCAATGCCGCCATGGTTTTAGGCATAATATCCGTTTTATCGACAATTTTAATGACTATATATATCCCATTAATTTTGGGAAGCACTGCTGTCATTCTTGCGATTTTATCCAAAGGCACAAAACCCCGCATGGCCGGGCAGGCTATGACCGGGCTTATCTGCGGCATCAGCGGCCTCGCCATGAACCTGGGGATCCTTGTGACTTCCCTTTCGTTCATTTTTTCAAATCCCGAACTGCTGCAGGATGCCGCCAGAATCTATGACACCCAGTTTGAACAGATTTACGGGGAATCCACGGAGGATGTGCTGGGTCAGTCTTTGGAGGATATGATAAACGAAACATTCGGTTTGGAATAATGTAATTGAAAAAAGGTTAAGAAAGGTATGGTGATTTTATGAGCGCAATCAGCCCTATAAGCAACTCGGCCAATTACAGAGGCTATCCTATAAGCAACGCAGGAGATTCCGGCGTTGCCAGAAACCCGGGAGAATCTGACGTAAAATCCCCCGGAAGAAAATCTTCGCCTGCAGAATGCGAAACATGCAAAAACAGAAAATACCAGGACGGCTCCGATGAGATGGTTTCTTTCAAATCGGCCACCCATATTTCTCCCCAGTCCGCGGCAACGGCAGTCCGTTCCCATGAACAGGAGCATGTTTCCAACGCTTACAAAAAAGCAGCCAAAAATAACGGGAAAGTGATTTCCGCCAATGTAGCCATCCATACGAGCGTATGCCCGGAATGCGGCCGCAGCTATGTATCCGGCGGAACTACCTCAACACAGATTAAATATTACAACGAAGATAATCCTTACCAAAAAGATTTAAAAGCTGCCGATTCCATAAAATATCAGGGAATGAACATTAATATGGCAGTATAAAAAGAATTATGCGAATGGGAGACGATACCTATGAATATTTATAAATCCTCCGCTGAACTAAAAGGTCTTTCAAAGGATCAGTTGTTCGGCCATTATGGCGCTGTAACCGGCGCTGTGTTTCTTGTTGCGTCCGTTACTTTATTTGTCACCTATCTTCCTTCTATGCTGATTACGGCAAGAAACATACCTGAACTTATCATTTATTATATGATAAGCTTTCTTGTCAGCCTGCTGACGGGTATATTGGCCTCCGGTGAAGCCTATCTTTATTTAAAGTTGATCTGCGGGCAGCCAATATCTGCAGGGGATGTATTCTACGGTTTTAAGTCCTATCCCGATAAAGCGATTCTTCTGCAATTTGTGCTTTCATCGCTTACTTATATCTGTTCGGCTCCTGCGCTTGTTTTTTATTATCTTTATTTAACAACTTACCGTACTGTTTATATACTGCTTATGTCCATTGCTTTTGTTATTGGCATGGCAATTCTTGTTGTTATCAGCCTCATGCTTTCGCAGGTTTTTTATTTATTGCAGGATTTTCCTCAATATTCCGCCAAAGAACTGATGAAAATGAGCTGCCAGGTTATGAAAGGGCATAAAGGCCGCCTGTTCTATCTATCCATCAGCTTCCTCCCTTTATATCTGCTTGGCATTTTTTCCTTTTTCATCGCTTATTTATGGCTGGTACCTTACTCAAATACCGTCATGACCAACTTCTACATGGATTTAATGAAAAACCGCGCTAATACCCGGCAACAGGAAAATGCACAAAGACTATAATATCTTAGTGATATGAAAAAGCGCTGACGAAGGACTTTCCTATAAAATAAAAAGCGGCTTCGCCGCTTCACGGTTCCTATATGGCAGCAAAAAAGCCAATAAGCAGAATCTTCTCATGATCCTGTTTATTGGCTTTTCTTATCCCTTACTTTTCCGCTTTTTTATTCTTCTTCCACTTTCCCGCCAACGCTTATCCACTTTAAATACGCATTCATAAACGGATCCAGCCCGCCGTCCAATACAGCGTCTGCATTTCCGGATTCTTCTCCTGTCCTATGGTCCTTCACCATAGTATACGGCTGCAGCACATAAGAGCGTATCTGGTTCCCCCATCCGATTTCCTTCACTTCCCCCCGGATACCGGAGAGTTTTTCTGCATTTTCCTCCTGCTTAAGCAAATATAACTTTGCCTTCAGCATCTGCATCGCCTTATCCTTATTCTGGAACTGGGAACGTTCATTCTGGCACTGTACTACAATCCCTGTAGGTAAATGAGTAATTCTGATCGCCGAAGAGGTCTTATTAATGTGCTGCCCTCCGGCGCCGCTGCTGCGGTACGTATCAATGCGCAGATCATCATCGTTAATCTCCACGTCCATATCTTCCTCAATATCCGGCATAACATCCAAAGACACAAAAGAAGTCTGCCGTTTCCCTTGGGCGTTAAACGGGGAAATACGTACCAGACGGTGCACCCCTTTTTCCGATTTCAGGTATCCGTAGGCATTCTCGCCATTTACCTGAAAAGTAACCGACTTAATGCCTGCTTCTTCCCCATCCAGATAATCCAGCACTTCCAGCGAAAACCCTTTGCGCTCTGCCCACCTTGTATACATGCGGTAAAGCATACTGCACCAGTCGCAGCTTTCCGTCCCTCCGGCGCCCGCATTCAGTTTAAGAATCGCATTATCTTTATCATATTCCCCGGATAATAAGGTACGGATACGGATTTCCTCAAAAGATGCTGCAAAATCATCCAGTTCGGAGCGGATTTCCGCCGCCATCTCCTCATCCTCTTCTTCATAACACATTTCAATCAAAGCCCCAATATCCTCGTATTGATGCTCTAATCCGTAAATAGTGTCCACCGTGTCCTTCAGGTTTTTTAGCTCTTTCATTTTTTTGTTGGACATTTCCGGGTCATCCCAGAAGCCGGGAGCTTCCATCTCTCTTTCCAGTTCTTCCACACGCCTTGACTTATGAGCTAAGTCAAAGTGAATCCCTCACTTCCGCAAGCGGACTTTCATAGGTCTGCAATTCTGTTTTCATCTGATCCAATTCTACCACTTAACGTTCACCACTCTTTCTTTATCATGATTTCATATGATATTTTGTATGCAGGCTGTCCTCTATTTCCTGCCGCAGCACTGCTTGTATTTTTTCCCGCTTCCGCAAGGGCAGGGGGCATTGGGGTATATTTTCTCCGTTTCCCGCTTTACCGGCCCTTTCGGAAGAGAATCATCCTTATTCGTCCCCGTTACTTTCGCAACCTGCTCCCTCTCTACTTTCTGTTCAATACGTACGTGGAATAACAAACGTACGGTTTCCTCCTTGATGTTCTGGGTCATCTCGTCGAACATTTCATAACCGTTCAGCTTATATTCCACCAAAGGATCCCTCTGGCCGTAAGCCTGAAGCCCCACTCCTTGGCGGAGCTGCTCCATATCGTCAATATGATCCATCCATTTCCGGTCAATAACCTTTAAAAGAATCACTCTTTCAATTTCACGCATTGCTTCCGGGTTAGGGAATTCTGCCTCCTTCGTCTCATACAACTTCACTGCCTCTTCTTTTAGCTGCTGCTTCAGGCTATTCTTTTTCGGCTTAAGCACCCTTCCCGTATTCACCGGCCGCAACGGTATCGTCGGCAAAAGCAGGGCATTCAGTTCCCCAAAATCCCAGTCTTCAATATCCGCTTCATCGCTGATACTGATATCCACTGCATTTTCCGCAATATCCGTAATCATCTTGAAAATAGAATCCCTCATGCTTTCGCCGCTTAGAACCTGTCTTCTTTCTTCGTAGATGATTTCTCTTTGCTCGTTCATTACCTGGTCATACTCCAGCAGGTTCTTACGGATGCCGAAGTTATTGTTTTCTATCTTTTTCTGGGCGGATTCAATTGCCTTTGTCAGAGATTTATGTTCAATCTCCTGATTCTCTGGAATCCCCAAAGCATTGAACATCCCAATCAGCCGTTCAGAGCCGAACAGCCGCATTAAGTCATCCTCCAGGGAAATATAGAATTTGGATTCCCCCGGGTCTCCCTGACGGCCGCTCCGGCCGCGTAACTGGTTGTCAATACGTCTGGATTCATGGCGTTCCGTGCCGATAATCTTAAGCCCTCCGGCTGCCCTCGCCTCATCGTCCAATTTAATATCAGTACCGCGCCCCGCCATGTTAGTCGCAATTGTAACTGCGCCATGCACGCCGGCATCGGCAACGATTTCCGCTTCCAGCTCATGGAACTTAGCGTTCAATACTTTATGCGCGACGCCATTCTTTGTCAGCAGACGGCTGATTTCCTCCGAAGATTCAATCGTAATCGTGCCTACCAGAACTGGCTGCTCCTTCGCATGGGCTTCCTTTACCGCCTCCACAATGGCATACAGTTTTTCTTTCTTCGTCTTATAAACCGCATCCTGCAGATCTTTTCTTACCACAGGCATATTGGTAGGGATCTCTATCACGTCCATCCCGTAAATATCCCGGAATTCCTTTTCCTCCGTCAGCGCAGTACCGGTCATGCCCGCTTTTTTATCAAATTTATTAAAGAAATTCTGGAAAGTAATCGTAGCCAGCGTCTTACTCTCCCGTTTCACCTTCACATGCTCTTTTGCCTCAATAGCCTGATGAAGCCCGTCAGAATAACGCCGCCCCGGCATGATCCTCCCTGTGAATTCATCAACAATCAATACCTGCTCGTCCTTCACCACATAATCCTGATCCCTGAACATCAGGTTATGCGCCCTGAGAGCCAGATTAATATTATGCTGTATCTCCAGATTCTCCGGGTTTGCCAGGTTCTCAATCTGGAAGAAACGTTCTACTTTAGAAACGCCTTCCGCCGTCAGGTTTACGATTTTATCTTTTTCGTTCACGATAAAATCACCGGTTTCTTCCCGTTCCACCCCCATAATGGCATCCATCTTGGTGAGGGCTTCCATATCCGCCCCACGCTTTAACTGCCTTGCCAGAATGTCGCAGGCTTCATACAGTTTCGTTGACTTTCCGCTTTGGCCTGAGATAATAAGGGGAGTCCTGGCTTCATCCACAAGCACGGAATCGACCTCGTCAATAATAGCATAATGCAGTTCCCTGAGCACTAGCTGTTCTTTATAAATCACCATATTATCCCTTAGATAATCAAACCCAAGCTCATTATTTGTCACATAAGTAATATCGCAGCTATACTGTTCCCTGCGTTCATCGGACTTCATATCATTCAATACTACGCCCACTTTCAGTCCCAGGAATTCATGTACCTGTCCCATCCACTCCGCATCACGTTTCGCCAGATAGTCATTGACCGTTACCACATGCACTCCTCTTCCTTCTAAAGCATTCAGATAAGCCGGCAATGTGGAAACCAAAGTCTTGCCTTCGCCGGTCTTCATCTCGGCGATGCGCCCCTGGTGAAGAATAATGCCGCCAATCAACTGCACCCGGTAATGCTCCATATTCAGCACACGTCTTGCCGCTTCCCTTACGGTCGCATACGCTTCCGGCAAAAGATCATCCAAAGTCTCTCCATCCTGCAGCCGTTTTTTATATTCTTTTGTTTTCTCCTTCAACTGCCCGTCCGTCAGTTGAAGCATGGAAGGCCTTAAGGACTCAATTTTATCCACCGTGCTTGTAATCCTTTTTAATTCCCTCTCACTATGCGTTCCGAAAACCTTATTTACAATATTCATCATCAAACTCCTATGTCATCCATTGGTCATCCATTGACTTCATTATCAGGCAAAGCCCGCCGTTTGACCCCCGGTCTAAAGCAGCAATTGCCGTCAGGGATCCTGTCTGCCTCTCCTATTTTATATAAAATCCGGCTATTTACAAAAATCCACTGTTTATTGTAACAGATTTGCCGGCGATATTCAACCTTTTTTCCACAGCCTTCCCTATACCCGCATTCCCGCCTCCTGCTTTCCGTCCTGCGCCTTATACATGGGAAACAAAATAACTGCCCATACCACCCTTGACCTTAAATATAAGAAGTGTTATTATTTTAACGATTAGATAAATTGTACCGTATCACAAGGTAACGATCAAAAATTTTAAGTACGAGGTGCAGACAAATGAGCAAAACTTTTGACGATTTAATTTCTAAGGTAAAAGAAATCCCCATGAAGAAGGTTTCCGTCGCCGTAGCGCAGGATTCCGCTGTCCTGGAAGCCGTAAGGGCTGCTAAAGACCGGCAGATTGCAGACGCAATCTTAGTAGGGGATGAGTCCAAAATCAGGGCAATTGCCGCAGACATCCAAGTGGATATCAGCGACTTTGAAATCGTGAACGTGGAAGACGATATCGAAGCTTCCCTGGCAGCAGTCAAGCTGGTGCATGAAGGCAAGGCGGATATGTACATGAAAGGCTTAATCGACACCAAACATTTCTTAAAGAGCGTCCTTGACAAAGAGGTAGGACTCCGGACAGGCAAGCCTTTGTCCCACGTATGCGTTTTTGACGTAGAGGGCATTGACCATCTGCTTTTCTTAACGGATGTAGCTTTTATCCCATATCCCACTTTGGAAGATAAGGTAAATATCATTGCTAATACACTGGAAATTACAAAAGCCTGCGGCATTGAATGCCCGAAAGTAGCTCCTCTTGCTGCTGTAGAAGTAGTGAACCCTAAAATGCCTGCTACCGTGGAGGCTGCGGAGCTGACCAGGATGAACAAAGACGGGGAAATTACCGGCTGTATCGTAGACGGCCCTCTTTCCCTCGACCTTGCGATTGATGCAGAAGCTGCAAAACATAAAGGCGCTACCGGCCGGCCGATCCAAGGCGATGCTGATATCCTTCTTTTCCCCGATATCCACGCAGGCAATTTAGTTTATAAAGCTATTGTACATACGGCAAAATTGAAAAACGGCAATATTTTAACAGGCACAAAAGCGCCGGTTATCTTAACTTCCCGTTCCGATTCCATGGAAGTGAAGGTAAACTCCCTTGCACTTGGCGCTGTTGTCGCTGACTATTTAAAATAACAGGCATTCATGTCCCGGCAATGGCCGCGCACATGCCAGTATGGCTCTTGCCGGCTGCCCGCAGGAATAAAAAGGAGGATCACTATGGCAATCAAAAGTTTAATTATCAATCCCGGCTCCACTTCCACCAAAATCGGTGTATTTGAAGACGAAACTTTACTGTTTGAAGAAACATTAAGGCATTCTACGGAAGAAATCGCGCAATATGCATCTATCGTAGAGCAAAAAGATTTCAGGAAAAATATTATTCTGGATTTGATGAAGGAAAAAGAGTTTGACATGAAATCCTTAGACGTTATCGTAGGACGCGGCGGTATGTTAAAACCCATCCCGGGCGGCACCTATGCAGTCACCGATGATTTACTGGCCGATCTGAAAGTCGGCGTACAAGGGCAACATGCTTCTAATTTAGGCGGTATTCTCGCCAGGGAGATTGCGGATTCCATCGGCATCCCATCTTATATCGTGGACCCTGTTGTTGTAGACGAGCTTATGCCTACTGCAAGGTATTCAGGCGTGCCGGAGCTGCCCCGCATCAGCATTTTCCATGCCCTGAACCAGAAGGCGGTTGCAAAACGCTATGCCAATGAAAAAGGGGTTGCTTACGATTCCCTGAACCTGATCGTTGTCCATATGGGCGGCGGTGTTTCCGTAGGCGCACATGAGAAAGGCAAAGTAGTGGATGTATTCAACGCTCTTGACGGAGACGGCGCATTTTCCCCGGAAAGAGCAGGCGCAGTGCCTCCCGGAGCATTGATAAAAATGTGCTTTTCCGGTAAATACACAGAAAAAGAAGTTTACAAAAAGCTGGTCGGAAATGGCGGCTTTAACGCTTACCTGAATACAAACGACATGAGAGATGTAGACAAAATGGTAGAAGAAGGAAATAAAGAGGCAGAAGAAATCCGGGAAGCATTTATCCTTCAGGTTGCCAAAGATATCGGCTCTATGGCTTGCGTGTTAAAAGGTAAAGTAGACCAGATTATTATGACTGGCGGCATTGCTTACGATAAAGCTGTAACGGATGGTCTGAAAGAAAAAGCAGGGTTTATTGCCCCCGTTACCGTATATCCCGGAGAGGATGAACTTCTCGCCCTCGCCCAGGGTGCAATCCGTGTAATGACCGGAAAAGAAACGGCAATGGTTTACTAAAATTTACTCAGAAATAGATATATGATTTATCAAATATACTATTTATCTTAATGGCTTGAACAAACGGCGCCTGAAAGTTACTGTATAACTTTCAGGCGCCTTATTCAGGCAAAAAACTTTTCTTTTTCCTTATTTATTAAAAAATGCTTCTGTTTTATAGCATTTAGTGCTAAAATTCATTTGTATTTATATTTATACAAAATTTATACATATTAAGAAACGGGGTAAATTGAAATGAAAATGCAAAAGAAAAAGCTTTTTGGCGGGGCAGGAATCCTGCTGCTATGTATGGCATTGCTCCCTCTCACCGCATTTGCGGCGGAAACAGGAGCGGAATATACTCCTCCCATGTATGCAACCTTTTGGGCGCTTGTCCCTCCTATTGTTGCCATTGCACTTGCTTTAATTACGAAAGAGGTATACAGCTCCCTTTTCATCGGAATTCTGGTAGGCGGCCTGTTCTATTCCGGCTTCTCCTTTGAAACCACACTCACACATATTTTTAATGATGGTTTCGTTGCCGTATTGTCCGACAGCTACAATGTAGGAATCCTTATTTTCCTCGTGATACTCGGCGCTATGGTCAGCCTTATGAACCGGGCGGGGGGATCCGCTGCTTTTGGGCGTTTTGCCAAAGAAAAAATCAAATCCCGGGCAGGGGCGCAGCTCGCTACTATTGCCCTCGGTGTCCTGATTTTCATTGACGACTATTTTAACTGCCTCACGGTAGGCAGCGTTATGAAACCGGTTACGGACGAACACAAAGTATCCCGGGCAAAACTGGCTTATTTGATTGACGCCACTGCCGCCCCGGTCTGCATCATTGCACCCATATCTTCCTGGGCTGCAGCCGTATCCGGCTTTGTGGAAGGAGAAGATGGTTTTTCCATTTTTATCCGTGCCATCCCCTATAATTTTTACGCAATCCTGACCATTGTCATGATGGTCTCCCTCGTCCTTATGAACGTGGATTTCGGCCCTATGAAAACCCATGAAGCTAATGCGCGCAAAGGCGATCTGTTCTCCATGGGTGAAAAAAATACCGGAAAAGAACAAATGCCGGTTAACCCCAAGGGCAAAGTCATCGACCTTTTGATCCCTATTATTACTTTAATTATTTTCTGTGTCATCGGCATGATTTATACGGGCGGTTTCTTTGAAGGCGCCGGGTTTGTTGCTGCTTTCTCTAATTCCGATGCCTCGGTGGGGCTTGCCCTTGGCAGTATCTGTGCTTTGATCATTACCGTAATGATTTACCTCATACGGAGGGTTTTAAGTTTTAAGGATTGTATGGACTGTCTCCCCGAAGGGTTTAAAGCGATGGTGCCTGCCATCCTGATCCTTACCTTCGCCTGGACCTTAAAAGCCATGACAGACAGTTTAGGGGCTGCAGACTTTGTCGCAGAAATGATGAAGCAAAGCGCCGGTTCGCTCATGAACTTCCTTCCGGCCATCATCTTCCTTGTAGGATGTTTCCTCGCTTTCTCCACAGGAACTTCCTGGGGGACCTTTGGCATCCTCATTCCTATTGTAGTCGCTGTATTTGCAAAATCCAATCCGCAGCTCATGATTATATCCATTTCCGCCTGCATGGCCGGGGCTGTATGCGGCGATCACTGCTCCCCCATTTCGGATACCACAATTATGGCTTCCGCAGGAGCGCAGTGCAACCATGTCAACCATGTATCCACCCAGTTGCCTTATGCAGTTGTTGCGGCAGCCATCTCTTTTATCACTTACATTATTGCAGGATTTTCCCAAAGCGCCTGGATCTCCTTGCCAGCAGGAATTCTTCTTATGCTGCTGGCCTTATATGTGATAAAAAACATAAATAAAAAGAAAGAATAAAACAGTTCCTGTTCTTATTCATCCAACACACAAACCATTCAATGTAAACATGAGGTAATGATTATGACCAAAAAAGAACTTGCAATTGCAAACCATAATAAAAAATATAATTGCGCGCAATCCGTTGCCTGCGCTTTCTGTGAAGAAGCCGGGGTAGAAGAAACTGTTTTGTTTCAAGCATGTGAAGGCCTCGGCCTTGGCATGGGATGCATGGAATGTACCTGCGGGGCGCTTTCCGGCGCAGTTGTTCTTGCCGGATTTAAAAACAGCGACGGCTGCACCGGCAATCCGGGAACCAAAGCCGCCACTTACCGGCTCGCTTCCCAGCTCGTACAACGCTTTAAAGAAAAAACAGGTTCCACCGTCTGCCGCGAGTTAAAAGGCATCGACACCGGCAAAGCGCTTTATAGCTGCCCGGACTGCATCAAGGCCGGCGTAGAAACAGTTCAGGAAGTCCTTGGATTATAAAATCCCTGCAAACGGAACATCTTATTTTTTCTGTCCGGCATATTGCCTGGGCGGATATAAGGAAAGGCGGCGCAGTATGGCGCCGCCTTTCCTTATTCACTTTTCTAATCCGCTTCCTTCTCTGCCCCTCTTCTTTTTTCTTCCTTTCTTTTAAAAATCTCCTGAAAAGATATCTCAAAAGGAGCCCTTGCGATTCCAAATTCGGTAATTACCGCAGTAATCAGATCATGGTCTGTCACATCAAACGCCGGATTGTACACCTTAATTCCTTCCGGAGCCATCCTCTCCTTATACCACATTTCCGTCACTTCTTCTGCCGGCCGCTCTTCAATATGAATCTGGCTGCCCGTCTCTGTATCCCGGTCTATCGTAGAAGTAGGGGCGCATACATAAAACGGGATATTGTACCGTTTCGCCGCCACTGCAACTAAAGATGTACCTATTTTATTCGCCGTATCCCCATTGGCCGCCACCCTGTCGCAGCCAACAAATACAGCATTTATCCACCCATTTTTCATAACCATGGCAGACATATTGTCACAGATAAGCGTTACATCCACGCCGGAGGAAGAAAGCTCATAAGCCGTCAGCCGAGCCCCCTGCAAAAGCGGCCTTGTCTCGTCTGCAAACACCCGGAAATGATAGCCCTTTTCCTGGCCGAGATAAATAGGAGCCGTAGCGGTTCCATATTTGCTGGTGGCAAGCTGTCCGGCATTGCAGTGGGTCAGTATCCCATCCCCCGGCTTCAGCAAGCTAAGGCCGTATTCCCCGATCATCCTGCATACCCAGGTATCCTCTTCCTTGATTGCAAAGGCTTCCTCTTTTAAAGCCTCTTTAATCTCCCCTATCCTCTTCTCCTGATTTTTCACACAGATGTTTTCCATCCGCCTCAATGCCCAGGATAAATTGACCGCTGTAGGCCTCGATGAATTCAAATAATCCTTTTGCCTGGCAAATTCTTTATAAAAAATATCGTAATCTTCTGTCTCTATCCCTTTTGCCAGTAAATAAATGCCAAAGGCTGCCGTTACGCCGATGGCAGGCGCCCCGCGCACCTTTAAAAGATAAATAGCGTCCCATATTTCCTGTGCTGTCCTCAGCCGGATTAATTCCGTTTTCCGCGGCAAAAGCGTCTGGTCAATAATCACTATGCTATTATCTTTCTCATCCAGCTCCACGGTTTCATACTCCATAATGTTCCCATTCATTCCATTCTTCCCTTTCACCCACACCGGTTAAAACATGCCGGCTGCCCGCTCCTTCCAGATGCGCCAGCCGCTCGTCTGCCAAGCCGGCTCTGCTGACTTTCAAATCCTCTTAATGCACACAAGATAATCCTCTTGTTCATCCGTAGTTTCCACTTTAAAAAATGTAGCGGATACCCATTCAAACCCCATGATATCCGGGTCGTCCATTTTATAGTCCACGCTAATGCCCCCGGAACGGCTCTCGCTCAGCACCTTGTCCATCGCTTTTTTGTCTTTCATCGCTTCGCTGTATTCCGTCCGCCTGGTGGATAAAATATGATCCTTAAACTTATCGAAAAAGTTCTTAAAATATACCCTGTCCCCCACCTTCATCGCGTCATCTATGGAATGCAGGACTTCCGCATAACCAGTGTCATAATCCAGCCTATATACCTTATCGAAAACACGGAACAATGCCTTGCTGTATCGGTTCATATAATTATCCTGTTCCGCTTTTTTGATTTTTGTAATGTCCATAATATAGAAATAAAACATTTTCCGGTTTCCTTTATTCCCCAGAAAACGGATCCTGGTATCCAGCCAAACAGATTCCCCGTCATATCTTACCCGCTTGATCTGTGTCTGGACAGTGTCCTTTGTCGCTTCCGCCTCCAGGCATTTGCTGACCAGGCTCTGGTAATCTTCCTGCGCCATGTATTTTTCGACCAGGCGCTTTTCCGTTGTCATCCCTATATTCCCGGCTTTCATCATTTCATAATAACCTTTGTTGACGCGTACCACTTCCAGCCTGTCGCCTACCAGTTCATAAATACCGAGTCCGCCCGACATATTCTGAAAGATTCCCTCCGCTTTCAGGCTTTCATTATATAGGATAGAAAAATCGCTTTCATTCGACCCAGTAACTACTGCACTCCTTACATCCACCAGTTCAGGTTTATTCAGTAATTCTTCAAATTCTTTCTCCGGCATAGGGCGGTAGAAATAATAGCCTTGAATATAATTGCATTCAATACTTTTTAAGAAATTCAGCTCGTCCTCCGTTTCCACGCCTTCCGCCACTGCCCGCAGGCTCATCCATTTCGTCATCCGCACAATGGATTCCAGAATAATTGCCGACTTCCCCCCTTTATCCAAATCATCCATAAACTTCATGTCTATTTTCAGGATATCCACCGGCAGATCTTTTAATGTATTCAACGAAGAATACCCGCTCCCAAAATCATCCATCATAATAGTAAAGCCGTAATCCTGAAGCTTTTTTACTGCTTCCATAACCGTCTGGGGATTGTCTGAATACGAACTTTCCGTCACCTCCAGGCGCAAAAGCTGCGGCTCCAGCTCATATTTCTCCACAATCCTGATAATATCACTGCAAAGGCTCTGGCTATAAAAATCCACCCGGGATACATTCATGGATATAGGGACTACATCCAGATTCCGTTCCCGCCTCCGTTTCAGCATCGCGCATACCTTATCCCACATATATCTGTCCAGCACGCTAATATATCCATTCCGTTCAAACAACGGAATAAATACCCCCGGCGAAATCATCCCTCTTTCCGGATGCCTCCAGCGCACCAAGGCTTCTGCACTGATAATCGTTCCGTCCAACGCATTGCACACCGGCTGATAGTATACCTCAAATTGGTTTTCCCTGATGGCCGCATCACATTCGCTCATCAGCATCTGTTCCATTACAATATCTTCACGCATGGTATTGTTATAATAAGCAAAGGGTTTTACATAATTCGTTTTTACCGTATCCATGGCAATCCGGCTCCGGTCTACCATAGAAGCAATGCCGATGTTCCGGTCTTTTACCTGATAAAGCCCATAACACGCAGAAAAATGATATTCTGTACCCTCATTTATATATGTGATTTCCCCGGAATGCACAAATTCCCGGGATCCCTTCAGCAATTCTGCCGGAAAACAGGCCACGAAATTATCGCTTTCCATCCTTCCATAGGTACCCTCCACCCCCTCATAAGCGGAACGTATCATATCCGCCATATTTTTTAATACTTCATCCCCTGCGCTCCGGCCAAACAACTCATTGATAATTTTAAAACGGTGCACGTTCCAATATGCAATGATAAATTCCTTATCCGGATTTTTTTCAAACAATTCTTCCGTTGCCTTGTAAAAGCCCTCCCGGTTATAAATCCCCGTCAAATGGTCTACTAATTTTTCCTTCTCCTTCATATGATTCCCTCATTTATCCTCCAGTACCGTATTCGTATATGCCATCTCATTTAGACATACTCCCTATTACATCTTTCTATAAGTCATTATATCATTTCTTGCTGTTCTTAGGGAGAATATTTTTTTATTTTGCAGTCTTTTGTATATCTTTTTCACTTTTTATTGTCCCCGGAATATACTACTATATTATCTTCTGAAATAACTCCGCAACCCCATATCCAATCCCGCAGCAGCAAGGGAAAGTGATGATCCAGGCAAGAATCATTTCCTTTACGATCCCCATATCCATACTCTCCGGGCCAGATGCTGCTCCAATCCCCATAATGGCCGTGGTCTTTACATGGGTAGTGGAAACCGGAATCCCTGCAAGGCTCAAAAATAAAAGACAGGCCGCAGCAGCCCCATCGGAAACGACTCCTTGCGCCCTGTGCAGCTTCACCATATCCGCTCCTACCGTTTTTATAATGCGTTCCCCTCCAATGGCAGTGCCAGCCGCCATCACAATGCTGCACAGCGCTGTCATCCAAAAGGGGATGGGGAATTTCCCGGCCGTCAGTTCCCCCTTGGCCAAAAATATCCCCATCAGGAACACTCCCATAAATTTCTGTCCATCCTGCGCGCCATGCATAAACGCCATAGCGGCAGCCCCTGCTATCTGTATCTTTCCTGCCCAACCCCCATACTTTTTACGCCATCTTCTCTGGAATATCCCAAATCTTCCTTTTCCTCCCCACGATAATGCCTTCCCTCCTGTCCATCCCAGCCCAAACCCAAAAAAGCAGGAAAGAAAGAGGCCATATATCACTTTGCCCCATTCCTGGCCGTGAATCCCTGCCAATCCGTTATACATAGAAACAGATGCGCCTGTCAGCCCGGCAATCAATGCGTGGCTCTCACTTGTAGGGATCCCAAAGCTCCAGGCTGCCGCAGACCAGACAATAATTGCCGTCAGCGCCGCACATAAGGCAACCAGCGCTTCTCGCGGTGAATCGCCGAAATCCGCTATATGATATATCGTAAAAGCTACCGATGAATTGCAGGCCGTCATCAAGGCAAGCCCTGCAAAATTAAAAAAAGCCGCCATCCGGATAGCCCTTTTTAATTCCATCCCTCCTGTTGCCACCAAAGACGCAATAGCATTTGGGGCATCTGTCCATCCGTTTACAAGAATAACCCCTAAAATCAGAAGCGTCGTCATTTGCAACGGAGGATTACCGGATAAAGCGGTTATGAATCCGCCAAAAGATCCTGTCATATCTTCCCGTTTTCCGCCGGCCATCAAGAACTACCCGGCAATGCAATCCTTGTTCTAAATATAAGATGAAGCCGGCAGGATTATGACTTACTTCGGCATCCTTTTCCATGCATCTGTCACAGCCTGAAAATAATTCCTGTCAATCCCATTGAAATTCAGGGGCAAACACTGCATAATATATAAAATAATAGACTAATTAAATCTAAAGGAGGTTTACCGGATGTTTGGAGCTTTTGGATTTTCCTATATAGGGCTAATATTTCTGCTGATGCTGTTTATTCCCAATATCATATGGTTAAAGCAAAAAACGCAGGGATATACCGCTAAAAAGGAAAGCAGAATCTTAACTTTCTTTGAACGGTTAGGGGAAATCCTTACTTGCTGCTGTTCCCTGATATTTTCTGATTTTAACATCCAAAAATGGTCAGCCTGGTCTTTGTTTCTGATCATCTCTTTTCTTCTGATGGCAATATACGAAATATGGTGGATACGCTATTTCCGGAGTGAACGGCAAATGAAAGATTTTTACAGTGATTTTTTATGCATCCCTCTTGCCGGGGCTACATTGCCTGTCATTGCATTTTTTATCCTTGGGATATATGGGAAAAATATAGTTATGTTAATATCATCCGCTCTCTTAGGAATTGGACATATCGGCATACATCTGCAGCACAAAAAGAAATTAATGAAATAATCTTCCTATATGTGTCCGGACAACAGACTTTTTGATGCCCGGATTTTTATATGACAAAAACTGGTATCCAGCTTTTCATTAACTGGATACCAGTTCCTATACTGCACTTATGTATTTTACTTCACTTGCATTTCGGCAGATTTCATTAATTTTTGTTCGCCAGCTCTGCTTTCAGTTTTTCTGTCAAAGCAGGAACAATCTTATTCAAATCGCCTACGATTCCATAATCAGCTACATCGAAGATAGGAGCTGTTTCATCCTTGTTGATTGCAACAATGATATCGGATTCTTCCATACCTGCCAAGTGCTGGATTGCACCGGAAATACCGATTGCAAAGTATACATTAGGACGTACTGTCTTTCCTGTCTGACCTACCTGAAGGTCTTTCGGCTTCCATCCTGCATCAACAACAGCACGGGAGCAGCTTACGGTTGCACCAAGCACTTCTGCAAGGTCATCCAGAAGCTTGAAGTTTTCCGGGCTTCCTACACCACGACCGCCGGAAACAAGGATTTTAGCATCCATAATATCTACAGTATCCACAACGGATTTCACGATTTCAAGGATTTCTACATATTTGTTATCCGGTGTAAATCCAGGATTAAATTCTTCTACAACTGCTTTTGCACCTTCTACCTTAGGCGCTTTCTGCATAACGCCAGGACGTACCGTTGCCATCTGAGGACGGAACTCCGGACATGCAATGGTTGCAATCGTATTACCGCCAAATGCCGGACGGGTCATCAAAAGCTGGTTATGAAGCTGCTCTTTGCCCGGAATCGGATTCATCGGGAAATCGCCGATATCAAGCTGTGTACAGTCTGCAGTAAGCCCTGTATGGATTCTTGCAGATACACGAGGGCCTAAATCACGGCCGATTGCCGTAGCGCCTACCAAAAAGATTTCCGGTTTATATTTTTCAATTACGGAAGCAAGGGCATGTGCATAAGGCTCTGTCCTGTATTCTTTTAATTCAGGGTCATCCACAAGGATTACCTTGTCTGCGCCATAAGCCGCAAGTTCATCTGCAAGGCCTTTTACTTCATAGCCCACCAATACTGCCGTAACCTCTGTGTTCAAATCTTTTGCAAGATCTTTTCCTTTGCCAATCAGTTCCAAAGCAATTCCGCTCAGTTCATTATCTACCTGTTGTGCAAAGACAAATACTCCTTTATATTCTGCTATATTCATTTTCTTCCACCACACTTTTCCTAATTTTTTATATTACGTGTTTCACTTTTAACTTGTCGATAATGTAATCAACTGCTTCCGAAGGATCCAAGCTTACCTTTTCCCCTGCGCCTTTTCTTACTTTATCAGAAGCCTTAGCAATCTGTGTCGGAGAGCCTTTCAAGCCCAGGTTGGAATCTTCTACGTCCACCAAGTTAGCTCTTCCCCATACGGTGATGTCTGCTTTATATGCATCGAAAATTCCACCCGGAGTCATATAACGGGGCTCATTCAATTCAGCAAGAGCTGTAATCAAACAAGGCATTTTTGCTTTCAGTACATGATATCTGTCATCGAACTGACGCTCAACGATTACGCTGTCGCCGTCAATCTTGATATTCTGTGCATAGGAAATAACCGGGATTCCTAAATGTTCGGAAATCTGAGGCCCAACCTGTGCGGTATCACCATCGATAGCCTGACGGCCTGTGATAATCAAATCATATTCCAGATTGCGGATAGCGCCTGCCAGTGTCTGGGAAGTTGCCCATGTATCTGCGCCGCCAAGAACCCTGTCTGTTACAAGGATACCTTTATCTGCGCCCATAGCCATAGCTTCACGAAGCACTTCTTCTGCCTTGGGAAGACCCATAGTAATAACAGTTACTTCTGCATCATATTCGTCTTTTAACCTAAGCGCCGCTTCCAGCCCTGCTTTGTCATCAGGGTTCATAATGGTAAGCATTGCCCCCCTGTCAAGTGTACCGTCAGGATTGAACTTAACGCCGCCCTTTGTATCAGGTACCTGTTTAATACAAACAACAATTTTCATTGTATTTCCACTCCTTATTTTCGTCAGATTTTCATTTTTCTTGTAGATATTGCGATGTGCTTATTTCAATAATGCCCCAGAGATTACCATACGCTGTACTTCGCTTGTACCTTCGTAAATTTCTGTAATCTTTGCATCGCGCATCATGCGTTCCACATCGTATTCCCTTGTATAACCGTAACCGCCATGAAGCTGTACTGCTTTCGTAGTTACTTCCATAGCCACTTCTGCTGCATACAATTTTGCTTTTGCTGCTTCCACGGAATATACTTTCTGGGTACTCTTTGCTACTGCTGCTTTGTAAACAAGAAGCTGCGCTGCTTCCACTTTAGTAGCCATGTCTGCAAGCTGGAACTGTGTATTCTGGAACTGTCCGATAGACCTGCCGAACTGTTTCCTTTCTTTTACATATTCTACGGTCCTCTCCAATGCACCTTCTGCAAGACCCAATGCCTGGGAAGCGATACCAATACGGCCGCCGTCCAAAGTATGCATAGCGATACCAAAGCCTTTGCCCTGCTGCCCAAGAATATTCCCCTTCGGGATTCTGCAGTCCGTGAAAATAAGTTCATAAGTAGAAGAACCACGGATACCCATTTTCTTTTCTTTTGTTCCGAATGTAAAGCCGGGTGTTCCTTTTTCTACGATAAAAGCAGTAATTTCTTTGGACATCCTGCCACGTTTCTCAATCATACCTGTTACAGCAAAAATAACGTATACATCTGCTTCTTTGCCGTTAGTGATGAAAATTTTAGAACCATTTAAAACCCATTCGTCGCCATCAAGCACTGCCTTTGTCTGCTGGCCCTGGGCATCGGTTCCTGCACCGGGCTCTGTAAGGCCGAATGCACCGATTTTCCTGCCGCTGGCAAGGTCGGGTAAATATTTTTGTTTCTGCTCTTCCGTACCATAAGTTAAGATAGGGTCGCAGCAAAGGGATGTATGTGCGGAAACGATAACCCCTGTGGTGCCGCAAACTTTGGAAAGTTCTTCCACGCACATTGCATATGTAAGGATATCGCAGCCCTGTCCGCCGTATTCCTTCGGAATCGGGATTCCCATAAACCCTGCTTTTGCCATTTTTTCAACGGTTCCTCTGGGGAAAATCTCTGTTTCGTCAACTTCCTGTGCCAGAGGCTTTACTTCCTTTTCCGCAAATTCCCTGAAAAGGGTTCTTGCCATTTCATGTTGTTTTGTTAACATAAAATCCATGATTTTATTTCCTCCATATCTTTGTTTATATAATGGTTAGATAAGGCAATACTCTGTCAAACCGCATTTCTTATCTTGAATAATCGTAGAAACCTTTGCCTGTCTTCTGACCAAGCTGTCCGCCGCGTACCATTTTCTTAAGAAGCGGATGAGGACGGTATTTGGTATCGCCTGTCTCAGCCTGAAGAACTTCCATAATAGCCAAAACGATATCGAGGCCAACCAAATCGCCAAGGGCAAGAGGTCCCATCGGGTGGTTTGCACCAAGTTTCATCGCATTATCAATGCCTTCTACAGAAGCAACACCTTCTGCATAAATGCCGATTGCTTCATTAATCATCGGGATAAGAATCCTGTTTACAACAAAGCCTGCCGCTTCGTTTACCTGTACCGGGGTCTTTCCGATTTCTTCGGAAATCGCTTTGATTTTTTCTACTACTTCATCCGGGGTATTCAATCCTGCAATCACTTCCACAAGCTTCATAACCGGAGCCGGGTTGAAGAAATGCATACCAATTACCGGACGATCCAGCCCTGCGCCGATTTCCGTAATGGAAAGGGAAGAAGTATTCGTTGCAAAGATACAGTCTTTTTTGCAAATATCCTGCAGTTCTTTAAAAGTCTGTTTCTTAATATCCATAACTTCAAGGGCAGCTTCTACAACCAAATCACAATCTGTGCAGATTGTCTTTACGCCCGTTGTAATCTTTGCAAGGATAGCGTCTGCTTTTTCCTGATCCATTTTCCCTTTTGCGATACGTTTTTCAAATCCTTTTGCAATTTTGTTTTTGCCGTTTGCCGCAAATTCTTCATTAATGTCACAAAGGAATACTTCATATCCTTCTGTCTGGGCAAATGCCTGTGCAATACCGGAACCCATTGTGCCGGCGCCAATCACTCCTACTTTCATACTCGTTCCTCCTAGATTGTATTTGTTTATTTTTACATCCCCATATAATATCAGGGATTTTCCTTGCCATTGAAAAATTATTTGTTGAGGAATTTCTCTACTTTTCTTTTTTCAAGGAATGCTGCCATCCCTTCTTTTTGGTCATAAGATTCAAAACAATCGCCGAACAGTTTTTCTTCTATTACGATTGCCGCGTCCATATCCACATCCAAGCCTTCGTTGATTGCCTTCTTACAGTTGCGCACTGCAATGGGTGCATTCTTTGCAATTCCAGCCGCCATTTTTTCCGCCGCCGGCATCAGCTCTTCCTGTGTATATACCGCATTCACAAGACCGATACGGAGCGCTTCGTCCGCCTTGATATTCCTTGCAGTGTAAATCATCTGCTTTGCCATACCTGCGCCTACAAGGCGTGCAAGCCTCTGGGTGCCGCCAAACCCAGGCGTAATGCCAAGGCCTACTTCCGGCTGGCCAAATACCGCGTTATCGGAACAAATCCTAATATCACAGCTCATGGAAATCTCGCAGCCGCCGCCCAAAGCAAAACCGTTTACCGCTGCGATTACAGGAACCGGAAATGTCTCCAGTTTGCGGAATACATCGTTCCCTTTTTTACCGAAAGCTTCCCCTTCTGCCTTTGTAAGGGAACTCATTTCTCCGATATCTGCGCCGGCAACAAAAGATTTCTGCCCTGCGCCGGTTAAAATAAGGCATCTTACTTCGTTCAAATCCACTTGATCCAAAGTTTTGTCAAGTTCCTCCAATACGGTGGAGTTCAATGCGTTCAACGCTTTTTCACGGCTGATGGTAATTACACCATAATTGCCTTTTTGTTCGTATACGATAAATTCCATTTTCGTGGCTCCTTTTTCCATTTTTATGTATAAAGTTTCATCGAGTGGAAAAGATTCGCCTTTCCCTACCCGCTGCGCGCCCTGTACGCTGCATAGCAACATATTCCCTCTGCACTAGGCTACGCATAAACAATTTGATAAGCAGACCCTTGAAAAGCCTGCTTATCTTATTTTATCTCTGCCTGCACCAGCCAATATACGTACATCCACGTACCTGGATTGGCCAATGCTGCAAGGACGGAATACCTCATAGCCTGCTATGAAGCATTTGACTCATATTTTATTCTCTTGTAACAACGGTTGCACATCCCATGCCGCCGCCGATACACAGTGTTGCAAGACCGGTCTTTGCATCTTTTGCTTCCATTTCATGAAGCAGTGTAACTAAGATACGGCATCCGGAAGCTCCTACCGGATGTCCAAGGGCAATTGCGCCGCCGTTCGGGTTAAGCTGTTTGTCCACATCAATCCCCAAATCTTTTCCAACTGCTACGGACTGTGCTGCAAAAGCTTCGTTAGCTTCGATGATATCGAAATCTTCAATCTTCAATCCTGTCTTTTCCATTACTTTCTTTGTAGCAGCTACAGGGCCGATACCCATCACTTCCGGCCTTACGCCTGCAAGTGCGCCTGCTACATAAGTAGCCATCGGCTTAACGCCCAGTTCTTTTGCTTTTTCTTCGCTCATAACAACAATTGCAGCAGCGCCGTCATTGATACCGGAAGCATTGCCTGCAGTAACGAAACCACCCTGATTAATCGGGCGAAGTTTAGCAAGCCCTTCTATGCTGGAACCCGGACGCGGACCTTCATCCACTTTGAACTCTACCATTTCTTTTTTCTTCTTTACCATTACCGGTACGATTTCTTTATCAAATGCGCCGGATTTCTGTGCAGCTTCCGTCTTCTGCTGGCTCTTCAATGCGAACTCGTCCAGTTCTTCCCTTGTAAGGCCCCATTCTTCACAAATATTGTCTGCTGTCTTAATCATATGATACTGGTTAAATGCATCCCAAAGAGCATCGTTTACCATAGTATCTACTAAAGTGCCATTGTTCATCCTATAACCGAAACGTGCATTAGGCACTGCATACGGAGCCATAGACATGTTTTCCATACCGCCTGCTACTACGATATCAGCATCCCCTGCCAAAATCATTTGAGCTGCCTGATTGACACAGTTAAGACCGGAACCACACACAACGTTCATGGTAACTGCCGGAACTTCTATCGGAAGCCCTGCCTTAATTGATGCCTGACGTGCAACATTCTGTCCGAGGCCTGCCTGAATAACACATCCCATATATACCTGATCTACCTGTTCAGGAGCAACCCCTGCCCTGTTTAAAGCTTCCTTAATTACGATAGCACCGAGTTCTGCTGCCGGTGTTGTGCTTAAGGAACCACCCATCGTTCCGATAGCTGTACGGCATGCGCCTGCCAAAACTACTTTTTTTGCCATTGTTCTCTCCTCCATATATATGCTTTACGGTTATTTGCAATGATTGTTAATTTTTTATCATTGCCCACTGCCTTTATTATATCATAGGGTATTGTTTTTTGCAACGAATTTGAACAAAGCCTCACAGCCTTTCTTTATCTCGTCGTAGGTCAAATCAAAGTTTCCTGTATACCAAGGATCGGCAATATCTTTGGGGCTGTCCGTAAAGTCCAGCAGACGGGATATTTTCTTATCCGGATCCCCTCCTGTAATGCGCTCCATATTTTTTAAATTGTATTTTTCCATACCTATCAAATAGTCGTAATAGCCGTAATCCGATTTTTTTAACTGGACTGCCCGCTTTCCATCGCAGCGGATACCATGGCGGGCAAGTTCTTCCCTTGCCGGGGGGTATACGGGATTGCCAGTCCCGTTCCAGATTTCTTCTGTGCTGGTCGCCGCTGAAGCGATCTCGAACTGACCCGAAAGCCCCTGTTTTTCTATCAAATCTTTGAATATGAACTCTGCCATGGGGGAACGGCAGATGTTGCCGTGGCAGACGAATAAAATTTTTATCATATCTTTTATATCCCTTCATAAGCCTTCAAGCCTTGATATTTCAAGCTTTCCAGCGCTTTTTTCATTTTTTGTTTTTTACCCTTAATCTGTGTAATTCGTTATAAATCTACGCAAATTTATGGGCAAATGGTGTAGTAATTGGTGTAGTAGATTGGTGTATTTTCAACTTGATTTTCTTTGTTTTCCTTGCATATCGGTATCTTTACACGCAGGATTCTCCTGCGTTGTCCGGCACTCGTCAAACACATTTGCAAGCAATGTGTTTTCCTCGTTGCTCGCTCAAATCAATGATTCTCGCCATTTGCTTTGCTGCACCGTCAAAGCTGGCATGAGTGTAAACATTCAGTGTAACGCCCACATCAGAATGTCCCATTACATATTGCAGGTTCTTGATATCCATGCCCGCATTTGCCATATTGGTACAGAATGTATGGCGGAACACATGGGGCGTGATATGGGGCAATGGTTTGTCCGGGTGCAGCTTCTTGTATTTCTTCATCGCCCAACGCATTTCATTTTCAATATGCAGTGCTACTTTCGGTTTATCATCTTTGTCCAGCAGAAGAAAGTTACTGTATCCGTCAACCATCATTTCTGTCTTTAATCTCTTACGGCGAGCAAGGATATTTTTCAGGCTTCGATAGACTTCTTCTGTCATAGGAATAAAGCGGCATCCACACTCGGTCTTGGTTTTCTCAACATAATACTTTCCGCCCCGTTCCTGGACAAGCTGATGATCCACACGGATTTTCCGGCTTTCAAAATCCAGATCACTTTTTGTCAAGCCACAAAATTCGCTGACACGCATTCCAGTTCCCAGCAGCACGACAAATTCATCATAATACTTTGCGTAGGTTTTATCTTCACGGATAAAGCCCATCCAAAGCTCTTGCTGTTCCTCAGTCATGGCAATCCGCTTTTGTGAATCGTTTGGTACAACATCAACCAGTTAAAATCAAATGGATTTCTTCGGATAATATCTTCATTATAAGCCATCTGAAAAGCAGGTTTTACAACGCCCCTGACACTTGTAATGGTACTGTATCCTTTTCCATCATTATTCAGCTTCATAATCCACTGCTGGGCATCCGACACCTTAATATCCCTTATCTTTCGGTAACCGAAATCTTCTTTTTTAATCAGATTCAGCACAAAATTGTATCCGACTTTGGTATTGTAGCGTACACCCTGTTTCAAACTGATATAGCGTTCCAAGAGGACAATAACGGTAGCTTCTCCGGCGGCATAGTCAATCCCCTCATCAAGCTACTTCTGGATTGTCTTTTCTTTTTCCCGCAGTTCCTTCAAATCAGAGGAATAAACAGTCTGCCTCTTCCCGTGGATATTTGTATACCAGTACTGATAAATCAGGTCTTTTCTCTGGCTCTCCCCTGTCTTTAAGACTCGTCCTTTATTGTCTTTCCGTTTCCCAGACATTTTCAAACTCCTTTCCGTAGTGGAAAGAGCCTTGATATGACGATATGCAGCGAACGTAAAAATACAAGGGCAACAATGACAGCAAGCTGTCATATTGTTGGCATTGTATTTTTATGTAAGTGCAACGACAGCGAGAAACATCGTTTCGAGCTGATGTTCGCTGCATTTTCATTGTACCATATCAAAGCTGATTTTACACCACAAGTTTCACAAAAACTGTAAGAAATAAGATAACCGACATTGTCAGACAGAATATTCCTGCTCGATATACTGATCGAACAGGCGGCGTTTGATTAGACGCTTATTGCCAACCCACAAAACAAAGCGGCAGTTTTTTTCATTGGTCAGCTCACGCAGTATATTAATGCCAATCCCTGAATAGGCTGCCGCTTCTTCAAGGCTTAAGTTGCTCTTTTCCCAAATCGGAACTTCTTTCACTGGCTTTTTCCTCCCTCCATAGGTTTCTTTGACCGGTTCATTTTCTGCTGTGCGGCCACTTTGCGGAAATTACCACCCGTAAAGCGTACGGGAACGCACATTTCAGACAGCCTGCCATAAATGCGTGCGTGTGGCACGTCCTCCGGATTCCTAAGCTGCTCCGGCGTAAGGTTCGTTGTAGCAATTAACGGTTTTTTGCTGATATACCGGCTGTCTATCACGTTGTAGACCTGCTCAAGTCCGTATTCCGTACCCCTCTCCATGCCGAAATCATCAAGGATAAGCAGGGGATAGGAGCAGAGCCTTACGATGTATTCATTCCTGTTTTCCGAGCCGTAAAAAAGGTTGTTCAAAATTGTTGCAAAGTTCGTCATGCAGACGGGTATCTCCTTCTCCATGAGGGCATTGGCGATACAGCCTGCAAAATAGCTTTTCCCCGATCCGACATTCCCCCACAGCAGATATCCGAGGTTTTCAGACCGTACCGCTTCCCACTTCTCCACATAGGAATACGCTTTCCCTATCTGTAAGCATTTCCCATTGTCATTTTCAAAAGTCCAGTGACGCATGGCAGGATTGGAAAAGCCTTCCCGTTTCAGACGTTCCACTTCGGCATTGTACTTTTCGTCCGCATCCTTTTTTTCCAGCCTTTCACGCTCTGCCCTGCGGCAGTCACATTCAGACGGGTGGCGGTCACGCCCAAACAATGCCTTTCCCTGCGGGAAATAGGCTTCTTTCGGTTTATGGCATTTCCCACAGTACAGCAGACCTTTCTCCCCTTTGTAATCTTCCGGCTCCTGCGTGGTGTCCATCATATTCAGAACCGTATCAGTTAAACCGTTCATAAGCTGTCCTCCTCACTGTATGAATAATCGGGTATCCCTTTCTTTGGCGCTGTTTTGTCAGTGTCCTCCTGCGCCCATTTGTAAATCGTGGCGGCATGGTTGTTGTACTGTTTCCCGCTTGAAGCGATATGTAAAGACAGGCGGTCAATGTAATATTCCCACTTGTCGGGCAGTTCCGATTTCAGACCGTCAAGCTCCGCATCAGAAAGGAAAACATTATTAAATCTCCCATAAGCGGCGGGGGCGGGTGTTCCGTTTTCTCCCTCTCCCTCTTTCTCTAACTCTTTATCTCTCTCTATCTCTTTATCTCTCTCTTTATCTCTCTCTACGCTACAAATCTGTTTCAGATTGTTACAGCCAGTTTCATTCGTGTTACATTGTAACAGCCTGCCCTCTGTGTCAGCCTGTTTTTTCCGTTCCCTGTGTTCCCTCACACGCATAGCCGAAGCTGTTTCCGAGCCGATGATTGTCGGTACTTCCGTAAGCTGGTACTCGTCATCATCGCCAATCTCTATCAGCCCATGCCGCTGTAAAAATGCAAGCGTCAGATTTACATTCTCTGCGTCCTCGTCAAGTGCAAGGGCAATCTCCGAAGCGAAGTTGTCCTCCACACCTTCAAAGTAAAGTTTCCTCTCGTCTTTCAGTGACAGCAGCATCATTTTCAGGTAGATAATCGTGTGTGTGTCACCGCCCGCTATGGAGCGTAACTTCTTGATACGCTTGTCTGAAAACCAGTCTGCTTTCAGTTTCAGCCAGTAATATCTTTTTGCCATAAATGCCTCCTTAAACGCACAAAAAGGACAGTGCTGACCGATTCCCTGCGGTCTGCATCTGCCCTTACGCTGTGTTAATGAATTTATAATCCCTTATGATTTTTTCTGTATGTAATCGGGAAATATATTTCAGAAAAATCAGGATTGTTCTGTATGAAATTGTTCCTCCTGCATGGAATCTTCCGGTCAAAGTTCCAGCTTGTCCGCTCCGTATTTCCGAAGGACACGCTTCAGGATTTCTTTGTCCCCGCCCTCCGCTTTGGTATACATTTCCATGAGCTTTTCCTGCTCAGACAAGGTGAAGGTGTTGCAGTACGGCTTATAGCTGTCCATAATGAAAATCCCTCCACCTTCCCCCGGTTTTGTATAGACAGGGTAGCCATATGAAAGGGCTGCAACATCATGTAATATTGTGCGCCTTGTAACGCCAAATTCCTGCGCCAGTTCCCTTGATGTAACATGACCGCTGACTACAAGAATACTGATAATCTCCATTCTGCGGTCTGCGGCGGTCATTCTGTCCCCTCCTTTCTGTCAGCCCCAGTATTATTGTATAAGTTAAATAGGCAAAAACCTTTCCTATTTAAAAAATATTTTTAATTTTTTTATCTTAATCGGGCAGTAACGCCCTTATGGGTTTTGGGCAGACTGCAAAGGCAAACTGCCTTGCTGTCTAAAACCCGCTTACTGTTCATTCTGAAACAGCAAGCACTGCCTATGGACGTCCACAGGCAGTTTTTTTACAGATTTCCCATCATGGAAATTCTGTAAAAATTGCTTATAAGAGAAAAATCCCCCTAACCCCCTCCACATTAAAAAACAAACGAATTTTATATTGGAAAAGATAAACTGCATAATAGCTTTTAGCTTCATTGCAATTCACCTCAATATGTATAACAAGCCTTTCTTATATAAATTTTGATGGTTATGCACTTATATATTTTTGTTCTACTTTTTACCATGTTTCCATTTTTTTCTTGCTCCAGTTTCTATTGTGTTTATAAAAATAAAAAGCACTAAGAAATGAAATTATACAACTGTTATATGACCATATGCACGCTGGGAGGACTGAATTGTAATGACTGCCTCTGGTAAACTGTCTCCAAAATAAACCCTGTTTAAAATGTGATATGCGTATTCCAAAAATTTATTATCTCAAATTCAAACCATTTTAAAGAAAAAAATTTTTCAAATGACAAAGAATCAGAATAGAAAATCGCTTCACGTTTCTAAGTAATGATGAATTTTATATACTAAATTGCCTAGATGAACAATTCAAAAACTTTCTTAAAATCATAAAGACATCTATTGATATCTTCCAATAGACGCCTTTACTCTTATAACTTCTCACGACATATTTCCCACTTGCAAAATCTCTGCACTTTCACATTTTTATATGTGTCCTCCTTTTCGTGCGCCTCCTCAATCATTCAGTGTCTTCCGTTGTTTCATCATCTCCATCTGGAACAATTTCCACATTTTCTTTTTCACAATATCCTATACTTTCATTTCCGTCATTGTCAGGATATATAATGAAATAATGATTATCTGTTTCGCCAATGATATTTATTTCCGTCCTCTGGTCAAAATAATAAATGACTGTCGAATTTCTTTTAGGCTCTGACGTTATATCACCAGCAACATAGGCAACTCCCTTTTGGGTAAAATATATTGCAATCTGATTAAAAAGAAAAAGCAGGGTACACACAATAATTTCATAGAAAACAAAATATTTTCTTTTAAATTCCTCCGTCTTATTATATATCTTTTCCTGCCAGCCTACTTCATCTTCTATTTGTGCATTGAAAACTTCCAGCAATTCCTCTTGTGAAATATTTTCTGCACCTTTAACTTCTTCGTCCACATAATCAAAAGCCATTTGACTTGCTACGTTATATTGTTCACGGTAAAAGGAGTTTTCAAATATTTTAGAAAAATCTATACTCTGTAGCGTTTTTATTTGTTCCAGATTCATTGTCTCTGCCATTTCATTAACAGAAAGTCGAATGTCTTTGAACATTTCTCCAAAATTATACTGTTCTAATGCTGAATACAATTCAGAAAAACTCTCTTGCACAACACTGTTAAGCTTTTCAAAAGATGGTTGAATCGTTTGAAAGTCAACGGCATCTACCAATATTTTTTTCATTCTTGCAAGAGTTTCATTAAGCCTTTCAAAACTCTCGGTATTTATTTTATAGTCAGAAATTTTATCAGGATTTATATTTGTATGTACCCGAATAGAACCATCATAAACAGCCATTCGTCATCCCTTCCTCCCATTATTTTTCCCATTTTATCCGCCACTTCTGAACAGCTTCGTTATTAACAGTTACATAATCATCCAAAAACCGTTTAAATATTCTTTCTATCACCATTATGTTGGTCTGCCGACATCTTCACAATACCTATCAAGCCAGACCAGTCCTTAATATCTTTCTGAATATAGTAATTGATATATAATGCCTTCCTTTTGAGAACGTGCCATAATACATACCTACAGCGTGTTAAAGTACATCATACTGTTCTGAACTTGCGGCCAATTTATCTCTAAACCGACCCCAACACGATATGCTGCAGAGCGACCGTTTTCTTTTACAAAGCTCATTTTTTTCAAAAATGAAAGTTCTGCTTGAAAAGGCTTTCTCGTACCCCCGGCACGAACAGTACTTTTCTTTGCCAAGTGAAGGGTATTCGTAAACTCATCATCTAGCCACGACAAATAGGCTCCAGAGTCAAACTTATAATTACCATGACTGTCGCTTGTGGCGAATGCAAACAAATCCGATTCAAATTTCTCTTCAGACAATTTGTAGAAATAATGGAGCATCGCACCATACTGCCCGTTCTGCAATACCGCTGCTCTCAAGATCTCCATAGGGATACCCGTATAAGCACTTGCAACCCTTTCACAGGCATCGACATATTTATAACCCAAATCTGTCAATGTCCCACTAGGAGCTAGGAATCCTATGTGATATAGACCCGAATCAATGACTTCTCTATAACTGTGAGAAGCTTTTCTGACGTTTGCAGCATATTCTTCCCAAATTACATCCTCATCAGCAGGATTTGCATTCAACCTGTTTACCAGCTTTGACTTTATCGAATCACTGCGTCCGGAAAATAGTCCTTGGTAATGCCCCCAATCATCCAACCGGATTTTTGTAAGCGTATCGTTTACCGTGAACGGACTGCTACCTTGATAAATTGGCATAAGGTCATTCCAAAAATAATAATGAAACCAAACATACCGCCACGCCATATCCGAAACTGTATCCCCAGGTGTATTTGAGAGATATTTATATACATCTGCAGCAGGATCAATTCTTTTCACTGCATCTGCCAGTTTGATAGGAATATTAATTCCGTTCAAATCCTCGCCCGTTGCAGTTACTATCTTCACTGCTTGACAAAATCTAAAAAAAGCATCTGGATGACTCATTCCTTCGCGCATATGCGCCCATAAGGTTGATACACTTCCCGTAGTAGACGCAGCCGCAGAAGCACTGATGTTGCGGCAGGACGGCAATGTGATATCTCTAACACAGTTCAATTTCCCCTGGAAAGGGCGAACGGCAGAGAGGTTAGGAGTTGCATATGTGTATATACTAATTGGTATGTCCGGCGCAGTCGCATCTATAACCCTCTTGATGTGCATACCCGGTGTGCTGTGCGATGAATACTTGTCTGGTATCACCATAACAGAGGCATCATATCCCTTTTCCAGATAGGCAAACGACTGTCCTAGTGCAGTAAGTATGCCATGAACTCCCTCGTTAGGTCTTTTATACTCAAATGCAATTTTAATGTCGCTGTGGGTAATATTCTCAGCGAGAATGACACCATCAGCAAGCGGCCACTGGTGACCACCTTCTCGCATCGCACAAACTGACCACAAGCCGCTTGTTCCCATCACCCCAAAGAATGCGTCCTGGTTAAGCATAATCATATCCGCTACTTCCGATGAAGCATATGCAGCTTCTGTATCATGACTCATGGCATTACCTCCTTGTTCATTTCAATATACTCCCGTATTTTTTTCAAAAATGGCTCTGCCATTTTGGGTGGAACTGCATTGCCAACCTGTATGCATTGTTCCTGCCTCGTTCCAAAGAAAATGTGCGTGTCTGGAAATGTTTGTATTCGGGCGGCTTCTCTTGCTGTAAGCGTTCTATTTAACGCAGGATGAATCGGGAATGCATTATGCCCCGGAACCATTGTCGTTGACGGCTTGTTTCTGTCTAACCGTTTGTAGACATGACTATAATTCGCCACTTTCCCTGTTTTTGAATCCCTCCGCATAGCCACCGCAAGTTCAGGAGGTAAATCTTCCACATTCAGCTTGCAGCCCTCCTTAACGTATCCATATCTTGCAGCCACTACCGGTTTATGGACTAAAGGTACATGGTTGGGAATTTGATTTTCCTGGCCCATCAAATCCATGATAGCACTTCCAACCGTAGTATACTCCGGCGTTTTACCGGAATTTGCAGGGAAGTTTGTCCTTTGCGGCGGTTCAAATTTTATCCCGATTCTGTTTCCAATCATGAACATACGATATCGCTCTTGAGGCACACCATAATCAGCCGCACAAACAATTTCGCACCAAATATCTTTATATCCAATTTCCCTAAACCGCTCTTTGATTATTTCCACAAACAACCCTCTATCAAGGTTAGTAAACCCTTTAACATTTTCCATAAAGAAAAATTTTGGTTTCAACATCTCTACAATCCTAATATATTCATATACAAGCGCATTTCGTGGATCATTCTGTGGTTCATAGCCCTGCGTATTGATAAACCTTCTTTTTCCAAAAACCGAAAAACCTTGGCAAGGCGGTCCGCCAACCACCAAGTCAATATCACGACCTTTTAATATACTCTCCAGTTCCTTCCTTCCAATATTCTTAATGTCTTCAACAATCAAGGGAATCTCAGGGAAATTATAACTGTGTGTTTCAGCAAATTGTGCGTTCACCTCGTTTGCCAGCAGCACATCAAATCCGCTTTTCTGTAATGCAAGCGTCAAACCACCTGCACCCGAAAATAAATCAATTGCGTTCATCCTCTTCCTCCTCTGAGGCTTTTTCCAACTGCAAGAGCAAAAATTTGGCCAGTTTTTCGGAAAAAAGAGGCGGCACAGCATTGCCTACTTGATGACCCTGCTGTCTTCGATTTCCTTCAAACACCATCTCATCAGGGAAGGTCTGAATTCTGGCTGCTTCGCGAACTGTAAGGCTCCTGTGCAGTTCCGGGTGTATTGGGAAAGCATCGTTTCCAGGAACCATAGTCAACGCCGGACGTGAACGGTTAAGTCTCTTGTATGTATTACCGAAATTTCTCCTATATAGTTCTGGCGGTAATGAATCCTCTGGCAGGCGTCCTCCCTCCGGAATCATCTTATACCTTGCTACTATTTTATCTGTATGCTTTAAAGCTACATGGTTAAACTCTGGCGTGTCCTTAAGTTTAACCAAATCCTTAATGACATCCCAGCACGGTTCCCATGCCGGTAGGTCATCATCTGGATTATCTGAATGATCCGGTTCAGGGAATGTAACAGGCAGTCCCATGCGGTTTCCAATTATGATAACCCTCTCCCTAATTTGCGGAACCCCATAGTCAGCCATATTTATAAGTCGATAGTCCGCATCATATCCTGCACCTTTTAACTCTCTGAGAACAGTTGCCAGATATGCTCCGTCCTTCATAGTGAGAATGCCTTTTACATTTTCCATGACAATAAATTTCGGTCGCAATTCCCTGATAAGCCGTGAATATGTCAATACCAATTCATTGCGAGGATCATGTTTGGCTCTCACTTCCGGATTAGAAGACACACGCTTGCCGATTGTTGAAAATCCTTGGCAGGGTGGCCCACCGATCACAATATCTACTTCGCCGCCACCCAAGTATTTCTGAATTTCCTCGGATGACAATTTTCTGATATCTTCATTAATGAACGGAATATTAGGGAAATTTCTTTTATGTGTCCGCTCGACAAGGCTATCGTTATCAACACAAAGCCTGACATCATATCCAGCTCTTTCAAATCCCATATGGAGTCCGCCCGCTCCACAAAATAAATCTACTACTTTAAACTGTTTGCCCATGCTACCAATTCCTTGTCCGTGGTGGTCTATCGAAAATCATCCCATTGCGCTTTTGCCGCTGTTTACCCAAGCATCTAACTCAGAGTACTTGAATTTCCATTGTTTTCCAATTTTATGAGCAGGGATGTCTTTTCCTCTCCGAATCCAATCTCTAACCGTTGCAGGCTTTACACTGAGATAATCAGCAACCTCATCAATGTTAACCCATTTTTCCTCTGTTCGTTCACTCATGGTCTCACCTCAACCAAATTAAAATTGTTTAAAACTTACCATTTATCACGATAGCACAAGGCTATAACGTTTTCAATAGTTTTTTGTAGTTTTTGTTGGTTTCTATTGGTTTTTTAGTCAAATATATGTTCTTTTTTCTGCTGAATACACTTTAATACGATATTCATATTGCGTAACGATAACTTTTCAAATGTTATGGAGTTCATTAGGAAAACAGTACATTTTCTGTCCCTGCAATTATTCCGGTTACGCTGCCAAAATACCTAAAATTAAAAATCGCCCAAAAGCATCGAATTTAAAACGTTTCTGATTGCAAACTTATCATTCATGTAGACGGTTACCGTCTGTTCACCGGCATTGTAATTTACCATCGTTTCCATCTCATATTTTGTTAAATTTGCCATATTCTCTAATCCTCCCGTTTCTACGCACAAAAAAGGATTGCGTATCTGCAACCCCTTTTATCAGTGTGTCCCTGCTCTGCATTTTGTTTGATGTACATATAACTGGTATGCTTATATAACTAACCACCGAAGTGTCCAAATACGTTTTCAACTTTTTCATTAAATCGCTCCTCCTGATTATAGTATGGCTGATTATTGGACAAGCGTATTCTGTTTAAGTTTACTGTCAAATCAAAGCTCTTTCAAAAATGGTGTAATAATGGTGTAGTAGGCACCTCTCTCCGCTGTGAAATCATTGATTTTATAGGCTTTTTCGGGATTATTCAAGATACTGCCGTGGCAGACGAATAAAATTTTTATCAGAGTAATTGTTTGCTCCTTTTTGCCCGGAAATACCCTGTTTTATGGGATATTCTGAGGTTATGGTTAAATTGTTGTTTGGTTGTTATATAGGCAAATTATAGCATAATTTAGCAAGTTGTGACTAGGTGTTAGTAGTAAGATTAGTAGTAAAAGGGAAAAGCTTACTACTAAGGGTTTTCCTCACCAAAATTATTTGGATCTGTTTCCGTCTGTTCTTCCTCTTCTATTAGTTTAAACGATTCTAATCTCTCCAAAATTTTACTATCCGTTTCTTCCATTTTCCCTGCAAATTCCTTACCATAGAAATTCATCGCATTTGCTGTCGCAATTATACTCTCGATTGTTGAAATTCCACACATATCTCTCATACGATCCGCTTGCGCCGTCATTTCTCTTGTCATTCTTACCACTGGGCTATTTAGAACATCAGCCCCTGGCATTTCATACATGGCTTTTATTCGACTAGCCTGTGCTGCCATTTCACTTGCCATCTTTATCCCTGAACTATTATATAATGATTGTACTGCTTCAATTGCAGAAGTATCAATTTGTGGCACATTATATACACTTTGAAAATTTTGAGATAATTCTGCACCTAAAGTTAATTGGGACATTATATCTGGAATATTTATCTGTGATATTGCTGCCTCAATAACAACTCTGCCAAATGACGCTAATGCTGATTTCATATTTTCTACCCATTTTGGAATATTATCACCAAGAATATTAGAAATCACATTTCCCAATGCAGAAACAACATCTACTAATCTTGTTTCAGTATACATTTCCTCTTCTAACACATTTATAGCCTATGCCAAAAATTTGTTAATAGATTTTAATGGTTTTCCAACTTTCTCATATTCCTGTTGGGTTATCCTTTTATTATGCATTACAACATTTCTATAATATTGTAATTCATTAATTCTTTCTTTGAAATTTTGGAATTTCTTATATTTTCCAAAGAATCTATCCCGCAATGAAACGCTCCGACACTTACCAATTATACTTGCTATCTCTTCGTTAGACAGACTCTCCATATTCTCTTTCGCTAATTCACTTTCTAATACTTCTGACAAATTTTGGCTACTGAACGGTATAAAAAGATATTCCTTAAGTTGTTCATAGGTCAATTCATTTAATGCACCTTCAACTAACTTTGTCTTATTCCCCTTACCCTTTAATGCATTATGCAGACTTCCACAAAAAGATTTTTCATACGGAGGGCTGCAAGCGCCGCTGCACGGACGCAGCTATGGAGTATTTCAAAGCGGAAGTCATGGAGATGTGCCACCGGGGAAACCTCTATCAGATTGACTTGCTGAACGGGAGCAAGAACCGAGTTACCGAGCGTGAGTATTGGGCGAAACGGAAAGGACAAGCCGCGCTGGATAAAGAGAACGCTTCCCAAGCCGCTTATATCGGGATTATATTGTTTGACGATTGTGGCGTTCATAGCGTCCACTATCGCATTTGCGCCCTGCATCTGCTTAACCGCTGTTCCGTTTGCATAGATTTCAAGGCCGGCCATCCGTTTGACAAAATCCGGGTTCGCCGCCAGCTCACACAAAAGAGAATTATCCACACGCAGGTCTTTCAGGCGTTCTTGTATGGATAGTTCCATTCTCTCCTTCTTTGTCTGCTTGATAAACAGAAAACCCGATAGTTACCAATCCCGTTCTCGAATAGCTTCCTCCACATCAATAGGAATACCAAACCATTCCAGTACATAGCCCACAGTTTCTCCTATGCAGTCACGAGCCACCGTTTCAATTTCACTGTCGTTCTCGTCAAATTCCTCCTGTAAGTCGTTAATGGCACAGACCACCTCGTCCAACTTTTTTTGAATAACCTCGGTATCTGTTTCGCCAGTTTCCAACAGGTCAATCACCTTTTGGAGTTCGCCTTTTACCTTGTCTACCAGAAAGTTTGGATAATATTCGTCCCGATACATCTCATCTAACAATTTGTAATTTTTATCAAACAATTTCCTTGTTAGTCCTCCTTTCAAATTTGTGTCTGCTATTTGCTGTTTCCATTCTACCACAATTCCAAAAGCGCGGAAAGAGCAAGCATTCATTTCTGCCGCTTTCTCTCCATATAACAACCCACAGGTAAATATTAAGTTGTAAAGGGGATTGTAACCATATCCCTTACCCGGTCTGCAGATAAAAAACTACTTTTCGTCCACAATACCGGGAATGGTATTGCTACATTCCAACCTTCTTTTATCCACATTCCCAAACCTTCCACAATAATTTAACATACCCGACATATCGGCAATTGCCGGTATTCCAATGATCATGTAGAATTTTATTGAGGTGATGACATTGATAACATACGAACCGCTATGGAAAACATTACAACAGCGACATATCAGTCAGTATCGTTTAATCAAAGACTACGGTTTTAGCACAGGAACTCTCGATTCTTTGCGCCAGAATAAAAATATTACAATGAAAACATTAAATGATATTTGTAATGTTTTAAATTGCGGCGTTGAAGCTGTTATAAAATATATACCCGATGAAGATAAAGAGGAATAATAACCCATGCCTAATTTTGAGTTAAATCAACAGCCCCAGTACCCAATTGTAACAAAGGATACCGATATGGCATTAACCAATGACCAAGTAATGTCCCTTTTTTCTGCCAGAGATAGAATCACACTGTGTGTACGTTCTAGTTCTGGTCATCCAAATAGAGGTGGCTATTACTTCTGTATACATAAAATTAGCAATAACTCATTCCAACTCGAAACAATAGAAGGAGTCTATGTTGACCACTTCGGCCTTGATACCCTTGTCAATTTTATCAACCATGCTTCCGGCAGAAAATTCAGTTCTGAACTCCTTGATTACTGCCAAAATAGTATTAATTTTAGGACTGACTGATTATATCCACAACATTTTTAGGCTTTTCGTTCTTTGCCAATTCATCAATACCATCTGATTGCATTTTATAAATGGTACATTTGTACTTTTCAGTCATTGATACTAAAATGGAAAGCTTATTCTGTAAGGCTATTTTTTCTGCTTTCGGTTTTCTCATCGTTTCCATAACGTAACCGACATCCCCAGCAGCATAACCTATATTCTGTTCTCCGTAAACAATATAAGATATTTCTTCATGGCGCAATTCCGATAATTGCTTTTTTGCTAATATTTCAAATCCCTCCCTTATGATTTCCTTTTGGAATTTTATATATTCTGCTTCCGTGTCAAGTAATGCAGGAGTTTCAACAGGTCTATACTTAAAGCCCTTTTTCCATATTCGTTTTAACTTTCCGTAATTACCTTGCTCCTTTGAAAATACGCTATCAGCACATGTAACTGCATATCTAACATCAAATCCCTGATAGCCTGTGCCAAGATTTGCCGGCGGTTTATTTAACCAATATGCGTCTCTTAATTGCGCCAAAGAATATGCATGAAATACGTATATTTTAAACAATTTAGGAGCTAAATCCCACTGGCAGTTATCATTTCCTCTATTATCCCAATCCCATAAACATACAATTACAAAATCCGTATTTGGATTAATATCTTTTATCAAGGTATCAAAGTGTGCAGACTTTTCTTCAGCGACACATTGAAGGCATTTTATCTCTAATCTCAACAAACGATTTCCATTGTTCTCACGTATTTCAAGATCAGGAAATCTGTTTGCAACGACATAACTCCAAAACACATCCTCAATTCCAAGTTCAGGTAAAATCTCATTAGACAATCTTGCCAACTCAAATTCTATAAGAACTCCCATCCTTGCCCTAACATCAGTCAAGTTACGTTCATTTGAAGGAATTTGTTCATTTCTATACAATCCGAATCTTTTCCTAGATGATTCCAAATTATATCGCTTCATAATTTCAGGAAAGTATTGTTCCCTAAGCCATTTCGCAATTCTATCCGGAGTCTCTGTTGCATATAAAATTTTAATAAATTCTTCTCTATCCATTAGCTACCTCCTGCCATAACAAGCGCAATCTCGTTTATCATTCTTTTTTCTAAATTTTCAGCTTCTTCTTTAAGCGCCTCTGCCCTGTCTTTTAATTGCTTTACAGAAGCCTCATTAGCTCGTAACTTTTGCATAACTTTAGTTTGTAAATGTTTATCCGGTAAAGGAATCATGATTTTTCTCAAGTCCTTGCTACTTATTCTAGGCCGACCGATGCCCGTCACACATGACATTATTTGCCCATATACGAAGTCTGACCTAAGTATTGCCGATAATATCTCAGGTTCCATCAACGGTTCTCCATTCTTATCATTTCGTACGGTAAGAACAGTACATTCAGATGATACATATCCGCCCTCATTCATATTCATCACAGCAACTTTTCTTAATGCCGGTCTCATTTTTGAAAAAACGATATCTCTTGGTTCATATCGTTTAACCGAACTCTTTATTGATGCTGCTGGAGTTAATTCTTGCGTTGCAACTCCTGTAAATGATTCCATATTTGCTAATCCGGTAAACAAAATGCTTATAGCATCAGGATCTGCTGCCGGCACATAAGAATGATTTCTTTCTGTACATATCTCCGATAAAAAAATAAGTGGCGATTTTGAATGATTCAATAATTCCCTGCTTTCATTTCTATATGGATGATGGAATGTATAATCTAATCTCATGCTCTTATCTTCTTCCAAATATTCATCTGCTCTTGCCACAAAGCAATTAGCATACTGCATTTCATAATTTCCAGAAATAAACATTTCCCATGCGAATAAGATATTATTCAAATCGCTATTTAATTCAAAATTCCCATTTGGATAATATATAATATCATCATCGCCGTTAGATTTTCTTCCTATCTTTTCTGATTTGGCAAAGAAAGTCTGTCCCTGCCTTACATTATTCTTTTTCTTCTGAAGAATCATTATTGATGAACTTACATTTGCATAAGGCAAAAATGCGCTTACCGGCAAGTCTATAATACCCATTATCTCAAAATGCGAAAAAATATACTCTCTTACATCAATATTTGTTTTAGAATTTAAAATACCCTGATCAATAATTATTGCAAGCATTCCATCTTCCTTTAGCAAGTTCCATGCTTGCTCAATAAATAGAATCCCTCTTCTACGTGAATTCTTATCTTTTCCTAAAACATATTTGCTAAGAATTTTACTATCTGTATAGTCGCTTCCAAAAGGAGGGTTCGTTAAAATGACATCAATCATCTCATAAAAAGAATCTGCCTCCGAACCCAAACTTCCTCCATTATTCATAAAATATGTTTCAAAATCATCCGCTCCATGAATATATAAATTCAATGCAGATACCCATGCCAATCGTTCATCCACTTCAAACCCAAGCAATTTTACATCTGCAAAATCATTAACCTTTGTCAAGAAACCCGCCGTACCACACGCAGGATCACATACCGTTCCTTTAAGAAAAGGCCTTAACGCCTTAACCATAAAATCAACTATCTGGTACGGAGTAAAATATTGCTGATGATCACTTTTATCAAATGTTCCGCGAATTGTATATTCATATGCTAATCCCTTGATATCGCATTGGTAATCATCTATCCATACAGTATACAATTCTTTTCCACAAAGCCTAATGGCCTGTGCATCCAAATTGATTTGCAAATAGCCATCCGGAATTTTTCTGCCAGTTTCATTCAACAGCCTTATGTATTCCTTCTGGATTTTTTTACCATACAATGTCTCATTTTGGTCATATCCTTCAAATATATCTCTTCCTGACATCAAACGTACAAATAATAGTTTAGATATCTCATCAAAACGAGTAACAATATTACTATTTGCATCGCTATCTCTAATTATACAATGCAACTTATTCACTGTTCTTTTGATAGCTTTTGCTTCTTCACTTTTCACTCCATCATCTTGTTTTCCTAAGGAAATCTCTTCACCAGCAATTTCATTTTTTAACTTAATGAGACTTTCCATGTCGTATTGTCTGTATCCATTCATAGGATTTCTGACAGCTACAAGTTTGCCGTCATTATCCCAATTTCTGAGTGTAGCCTTGCTTATCCCGAGAAAAGCAGCTGCCTCAGTTAACGAGATCATAGTCGACATATATAACAACCTCCCAACCTTACCAAACGTATTATATTTCAGAGTGATTAATTAATCAACCGACTAAATAATATATATTCAAACCTTTTTCAAAAGCCACAATCTCAGTAATCTTACTAGCAGCGATTGTGGCTTTTAACCTTGATATTCCATTAAACCGGATAGGTTATCATAAAATCCCCCTTGCATAATTAGGTTTCCTCATCCATCGCTCTGCTAACGCGCATACTTAACAAAGCGGATTAAGATTTTGCAGTTTCAGGCAGAATGCCTGCCATATGCTCATTTTAGTTTATCGGAGAAAAAAGGTGAAACCCCAAAACAAAAAATTTTTTGCCATCTGCCGTTCATTATTTTATTTTTTAATACAGCGAACGAATCCATGCAGTCTGAATGGTTTGGCGGTCATCTCGTCATAATCAATAAGGAAATAGTACCCCCATCCGGGACATTTTGATTCCTTTATAGGCTGTGATTTGTCCCTTATTGCAGCAGCACGGAAGATGAATCGTACCTTTTACCTCCCATAAGAGATTGCCGCTCCCTTACCTGACGGTTTGACACAGCAACTGGTTTTTTAGCCGTAAGCGGGAATCGTCCTTGTACTTTTCATAAAAAATTTCGTAGCCGTATTCGATTGGAACAATTTCATCATCGAAGCTATGCACAATCATAACAGCGGCATTGCTCTTTGAAAAACCGTCCAACGCAGTATTTGAGGCATACCCGCCATATCGAATCCTCTCATGCAGCTTCACAAACGGTAACATCAAATAAATGCCATTCCCTATCTGTTTTTTCCCCTCTGCTTCAAACAGATCCGGCGAAGAGTTAAAACCCGAACAAGCTATAACAGCTTTTACTCCCGGATGATATGTAAGCACGCTGCAAACACTGTAGCCGCCCCAGCTATGTCCGAATAAAACAATTGGCGAACTTGGAAACTCCCCGCTTTCTTCCAAAAATGTGATGGCATAGCCAAGGTCTATTACTCCCTGCGGAAGCCCTCCGACTCCTTCACCCTCGCTTTCATCATTTCCCGTAGCGTCATAGAAGAAAACATAATATCCATGATGAGCAAAATAATTCGCACAATCCTTTGCTCAAAGGTTGTTTCGTTCATGTATATTATCCTTTCATATCCTAACTCTGATAAATCAGAACTAAAATATATTTTATCACAAAACTTCCTGTTTCTTCCATTCTCAAACAAAAAGAAGCTCATCAAATATATTCCATGAGCTTCCTTTGCTTCTACTATGCTCTAAAAATCTACTTAATCTGCAATGGATTCCAGTTAGACACACCATAAGCCACGATGCCTTGAAATAAGATGTTCCCCATAGAGCAAACAATAGAAATATCCATTCCCTATTCGTTTTATTGACTTGCACCTTTCCAGAATTCTTCCATTGTTTTATTAAACTCCTGCGGCACATCCATATTAACACAATGTCCCGCATTTTCAAAAAAAACTACTGTACATTCGGGTTCATTGCTTTTCCATGCTTTTATTGCCTCTACTTCCATTGGAATATCATATTTTCCGCATCCGATCAGCAAAGGATAATTCCTCCGCCCGGTTTTATATTTGTTTACCATACTATTGAGCGTTGCCAGAAACATAAATGACTTTTTAGGAAAAAGTATATTCATAGCAAAAAATTCATTTTGAGCTTGTGGCGTATAGGCAGAAATTTTCTTATTTGCCTTTGCAAACCATTTCACCGAAAAGAGCGCTTTCAACATCATCAGCTTCTGCTTTGTACTATTTTCCTTTTTCATTTTTCCGTCAAAACGATTGATATCATATCCTCCAAAGCAAGCCAGCGAGCTTACTGCGCACGGATAACAATTAGCAAAATCCTGCGCTAAAACCGCACCCAATGAAACACCGACAATATGCACTTGATCAATATTTTCAGTTTTTAAGATGTCAAATACCCACTTTGCCATCTTATCTACCGTATCACCTTTTTGAGTATCCGTTGACTGCCCGTGCCCAATGATATCAATGGCCAGAATATTATATTTATCCTCAAAATACTCAAACTGTGTTTTGAACATATTGTGATTAACAAAGGCGGCGTGGATAAAAAGTATCCATTCGGCTTGCCCGATCCTGCTTACAAAATATGTAATTGGTGAATTAGCTAACTTTATTGACTTCATTATCTTTCATTCCTTATTTCATCAAGAAGTTTTTGATACCACCCAATAACCTTCTGTTTCCCGCTATCCGTTACAGAATAAGTCTTTTTGCATTTTCCATTTATGCAACTGATCATTTGTTCCGCTGCCCAACAGCAAGGGTCCGCGTATCATATGATCCATATAGTCCTCCCCTATTGCTATTAACAACGTAACTATTATATCTTATTTTTCTGATTAAGTAAATAAATATGCGTTCCTGATCCTGCCCGTCGGTTTCTGCAAAACAGTTAAGTTTACCGTTTGCCGGGAACCTTGTGCAGATTGTCCGCTTATCCTCTGTCAGACAGCGTTTGTACCGCTGCCTCAAATGCCGATAAAGCTTTTCTCTCCGGCTGTCAAGGCAAGAGAAAGGATATCAAAATCGCCTTGCAGTTTGTATCAAAGCCCATTGTTTTCATCATAAATATACTTGCCCGTGTTAACATCCTACAGTATAATATTATGAATAACCTGCAACGGGCAATAACCGCTCATCATTTTACGGTTTTCAGATCATAACTCGGAGGGATAAAATGGACAGATCTATTACGACACTATTTATGCTAATGTCTGTTGACGGCAAAATCAGCACTGGCGCATCAGATAATTTAGATATGGATAAGGACTTTCCTAAAATTGCAGGAGTTAAAGAAGGATTACATCAATATTATGAAATAGAACAGACAACTGATTTGTGGTCGCTTAATTCCGGAAGAGTGCAAGCCAAAATCGGTGTCAACACAGCAGATATGCCAAACAAAACGCCTGTCTCCTTTGTTGTAATTGACAATAAACATTTAACGGAACATGGCATACGTTATTTTTGCGCTTTAGCAAAACAATTTGTGTTAGTTACATCAAATGAAAATCATCCGGCATTTGAAATGGAAGAAGATAATCTCCATATCATATACCAAAATGAACTGTCACTGAAAGATGTCCTTACAAAACTTAAATTATGTTATAGCTGCGAGAGAATAACGATACAGACTGGCGGTACGTTAAATGGGTTGTTTCTTCACGAAAAGCTGATTGATTATGTTGATGTTGTCGTAGCCCCCATATTAATTGGCGGTAAAAATACATCTACTTTGATTGACGGAAATTCTTTGCAATCAGAAAGTGAATTATCACAATTAGGCGTGTTAAAATTACAGGAATGTATCGTTTTGGAGAACTCATATCTCAGGCTGCGTTATCAAGTGATTCATTGATAGAATCCATTCCCACGGCCCGCACGGAACAGGCGGATATCCCCTAGGTTTCCTTCCGCGCTTTGGAATGCCTCTTTTACAAGTTCCGCCGTTTTATGTTCACCCGCATTGTATCCTATGATTTCCCGGTTATGGAGGTCGGCAAGAACATATATGTAATTCCGATGCGTCCCTGCCCTTACATGCGTCAAACCGCTTGTCACAGCATCCCTATATCCCTGCCCGCCAAATTGCCGGTTCAGGATAGTTTGATTAGTGTTCCTGCCTTTGGATGACGGTTATCTGCAAATCCTTTGCGTTGATGAGCGTTTCCTGTTTCCATTTCGGGCAGTATAGAGGATAGTTTTTCAAAACGTATCTTTCCGTATCATATTGTGTGTTTTTCTCCCGCAGACGGGACAGATTATCCATTCTGTTTTCATTATCATACGGTCTATTTCCTGCCTTTGAATCGTTCATACTCTGTGATTAGTTCTTGAAACTCTGAGGAGTTTTGCAACAGAGATTCTTTTTCCATTGCAGAAAGGATTACAGGAATCATTTGCTCTGGTTTAGTCGCTTGCGCAGGTATGCGATTAAATAATAAGGTTTTGTCCATATTCCATGGTTCACGCACTGCCGCAAGCATTTCTCTCAAAATGGAAATACATTTATCGGCATCCTTTTCCGTAAAGGCGATTTCCAATGGTGCAGTGAATGCGCTATACTTCCACATTTCAAAAAGTGTGACCATCTGTACCGATTTATCTGCTATCTTTTTTGCAGTAAGAAGTTCGCCGCACTCTAACTCAATATTCACCATTTTGTATAACAGCAACTGAACCTTGTTGAGAGCCAAATGTAATTCTCTCTGCAAATCTTCTGCCGCTTTCTCTGATTTGCCTTGATATTTATCAATTTCAACTTGTAACCAAAACTTATCAGCCATGCTGTCGGCAATATCGTTTCTGTCAGGCATTAAGTCTAATGTTTCCTGTGCTTTTTCATATTCTCCACTGCGAAGATATCTGCTTGCCAACATAAAATTTGCGCTGTTGCTTATTTTTATGTCTGTACTCCCAGCAAGTCGATGATACCATTCAAGGATCTGCTCCTCATAGGGGCGCATTTCATCTGCAGTCAAATCGGACATGGAAAGAAGTCCATCCAGTTGGAGTGTAAGAACATGCATGAGTCTCTCATTGTGAGGATACTCGTGGAGCTTTTGCCCTACTGCTGCAAACCCTTCTTCGAGTCCTTTATCTCCAACAATTTTTCCGACCTCCTTACAGAGCAAACTAATTTCTTGTTGTGTTATATCTTCGTGAAAACAAAAAAGAGTGTTTAAGTCAATTTTTAGCAATCGGGCTAACGGAGCCAAAAACGAAATACCTGGACTGGTTGTTCCTTTTTCCCATTTACTGACTGCCGGAATAGACACATTGAGGTATTCTGCAACTTGTTCCTGCGTGAATCCTAATTCTTTTCTTCTTTCTTGTATAACTAAGTTCATAGGCATAACAGAAGCCTCCTTATTGAGAATGGCACAAAAGCTTTTGTTAACTTTATTATACTTGTGTATTTCCCAAAAAACAATTGAACAGTTATTAACTGAGAAATATTTTTTTTAACTATAAGTTAATATTAGGGATAAGGCGTTCGCATTGCGATAAATCCTTTATTTTCAAGCGTTTTGGAGGATTTTATTAACGCCCTATGAGTGGCAGTAACCACTCATAAAATCGCAGTTTTCAAATTCCTATTTGCCGTTGATTTAATATTTATCCATTGAGTCCAATTCTATCTTGTATTCATATAGATAATTATTTTGTAATTCGTCTCAATCTATTTCTTTCCCCGCATATGCTTAACCCGGTTTTCATAGTCCGGGTTATTCCAAACCGTGCCGTCTTCAAAGACAACTTGCCCTAAAAAAACAATGAATATGCAGATTGATTCGCTTCGCCATTCCCAACTTCCGGAAAATCCCTGCCATTTCTGCGGCTGTCCTGTCAATACATGGAAAATATCTTCCGCGCCTTTTCTTTCAGAATGTTTTTTGCCTCAACAGGCTCAATGATTTTCACATACTCGCCGAAAGACAACAGATAGAGGAAAGTCCAATCACTTAGCTGATATCGGAAAGTTACTTCCAGTGTGCCGTCGTCTAATTTTTTAATATACTTTTCCTGGAATTCGTCATAGACTTTGTACGCTATCTTTTCCGAAAAGTGCAATACAAATACAGGCGTATTATATTCCTCCTTATAGGCAGGGGTTAGGGAGAAGTCCTCCGGCAGCCTGCGGTCAAACAGTTGGTTTGTTATCTGAAGATCCCTTATACGGGACATTTTATAAGTACGGATATCATTTTTGCGCCGGGAATAGGCAATAAGATACCACGCATGTGATTTGAAAACCAATTTCAGGGGTTCAGCCGTCTGGCTGGTTATAGCCAGCTCCGTATTGAAATAAGTGAACGTAATCACATACTTATTGATGATTGCACGCTCCAAAGACGTCATATTATTCCGTTCCTTTTCCGGGCTGCCCCAATGCGAGAAATCAATCTCCAGCCATTCAGACTGCAAATTGTGGCTGAACAATCCGGCAACCTTGTTTAATAACTTGTCCGCATCAGGGTAATTCGACGACTTTAGGATTTGCAACGCCTGCACAATATTGCTTTGCTCCGTTTGCGTGAAAAAAGATTTATCTAGCGAAAAACCCTGCAGCAAAGACAGACCTCCGCCATATCCTTTTTGTGACATAATTGGTATGCCAGCAATGGAAAGTATATTGATGTCCCTATAGATCGTGCGGGCAGAAACGCCAAGTTCCTCTGCCAGTTGTCTTGCCGTTATATTCTCATGGCGCAGCAAGAGAAAAACGATTTGTATCAATCTGTCAATTTGCATATGATTACTCTTCTTTCTTGTTTTTAACGGCAAGCCGTTTTAAGCTGTTTCTATGATCTGAATAACAGGAATCCGCCACACGTTAACGGAATCAAAACATCACCTCCCCCAAATACTTGTCATGCGGCACCGTCAGGCACTTTTCCATAGATTTCCAGTAGCTGTCGTAAAGTGTTTTTTGCGCTTCCCCATAACTTTCTTTCGTATCGAATTCCCAATAAAGCATGTATTTCACACTTTTTACAATGCGGGTAATTTTTAAGGGCGGAAGCCCCTCTCTAATTTGTTCCATATCTATGCGGTACCCCCTTTTAATCAGCCGGAGCATCAGCAATCCCCTCTGCTTTTCCAAAAAACCTTTCATTTCAAACATCAGCGCTTCAAATTCTTCCGCCTTTTGCGGCTTAACCTGATAAATGCATATTTCCGTAAACGGCATATCAAATCCCTCCTTTGCTGCCTTCCATTCTATCATTGGAAATGTGACATTAGCATGTCGCATTTCTCTATTTTTTCTTCGGATATGGGCAGTATGTTTTCCCTTACCATATCTTACGGCATCTGTCACCGGCGCTATAATATGATAAGCTATCCTGCAGGCAAGCTTCCTGAAATAACTGCGCAAGTCTATGACGCAAAACGATCGAATCTACAACCGGAACTCAGCAATCTCCTCTAATTTCTTCCTTGGACGTTGTGCAGGCTTTTCGTCCGCATAACCTACAGCGATTGCCCCGGTAAGCTGGCTGTCTGTGCCTAAATAAGCTGTCAGTTCCGGGTATGCAAAACATGTATTGGCAATCCACAAAGAACCCAGCCCAAAGTCCTCCGCCGCAAGTATGATATTCTCAACAGAAGCCCCGATAGACAGAGAATCACATATTTCAGCAACGCGCCCGTCATTGTCAACCGGCAAAAACGGGGATTTCCCATTTGTATTCAGCACAATAATGATGAGCGGGGCTTCCTCCATAATTTTTAAAGTATTTTTTGCATCCGGAATGCCATACCTTGAACCAGGCAAATCCGTCGTGCCTTTCTCTTCCCTCTCCAGCCCCGCTTTCATAGCTTCCATCAGCCCTTTTTTCCTTTTCCTTCCAAACACGATGTATTTCCAAGGCTGCCTATTCTTAGCGGACGGAGCCGCCCTCCCCGCATTCAATATGGCATAGATACATTCCAGCGGCACTTCCTTGTCCTGAAATGACCTAATGCTCCTTCTGCTATAAATTGCATCAATACTCATTCTTTCTCCTCCTAAATCCACGCTTTTTTATCCCACCGCTTTACAGCAGCCAGTCCTGCCGGGGAACGTTTCTGCTTAAGGCATTCCCCGCATGAAATAGCTTTTGGCATTTAAATATGTACAAGTTATTTTTTTATTTTATGGGCTGTAATTATCGTATAGCTATGCGCATTGATTGTTATCCTTCACGCCCCTGCAATGACATACCAGTTCTTCCCCGTTTTTTCCATAACGGCATTCTGATCCAGAATCCGCGCCCTGCACCATTGGACGGCATCCTCTTCTAACTGCAAATTTCTTTTGACCCGCTCTGCTCCCATTCTGGTAGTATGAAGTTTATCAATATTTTGAATCAAGCCATTCATTCCATGCCTCCATTATTTATTTTTTATATGACAATATCCGCTGCCCCCAGCGGGCAAGGAAACACCCGGTTTTGTACCCCAAGCGCTGCCTTATATTAAAATTGATCTGACAATTCCTTTTACCGGATTGCCAATCTCCCTGTTTCTAGTATAATAAAATTACATAAAAGAATCTACCCTCAGCGGGCAAGAGGACGCTGAGGGCAAAAATATTTATTAAAACGGGGGAAGACAGTCATGAAAAAGAAAATATTCGTCTGCTACAAAAGCGTAACAGGTTTTACAAAAAAATATGCCGAAATGATCGCCGGCGAAATGGCCTGCCCGGCTATGGATCTCAAAGATGTTACCGCCAAAACATTACTTCCATATGATACCATTGTATTTGGCGGCAGATTTCACGCCGGGACAGTCGATGGGCTAGAAAAAGCCAAAAAGCTGGTTGCAGAAACCAACGGGAAAACCTTGGTTGTTTTTGCAACGGGAGCTATGCCCGGCACGGCAACAGAGTCCATAAGGCAAGCCTGGAAAAATAACCTGAGCGAAAGCGAATTACGCCAAGTCCCTCATTTTTATATGCCTGGCGGCCTATGTTATGAAAAAATGCCATTACATGAAAAGATAATAATGAAAATTTTTGCCGCTGTTATGAAAAACAAACTGAAGAACAAAACAGATAAAACAGCGGAAGACAGAGAATTTGAACGGGTTATTTCAACATCCTATGATATTTCATCCGGAGAATATATCAAACCTTTGATATCCTTTCTGGAAGAAACAAAAATGTATCGTTAGAATATTCGATAACGTTATCCGTTTTATAAATATCCTATCCCCAAACAGCCGGAAAAAACTATTTAAAGAAATAAAGTTTTTTACAATAATTTTATTGCTTTATAATCATTTTGGCTTTTGTTTGCGTACCCGGCTCCCTGGCAATCCATCTTTTTTTGAATCAAATCATATATCATGTCATCGTGCGGTTATCCCCCATCTCATATATTCTATTCGACAAATTACATAAAAAAATAAGCAAACTGTTTTTCATCAGCAGGAAATTTGCTATATTATAATTACCAGAATCCAGGCAGTCAAAAAACGTCAGGCTTTTTTGCCATCTGAATGATATCAATACTGCCAGAAAAAGGAGGAACAGGAATGAAAATTACAGCTTTACTTGAAAATAAGACAAAGCGGGAAGACATGCTCACCGAACATGGCTTGAGCTTATATATTGAAACTGGAAACCATAAGATTCTTTTCGATATGGGCCAGTCTGATCTTTTCTCCAAGAATGCCGCTGCACTGGGGATTGATCTTGCAGCCGTGGATATCGCGGTTCTTTCCCATGGGCATTATGACCATGGGGGAGGACTGGAAACCTTTTTGAGGATCAACCATACAGCTCCCATCTATCTCAGCCGCTATGCCTTTGAACCTCATTACCACGGCGCAGAAAAATATATAGGGCTGGACACTGCCCTGAAAGAGCATGAACGGCTGGTTTTTATTGATAGCAAAACGGTTATCGGCCAAGGCCTGACCCTCTATCCCTGTCACGAAAAAGAGCGGCAGCGGCAATCGCCTCTGTCACGCCCAAAGAACGCCTCCTCCGGAAAACTTTTACCTAAACACGAACCCGGGGATTCCGGCCTCCAGATCATGGAAAACGGTCTCCTTTTGCCCGAAGATTTCCGCCATGAACAATATTTGCTGGCCGAAGAAGAGAATCACACTGTCTTGTTCAGCGGCTGTTCCCACAAAGGGATTTTAAATATTGAAGAATGGTTCCGGCCGGATGTCCTGATCGGAGGTTTTCATTTTTCTAAGCTGCCGCTGGATGATACATTAAAAGAACACGCGCAATACCTTGACAGTTTTCAGACCGAATACTACACATGTCACTGTACCGGCCGGCGGCAGTCTGAATTTATGAAAAACTATATGGGGCATCTGCATGATTTATCCTGCGGGCAAAGCATTCAGTTGTTCTGCTAACCGGAAAAACCCGGACGCACCATTTTGCCAAAAGTTAATTTCCGCTTAATTCCCCAAATTCATCTGGACAAATCTCTTTGTCAATGTTATATTGGGGATTGGAATAAAATAATTGGAATTGTTATTCTGATTATTTTCATACAGAAAGCAGCCGGTGCCGTCCTCCCATCAAGGAAGGACGGATAATAGGGAAACAGGTGGGATGCCTGTACGATCTCGTCACTGTATGTAATGAGCGCGCGGTCTATGTCTGCAATGACAGCCACTGACAATCGTTGGGAAGGCGATGGCGCGTGATGACTTACAAGTCAGGAAACCTGCCGGCTGGCTGGTACGGGAATATGGCTTTTTTATTCCAGATCACGAGGGCTTGATTGTACCGTCTGTCTTTGATGCTTTATGCTCAAAGGCTTTATGTACCGTGGCCATCTTTAGATGTCCACATTTTTATTGCCAATTCCAGTACCTTTTTTGGCTGATGAAGGCTTTTACATACATCAGAGAATTGGGAGGAAAAAACATGACAAAAAATTCCAAAGATTTGAACAAAAAAATAGCCGTTGCAGCTATCTGTCTGGCTGCAGCAGCCGCTATACTGCTTCTTGTATGGCGTATTGCATCACCCCAAGGCATTGCCGGCAGTAAGCAGATTACCGTACAGGTCATCCACGGCGATAGCAGCAGCAAAGACTTTACGTTGAACACGCAAGAAGAATATTTAGGCCCGGCTCTCGTAGCCGAAGGAGTAGTGGAAGATAACCAAAGCTCCTATGGCCTTTATATCCTTACTGCCGACGGAGAGACCGCCGACGAATCCGCCCAGGAATGGTGGAAAATCACCAAAGACGGGGAGCAGCTCAATACCGGCGCAGATTCTACTCCCATTGCGGACGGGGAACATTACGAATTGACCCTGACCACCGGCTATGACGGCTAGGCATTCCCATGCCATACATAAAGGAAAGCGGCAGGATAACCATTTTGCATATCCGGTTATCCTGCCGCTCCTTATATGATAGAATCCTAAAACAGCTTTTTATTTTTTCCCTTCCCCAGCCGTTTTGTTTTTCTCAATTGCCACTTCCTCCATTTCCTTTTCCTCTTCTGCCGGACGCCATGCCTTACCGAATTTTACATCCTGGAAAAGCGCCGCTAATCCAGTAATTTGTTTCAGCCGCAGGATCTCATCCTTATCCATTCCCAGATGCCTGGAAATCCATGCATCGGAGCGGCCAATCTCATGCAGTTCTTTGATAATATTGCTCATCAGATCCACATTGTGGTTCCCCCTTGCCCGGTTGTGCCGGATGGTACTGGCCATCCGCTGGTCAATCGGCTTATTGATTACAGATACCGGAAGCATCCCCTCTTCCCGTTCAAAAATATCTTCATGCTCTATCATGACCCTATACCGGTGAAAACCGTCCACAATAATATATTCATCCGTTTCTTTTTTATAATAACACACGATGGGCATCGTGTATCCGTCCATTTTAATGCTTTGGTAAAGCAGGCGCATTTCCGGCGGCGCCACGGCATTCGGGTTGTAATTATTAGGCTTGATCTTATATACTGGCACAGCAATTACATTATAAACCGGGCTTTTATATTTCTCCATCCATTCCCTCCAATCCTTTATATCTGTTCTTTATCATATCAATCGCTTTTTGCTGCTGCCTGTTTAGCCCAAACCCCATTGACCGGCATATATGGTCATTTTTTAAAATGCAATAGCACATCCTTTTCCAGCTTGGGATATCTTTGCTTGTTTTTATATCATCCGTGTTATCCGGGATCTTTTCCATAAAAATTACCCGGGATTTTTTGTTCAATGTATAGTTGGAAACCCCGTTCCGTTTTATTTTATAGCCGTGTTCTTCCAATTCCTTAATGGTTTCTTCTTCCAGTCCTCCCCCTTTTTCATGCCAGAACTTTATGGAAGTATTGAATTTTTTTACATAATTGTTCCTCAGCCTGACCGGGAGCGTATCCAGCAAAAATCTCGTATAAGATTCCCATGTATGCCCTTCCGGCAAAGTAATGCTGCGGTATCCCATCGCTTTCGACCTGGCATAAATGCAAGCGAAATTTGCCCCCTGTACTCTTCCTACCAGCTTTGCCCATATCTCCGGGTCAAGCACCCGGTATAGGTTCAGGCTGTCCTTGGAATAATCGTTGAACGGGGAAGCCACACGCATCTGGGACGCCTTAAGCCCCGCCATATAGTACAAATCATACAAACGATTATAATCATAGTTAAACAAGTAATTGGCGTGCCATATATCCTCTAAGTTCCAGTCATATAAAGGGGAAGCGCACCATACGTTTTTAAACTGCCTGCTGATCCAGCATTCATTTTTATATCCGTATCTTTTGTTCAAAAATGCACTATACCTTTGCAGCGACTCATCCGCCCGCATCCCGAGCAGGCAGACCGTCTTCTTATTCCCATGGGAAATACGGTACCATCTGCCGAACTGTTTTGCCAAATCTTCCTGATGCATACGATAGCGGTAAGTCGTAATTGGATTGCTCTCCAAGTTAACCACATAGTCATGCTTAGGCATTTCTCTTACCCAAGCCTCTTTTTTCGTATCATCCCACGGATACCAGAACATCTCATAGCTGCTTAACGCCGTCCTGGTAGCCATAGGAAGACATACCCAATATAATTCCGCCTCTCCTTTCAGCCGTTCAAAGGTACGTTCAATATACTGTGTTGTCACAGTATACTGGGCTTCAAAATCCTGGTGAAAAATTCCTATCCTTTTTTCCGGATAAAACTTTTTTTGGAAATCCATGGTCAGATTCAGCAGCAGCCCGCTGTCTTTGCCGCCGGAAAAAGACAGATAAATATTATCAAATTCCTCAAAAATGAATGCCAGCCGTTTTTGCAATGCTTCATATACATCTTCCGTCCCATATTCCCGTATCATCGTCCGGCCTCCATTCCTGAAATTCATAATGATAATGGTTAATCTACCATAATTTTCCATTTTTTTCAAGAAAAGAGTAAAATTTGCCGAAAAAACAAAAAGTAAAAATCAATAAAAGAATTTGTATTATTGTCTATTATATTATGCACAATGCACAATTTTATTGTATTATCAGAAGATATAGCGCTATAATAAATGGGAAAAGGAGGGGTAGTAATGAAGAATTTAAGCGTAAAGGTAAAAATGGCCATTATTGGCATTATGGTCATTGTCTTCATGATGTTCAGCATCATTTTTTCTATTAACAACATGCAGATGATCAATCAGCGGATCCTGCAGGAGGAAGAAGAAAACATTCGCCAAGACTATGACGACAGTATTAAGCAGCAGGTAGAACAGGTGATTTCGCTTCTTGACAGTTATAAGGCAGACATTGATGCCGGTATTTATACAAAAGAAGAAGGGATGAAACTTGCCGCGGATAAGGTCAGGAATTTGAGATACGGGGACGAAGGGTATTTCTGGATTGACCAGTCAGATGGGGTAAACGTCGTTCTTCTTGGAAATGACACCGAAGGAACCAACCGCCTGAATGCCAAAGATGTTACCGGTTATGAAATGGTAAAAGATTTTATCCAAGGAGCCGTAGCAAACGGAAGTTACTACAGCGATTACCAGTACCCCAAAGAAGGCGAAACAGAACCTATGCCTAAACGGGCATATACCCAATATTATGAGCCTTTTGACTGGGTCATAGGAACCGGAAATTATGTTGATAATATTGATCAACAAATCGCCGTTTCCACAGAATCGGCCAATCAGTTTACGGAACAGAAAACCACATTATTTATCACTGTTTGCGTTCTGTTTGAGTTCCTGATTATTTTATATCTGATCGTTACTATTTTAAATATAACAAGGCCATTACATCTGGTAATGAAAACGCTGCAGAGCATGTCCGAAGGCGATTTTTCCGCTCAGATCAGCGGCGCCGCCTTAAAACGCCGGGATGACTTCGGGAAATTATTAAAAGCATTAGAAAACATGAGGTCAAATATTGGCGGCCTAATCAGCAATGTAAAGGAAGAAACCAGCCTGACGGCAGGAAGCGTCAACGGTATCTTACAGAATATAACCCATCTGAACAGCGAAGTGGAAGATGTATCATCTACCACTACCCAGCTTTCCGCTTCTATGGAAGAGACAGCGGCTACTGCCAGCAACATTGACGCAATGACAAAGGAAATCGAATACGCCGCAAGAAATATTGCCGAACGGACGCAAGAAGGAGCGCAGCGGGCGGAAGTCATACATAAAAAAGCGGCCGGGGCAAGGACTTGTGCAGGAGAAAGCAAAAACAGCCTCGTACAGCAAAAGAAATCCATTGAGGGCAATTTGCAGGAAGCATTGGCAAAAGTAAGGGTAGTCTCTGAAATTTCCACGCTTGCAGAATCCATTATGGAAATTACCGCGCAGACAAACCTTTTGTCCTTGAATGCCAGCATCGAAGCCTCCAGGGCCGGCGATGCAGGAAAAGGGTTTGCCGTTGTAGCAGATGAGATCCGCAAGCTTGCCGAACAGTCCAAGCAAAGTACGGAAAATATTAAAAAAGTGACGGAACAGGTTAACGAATCTGTCGGAAGCCTCGCCAGGGATGCAAAACATTTATTATCCTTTATTGACAGCCAAGTTATGGAAAGTATCGGCTTATTTGAAACAATTGCGAATGATTACAACGAAGATGCCGGGGAAATTGATTCCCTTGTGGCCGATTTCAGCGCAATTTCCGAAGAGCTTCTGGCATCTATCAGCAATATTACCGATTCCTTAAGCGGAATTTCGCAGGCGGCCCAGGAAAGCGCCCAGGGAACATCCAATATTGCGGACCGTGTCCAGGAGGTGGTACAAATCTCCGAGTCCGTCAATACATCTTTACACGATGCCAATGGAATCGTCAGCCGGCTAAGCGATGCAACCGACAAGTTCCGGCTATAACAGAACATTTCCTGTCCAGATGAAAATGCCCAAAACCGGCGTTTTCATCTGGTTTTTTATTGACGCAAAGCTTTTTAGCGTTCTTTTGGCATCCTCGCTGCCCTCCCCGGGCCAGTCTTTCCTTTCATCCGCTTCATGGCCAGCGCTGCCATAGAGTCAATTGCCTCTTCCTTATCTTTCCTAAAACAATCCTTTCTTTTGCTTCCAGCGCTATAAATAGAACCGTACAAACTGCACATAATAAATGCAAAACAGAATACACTTAAAATAAACCATCATTTTCCATTTAGAAGGGGAAGCTACATGTGTACTAGTATTGCAATGAAAACTCAAGATTTTTACTTTGGGCGCACTATGGATTTTGAATACAACTTTAACGAATGCGTTGTCTTTACGCCAAGGAACTATCCATTTCCGTTCCGCAAAGCCGGCATGTTAGATAAACATTATGCCATGATCGGCATGGCCACTGTGGAAGAGGGCTATCCGCTTTATGCAGAAGCCGTAAATGAAAAAGGCCTGTGTATCGCAGGCTTGAATTTCCCTGATAATGCCTATTATCCTTCATCAGAAGACATAAACAGCAAAAACATTTCCCCCTTTGAGCTTATTTTATGGGTACTGGGAAAATGCGCTACTATTACAGAGGCCAAAGCTCTTCTGGCTTCCACCCATTTAATCAACATACCGTTCAATGACCGTCTGCCTTTGTCCCCTTTGCATTGGCATATTGCAGACAGTGAAGGTTCCCTCGTCCTGGAAGCCACAAAAGCGGGCATGGAATTGCATGATAATCCTATAGGCGTGCTTACCAATAATCCTGCCTTCAGTTTTCAGACAACCAATCTCTGCCAATACATGAACCTGATTTCCGGCAGCCCCAAAAACTGCTTCAGTTCAATAAAAAGCCTGATCCCCTTCGGCCAAGGGCTTGGCTGCTTCGGCCTGCCCGGAGATTACTCCCCCGCTTCCCGCTTTGTAAAGGCTGCCTACCTTAGCCTAAATTCCATTTGTGAAAAGGATGAAATGAGCAGCATCTCCCAGTTTTTCCATATACTGGATTCCGTATCCATGATACGCGGCAGCGTCATCACCCCGAAAGACCTCTATGACATTACGACTTATTCCTGCTGCATGAATGCCACAAAAGGCATATATTATTATAAAACCTACTCCAACAACCAACTGACGGCGGTTGATATGAACCGGGAAAATTTAAACTCCGATCTCCTGCGGACATACCCCCTGATTACCAGCCAGCAGATCGCATGGGCAAACTAATTTCTATAATTATTATAACACAGAACGGTTTCCTGCCATGACCCCGGCGCCAGAAAGCCTGTCCGACAACGTCCGGCAGGCTTTCCAAACGTCCATTTAATAGCCGAATATCTCTGCCGCTTTCTTCATCTTTTCTATAATCCCTACGCCAAAAGGACAATTGCTTTCGCATTTTCCGCACTCAATGCATTCCGATGCATGATGATCCAGCAGCCTATAATGATCCGCTACTGTTTCCGGCGTTTCTCCCTGTGCCAGCGCCAGATTCAGATATTTATTCACATCCGCTACATGAATCCCCACGCTGCAAGGCGCGCAATGCCCGCAATACATACAGTTCCCATGGAATTTAAATTTTCCTATCCTTGCCAGCACAGTGGAATAATCTCTCGCTTCCGCAGGGGCGTTATAGTAGGATGCCAGCTTTTCGATTTCCTTGACGGAGCGGCATCCTGCCATAAGAGCCGCCACCCCAGGCCTGGTCAGGCAATATTCCATACATTGATATTCTGTGAACGCCACCCCAAAAGGAGACAGCTTTTCATCCAGCATATCCCCGCCGCCAAATACTTTCATCACATCAATTGCCACATCTTCCCTTTCACATAGTTCATAAAGAGATTTCCGCTCCGGATCCATCCCCATTCCGTCCTTGTAATTTTCCGGATTCCATAAATCATTGCAGTCCTCGCTTGCCGGCTGCATATCATAAGCCGCATTCACGGAAAACATCAGGACGTCCACAAGCCCTGTTTCCACTGCCTTTCTTGCCACTGCCGGATTATGGGAGCTTAACCCTATGGCATGGATTTTCCCTTCTTTCTTTAATTCCTGGCAATATTCTATTATCTCCCCTCCAAATACCTCTGCAAAATCGCTTTCATTGTCCACATAATGAATCATTCCCACATCCATGTAATCTGTTCCAAGCCTTTTTAACTGATCTTCGAAAGCTTCTTTCGTCTTTTTCAAATCCCTTGTGCGGAGATATTGCCCATTTTCCCATACGGAGCAAATATGCCCCTGAAGCGCCACCTTTTCCCTTCTTCCTTGGAGCGCGGCTCCCATAGAATCCCTGAACTCCGGGTTAGGGGTATACATATCAAAAAAATTAATCCCCAGTTCCAAAGCCCGGTCAAACATTGCCCGGAACTCATCCTGTGTTTTTCCAATCAGCCCTTCACATCCCAAAGCAACCTCGCTCACTTTTAAGCCCCCGCAACGTTTCAATATCCTATATCTCATAATATTTTTTCCTTTCTCCCCGCATTTTTTACCGCTTTCTTTATCAGAAACCGCGGGAACCTTCTTACGTTTTCTATCATTATAGTTTAAGATGGCTCTTCCGTCCATTATATTCCTTCTTCATTTCTTGAAAATCCCCCCTCTTTATGTTATTATGTAATCCTCTAATAATAGAAAGGCATGGTTTTTTATATGAATTTGACACTTGAGACAAGCATTTCCTCCATTACCGTTTTTTTCCAGGGACTGATCAGTTTTTTCTCCCCTTGTGTCCTGCCGTTAATTCCGCTATATATTGGTTATCTCTCCGGCAGTGCAAAAACAGTGGATGAAGACGGAAATATCCTTTATAAAAGAAGCCGGGTTATGAGAAATACTCTGTTTTTTGTCCTCGGAATCAGCTTCGCCTTTTTTCTTCTGGGATTTGGCTTTACCGCTATAGGACAATTTTTTCATAATTACCGGACATGGTTCACCCGTATCGGCGGAATCATTGTGGTTCTCTTCGGTCTTTACCAGCTAGGGCTGTTCGGCAGCGCTGCGTTAAGCAAAGAACGCCGCCTCCGCTTCCAGCCCGACGCTTTAGCCATGAACCCACTTACCGCTCTGATCCTCGGCTTCACATTCAGCTTTGCTTGGACTCCTTGCGTAGGGCCTGCTTTAGCCAGCGTACTGCTTTTAGCCGCCTCCTCTTCCTCTTCCTTTACCGGCTTTTTGCTGCTTGGAATCTATACTTTAGGTTTTGTCCTGCCCTTTCTCGCCGTAGGGCTGTTCACCAATGCTCTTTCCGCCTTTTTAAAAAAATACCGCTCTGCCGTAAAATACACTGTAAAGCTCGGAGGAATCCTTATGGTCTTTATCGGCGTCATGATGTTTACCGGCTGGATGAATGGCATAAGCTCTTATCTTTCCGGCAGTTCTTCCTATTCTTCTGCCGGGGAAAACAACGGGCAAAACGGGACAGAAGCTGAAAATAACAGTTCCCCCGAAAAAGCATCCGCTTCCAGCGCCAGTTCCCAGACCCGGACAGATGACAGCGCAAATGCCCCAGGGCAGGCCGGGGAAGCAGCGCCTGTCCCCGCCCCTGACTTTACCTTGCAGGATCAATATGGGAATACGCACACCTTTTCCGATTATAAAGGAAAAACAGTATTCCTCAATTTCTGGGCGACCTGGTGTCCTCCCTGCCGGGCTGAAATGCCTGAAATCCAAGAGATTTATGAAGAATATGGGGAGAATGCTTCCGATGTCATTATTCTCGGCATCGCCTCCCCCAATGTGGGAAGGGAAGGCTCTGCAGAAGAAATCGCCTCTTTCCTTACGGAAAACCACTACACTTACCCTGTCGTCATGGACACGGACGGTATGATCGCTTACTACTATGGCATCAGCGCCTACCCCACCACATTCATGATCAATGCAGACGGCAATGTTTTTGGTTATGTTCCCGGACAAATCACAAAAGATATTATGAAAAGCATTATTGACCAGACGGTAAACAGCACACAGTAAATTTTATACTCATTCATTTATTTTTTAAATACTTCTCCACAGCCGGGTCCTTCATGTCATATACCCGGCTCCATTCTTTTGTTTCCTCATTTTTTACCGTCTCCGACCGGTTCTTATATAAGAACCTTGTCAGATTATAGCAGTCTATCCATATCTCGTTGTTCCCTTCTTTTTGCGATTCGTCAAAGATAAGCTGCAGCCCCCAATGGAGATGGACTACTTTAATGTTATTCACATTCTCTGTTTTGCTATAGCCGGTATGCCCCATATAGCCGATTACCTGCCCTGCGGTTACTACGCTGCCTTCCTCCAGTTCCTTGCAATAAGGGAAATTCTGGCGCAGATGGGCGTAATAATAATACCTTTTCCCATCAAAGCTGCGGATTCCCAGCCTCCAGCCCCCATACTGGTTCCAGCCAATGGCTTCCACATAGCCCGACTCCACAGCTATCACCGGCGTTCCAATCTGCCCCATCATATCATGGCCTAAATGAGGCCTGGAATAACCATAACTCCTGGATGCCCCAAAATCATCATAATCGCTATATTCAAACCCTTTTGCGATGGGGGAAAAGGCCTTTAGCCCATAACATTTTTCCCATTCCATCGTTCCTTCCCCCGTTTCTTTTTGTATTTCATATTCACCTACGTAGCCCCCCAGGATGGCCTCATAAGCTTCCAGATAATAAGCATAATATTCCATATCCCTGGTCAGTTCCGCCATCGTGGCCTCTTTTGTTTTTACCTTTTCCGCCGTCTTAGCGATTTCCCGCACTGTGCCGGAGGGAAATTCCCCCCCATGCTTCGTTCCCACGTAAGCAAGCAGCTCGATCCAGTTCACATGTACCGTATCATGATCCCTTTCCGCTTCTTCATAGGTTTCCACATCCCATTTGTACGCCTCGCATAACGCCTCATAGGAAACGTTAAAATCTACCCATTTAATATACTCTTTCTCCTCCAGCGAACCTACCTCTACCGCCTGGGGCTGCTCCTTAACCCTTCCGTTTTTTAATGCTCCGGCCATAAATACACTATAAAGCGATGCAAGCAATATGCTTTCTATCAATACCGCCTTTTTAATTTTTTTCAGATATTGCATTTTCCACCATCCAAAATATCTCATAGCAATATATGAAAAAAGATGCGCGGCCATGCCACGCACCTTCTATTATTTTTCTGTTATTCACGATTTCCCGCCAGCCGTATATCCCCGGGAAAGGCAGCCTCTTGCGCTTGTCCGCTTATGCCTCCGGCTCAATAAGCCCATAAGTATTTCCTTTTCTCTTATATACTACATTCACCTGTTCTGTTTCAGCATTAAAAAATACAAAGAAATTATGCCCAAGAAGCTCCATCTGAACACATGCGTCTTCCGGATACATCGGCTTAATATCAAACTTCTTCGTACGGATGATCTTTACCTCTTCATCATCCATATAATCCTTTTCAATAAATTCCTGTTTGAAAAAACTTGCCGACTGTTTTTGGTCTATCAGCTTATTTTTATATTTTTTAATCTGCCTTTCAATAATCTCTTCTACCAGGTCGATTGATACATACATATCGTTGCTGACCTGCTCCGAGCGGATTATGCTTCCTTTCACCGGGATTGTCACTTCTATTTTCTGCCGTTCCTTTTCCACGCTTAATGTTACATGCACTTCCGTCTCAGGATTAAAATATCTCTCCAGTTTGCCGATTTTATCCTCTACCGCCGACCGTAACCCTTCCGTAACCTCAATATTCTTGCCTACTATAACAAACTTCATATCACTCATCCCTTTCATTGGATTATTCTGCAAACATTATACCCCGAATTTACTTTCATTTAGTATATGTTTTCAAACATTATACCATATTGTTCCACACTTGTGCAACAATTTCAGGCCGGATGCGGAAACTTACTATAACAGTTATATCTTTTCCTCCCATTCCAGCATAATTCTCTCACAGTTATCCACGTCGATCTCTTCCACTGCCCCCTTTAACTGAATAAACATTTCCTTCTGCCAACCTTCATAATGATATTGTTCCATTTCCAGGATTACCTCTTCCATCCCGTCCATATCCAGATCTTCTATGGCCAGCTTCATTTTCGGGAAGCAATCGTTCAATACGTCTTTGGAAAAGTCTGCTTTCCCCTCTTCATCCTCTTCTTTATCCGCACAGAACGGCGCTAAAACCGGCAGATAACTTAAATACAGTTCCAGCATTTCGTCCGTATTCCTATGTATCATGGCTGTATCCCTTGCGTTTCCTGCCTTTTCCAGAGCGGCTGCTTTTTCAGATAAATTCATAGCCCCTATTTGCTTAGAGGAATTTTTTAAAGCATGGACTTCTATCGTATACCCTGTCCAGTCCCCCTCTTCTTCCATAGCTTTAATTAACTTTGCCTTTTTTTCTATACTATGGTAATACACCTTTAACACTTTCCAGAACAGTTCTTCGCTGATCAGAAATTCCATGGCATATTTCACGTCCAGGTCCCCAATTACAATATGATTTAATTTTTTTTCTTCCTTATCCGAGTTCTTCGTAATATATACCTTCTGAACCTTTTCGATAGGAAGCCATTTCTTTACTTTCGCGGCCAGCAAACGCAGCTCCACCGGTTTTGCCACAAAATCATTCATGCCTTCCCGGCAGAACATCTCTTTTGTCCCTTCCATCGCGTTTGCCGTAAGGGCAATAATCGGCACATCATTATATTCCGGATGAAAACGCCTGATAATATGAGTCGTTTCCACACCGTCCAATTCAGGCATCATATGATCCATAAAAACAATATCATAATGGAACTTGGAAATCTTATCCACAGCCGCTTTACCGCTGGTTACCGTATCTATTTTCATTTTCAGGGGTTCCAGTATCCCTTCCGCCACAGTCAGATTGACCGCATTATCATCCACAATAAGGATTTCAGCTTCCGGGGCAATAAAATCAAACTCCTTTTCATCCGTGTCATCAACAAAATTCAGTTCTTCCCCATTCAGTATCATGGCTATATTCATTGCAAAAAGAGGTTTCCGCAATACAAGAAGATTGGGGATATCATAATTTACATTATCAAAGAAATCTATGAGAAGCACAGCCGTAATCTGCGGGTTATGCCGGATAAAATCCTCTATGCCTTCTGAAAACAACGGGTGTTCAATAAACAGGAAAACTTTTTTATCATCCGGAAATGTATTCAGATCTTTGGGGGTCATCAGCATATAATCCACGCCCAAATTAGCAACGTCAGAACATAGCCCTTCCCTGACATAAGGGTTAGAAATCAGCCCCACAACTAGAATGGATTCCGGTTCCCTAATCCCAATGCTGGGAGTCTGGTCAATAATTCTTTGAGGAAGCTTACAATAAAACCTGCTTCCTTTTTCATATTCGCTCTCCACCCAGATATCACCGTCCATCAATGTCAAAAGCCTCTGGGTAATCGCAAGCCCTAAGCCCGTCCCCTCAATATTCCTGTTCCGCTTGCTGTCCACCTGCTGGAAAGACTGAAACAATTTCCCGATATCTTCTTTTTTAATGCCTATCCCCGTATCTTCCACGGAGATATAAAGTTCAATTTCATCAGAGGTTAGCTGTGTATAATCCATTTTCACCACAATCTTTCCCTGGGATGTAAATTTCGCGGCATTATTCACCAGATTTAAAAGAACCTGCTTAATCCTGATATTATCGCCTTTCAGCCCATTAGGCAGATCCGGGGTAATATCAATTACCAACTCCACATCTTTATCTTTCAGCCTTGTCATGACAATATTTGCCACATCGTATACAATGGACATCGGCTCATAGTCCACCTCACTAATGTCCATCCTCCCGGATTCTATCTTAGAAAAATCAAGAATATCATTAATAATCGTCAGCAGTGATTTTCCCGCCGCCTTAATCTGATAAACATACTCTTTCGCAGCCGGAGGCAGCTCCTCCCTAAGAGCCATTTCTGCCATACCGATAACAGCATTCATCGGAGTCCTGATTTCGTGGCTCATATTAGCGAGGAAATCCGACTTCATATTTCCGGATTTTTCAACTTCCAAATTAGCCTGATAGACCAGATATCTATTGTGCGCCATTTCCGACAGGATATCTGCCGTCATATTGAGAAACTTCGCGGCATTATCTATCACATCTTTTCCGACTATTTTCAATTTTCTGGCTGCTTTTACATATTCCTCAGAATCTACACCGATTTCCTCTGCCGTCTTCCTTATTTTCCCAAAATCAATCATTCCCGTAAGAACCTGGCCGCAAAGAATACAGCCCAACAATTTGCCATCCACTACAATCGGAGCGGAAAATTCTACCAGCCCTGCATGGCAGATATAAACAGCGGGTTTCCCCTTCCTCAAGGCCATTTCCGCCCCTTTCCTGTCACATTCCATGCAGCGGCTATAACCAATTTCTGTGCTTCTTGTGCATTTCATGCAAAAATCAGTAAAATTAGAGCCCTCCGTCACAGCTATGCCGTCCGCATCTGTTATCAGGGCTGCTATCCCCGTTGTGTTGGAAAAGCCGTCTTGTATTCTTTGTAAAGTTTCCACACTGATCAAATCCGTTAAGTGCAGTTCATAATCCATGTTCATAAACCTGTCCTCTATACAATTATCCGATAAGTTTTTCAATGGTGTCCAACAGCCTATCCCGGTTAATGGGTTTCAGAAGATAGCTTTGCGGTTTCATAAGAAGCGCCTCTTTGATTTTTTTGCTTTCCGTCACACCGGTTAAAAAAACAACCGGAATATCTTTTGTAGCATTAGAAGCGCGCAGTTTTTCCAAAACAGCGGGGCCATTTTCGTCCGGCATCTCATAATCCAGTAAAATCAAGTCTGTTTTCTTATTTTTTAAGAATTTCAATGCAACTTTACCACTAAGCGCCGTCGCCACATCATATTTTTCATGCAAGTGTTCTTTTACCAGCCTTAGCATCATTGAATTATCATCTACTACCAGGATATGTTTCCGGCCGGAAGGCTTCGGTTCCTGCACAAAAAGCTGGCCTAAAGCCGGCGTAATATTAGACTGACCTACAGGGGACTGCGCCAAATTCGGCTGCCCCGCTGCCACATTTACACCAAAAGGCATATTTTCTTTCTGTTCACCCGGATTCTTTATAGCCCCTCTTTTTTCCAAAAGGGTTAAAATTCTTTCCTGAATCACTTCCGATGACAACGGCCTATGCAAAGCCATATCGGAAACATTCACCGCTACACGCGCAAATTCATCGCAGTTCTCCTTAGACCCAATGGTAACAAACGGAATATTATCCTGCGACAATTTATATTTTACATTAGCCATCTGGCTCATATTGTCCCTGGTTTCATTATGAAGACAATATATGAAAACATTGGGCGCGAAGAAATTCACATGCCTTATGATATCTTCACTGCGGAGCGAAGTCGTTATTGCCTCAAAGCTGTTTCCCATTTGGGTAAAAAAACTGTCGATTATGGAAGCGTTATTCCCTGCCAATAAAGCTTTGTACTTCATGGTACTCCTCCTTCAACGATTCATCAAAAATAATTAACTATTCTCATTATATACAATATTTTTTCACTTTTCCACTAGGAAAATAAAAAGAACTTATCGCTGCAAAAAGAACAAACCTATCCCGCATTTTCAAACATTATTCTCTATCATACGGTACATGTGCAACAATTTATGCTCTATTGCAAGAAAATAATATTCTTTATATTTTACAGTTTATTCTTTCCTTTTGCCAAAACAGACAAAACATATGTTTTATTTTCTATTTTCAGCTATCCTCCCTTTTCATATCAAACCATGTGGATAATGTGGATAAAGACGTGCATAACTTGGCAGCCCTTATTTTATGGCATTTCTTTATGTGGATAACCCACCCCTCACTTTTCCCTTATATTTTTTTTCAAAAACCATTTTTGTATATCCTGCACAAGTTAAGTTTTGTCAAGGGTTTTAGGCTAAAAATATATATTCTGAATATTTATATCAAAAAATTTACCTGCCCGGAAAACGTCTCGCACCCCCCTGTCGTGATCCTGCCTCCCAAAAACCATTGCCAGATTTCTTTTGTGCGGTTTTCCTGGCAATACTTTCAAGCAATGCTCCTATAAAGCAAAAAAACGGATGCTTCCAAAAAAGCATCCGCCTGTTCTGCATTTATATTAGAATATTCTTCTTACGGAAAGCGGTGTCCTATAGCTTGCGCTTGAAACGATAATCCCTGTCTTAGAGGTGGATGCATGGACAATCTGCCCATTTCCGATGTACAATGCCACATGACCCGAGTAGCAGACCAGATCGCCGGGCTGAGCATTTGCAAGCCCGTTGACTGCAGCTCCTACGCTTCTGTCCGCTGCCGATGAATGAGGCAGGCTTACGCCGAAGTTTGCATATACACTCATTACGAAACCGGAGCAATCCGCACCATTCGTCAAACTGGTTCCGCCGTATACATATGGGTTACCCACAAACTGAAGGGCATAATTCGCAACTGCGCGGCCCATTTCACTTCCATTGCCGGAAGCGTACATCACTTGCGCACCAGAACCGCCGTTAGATGAATTCGATCTTTCCGCTGCCCTTCTTGCCGCTGCCTGAGCTGCTTTCCTGTCCGCTTCTTCCTTCGCAAGCCTTGCTTCCTCTTCTGCTTTGGATTCCGCCTGGACAAATTCAGTGGAAAGCGTTACATAATCCATGGAAACATAGCCATCGCCTTCCTCTATATTTACTTTTACCCAATCGTCCAATTCTTCCGTTACAACAAGCTGGTCTTCAATGGGAACCATTCCTAATACCGTTGTATCCAAACCGGGCTGCTCTCTTACTTTTAACGTAGTCGTAGTGACTGTCGCGATCCTCGTCCCCACCTGTTTTGCCAATTCCACTGCATCATCGCCGGTAACGCAATATTCACCTTTTACATAACCTGTAACTGACCCTGATTTGATTTCATACCAGCCGTCTTCTGTCTCAGAAATAAAACTTCCCACCGATTTATCATAGAGCTTTCCGATGATTTCTCCTTCTTCGCTCGGTATGCTTCTTACATTTACATAATCATTTACCTTTGCAATAACAAGGCTTTTAAAGCTTTCTTCTTCATCTTTCCTGTCTAACTTTTTCGCTACATCTTTTAAAATTTTTTCACTGAGATTAGAAGTATCCACTTCCTTTGTCTCTTCAATTACTTTTTCTTCCATCCCAGCTTCTGCAAGATCCGCTGGGTCTGCCTTGTTTAAAACATCTGTGGATTCTGCTCCGGAACCGCCCTCCGCTTCCGATTCATTGCCGGAAACACTGCCCTGCGGCTCTCTGTCCGGCTGTACCTCCGTGCCATGTTTTTCCGCCGCTTGCTTATCCAAGCCTTTTTCAGTATCCGCTTCTTCTTTTATATTTTTAAGTGAAGTTGCATTGGCCTGTAATGTATAATCCACTCCTGCAGACGGCAATACCGATGAAATATCCGTTGCTGCATTTGCTCTTATGTCCATACTTGAAAATGCGAGAATTGCTGTGACTGCACACATAGCCATTTTCACGTTCTTTTGTCTCATAGGATGCGTCCTCCGAAAATTGTTACTTACTTTTTTAATTTGTTACAATTTTGTTACATCTGTTAAATAATATAACACTTCCCGACACATTTGTCAACCTATGCTTTCTTTTCCCAATCCCCCATTTTATGGGGTTTTTACGTCTTCCTAAAATTTTAGGCAAGAAATATAACAAATAAATTTTTCCCTTTCTTTATTGCAGGAAATATTCCTGGATACCGGCAATGGCATTTGCCCCATCGGCAACCGCTGTAACAATCTGGCGGAGAGGTTTTGTACGCACGTCCCCTGCCGCAAAAATCCCCGGGAGATTTGTAGCCCCGTCTTCACCGGCTACGATATAACCTTTTTGGTCACAATCCACAAGATTTTCAAATAGTTCTGTATTAGGATGGATGCCGACCGCAATGAATATACCGTCCAATTCCATTTCTTTGGTTTCCCCTGATACCACATTGCGGGTTTTTATCTTTTCCACTTGCCCTTCTCCTGAAATCTCATCCACTACCGTATTCCACAAAATCTCCACATTTGCAAGCTCACTCACTCTTTCCTGAAGGATCTTCGCTGCCCGCAGTTCATCCCGGCGGTGAATCAAATATACTTTTTTGCATGTTCTCGCGAGGAAAACCGCATCCTCTGCGGCCACATCTCCTCCTCCCACCACCGCTACCGTACGGTTCCTGAAAAAAGCCCCGTCACAAGTGGCGCAATAAGAGACGCCCATGCCGGCCAGTTCTTCTTCCCCCGGAACGCCTAATTTAGCATGTACCGCACCAGTTGCCGCCAGTACTGCCTTCGTTTCATATTCCCCTTTTTCTGTCACAATACGGTAGATCCGGTCTCCCCCTCTATGGCATGCAATTAATTCAGCAGAAGTTTCCCCGCCCGCCTCTTTCACGCTTATTACTTCCGCCTCAAGAAATTCTGCCCCCATACGGTCTGCATGTTCCCTGAATTTCACCCCAAGGTCATAACCGTTCATGCCTGGCAGCCCTAAATAATTATCCACTTCATAAGTGGTCAAAACCTGGCCGCCGCTCATGGCTCCCTTTTCTATCACCAATAAATCCAGGCCTGCCCTTCTCGCATATACTGCTGCCGACAGCCCGGCGGGCCCTGATCCAATAATAATTAAATCATACATCTGTCAATCCTCTCCTTCCCATTCCATAACGCTTATTACAGAAAGCGTTCCCTATCTGTACTTATGCTCAAATAAGGTTTTTAATTCCATCACAGATTCTCCCTGCCACTATAGGATTATTCATTGTGAAAATATGTATTCCATCTGCCCCATGAGATATCAGCTCCACGATTTGATTCACCGCATATACCATCCCTGCATCAAACAATGCTTCCTTATTTTCCCCATACTTTTCCAGTATTCTTTCAAATTTATCCGGCAAAACCGCACCGCACATTGTTACCATCCGTTTAATCTGGGCTTTATTTGTCACCGGCATAATCCCGGCCTCCACTGGCACATCAATTCCTGCAATCCGTACTTTGGAAAGAAAATCATAAAATACATTATTATCAAAAAATAACTGCGATACGAGATGCCCCGCCCCCGCATCCACCTTTTTTCTCAGATTGCGGATGTCCGTCACCTCATCCGGCGCTTCTAAATGCACCTCCGGGTAACAGGCGCCGCTGATATGGAAATCCCCCTGTTCTTTAATAAACGCAACCAGCTCGCTGGCATATTTAAAATCATCTTTTACCGGCACATTCGGGTTCACATCCCCACGCAATGCCAGCACATTCCTCAAATCTGCCCTTTCCATCTGCTGCAGGATTTCCCGGATCTCCTCCTTGCTATGGCTAATGCAAGTAAGATGGACAAGCGGTTCGATCCCATAATTATCTTTTATCTTCTTCGCAAGTTCTACGGTACAGTTTTTCGCCCCGTTCCCGCCTGCCCCAAAAGTTACGCTGATAAAATCAGGATGGAGTTTTGCAAGCGTCTTTAACGTCTCGTCAATATTTTCCAATTCCGCTTCCTTTTTAGGGGGAAAGATTTCAAACGAAATAACCGGTTTCTTTTCCTCAAATAATTTTTCAATAATCATTGCCGTCTCCTCTTTCTTCCTTATTTTATATATCCTATTTCACGATTTACCATATGACAGTTTTTCAGTCCTCTTCCGGTAAGTCATAACATTCGCCCCTTGCCCAAGGGCTTCCCACATCACACCGCCCGTAATGATATGCCTTTTTCACCTTCTCCGGCTCCTCTTCTTTGGAAACCTGGATTTTCAATCTGCTTGTCTCTGTTTCAGAAAAATTCTCCAAAATCTTCAGCACATTTTCAATATCTTTTTCTTCCATTTCTTTCTTTTCCATGTCTTCATCCCTTCCTTGCTTTCCGTTCCCCTAAAAACTTCTAATTTTATCGCTGCCATCGTCCACCGTTTTTATAATTTCTTCCACTATAATATAATAATGATAGCTTTCATTCACCTGCACGCAGACACGGTCACCTTCTTTATGTCCCAAAAGCGCTTTTCCAATTGGCGACTCCATGCTCACCAGCCCTTCTAAGGAATTCCCTCTCATTGTTGTTACAATTTTATATGTTTCGGCTGAACCGTCTTCTTCAAAACGCACTTTCACCGTATTATTGACTCCGATTTCGTCTTCCTTCGATTCGTCGGATATAATTTCCGCTGTTTTAATCATACGTTCTAAAAAACGGATTCTGCCCTCGTTCTTATTCTTCTCCCTTTTTGCCGCATAATATTCAAAATTCTCGCTTAAATCCCCTTGCGCCCGCGCCTCTTTGACCGCCTCCAGCGCTTCCTTGCGTACTACCAGCTTCCGGTATTCTATTTCCTCTTCCATCCGTCTAATGTCCTGTCTCGTCAACTGATTATGCATCCTGTTTCTCCCCTCTGCAGTTGTTTTCCATTTCCCCCGTCCTACGGCTCACATAGTTTAAGTTACCTTCTTTTCCTGAAGTCATCATTCCCCCCTGAATAAACGGTATACTGTCTCATCATAATCCGCTAATCCTGAAGCCTTTTTTATCCGCTTTAACAGTTTCTCTTCCCCCGGGAAGGAACATCCTGCGTACACCCAAAATTCTTTCATCTTAAACAATACATTTTTTTCGCCGGACATCACTTTCTTATAATCTGCATACAGTCTATCGTGAAATGCTTTCAGCCTTTTTTTATCCAGGCCGCATACATTTCCACCCGTCTTCAGCTCTTCCGCCAGCATTGGGTTCATCAGCAGCCCCCGTCCCAGCATAATCCTTTTGGCATCCGGGAATTTCTTCTGAAACCGCTTAAAGTCCCGGACTGTAAAAATATCCCCATTATAGCACAATGGATTACGGCTTTCCTGCATTGCCATTGCAAAAATATCCCAATTGGGTATATTGTCATAATAATCTTTCTGCACTCTCGGATGAATAATCAATTCGTGCAGCGGATACTGGTTAAAGATTTCTATTAAATGAAAGAATTCCTCCGGTTTGTCCACCCCTATCCTTGTTTTTACCGACATTTTTATTTTTAATTTTTCAAAAACCTGCTCAAAAAAGACATAAAGCGACTCCGGGTCTGCAAGAAATCCTGCACCTTTCCCTTTTGCAGCCACAGTGCGGGAGGGGCAGCCCAGATTCAGGTTCACTTCCTGATATCCGTACTTTTCTTCCAGTTCCTTGGCTGCCTGCAAAAACAGAGCTGCCCGGTTGGTCAAAATCTGCGGGACCAAATGCATCCCCTGATTATTCTCCGGAAGCACATCCCTAATTTCCTTCGGCCCCAGCGCACGGTTTTGATTCGGTGATAAAAACGGGGTAAAGTACTTATCCGCACCGGTAAAAGCGTCATGATGCGCACTTCTGTACAGATATCCCGTAATCCCCTCTAATGGGGCAAAATATATTTCCATATTCCCTCTTCATCATCCTGTCTGTTATTATAAAATACCTTCTACTTGATCGCTTTCCCTATCTGTTTCTTCCGTCTCCATTGGGGAGGCTGTCCGTCGTCTCCCCAATACTCATCTATTGCCAATATCCTGCCATCCTTTATTTTAAGGAAAGAAACCACATGAAAAGACAACGGTTCATCCAGGGCATAGACATGGGCAGCCGTAATCACCGTTTCCCCCCATTCCTCGATCCGCTCCACTTCCCCTTCCCATCTGCCCGGATATTCGCAATTGACCCGGATAAATTCATCCGCAGTAAAATGTTCATTGGTATTATGCCACCGGACATATGCCTCCGGATGAAAAAATTTTCTAAGCGCATCTGCATCCTGCCGTAAAACTGCCTGCCAATAATTGTTTAAATCCATAGGGATTTTTCCTTCTTTCCATTGCATTTCTGGATTTCCTGCGCATCTTTTTTCTCATAAGAGAGCAAAAATACATTTTTCACTAAAAGAGACTCTTTTCTATTATCTGTCTGTGCTTCTTTTCATATTTTTAACACCGCACATACCAGCGCCTCCATTATGAAATCCGTATAAGCTCAAAATATATTATAACCTAAATAACCTGGAATGTTAATAGATCAGAAAAACTCCTCAGCTTCTTTCCGTGTAATAATTTTTTCCATGAAACATATTTCCTCGTATTATTAAATAGTAGTATTTATGAATCCCTCTCCAGGGATAAATGTT
>CAJTKK010000015.1 GCA_910576535.1 uncultured Lachnospiraceae bacterium | reverse complement strand
TCCTGCCGCCGGCCTGCTGTTTATTTCGCCGGCAACGAAATTGAGTATAGCACCACTATCCCCAAATTGTCAACACCTTTTTTTGAATTTTTTTCAAGTTTTTTTCAATTCTTTTACAACTACTATATCTTGTGGTTTTACCATGTCTAATACACATGGTTTCCCATCATAAACCCATTCCCATAATCCAATGGGCGATATAATTTTTATTATATATATTAATAAGTATTGTACTCTGTTCTGTCCATTCTTTAACCCGCACCCCAAACTGCCCAGTCGGAAAGCTGTCAACAATTATATATACCATCCAGAACACTACAATCACTTCCACCGCTCCGGCTGCTGCCCCAGCCAAAACATTTACAAAGCTGATTATAGGAAGCTTTGCCATTGTTTCTATCGACTTCATCACCATTCCCAATAAACGGTATAGAAAACTCACTATAATGAGCATAACCGCTGATATTACAATAATCCTTGTATTTTTCTGCACTATCCCTCCCAGTAAAAGAAGCGCAATTGAAATCACCACCAATGCCATAAACAGCGATAACAGTCCATTAATTTCCTTCGCAAACCCGTTCTTTAGCCCTTTGAAAACACGCCATACTACTAATATCATAAAGATCACTGCCAGTAAATTCACTTTTGTTTCCCTCTACTTCATTTCCATTACTCTCATCGCGTTCTGTGTCATGACCAGAAAGCGGCTGCTTTTTTCCTGCGGAACAAATAAGTATACAATTTCTTCAAATTGATCCCTAAAACGCTCCGTTCCATGTATATTATATACGCCATATTCCAAATCGCTGCATATAATAAACTCATCTTTATGGAAAATGATATTCGTATATTCCATATCAAAGCCCATGCCCGTTATTAGGGTCCCGCTGTCATTATATATATTCAATCTATACTTCCCATCCCCCTCTGTATTCAAAAATACAAGCCCTACATATTCTTCATTATAAAAAATGCTCTGCACTTTAACATCCAAAAGGTTTTCGGCTGCACTAAGCGGCTTTTGGTTTCCGGAAAAAAACATGATACGGTCATCTGACACCGCAAATGCAGTGCTGCTGTTCATAAAATGAATAAACGGGACAATCGTTCCTTGATAATCATACCCGCTGACAAACCGATCCGCCGATAAATTCTGCCCCACCTCGCCAAAGTTATGAAAAGCAATTGACGATTTTAGGATACCGCTGTCCACATATAAATAAGAAATTGCCAGAAGCTCCCCATTCGGAGATATGCTGATGTCTATGGGATAGCCGGATTTGTCCATCGTAGTCTCGCTTTCTACCAAGACGTTACCCGATGTATCATATAAATGAATCCTTGTTATCCGGGCATCATCCAAAACTACGGCCACAATCCCGTTTGCCGCTACGCTAAAATTACGTATCGGAAGATTGGTTGTAATTTCCCCGATACGGCCGGATGTATTCATAATATAAATTGTTCTTCCATTGTAATCGCCAATACCGGCCACTGTCCCATTAATATCCACTATAGGGTTTTGCATCTCATAAGTCTGGTTCCACAGCACCCCTCCTTTGCTATCCATACAGTTTGCACCATCTTTGCTATAAGTAAGAATATAATTACCGAGAGGCAAATAAGTAGACCCCTCCACTCTTGTAACCGGAATAGAGTTTACGATCACGCTTTCTTCGTATTCCCTGTTTCTCCAGCTAACAAAAATCATTGCCGCCACAGCAACTGTCAGGGCAATCCCAAGAAGCCCTCTATAAAAAATAGTCAGTTTATGGCTTCTAATCTTTTCTTTGTAATTAATATTACGCCCTTCCCTTACTTTTTTTGTCCTGGAACGTAAATACTCCCTGACGTTTGCCATCCTAAACCTCCAAATATAAATATGCCTTTCATTTTAACACACTTCCGGCCATACTGCCAATAGAGGGGTAAACAATGACAAAATCTTTTATTTTCTCACGCATTCATGCCCTTCATTCTTTCAAGGTTTTTCTATCATCTCAGCAGTCTGAACTGCAGCTTGCACAAAATCGCTGATTTTATCATATCCGTTAATAGTAGTTACTGCTATGGCGCACAAAATAGCCAGTATCCCTATCACAGTTATCCTGATCCAAATGTATAAGGACGCCCCGCTTGTCTGCTTATTGCTGCCAAAATCCACTAATTCCGCCTGCTCCAAGGCTCCTTGCCCTCTCTGGGTAATATATCGGCTTCTGTTTATGCTTTCTTCATAATATTTGCTTAAGCAATCCTTCATTTTATCATCAGCATCATAAAACACATAATACCCTCTTACCGGCCGCTTGCTATTTGCCATTCCTATTTGCAGCCCCTTGAAAATATCTTTCTCTTGTTCCCATAATGTCATATCCAGGCTGCCAATCCGTTCATAACTTCTTCCTGCCCCCCTAAAGCATAACTCTTTTTCTTCCTCCATCCGCCCAGCCCCATAGATAATATAAACTTCTTTACCTGGAATCCGTTCTTTTTTACCATACAGAATATACTTGTCCTCTTTGCTATTTACTTCCTGTTTTAAAATTTTTATATATTGCAAGGCATAGTCTTCTATGTAAATAACGATGTCATCGTCTATCATTCCTGCCTTACTGGCAATCTCCGGCGTTCCCATACCCGTACCCCCTTTCCGGCATCCTTCTTATCATGTATTGCCAGTTTGCATTATACCACCGCCTGCTTCATATTTTTATCGGAATATGTCAAATCTTCCTGCCTTTTTATCGACCTTTTATTGAATTCCATATAAATTCAAATCCCATTATGCAAAAAAGACGGAACCATCCCCGGTTCCGCCTCCGCAATTACATTACAAATTTATAAACAGTAGTTGTATCATATTCCCTGTCAGGGCCAAAAACTGCCGACGGGAAAGAAGGTTTATTCGCCGTATCCGGATAATACTGGGTTTCCAGACATAAACCATATCTGTAATTATAGGCAGCCCCCCTCTTTCCAGTTTCTTTTCCAATGAAATTACCTGCATAAAACTGCACTCCAGGCAAATCCGTATATGTTTCCATAACTCTTCCGCTCACCGGCTCTTCCACTGTGGCCACATGGCGTAAAGTTCCTGCCTCTCCGTCCAGAACCCAGTTATGGTCATAACCGCCCGTCAGTTTCAGTTGTTCAAAATCCGCATCAATATCATTCCCGATCCGCCTGGGTTTTGTAAAATCCATTGGCGTTCCTTGTACCGGCGAAATCTCCCCTGTAGGAATTGCGCCTGCCACTACCGGCGTATAATTGGCAGCATTTAATGTCAATATATGATCATAGATTTCCCCGGCATCATGCCCTGCCAGATTAAAATATGTATGGTTCGTCATATTAATAATGGTAGGTTTATCGCTTATTGCATGATAGTGAATTTTCAGTTCATTCTCTTCCGTCAAAGTATAAGAAACTTCCACCTTTTTATTCCCAGGAAATCCCATCTCTCCGTCAGCCCCTTCCAACAGGAAAGTAACCCCCTTTTCATTTTCTTCCACCTTCCAGACCTTTTTATGATACCCTAAGTCCGCATGGCTGTGCAGATTATTTTTCCCGTCATTGGCATCCAGCTTGTATTCTATCCCGTCCAGTACAAACGAAGCATCCGCTATACGGTTTGCATTCGGCCCAATAGTCGCCCCAAAATTCGCCCCATTCACATAATAATCTTCCAATTTATCATATCCTAACACTACATCCTCTATTTTCCCTTTCTTATCCGGCACATATAAATTAACCAGAATTGCCCCATAATTTATCACCTGGGCTTTCATCCCATTACCATTCTCCATGCTATATAAATAAATCTCTGTACCGTCCTTCATAGTTCCAAAGACTGTTTTTTCCATCTTCATTGCTAATTCCTCCACATTTTCTTTTTCTGTCCTATCCCCGGCCGCTCATGCATTGCCGGCCTTTTTCCCTATAATTCTATCCGGCCCTCCAGCGCCCTAAGCAATGTCACTTCATCAATATATTCCAAGTCTCCTCCTACAGGCACGCCGCTGGCGATCCTTGTTACCTTGATGCCTGAAGGCTTTATCAATTTCCCAATGTACATTGCCGTAGTTTCGCCCTCAAGGCTGGAATTAGTGGCTATAATAACTTCTTCCACATCCCCCTCCAGCCTGGTCATAAGCTCTTTTAAACGGATATCATTTGGGCCGATCCCCAACATAGGTGAAATCGCCCCATGCAGCACATGATATACCCCCATATATTTTCCCGTTTTCTCATAAGCCGCAAGGTCCCTTGTATTTTCCACTACCATAATCGTGCTATGATCCCTTTTTTCGTTGCTGCATACGGGACATAGTTCCTGATCGGTAAGAGTATAACATTCCTTGCAGTAACGGACGTTCTCTTTTGCCTCCACAATAGATTTAGCCAGACGTTCTACTTTTTCCTTAGGCATATTAATCATATGGAATGCCAAGCGTTGTGCCGATTTTGTGCCGATTCCGGGAAGCGCCGCCAATTCATCTATTAATTTGTTAATATGTCCGCTATATAAATCCATTAGAACGGGAAGCCTCCCCCAAGGCCCAAGCCCCCAGCCATCTTATTCATAATCTCCGCGTTTGCTTCTTCTGCCTTCCTAAGAGCCTCATTGGTGGCTGCTACCATTAAGTCCTCCAGCATTTCCACATCTTCCGGGTCTACTACTTCCTCCGAAAGTTTCACTTTTATAACTTCTCTCTTTCCGCTTACCGTCACTTCTACAGCCCCGCCTCCGGCAGTTGCCGTAAATTCCTTTGTCTCCAGTTCTTTCTGGTTTTCCTCCATCTGACGCTGCATCCTTTGCGCCTGCTTCATCAGATTATTCATATTGCCAGGCATCCCGCCCGGGAATCCGCCTCTTTTTGCCATCTTGCCAATCCTCCCTGTCACTTACCTATAACATTAATCTTCTTCCATTTCTATTTCCATATGAATCAATTTGCTTAAATCAATATAGGAATCTTCAAATGACTTCTGATCCCCAAAACACTGCACCTCTAATTCAATTTCTTTCCGGACGGCTCCGGCAACCGCTCTTTTCAGCGCTTCCTGATTCTCCGGGTTTTTCATCAAATATTCCGATGCCAGCCCTTCCTTCACAACTACCATAAGCTTATTATCACCGCCCAAGCTTAACCGGGCATCTTTCAGGTATGTCTTCATTGGCTGCGCCATATCCGCTACAATTGACGGCCAGCTTTCCACTGCTTTTTTTACATCCTCCGGAACTGCTTTCGGCCACTCCGTCTTTACCTGCGCTTTTCCCGTTTCTTCTTTTTTTTCGCCTGCATATGGGTTTCCCCCTATGCTTTGAGGCATAACCGCAGCTATGCCATTTTCCAGTTGTTCCTCCAAATCCCGTACCCTTGCCAGCAAAGATCCTATATCTGTTTCCATACTTGGCCTGCATAGTTTAATCAGGGCGACTTCAATTAATATCCGCTTTTGCGAAGCATATCTCATCTGCCCTGAAAGCTCGGAAAAAATACGGATATATCTTATTACCGTATCCGCATCCGTCATTTTTGCCTCTTCCTTCAACATTTCCATATTTTCTGTAGATACATCAATCACTTCTTCTATACGGCCTGCGCTTTGCGCCAGCAGCAGATTTCTTAAATACCATGTGAAATCCGTTACAAACTGGGAAAGTTCCCGCCCCTGGATAACCATTTCTTCCAAAAGTTCTATACAGCCCGTCACATTTTTTGCCAGCGCCAGTTCAAATAAACGGCCAAACACTGAAATATCTACAGCCCCCAGTACTTCCAATGCTTTGTCATAAGTCAATTCTTCCCCAAAATGAAAAGCAATGCACTGGTCTAACAAACTAAGGGCATCCCGCATAGATCCATCGGCTGCTTTTGCAATATAGCGCAATGCCCTTTCCTCTGCAGAAATCCCCTCCGCCTGCATCAATTCCCGGAGCCTGTCTGCAATGGTATCTATAGTAATCCTTTTAAAATCATACCTTTGGCATCTGGACAATATCGTAACCGGTATTTTATGCACTTCCGTTGTTGCCAAAATAAAAATGACATAAGAAGGCGGCTCTTCCAGCGTTTTCAGAAGCGCATTAAATGCCCCTATGGAAAGCATATGAACTTCGTCAATAATATAAACCTTATATTTTCCCTCTGCCGGGGAATAAGATACTTCATCCACAATTTCACGGATATTGTCCACCCCGTTATTGGATGCCGCATCTATTTCTATCACATTCATACTTGCGTTGGATGCAATCGCCCTGCAAAGGGGGCATTCCCCGCAGGGACTGCCATCCGCCGGATTCCCGCAATTTACTGCCTTTGCAAAAATCTTGGCGATGGTTGTTTTCCCTGTCCCCCGGGTTCCGCAAAAAAGATAAGCGTGTCCAATACGTTTTGCTTTTATCTGATTCGTTAATGTTGTTACAATATGTTCCTGCCCCTTTACCTCTTCAAAGCTCTGCGGCCGGAACTTACGGTACAATGCTGTATAAGACATACAAACCTCTCTTTAATCGCCAAAACTAATTCCCAGCAATTTCGCTTCTTTTACAATGCTTGCGTCAGGCGCAACCATTTTCAGCTTGCCCGCCACTTCTTCCAGCGGCACTTTTACCACTTCTCGGTTCTTATACCCTACCATAAAGCCATATTCCCCTTTTAAAATAAGCTTGCCTGCCTCAGAACCAAGCCTGCTGGCAAATACCCTGTCATAAGGGCAAGGGCTTCCGCCTCTTTGTGTATGCCCTGGTACCGTTACCCTGACGTCATATCCTGTCTTTTCCTGTATTTTAGCTGCAATTTCATAAGAAACCGACGGATATTTATAATTTTTCATTTTTTCCTTATATTCTTTCTTTGACAGCTTTGCATCCGACTTTGAAATTGCCCCTTCCGCCACAGCGAGGATCGTAAATTTGCTTCCGTTTTTATTTCTTTCTTCTATCTTGTCAATTACTTTCTTAATATCATAAGGTATCTCCGGAATCAGAATAATATCCGCCCCGCCGGCCATACCGGCATTCAACGTCAAATAACCAACCTTATGTCCCATAACTTCCACAATAAATACACGTCCATGGGATGCCGCAGTCGTATGGATACAGTCAATCGCATCCGTAGCGATATTTACCGCACTCTGGAAACCGAAAGTCATATCCGTACCCCACAGATCATTATCAATGGTTTTAGGCAGCGTTACTACGTTCAGCCCTTCATTACGCAGAAGGTTTGCCGTCTTATGTGTTCCATTTCCCCCTAAAATAACCAGGCAATCCAAACGGAGCTTATAATAGTTCTGCTTCATCGCTTCCACTTTATCCAGCCCATTTTCATCCGGTTCCCTTATCTGCTTAAAGGGTGTCCTGGAACTTCCCAATATCGTCCCCCCTTTTGTCAGCACCCCAGAAAAATCAGCAGGGGTAAGCATACGGAAATTACCATAAATAAGCCCTTTGTATCCTTCCAAAAAGCCGTACATTTCCAAATCTTCACCACTGTGAAATAGACACTTTGCCACTCCGCGCATTGCCGCATTCAATGCCTGACAGTCGCCGCCGCTGGTCAACATTCCGATTCTTTTCATTATTCATCCTCCTTTAAGCTTCCTAGGGCTGTTCCTAAGCCCGTGCTGTTAACTCATTATTTCATTATATAATAATTTACTTTTTATCACAACTCATGTTTTTTCATATCATCTCAAAAAAATTTTGGATTCATCTTGATTAAATTCAGAATATAGGATAAAATAGTATCTGTTCTTTATGCATATGATTATTTCCGGCACAGCAGCAAATGCAGGGGGAATCAGATGTATATCCTATGTGGAGATGTACCCAAGTGGCTGAAGGGTCCGCACTCGAAATGCGGTAGGCCGGGCAACCGGTGCGAGAGTTCAAATCTCTCCATCTCCGTTACTTATTTTATAATTTTATAAAAGGTATTTGTATGAAAAATCAGTTGTCAGGCTGATTTTTCACACGGCTGTTTGTGCCGGAGCGTCACAAACAAGCTTTGATGGCAGATGCAAATTTGAGGTTTGCACTGCCCCGCCGCATAAACGCTCTGGAATGGAGGATTTTTATGGACAGTAGTTTTTATTTGGCATCGGGAGGAATTACCATTGCTTTTGGCCTTCTTCTTGGCATTTTAGCATTTAGTTTTTTCCGCCGTTTTAAGAAAGTAAGCAGTATGCTTAACCGCGCGCATGAAATGACCGGGTCTGCCCATGGCAGAATCAGCAATATCATTAATGTCCGGCGCAGTAACCGTTCTTTCCGCTGGACGAATGAATATCCGGCTATTACATATACTGTAAATGATAAGGATTATACTGTGCAACTGGATTTCGCAGAAAAAAGGAAAGGCCATTACAGCCTTGGCGGCAATTACCGTGTCTGCTATGTTCCTTCTGATCCTTCCTGCTGCGTGGTAGAAGAATTCAGGAAGCCAATGCAGGGCAGCCGTACCCAGTCGCTCATTTTTACTGTTATCTTCGCTATTATTACTTTTAATTTTGTAATAACTGGCCTTTCACAGATACTTATGAATTTATAATTTTATAATACGGCGGGAATTTCATCCCAAAGCCCCAGACGCTGTCTCCGGCTTTGGGATCTTTTATGCTTACGGCAGGTCTTTCCGCACGCATATTTCACGTATTCCATAAATAAAATCTTTCATTTCTCATTATCCGGCCTTCCTGCGTTTAAATCCGTATAACCATCCAGCAGCCCCACCGTTTCATTCGCCGGCCTCCCGTACATATTGCAGCATTTGCGGGAAACTTCTGCCGCCTTGTCACTTTTTTCATCCATTTCTACGCTCATTCTCATTATGCCTGACTGTGTTTCATGATCCAGATGTTTTAAAATATCATCAATTAATTTCTCGTCCATATCCTCTATCCCCATTTCATTCCCATGCCCCGCATCTTTTTCATATAAGCATGACAAGGCAACTTAACCTATATGTAACCGGACCCCTATCGTTTCTTACGCCGCCTATATCCGATGACATTTTTTCAGTCATCCAGTGACAAAGTATCAAAAAAATTCCCGCCACCAATATGTTTTTCTTTATAATTAATAAAAAAGGCTTTCATTTCCGCATAATCCCCTTCCATATCTAAAAGCAATGCATCAAAGTTCTCTTTCCTTATCCCTCCAATCCGTGCAAAAAGCTTAAAATATTCCTCTTCATAACCATGTTCCTCCCGCAGCACCTCCCAGGTTTCTTCCGATGCGCAGCCTTTTGTATGATCCAGAAGGTATTGTTCCCATAACATCCGGTTCTTTTCATCCAGCCCAGCGGGATTTAACAGCCGGAGCATCGCAAGCCGTACTTTACCCTTCCTCTTACTCTTCATGAACTCCTCTAAGCTGCATCCGTAATCCTCTTCCCCGCAAAGTATCATTTTCGTATACCCTTCATCATCTTCCGCTTCCATCACCGTTTTCATCCTGGCATCCCATTTTTCCATCCATGAATCCGTACCCGCTTCCTGCACATCCAGCAAATATTCCGCATCCAGCAGGACTGCAGCGGCAGCCAGCAAAGCGGCGGTCTGTTCTTCATCTTCTCCAGCCGTTTTTTCCAGTTCCGGTTCATATAGATACACTTTTTTGATTTTTGGGCATTCCATAAAAATGCTGCTGCCCAATTTTATCCTTTTTTTCGGAATCCATACGCTTTCCAGCCCTGTGCAATAAGCAAATGCCCAATCCCCAATTTCCTCCAACGGTTCCGGCAGGACTGCCCTTTTCAAGTTCTTCCTGCTTAAAAAAGTTTTCTTAGCCAGCGCTTTTACTGGAATCCCCTCTATTTTCCCCGGAACGTGAACTTCTGTATATGTCCCCCTATAATCCGTAACTGTTACCCACGGCTCACCGCTTCTGTCTTTCTTCCTGTCTATCCGGTATTCAAAATCCCCCTCTTGGGTTTTCCATATTCCTTTTTGCATATCTCTCCCATACCCCTTACAGTTCCAGTTTTTCTATTTCCTGCCGCAAATCTTCCTGCCGTTTGGATAGCCTCAGCTTCCCGTTATACTTCTGGTAATCTTCACAGCCAAACATAGCAATAAAACGGGCGCCGGAAGTATTTACCGTCAATCCTGTCACCAAAATAAGCATTTCGTTTTCCTCTCCGAAAGCTTTCCCCGTAAACGAAAACAACGCATGGAGCCTTTCCTTCGTTGCGGCAACTGTTTCTTTCATTTCCCCTACCTGGCAGTCAAACTGCTTCTTCACCTGCTCAAAACCTTCTCCCGCCGTTTTCGCATCCCCGGCATTCAGCTTCTTTTTTGCCTGTTCCAAAAAAAAGAGGATGCGCCGGTATTTCCTCTTATCCCCCTCAGACAATGCGTTCGCCATGCGCAGGGAATTCACCGATTTCCTTTTTGCTTCTGCCTGCTTCTCCAGTATATCTGCCAGAATACCCGCATCCGGTTCTTTTTCCCCTATATTCTCCCCATCCACGTTTATCCCTTTCCGGGTTTTCTCTGTCAAGTTTTTCCCTGCTTTTAGTAAAAACATTAATTCGTTTAAATAATCGGCAGTTTCCACCGCTTCTTTCATTTCCCCTAATATTTTATCCATTAGCATACTGAGCAAAGACAACCTTTCATCAAAAGCCGCTGCATTTGCCCGGGCAAACGCTTCTTCCGGTGCCTTCCCATCCAGTATCTCCTCTACGTGATAATTCTTTTTATATTTATTGTATAAATCATAATAGGCCGCAAATTCCTTTACCACCCGTTCATTCCTTACATACTGTCCAATTAGAGCCTCATCCGCCGCAATCCCTTCTTCTTCATACAAATAAAGAATCTGGGATAAATCTTCCCATCCTCTTGCCGTTACGTAAGACCGTCCTTTTACAGTAGTTTCGATACGGTAAAAATGATCTCTTTTCAATTCCAGATAGCTGGTGATCACGTTGTGTATCCCCCGCTCCCGCGCGTATTCCTTCCATATGCCGTAATCAGCCTCTACATCCAGGACTTTCAGCCGGTCCATAGTAACCACGTCGAATTCCCTTACAGACTTATTGTATTCCGGCGGGTTTCCTGCCGTAACAATTACCCATCCATCAGGAACCCTGTGCCTGCCGAATACTTTATATTGAAGGAACTGCAGCATGGACGGCGCCAATGTTTCCGATACGCAGTTAATTTCATCCAAAAACAGGATTCCTTCTTGTATACCGCTTTCCTCCATTACATCATAAATAGATGCAATAATTTCACTCATCGTATATTCCGAAACACGGTAACCTTCCCCTCCATATTCTTTTTCTTTGATAAAAGGAAGCCCCAGAGCGGACTGCCTTGTATGATGGGTCATAGAATACGAGACAAGCGCAATCCCCAGCTCCTGGGCAATCTGCTCCATAATCGCCGTCTTCCCCACCCCCGGGGCGCCCAGAAGGAAAATCGGGCGCTGACGGACCACAGGAACCCTATATTCCCCAAATTCATCCTTTTTTAAGTACAAATTTACCGTGTTTTTAATATGTTCCTTCGCCTGCTTAATATTCATGTCGTCTCACATCTTATCCCTTCTATATCGTCCTCGCTCAATACTACCGGAATCGCCCAGGCAGGAACCTCCGGCCTTTCAGCATTATCATCCAAAAAAACAAATATCGTATCATAACCTGGCATTTTGGGAGGATATATTCCATATCCATCCGTAAAGTAAATCAGCCCTTTTAAATTCTCAAATTCCCCTTCCTCTAAAAGCTTATCCACATAATCAAATACCGGGCCAAAATCCGTAGATCCGAAACCCTTCAGCTTCCCGTTTTTCATAAAAGCTTCGAAATCTTCCTGACAGGAAATCTTTGTGTCACTTCTGATATCATTGTCGCATTGTATAATGTGTACATTGATTTTCCGGAAAAAATGTTCGGTTCCTTTCAATATAGAATATGTTTTCCGGATAAATTCCCTTACGGTTTCCCCTCGGCAAGAAGCAGATGTATCAATGGCAATGACAAATTCCTTCACTTTCTTTTCGTCCTTGTATTCCAAAGGCTCCACTAACGGCATATCCTTATACTCAGATAGGCCATACGTATAATAAATATAATCAAACTCATCGTCATTGACTTGCATACTTTCCCCCATAACGGTAAAACGCCGCAGAAGTTCCCCGTAATCATACCGGTCCTTTGTTGCTTCCGTCAGGTTTTTTTCCAGGCTCTCCGATGCATTCTTATCTCTGGAAAAAGATTTTACATCCGCCTTAATCCTCTCGCTTATCTTTTTCCATTGTTCCTGGGTAATTTCCAGATTTTCCTGCTTTCTCCATTGATCATGCCTATCCCGGCAAAAAAGACGTCTCCACTGTTCCTTTTCCTCCTGGGAAACCGGATTATTCTTTAAATATCTGTAAATCCGTTCCGCTGTCAGCATCCCCGCATCCTCTTTCAGGCAGCGCAATTTGTTTCCGGCCTCTGCATCCGTATCCAATCCCCCCATGGGAAGCCCCATTTCCAATATTACATTTTCTGCCGCAACGTCTGCTGCCAGATCCCATAGTTCTTCTTCCTTCTCCTCATAGGCAAAGCTATGGTAAAATACATAATGAAACAGCACATGCAGATACAGCCTAACCGGATATCCGGCCTCCTTCTGATATTTTTTTAAAATCCAGAAAGCATCATAACATAACGTATCCCCGTCTGTTGCAGCCCCGCCAAGCCCGTTCCGTATCTCTGTCTTTACCCGCGATAACGCTACGTCAAGAAACCGCATATGCACTACAATGCTGTCTCTTGCCAACTGCATTACCTGCCTTGCCAATTCTTCCACCCTGTGTTGCCTTTGTTCTTGCTCTTCCTGCAGGCCGCTTTCTATTTTCCCTTTCTGTTCCACCGTCGTTTCAAACATTTTCACGTTCCATCCCGTATCCTCATCCTCCAAACCCATTTTCCCTGCCTGTCCTATTCCATTATTTTCCACCATTTTCATCATGGTCCATATAAACAGGCAGTCTGCACAGTAACCCGTAACGGGCAGCAATATCTTTGGCGTAGCTTAACCCATCCGGCATCGTCCGTTCCACTTTATAACTCCGCGTACCGTCCTCTTTATTTTCCATTAATGCAACCAGATTATCTATTTTCCCTTTATTTCCCGGAAAATGGTTGTACTCCTCCAGCTTCTGGGTCAAATCATGGATATGGGTCACAAATATCCCGCCGCACCCTATCAGCCCAATCCCAGTCAAAACTTCAGAGGCAATGTATCCGGCCTCCATCCCACTGGTACTGGAAAAAGACTCGTCCATCAAAAGAATATCCGTATCCTCCAATTCTTCCATTATCTTCCCCAGCCTCGCACATTCGCTTTCCAGCCTTCCTTTCCCGTAATTATCCTCATCCGAAACCGGGAAATGAGTGAATATCCCTGTGACAGGGCTGATACAAGCCGTCTGCGCCGGAACAAACAGCCCTAACTGGAACAGCGCCTGCGCCATCCCGATGGAATATGCAAAAATAGATTTTCCGCCATGGTTAGGGCCTGTCACCAGATAAAAACGCCCATTCTCATCATAAGTAAAGGAATTGGAAACCACTGCCTTCTCCACCCTTTTCATTGCCAATACCGGATTATAGACCCCTGCCAGCCGGCATTGTTTTTCCTCTGCCGGCGCAATTACTGGCTTGCACATGGAAAATCCTTGATCTTTCATATCCAAAATAAATTTCACTCCCGCCGTTAAAAAACGGATATCGTCCAAAAGCTGCACAAACCAAGAAGTATTCACCGAAAAATATTTCTGCACCACTGGGCCAAAGCTTCTTATTGTCCGTGCAAAAATTGTATTTAATGCTGAACGGACAGCCACATCCACTGCTTTTGCATCCCCAAACTGCAGCCCTTTAGAAAGAGAAAATAACGGCGTGATAAAAGCCATGCTATCCTTCCCCGTCTTTTTCAACAATCTGTCCATGACTGTCCCCTGATGGAATTTTTCCATATTAACCGAAACAATCCCCGCTTCCTGAACCCGGAGCGTCTCATCCAGGTTCATTCCAAGAGTGATGCTCTTCACCAGTCCAAAATTCGTTTCCTCTTTGCCAAGCTCTTCTTTTAAGCTGCGGTATTCTTCTCCCTCTGCCACTTCCCTGATCTTCTTCTGTAAAGCAAGCAAGCCTTTTGAATGTGTTTCTAACGGAAGGGCTTTTTCTGCAAATAAATCAACGGTTTCCGTATACAGTTCCAAAAAACGTATGGAACCCAATGCGGATTCTATTGAGAAATCGCCGTTCATGCTCCGGCGCAGATCGGATACATTCTGGATTGCCGGAATCGCCTTGCAAAACAAATCATACCATTCCCTATGTTTTACCATATCCTCTACTATATCCAGGCGGTATCCCAGCGCTTCCTCATCTGTAGTGAAATAGTCCTGCAGTTTTAAATGTGTCATTCCCCTATGGCTGCCCTGGATCAGAATTACCAAAGATTCTAACTGCAGTTCTTTCATAAAATCATAATTTTTCATCCTATGGGATGCCCGTTTTTTTTCATCATATCCTTCCGGATATAATAAACTAAAATTATCCATATACCGTCCTCCACATCTGAAACCGATACGACTTATTGGTTCCGAAAACAAAACTAGGTAACTTAAATCCAGGAAAGCGAAAAAAGTTCCGCCATAGCGGAACTTTTTTCTTTTATTTTCTTATGAGGGGGGAGATAGTGAGTTTTTAATAGTGAGTTCTTCAACTATCTATAATATATAATAAGCAATAAATGTGTCCGTTATGTGTTTAGTTTTAAAAAAACTTATAAAATTTCATAACCATTCATAAACTAAATCTTAAATAACATTAAATTGTTCCAGCGGACCGGAGCCTGCGCTGGAACATGAAATTCAGAAATTCTCCTCGTCCTCACTTGCAGCTACTGCAGATACCACGGAAGATACTGCCGCTACAATCACTGCAACAATAATAATCAGCAGCCCGCCGCCTAAAATAAGCATTTCCATACATCTTTACCTCTTTTCCCTTATTTCATTTTCCTCATTTCTGCATTGCGCTTTTATTATAGCATATTCTTTCTCTTTTTGCACGGGAAAAAGCCCGGAAAACGAAAAAGAAAAATCCCGACCGGAAAACAGGTTCCCGTGCAAAAAGAATGACAGCGGTACACCATCCCCCGCTTTCTTCCATATAATGATAATATATTACAAATATTTTAGAGGATACGGCATGAGCAGCGCAATTGATTTGTCCAAAATACTAAATAACCTTTTTGACGGGGCCTACCCGGCGCTTGGCAGCGGGTCAGGGCGCAAAGTCTATGATTTAGGCGATGGTACCGTATTAAAGGCGGCAAAAAATAAAAAAGGGTATGCCCAAAATCAGGTAGAAGCTATCATCTCGGAAATGGATGATTCTGATGTTTTTGCAAAGGTTCTTTTTATTTCACCGGATAACCGGTTCTTAATCATGGAAAAAGCGGAACCGGTTACAGATTTTTCTTATGTCCGTAATTTTTTTCACGTTAAAAGTAACAAGGAGCTTTTTCAATCAAATAATTTCAGTTATATCCCTTATAAATACAATCTGCTCGTTACCGATTTATGCCGCCCTGTCAATTGGGGGATACTCCATAACCGGCCTGTCATTATCGACTATGGCTTTACCGGAAGAATCCGCCGGAAGTACTACTCCATTTTCTGACTTTCCGGCCTTTTTTCTATTCTATCCCCCTTAACTGCACATTCGGGACAAATGGCCTGATGCACTCCGCCAGCTCTTCCATCTCTTTTTTTCCGTACGCATGAAACCCATGGGCAATCACTCCTTTGCCTTCCTGATATCCCTGCAGGAAATATGCCTTCGCCCCCTCTATCTGCCTGCCTATGGCAAGCAGATCCTTCTTCCCATGCAGCTCCTTCACCACCGTCGTCCGGAATTCATAATCCACCCCGCTATTTTTTATCCAATGGATAGAATCCTTAATCCTTCCGGTATCCAGCTTTTGCAGACCGGCTGTCTTACCGTATTTTTCCATACAGTTTTTTATATCCATAGCAATATAGTCCACAAGCCCCTTCTGTGTCAGCTTCCGTATCATCTCCGGGCGGTACCCGTTCGTATCCAATTTTACCAGATAGCCAATCTCTTTTATTTTTTTAATCAGTTCCTCAATGCCCTCCTCTATCGTAGGTTCCCCCCCTGTAATGCATACCCCTGTCAAAATCCCTTTCCGCTTCCTCAGAAAGGCTATGATTTCTTCCTTCTCCATTGCTGGCTGGCTTTCCGGCTCTAATACCAGATCCCTATTTTGACAGAAAGGGCAACGGAAATTGCATCCCCCCAAAAAAACCCCTGCAGCTACATGGCCAGGGTAATCCAAAAGCGTTGTTTTATTCAACCCGCATATACGCATGACGTGCCACACCTTCCTTCATCTGCATCTTACTTTGCCCTATCTCTCTTTTGGCCTTGCGGATACCTATATAAACAGTAATTATTTTATCATATAAGGCCCGCCGCAACAATGAAACATATATGAATACTCTGCGGTTTTTCCAAATCCGGCATCCGCTGTGTTTTTTGTGAAGCGATTGCTTCATCTATAAAAGTATATTATACTAATGCTTATATAGCTGCCAGATTTCCGCGGGTTTACAACTTTGACCCCAATTGCCGGTTGGCGCAATCAGATGTCGCGCTGATTTTATCAGCCGGGTTCTGTGCATCCGTTCATAAAAACCATACATACACTATGAGGCAAATATGGATATTCATGAAAAATATATGAAACAGGCATTAAAACAGGCGCAAAAAGCTTATCTGCTGGGGGAAGTCCCTATTGGCTGTGTTATCGTTTGCGGCGGGAAGATCATCGGCAGGGGCTATAACCGCCGCAATACCGATAAAAATACCCTCGCTCATGCTGAAATAACGGCAATCAACAAAGCCAGCAAAAAAATAGGGGATTGGAGGCTGGAAGACTGTACTCTTTATGTCACATTAGAACCCTGTCAGATGTGCGCCGGAGCCATTGTCCAGGCACGGATCCCCGAAGTGGTTATGGGCAGCATGAATCCGAAAGCCGGGTGCGGAGGCTCCATACTTAACATTCTGGAAATGCCCCAGTTTAACCATCAGGTCAAAGTGACCAGGGGTATCCTCGAAGAAGAATGCAGTCAGATGCTGACTACATTTTTTAAGGAACTCCGCCAGCGGAACAAAAAGGAAAAAGCCGCGCAAACAGAAAACTGCAAGAATGATTGACAAACCCTAAAAAAAACAGTATACTAAGAACACCGTGCAGCCGGGGCGTTAGCGGTGTCCTGTACCTACAATCCGCTTTAGTAGGGGTGATGTTCTGTCGCGGGCTTTTATTTGGTATAGCTGCCCTTTATAAGTGGCGTTGAAGTTTGGGTCTTACGCAATGGGAATCTGCGAACCGTGTCAGGTTGGGAACAAAGCAGCACTAAGCAGAATTTTTCATGTGCCGTAAGGGTGCCTGGCGGAGTTAACTGTAAAGGTAACGTATATTGATGCGGCTCAACATAGAACGCACGGTATTTTATTTGCAAAGGATTTCTTACTATGAATTTACATAACTGTGTGCTCTGCCCCCGCAACTGCCATGCCGACAGGATCAACGGGCAAACAGGATATTGCAGGCAGACAAATGAAATAAAAGCGGCAAGGGCTGCCCTTCACATGTGGGAAGAGCCATGCATTTCAGGGCTGTCCGGTTCCGGTACAGTCTTTTTTTCCGGCTGCAATATGGGCTGTGTTTTCTGCCAGAATTATCCTGTCTCCCATGGAGAAGCAGGGAAAATCATATCACCGGAACGCCTTAGCGAAATTTTCCTCTCCCTTCAGGAACAAAACGCATGTAATATTAATCTTGTCACCCCCACCCATTTTATTCCGCAAATAAAAAAAGCTCTGGAAACGGCAAAATCAAACGGTCTTTCCATACCTATAGTCTATAATACCAGTTCTTATGAAAAGGCAGAAACCCTAAAAGAGCTGGACGGTCTTATTGACATTTATCTGCCGGACCTCAAATACTATTCCCCTGTTCTCAGCAAAAAGTATTCTTCTGCAGAGGATTATTTTTCCTTTGCCTCCTGTGCTATTGAGGAAATGGTCCGCCAAACGGGAAAGCCTGTTTTTGCCCCCCAAAACCTGTCTTTTGCAAACAGGGGCGAAGATGATTATTCCGGCCCATTGATGAAAAAAGGAGTTATTGTCAGACATTTATTGCTTCCCGGATGTATGGAAGATTCCCGGTCCGTCCTTCAATATCTTTTTTCCGCTTATCAAAACGACATATATATCAGTATTATGAACCAGTATACCCCTGTTTCCTCCTTCCTTGATTCTAACGCATATCCTGAACTGCAGCGTGTTGTTTCCCCATCCGAATATGACAGGCTTATCAATTATGCTCTATCCTTAGGTATCGAAAACGGCTTTATCCAAGACGGGGAAACCTGTTTGGAAAGTTTTATCCCGTCTTTTGACTGCAGCGGCATATGACTCCGTCATATTTTGGCTTTGCTGACTCTGCCATATTTTAGTTCTGTCATATTTTGACTCTGCGCAGATAATACCCGAATTTTCCCGGTTCCGCTTTGCCGCCGCAGCACTCAAATGCCTCAAACCCAAACATAAGAGCAACCATTTTTTCCCTTTCATAGTATACCCCTGGTACACCCAGAAAAAAATCCCCTTTTTTCTCCCCTTTTTGCCCTGTTTCCTCCTTTTCCTGCCCTTGTGCCGTCTGGTTTCTGTCCGCCTCATCTATCGGCTCCCTTCCAAGGACAATATGCCGGTAATTATAAAATCCATGAAGCAAAAAACTATTATTGGCCAGATGCTGATAATCCCCTGTCATAACCACAAAATCTTTAGGCTGTATAGAGATATACTTTCTTTCGTCCTCATAAGGATGTACTACCGGATACATCCGGCAAAGCTGTTCCCATTTATCATTTAAGATGATCTCTTCCATCTTCATCTCTTTTTCCCGGTTCTCGTCCAGCATTTCCCTGTTGCCTTTTTTCTTTTGTCCTTCTGATATCTTTTCTGCTTTTGCAGCCATCCACGTCTTTGGGGTCTTCCCAGCCTCTTCCTTCTTTTCCCTTATCAGGCTTTTATCTGTTTTTGCCTTTTTTTCTATCTTTTCATTCTTTCCCGCTTTATCGTTCTTTTCCGCCGCGTAAAATTCTTTCTTTTCTTCCCGGCGGTTTTCCCCGCCTTTATCTGCCGGGGATCCTGTCTGGCATTCCCCTTCAATTGCCTCCGTATCGGATATTTTAATGACAAACTTCCTAATTTCCTTAACAGGCAGCCCTTCTGTGCCAGGAAGGAAACCTACGCCGCTTTCCTTCCATTCCCCGCTCCCTTTATGCAGAAAGATACTGCCTGTCCAGTATTCCTTTCCTTTCCAATCTACGGCATGTATGTCATATTTTTTATCCGCCAGCCCTGGCATTCCTGACACACGCATATCAAAAACCCATTTGTTGTCTAAGGCTTCCACTTTCATAAATCCAGCCCCTTTTATCCGGTTCCCTTGTTCCAGATAAGAGAGATAGATCACTTTCTTATAATAATCAGCCAACAGATATCCTCCCTTCCGCGTTTACTGTTGTCTAATTTTATGCGGCATCCTTCCTGTTTATGCTGACAAGCTCTTGCAATTTATATCCATGCTCTATGTTAATGGACTTTGTTTCTTTCAAATATATATTAAGCTTTTTACTCCTCTTACTTTTTTACTTTGCCCGGATTCCCCCTTGTCTGTATAAATCTATTTTTTATTGGCTTTCACCAATAACATCATTGGACGGCGTAATTCGTCTTTCATTCCCGGAATACTCATCATTTCTTTGGGGGGTTCGGCTTCCACCACAGCTTTAAGTTCAAATCCGCTATTCAATAATCCCATCAAAATCTGTGTAAGCGTATGGTGCTGTTTCACTACATCGCACCCCAAAAAATGTGTGTTTCGTTTTCCCGGAATGAAATAATTATCAACCGGCCAGCATTGAGGCGTTCCAGCTTCCGTGTAAATCCAGTCCTGTCCAACTCCTGCGGTAAAAACAGGATGTTCCATGTTAAAAATAAACGTTCCGTCTTGTTTCAATGTTCTGTGTACCATTTGAAACACTTTCTCAATATTCTCAATATAATGCAGAGCCAAATTGGAAACGACACAATCCCACATACTTTCCGGGTACTCATATTCTTCTATTCCGCAGACACGATATTCAATTTCCTTTTCTGCGTTCCGCTTTTTTGCTTCTTCAATCATTTTTTGGCTCAAATCAATCCCTAATACTTGTGCAGCTCCTTGTTCTGCCGCAAAGGTACAATGCCAGCCATAACCGCACCCCAAATCAAGGACAGTTTTCCCTTGGAGCAGAGGAAACAGGGGCTTTAACTGATGCCACTCTCCGGCAGCGCTTAAACCATTTCTGCTGCGTGACATTTTTCTGTATTCTTCAAAAAACTTTTCGTTATCGTATTCATTATTCATGGTTATTCGCCCCTCCCTGTTTCATTTCGCTTTGTTAACCGTTATTATTATAGCATAATTTCGATATCATAGAAGCAGGGGATTTTCAACCTAATAATCCAAGGTCTCCAGATACTTCATATAATTCACAACCATTAGCGCAATTTTAAAAGTCAATGCATCATCAAAAACCCTAATATCCAATCCTGTGCTTTTTTCCAGCTTTTCTATTCTATATACTAATGTATTCCTATGCACATAAAGCTGCCTGGAAGTCTCCGAAACATTCAGGTTATTTTCAAAAAATTTATTAATCGTTGTCAACGTTTCATCATCAAAGTTCATCGGTACATTGCTGCCAAAAATTTCATCAATAAAGATCTTGCAAAGATTTACTGGCAATTGGTAGATCAGTCTGCCTATCCCTAAAGAGCTATATGCATTTACCTTTCTTTCCACATAAAAAATCTTTCCCACATCCAAAGCCATTTTCGCCTCTTTATATGATTTGGAAACATCTTTTAATTCATTCACTATCGTGCCATAAGCAACGCGTACATTCATCATCGCTTCTGTATTCATCATATCCGCAATCGTCTGCGCCGTATGTTCCACTGTTTCATAGGTTTCCCCTGCATTCAACGTTTTTATCAAAATTACATTGCTCTCATCCACTGCTGTAATATAATCTCCTGACTGGGCAGAAAACATGCCGCTTAGGAATTCAGAAGCCGTCCCATCCTTCCCGTTTCCTGTTTCCACGATAATTACTACCCGTAAAGCTGCCACTTCTATATGAAGTTTTTTTGCCCTGTTATAAATGTCCACCAAAAGCATATTGTCCAACAGCAGATTCTGAAAGAAATTATTCCGGTCAAACCTCTCCTTATACGCAATAATAAGATTCTGAATCTGACATACTGCCACTTTAGCAATCATATAAGCCTCATCGCCGCTTCCCCTGGCTGCCAATATATATGCTATTTCCCCTTCATCTCTTATTTTCAGCAAATGATCCGCCCCTATTACCTGGCTGTCCGCTGGGGATACTGCAAAATCAACAATAATTCCAGTCTGAAGGTTATTTGTATCAAAAGTAGCCGCCACCACATTGCCATCTAAATCATAAACGCATAAATCCACTTTCGTTATTGCATACAGTTCTTCAATACTTGTCCTGATAATCTGCCCTGATATCATATTCCTAACCCAAACCTTTCTTTTTTCTGCTAATAACCTTCTTATATGAAGAATCTACGGTTCCCGTTTATTTATAGAAGGGCTTTTCTACCATAAAAGATTAAAAAACAATCCCCTATGGTACAAAAAAGAGGGATGCTTTCGCATCCCCCCTAATCTTTAAAAACTAGTTTGTAATGATCTGCTCCGTTTCTTTGTCAAATACATGGATCTTCTCAACATCAAAAGCAAATCTTACGCTATCGCCGGGCCTTGCTGATGTACGGGAATCAACCCTTGCGGTAATCGGGAATTCAGCCAAATCAAAGTATAAGTAAACTTCTGCACCAAGTAATTCATAAACTTTAATGGTTGATTCAAATACACACTGTGCTTTTGCAACATATTCTTCTGAATCATATACATCTTCAGGACGGATACCAAAAGTAACTTTCTTTCCTACATAACCGCCGTCGATTAATTTTTTGGATTTTGCTGCCGGAAGTTCAATGCTCTTTCCTGCAACTTTAAGAGCTGCTACATTGCCCTTTGCTTCCACTTCTGCATCCAGGAAGTTCATCTGAGGCGAACCCATGAATCCTGCAACAAACAGGTTCTGCGGTTTTTCATACAAATTCTGAGGTGTATCTACCTGCTGTACAATACCGTCTTTCATAACAACAATCCTCGTACCAAGGGTCATAGCCTCTGTCTGGTCATGTGTTACGTAGATGATCGTTGTGCCAAGCCTCTGGTGCAATTTAGCAATCTCAATACGCATCTGAACACGGAGCTTTGCATCCAAGTTAGAAAGAGGTTCATCCATAAGGAATACTTTAGGGTTACGGACAATAGCACGCCCCATTGCCACACGCTGTCTCTGTCCACCGGAAAGAGCTTTCGGTTTACGCTCAAGAAGAGCTGTCAAGTCAAGGATTTTTGCTGCTTCCTTTACCATTTTATCAATTTCATCCTTCGGAACTTTTCTTAACTTAAGCCCGAAAGCCATGTTATCATATACTGACATATGCGGATACAAAGCGTAATTCTGGAATACCATTGCAATATCTCTGTCTTTCGGCTCTACATCATTTACCAGCTTATCGCCAATCCACAATTCACCGGAAGAAATGTCTTCCAAACCAGCAACCATACGAAGCGTTGTAGACTTACCACATCCTGACGGCCCTACAAAAATAATAAATTCCTTATCTGCAATCTCAAGGTTAAAATTCTTTACTGCTTCAAATCCGTTCGGATATACCTTACAGATATTTTTTAATGATAAACTTGCCATTTTAGTTTGCCTCCTAATCACTATTGGTTTCCTGATTCCGTACTGCCCGGAATTCATTGTTTCACTCTAAAGCAAGTATAACGGAGTTCTTTTCTTTTTTCTATACCCACATTCCACAAAGTTTTTTCATTACATTGTAACAATTGCTTACAATATTTCAATAATACAAATATTCACGTCATATTAAACAATATTTTCTGTTTTTCCTATACACATTGTACAAACCAATACTATTTATGCCTTTATTTGGTGACCTTGCTTTCTCTTTCCACCTTTTTAATCCCCTCGCTTTTACTTTCTTCTTCCCCATAAAAAGCAAGCTGGCTTTTTCCCCGTTTTTTTGCCGTATAAAGCGCACTGTCCGCCGCTTTATACATACTTTCAAAGTCACTGCCGTCCCTCGGGAAAACTGCCGCCCCTATACTGGCAGTCGCCGCATATTTCACATACTCCCCAACCTGGAAGTCTTTAAAGAAATCGCCTAACTTTTTTGCCTCTTTTTCCAATAACTCATCACTGTCCAGCTTTTTTAAGAGAATCATAAATTCATCCCCGCCAGTGCGCCCAATAATGTCCGATGACCTGAACATGGCAGCCATCCGGTGTCCCAATGCGGACAGGACTTCATCCCCAAACGCATGACCACGGGTATCGTTAATTTTTTTAAAGTTATCCACATCAAGGACAAACAGCAACGCCTGCTCTTTCGGATGCTTCTCCATATATTCTTTCATTTTCCGCTCCGTTGCCAGCTTATTGTTCAAGCCAGTAAGCAGATCTGTATCCGCTTTTTCCTCCAGTTTCTTCCTCTTCTCATTATTTCTAAGTCTTCCTAAAATATTAATTACCACTACTACACCTAAAAATATGCCCACAGCTATCATAAGGCGGCGGATCATTGTTTCAGAATCCTTCCACTCCTGATCAATCTGTTGATCCACATAAGTCTGATCAATCCCTATCATCAAAGACCAATTATTGATTCCTACCGGGGCATATACCATCCTCCTGTCCACTCCGCCTAAACTGACGCTAAAACTGCCTGATGTTTTATTCTTTATCCTCACCTGGGCTTTCTGAAGCAGTTCATTATCCCCGCCGCTCTCTTTCAAGGCCTTCCATATATTTCCGCCCTCTGCTAAAACATTATCTGCCCCATTCACCTTTATCATTTCACCGTCTGCATCAACTACAGCATAAAAAGCATTGGATTCAAATGTAGGCTGAGTAAAAAGCGCATCCAGTTTTTCCACCGGATAATACATAAGAAGAATTTCCTCTTTTTCCCCTCCTGTTAAAGCAGCAATAACGGCTGAATTGCCAGTCCCTAATTCATCCTTAAAAACATATGTATAATAAATCAAAGGAGCATTTTCTGATTTTTGCTCTTCACGCATCCTGGCCAGTGCATTCCTGATCTCCTGGAAGTATCCTGCTTCTGTGATTTCCACCCTTGACTCATCGTGCAGCACCCCTAATCCCCAGCCGCCATAATATAGTACCGCATAGGCATCCGAATTCTCATACAAAGCCTTTTCCATCTTCGCAACTCTTTTAGCGCTCATCCATTTTTCTTCATAAATAAGCTGCATAATTGTTTTTCCGGCCGCAGTCATACCTTTTATTTCATAATTAACTTCTTCTGCATATTTTTCCGCCTTGCTAAGGTACAAACTAGCCACATTATCAGCCGCAGCCTGCCGGCTTTTTAACGAAAAATCGGTCAGCATTACAATAATGAGGATTACTAATATTGCTGCGGGTATCATCCACTGTATAATTGCAGACTTGGTTTGCCTGTCTGTCATTTTTCTGTCCTCCCATGATCCTGTGTCATATCAATCCCTTCGCCTGCTTCAAAGCGGTCTATATAAGGTTCTTCCTCCGGTTCAAACTTCTTAAATGTCCCGCTGTAAAGCATAGCGGCTAAATAAGCCGGAGCTGAAATCCCAAAAAGAAATACAATTGGCACCGCCATTACAAAAAAATAAACAACTGCAAAAGGCAATAAATATGCAAGCATCATCAGCACTGTTTTCGGGAAACTAAGGATTGCCATAAATAAGGCATTTTTCATCGTTTTCGGCACAGTGTTGTCGAATCTGGAAAGTACCGGAAATACATAACACATCACCATGTATGCTACCATAAATAAAGCAAACAGCAATATTTTTAATATTTCCGGAAAATGCAGCCCGGAATTATTAATAATCATCAAATCCGCTACAAAAATTATAAGGCAAAGCAAAATAATCATCCAGATGATTGTCGCCTGTTTGAAATTTGCTCTGAAAGACTTGAAAAAAGACCTTACAATATAGCTTTCTTCATTCCGCACCATTTTTAACAACACATAGTGCATCGCCGTTAAAGACGCCCCAGCCGTTACCACCGGAATACAGCATACTAATGTTACCAGATTTAAAATCATTAAATCTGCCACTTTCCCCAGAAAACGCATTACAGGGCTGTCAATATTAAATAATCTACCCATTTTACCATTCCTCTTCCTGTATTAAATATTTCCTTTATATGTAATCCGTAGGCTGCAGTTTATACAGGATGCGCTGCAGCTTTACGCATCCTCTTATCTCAAAAACAATTCCATAGGTGTGTAACGTATCCCGGATGATGTCTGCTCCGGCTGCATATCCTTGAACCCAAGTCTATGGTAAAATTCCGCCCCAAAAGGGGAGGCGTTTACGGTTACCCTGCCAATCCCCAGCTCTGCCCTTAAGTAACTGCAAAGCTCTTCCATCAATGCCCTTCCGATCCCCTTTCTATGATACTCCTTATCCACAAACAATAAAGAAATATGGGAATTACCCCTTACCGTTATCATACCAGTCATCCTGAATCCGTCCAGCGCCACAAACATCTGGTACGCCCCCATAATAAACATACGGTGAAGCGCGCTGTCCGTAATAAAATCTTCAAAGCTCCTAATCCCCTCCGGTTCATAATCATCAGCCTCAAATTCCAGGAATGTTTTCCAGGCTAATGCCATCGCATCTTCCCATTCATTTTGGTATGCCATACGGATTATATACGGAAACACCGCTCCTTCCATCCCCATCATCCTCTCAAACTAAATAATTCTATTCATTTTATCAAATAATCCTTCTCTTTACAAGAAATAAGAAGGATTATTATTATTATTTATCATTTATTTTTCATGAAGCTTCTATGCCGACACGGTTGACCAACGGAAGCCCGTTCTCCAACGCATATGCATTCTCCAACGTCTCTATTGCAATAGCTTGCATAGCTTCTGTAGTGAAAAATCCCATATGGGAAGTAATCAGCACATTAGGGAAAGTCACCAGCCTTGCCAGGTTTTCATCCTCTATGATATCCCCGGAACGGTCTTCATAGAAAATCCCTTCTTCCTCCTCATAAACATCCAGCCCCACTCCCGCAAATTTTTTCTCCAAAAGCCCGCTGATCAGCGCTTCCGTATCAATCAGGCTGCCCCTGGATGTATTGATCAGATATACGCCTTCTTTCATCATAGCAATCGTATCTTTGTTAATGATATGCTTTGTCGCTGTTGTCAACGGGCAATGAAGGCTTATCACATCGGATCTTTTCATCAGTTCTTCCACTGTAACATATTCCGCCTCCAGGCCTTTTACCGGATAAGGGTCATAAGCAAGCACTTGCATCTGAAAGCCGTTCAAAATACGAATCATTGCCTGCCCTATTTTTCCAGTGCCGATTACCCCTGCCACTTTATGGTTCAAGTCATTCCCCATCAGCCCGTTCAGGCTCATATTAAAATCCCGGGTACGGTTATACGCTTTATGTGTATGCCTGTTCACGGTCAGCAGCAAAGCCATGGCATATTCCGCCACTGCCTCCGGCGAATAGCTGGGGACTCTCAAAATAATGATTTTATCCTCTGCGGCTTTTACATCCACATGATTAAATCCTGCGCTCCGGAGCAATATTGCCTTCACTTTCATCTCATAAAGCTGTTCTATCATCGCTGCATTTACATAGTCATTCACGAATATGCAAATAGCATCATAGCCTTTTGCCAGAAATATCGTTTCTTCGTTACACGGCAATTCGATAAAACGGATCTCAAACCCGTAATCTTTTGCCAGCGGTTCAAACCATGTCCTGTCATAAGCCTTTGTGCCATAAAACGCAATTTTCATATTTTTCCCTCCATGCAATTTCCGGTTTTTGTTCCACTCATGATAGCATTTGCATCATTTGTTCTTTTTATTCTTTTTTCTGCTTCCTCAGCCACTTGACTATGCAAAGATGCTGTCCCAGAAATCTTTCACCGAGTCTTTAATGCTTTGGAAAAACCCTTTCGCCGCGCCGTTTACCGCACCGCTTACCGCTTCGCTGATAGCCTCATCGGCATGATTTACAATATCCTCGCCATATTTTTGATAAAGCTTTTCAGCCTGGCTGATCAGATATTCGCTATCCAGCCCCATTCCCTTTAATTTGTTCATCAAATCAATTATTTTTCGGATCTCTTCTTCGGAAAGAAATACCCCAAATCTCCGCTCTCCCTCTTCAATTGCGGCTCTGATGTCCTCTTCCGTCTCCAATTCCCCGTCTGCCACCTTCTCTTTAATATAAGCGATCAATCCCTCAATTTCATCCCTGTTTACATTTTCTGCCGCATCGGCCAGCTCGCCTGTCGTAATCAGTTCATTTAATGCGTTGGATAAAGCTGCATCCGGGATTTTTGTGTCTTCCATCCTCTCATAGGCCTTTACCGCGCCAATCAATGCTGCCGTGCCGGATATCTGTGCAGGAGCAGCTACCGTTACTTCCGTATCTTGAATCCCGGCTGTAAGAAGCGCATTACGGTACATCCCGGTCGTGCAATAATTGATATTTTTAGTAGTCACATTCACACCGCTTCCTTTCGCGCCCTTTTTAAGCATAACGCTGGAAAGAGATTTGCTTCCGATGACCGAGGAACCCAGATAAGAATCCAGGTATTGATGCTCCTGTCCATTTGTAATATAAATTACATCACACCCCGCCAACTGTTCCTCTGTAATCCCCATCAGGTTTAACACTGTGCTTTTTTGTTCAGGCGATAAATCCGCCCCTAATGCGATTACTGTTTTCCCTTCCTGCGCCTGGGACTTTAAACCAACGCTTAAAGCCGCAGTGACTGTCAAAAATAAAATTGTCATTATAGATAAAATTTTTTTCATAATTTTCATAGCTTTCCTCATTTTCCTCTTTTCCATCCGTTTTCAGCATTTCATCTAATCATTTATTGGATTGCAGACATAATCCACTGATAAATATCCTGATAAACCGTCCCCCTGTCGCTTTCATTGAGAAGTTCATGTCTGTCCGTTTCATATAATTTCATTTTTACGTTCTTCATGCCAATCTCCTGAAAGGACTGGTATGCTCTTTTCACGCCTTCCCCATAACCGCCGACCGGATCCTCCTTTCCGGCCACAAACAATACCGGCAATTCTTTCGGCATTTTTTCCAGGTTTTCCTTTTTATATAATCGGTTCACCAATTCCAGCAATGTCTGGAAACCGTTTACTGTAAAGGTAAAACCGCAAAGCGGGTCTTCTATATAAGCATCTACCATCTCTTCTTCTTTTGTAAGCCAATCCATAACTGTCCGCGGATGCACTATCCGTTTATTATACCCCCCGAAAGACAAAGCGTTGAGCAGCCTGCTTGGATGCCTGGAACCGCAGAATATCTTCTGCAAAGCAGCTACGGCTTTCCCCATTACCAGTAAAGGCTTTGGCTGCATCCCCGTACCTGCAATAACCGCCGCCTGAATCCCTGTCCCGTAACGGCACAGATAATTACGCAGGATAAAAGACCCCATGCTATGCCCTAAAATCACATAAGGTACCCCCGGGTATTGTTCCTGGGTCATTTTCTTCAGCCGGTGAGAATCACGGACTACTACAGTTGCCGCATCTCTTTCACAAAAATAGCCATATACGCCACTTTCCCCTACCGATTTCCCATGCCCTAAATGATCCTCCCCAACTACCAATATTCCTTTCCCCGCCATTTCCCTGGCAAATTCATCATAACGTTCTATATATTCCGCCATGCCATGAATAATCTGAAGGATACATATTGGCTGATCCCCTTCCGGAATCCATCTCATACCATGGATTTTGTTTTCATTGTCCCTGGAATCAAAATACAGTTCTTCCCTTTTTACCATAAGCTTTCCTCCCATTCTATGCATCCCATTCACAGCCCTTTTGAAGCTTTTCCATTATAGGAAGACCGCCGGATCATTTCCTATAGCCGAAAATGGATTCATGGCAAGGCTCCCGCCATGCCATGAATCCATTATACACCATAAAATTGCCGATTATAATATTTTAATAGTAATTTCATGAAAATGTTATTTATCATAAACAGAACTTAACAGATCTCAGCGCCGGACGGCATCTGCTTCTCCGGAACCACAAGCGAAAGCCCCCCATGTGCATCCTCAGCGCAAAGCAGCATTCCTTCGGATAATACGCCCGCTAATGTTGCAGGCTTCAAGTTCACCAGTACCATTACCTTTTTCCCTATCATTTCTTCTGCTTTGTAATACTGCTTGATACCGGATACGATCTGTTTTACCTGGCTGCCGATACGCACCTTGGAGCAAAGCAGTTTCTTTGATTTGGGCACTTCTTCACATGCAATGATTTCTCCCACCTGGAACTGCATTTTTGCAAACTCATCGTAGGTAATTTCCGGTTTGGCTTCTATATCAATCACATCTCCGGCCGCCTCCGGCAATGCAGCGTCTTTTTCATTGCCGTCTTGTCCTGCCTCTGCTTTCCTGGCATCAAAAAGTCTTTCCGCTTTTTCCAGCACTTCTTTCATATCCAAACGCGCAAATAGAATCTCCGGTTTTTCAGTCACTTTATTGCCGGACGGATATTTTCCAAACTCACCCAAATCTTCAAACGCATATAGCGGCACGTCAAACTGAGCAGCTATTTTTTCCGCAGTGGCCGGCATAAAAGGCTCCAGCAAGGATGCTCCCATCATAATCCCTTCCGTCAGATTATAGAGCACTGTAGCAAGCCTGTCTTTCTTTGTATCATCTTTGGCAAGAACCCATGGCTCTGTTTCATCAATATATTTATTGCAGCGTTTAAACAGCGTAAAAATTTCCGTTATCGCATCCGCCACCCGCAAATCTTCCATTTTGTTCAACACTTTATGATAGGTTGACGTTGACAAGGTTTTTAAATCTGCATCCATAACATCCATCACTTCTTTGTCGCAGACGATCCCGCCAAAATATTTATTACTCATGGAAATGGTTCTGTTAACCAGATTACCCAAAGTATTCGCCAGATCTGAATTAAGCCGTTCTACCATCAGTTCCCAGGAAATCACGCCGTCATTCTCAAACGGCATTTCATGCAGAACAAAATAACGGACAGCATCCACGCCAAAAAAATCCACCAGGTCATCCGCATACAATACATTTCCCTTGGATTTGCTCATCTTCCCGTCACCCTGCAAAAGCCAGGGATGCCCAAAAATCTGCTTCGGTAAAGGTTCCCCCAATGCCATTAAGAAAATAGGCCAATAAATGGTGTGAAACCGTATAATATCCTTCCCGATCAAGTGCAGATCCGCTGGCCACAGTTTTTTATATTGCCCGCTGCTTTCCCCGCCGCATTCATATCCGATTCCGGTAATATAATTGGTCAATGCATCCAGCCATACATATACCACATGCTTGTCATCAAAATCCACCGGAACCCCCCATTTAAATGAAGTCCTGGATACGCACAAATCCTGAAGGCCAGGCAGAAGGAAATTGTTCATCATTTCATTTTTACGGGATACCGGCTGTATGAATTCCGGATGGGTATTGATATGTTCAATCAAACGGTCTGCATATTTACTCATTTTAAAGAAATAAGCTTCTTCCTCTGCCGGCTTTACTTCCCGCCCGCAGTCAGGGCATTTTCCGTCTACCAGTTGGGATTCTGTCCAAAAAGATTCGCAGGGGGTGCAGTACAGTCCTTCATAAGACCCTTTATAAATATCACCTTGCTCATAAAGTTTCCTGAAAATTTTCTGTACCTGCTTCTCATGGGGTTCATCCGTGGTGCGGACAAAATTATCATAGGAAGTATCCATCAGGTTCCACAGCTTCTTTATCATGCCTGCAATGTTATCCACGTATTCTTTCGGGGTAACACCGCTCTCCTGCGCCTTCAGTTCGATTTTCTGTCCATGCTCATCCGTCCCGGTCTGGAAAAAAACGTCATAACCGTCTTTTCTTTTAAACCTGGCAATACTGTCAGCCAGCACAATTTCATAGCTGTTTCCAATATGCGGTTTGCCGGATGTATAAGCAATCGCCGTGGTGATATAATATTTCCCTTTACCCATTTTCCATTCTCCTTCCATCTTTATATCCATAAGCAGGATGCACGCTAAACAGCGGCAGCAAAACCGTATTTTTCCTTGCCCGCTGAAGGTAGACTATCACAAAGAAATTAAGGTGTCAATATGTCAATATTTCATGCCCGTCTTCCGTAACTGCCACCGTTACCTCCCATTGGGCGGACAATTTCCCATCTTCTGTATAAGCCGTCCATCCGTTTCCATCATCAATATAGATTTCGTCCGTACCCAGGTTCACCATCGGTTCAATGGTAAACACCATCCCCGGCGCCATCAGCATTTCCGTACCTTTTTTTGTCACATAGCTGACAAAAGGATCTTCATGGAATTCCAGGCCAATCCCATGCCCCCCAATATCCCTTACAACGCTGCATCCGTTGGCAAGGGCATGGTTATGTACCGCTTCTGCCATATCCCCAAGAAAATTCCAGGGCTTTACTTGCTCAATCCCCTTTTCCATACATTCCTTCGCCACACGTACCAGCCGCGCCGCCTCATCAGATACCTCCCCAATACAGAACATCCGGGAAGAATCCGAAAAATATCCTTTATATATGGTAGACGCATCCACATTCACAATATCCCCGCATCTTAATACCACGTCTTCCGAAGGAATTCCATGACACACCTGTTCATTTACGGAAGTGCATACGCTTTTCGGATAACCGTCAAAATGAAGCGGCGCCGGAATCCCCCCCATACGGACTGTCTCTTCATACACCATTTTGTCAATCTCTTCCGTTGTCATCCCTTCCCTGATATGCGCTGCCACATAATCCAGCACTGCAATATTGACCTTGCTGCTTTCCCGGATCCCTTCTATCTGCTCCTTTGATTTCAGCATGTCCCTGTCAGGAATCATATGGCCTTTCATTCCAAACCCCAATACCTTATCATCAAAAGCCTCATGGCAAACCTTATATTTTCTTCCGCTCCCGCACCAGCACCGGTCGTTTCTTCCCATCTTTTTATATATCATCCGCATTCACCTTACCAATTCATAAATTGACAAATCCCTGCCTTTCCCATGACCGGAAAAAACAGGGTTCCCATCTACCGTTTAAAATCCAAAAAAGCCTTCTGCATTTTACATATATTGCGTCCTATATCGCCTTTAAAAACCGCGCTCCCGGCCACAATCACATTTGCGCCCGCTTCCAAAGCCACGTGTACATTATCTGCCGTAATCCCGCCGTCAACCTGAATATCCTTTGCAAGACCCCGCTCATCAAAAATCCTGCGCGCTTCCCGGATCCGTCCCGTAGACTCCGGAATATAGCTCTGCCCTCCAAATCCCGGTTCTACGGTCATTACGAGAAGCATGTCCATCAGATCCGCATATGGGATCATTTCCATGATGGGGGTGGCCGGCTTCACGGACACCCCCGCTTTTTTATTCAAGCCATGTATCTTACGGATGACGTCATCCGGCTTTCTTGAAGCCTCCAGATGGAATGTGATAATATCCGCCCCGGCTGCAGCAAATTCTTCCAGATACCGTTCAGGTTCTTCAATCATCAGATGCACATCGAATATCATACCCGTTATCTTACGGATGGATGAAATCACTGGCATACCAAAGGAAATAGAAGGAACAAAACAACCGTCCATTACATCAATATGAAGATATTGCGCCCCGGCTGCTTCCACTTCTTTTATTTGTTTCCCTAAAACGGAAAAATCTGCCGCCAGAATAGAGGGTGATAAAATCAACATTTTTTATCTCACTTTCCTACATACTCTTTTACTGTCCGATAAATCCCTGCATCATCCAGCCCGTACTTTTCTACCAATGCCGCTGCGGAACCGGACTCCCCGAATACGTCCTGCATACCGATCTTACATACCGGTACCGGGTTGGATTTGCATAATGCGTCACATACCGCACTTCCCAGACCGCCTATTACGGAGTGTTCTTCTGCCGTTACCACTTTCCCCGTTTTCTTTGCTGATGCCGCCACTAGTTCTTCGTCTAACGGCTTAATCGTACATATATTAATCACTTCCGCGCTAATGCCGTCCTGCGCCAGTTTTTCAGCCGCTTCCAACGCATTTCCGACACAGATGCCCGTAGCGACAATTGTTACATCCGTTCCTTCCCTTAGTATCTCTCCCTTACCTATCTCGAATTTATAATCCGGTCTGTCATTGATGACTGGGCAGGCTGCACGCCCAAAACGGAGATATACCGGGCCTTCATACTCTGCCGCAGCCCTCACTGCCGCTTTTGCTTCCACATCATCTGCCGGGCACATAACTACCATCCCGGGAATTGTCCGCATCAAAGCAATGTCTTCATTGCATTGATGGGAAGCTCCGTCCTCGCCAACCGTAATGCCGGCATGGGTTGCCCCAATTTTTACATTCAAATGAGGATACCCCACCGAATTCCGCACCTGTTCAAAAGCACGCCCTGCAGCAAACATTGCAAAGGAACTGACAAAAGGAATCATCCCTGTAGCGGCAAGCCCTGCCGCTATGCCTACCATATTGCATTCCGCAATACCGCAGTCAATATGTCTTTCCGGATATGCTTTCTTAAATACCCCCGTCTTTGTTGCTGCTGCCAGGTCAGCATCCAGCACTACCAGATTCGGGTACTTTGCCCCCATTTCCACTAAAGCATTGCCATAGCTTTCCCTTGTAGCTATTTTTTTCCCTTCACCGCTCATAAACTTTCACCAATCCTTTCCAAATCCGCCATTGCCACCGCGTACTGTTCATCATTCGGCGCTGTTCCATGCCAAGCTGCCTGCCCTTCCATAAAGGATACCCCTTTGCCCTTTAAACTGTGGGCTATAATTGCAGTCGGCATTCCTTTCGTTTTCCGCGCTTCCGTAAATGCCTTCCTCAAATCATCAAAATCATGGGCATCTGCATGAACTACATGGAAATTAAATGCCGCAAACTTTTCATCAATTGGATAAGGGGAACATACATCGTCTATTTTACCGTCAATCTGCAGCCCGTTATTGTCCACAATCACAACAAGATTATCCAGTTTTCTATGCCCGGCAAACATGGCTGCTTCCCAGACCTGGCCTTCCTGAATCTCTCCGTCCCCTAAAAGGGTATATACGCGGTAATCTTTTTCTCTCATCTTCCCGCTCAAAGCCATCCCTGCCGCAGCGGAAATCCCCTGCCCCAGGGAACCGCTGGACATATCCACGCCCGGAATATGCTTCATATCAGGATGACCCTGCAGATAAGAACCGATTTTACGCAATGTTTTCAAATCTTCCACCGGAAAATACCCGCGGTTTGCTAACGCGGAATATAACCCGGGAGCCGTATGCCCTTTGGATAAAACAAAACGATCCCTATCCTCCATCTTTGGGTTTTCAGGATCTATATTCATCTCTTCAAAATACAAATAAGTAAAAATATCCGCTGCCGACAAAGAACCGCCGGGATGCCCAGCTTTTGCGCTATGTACTGATGTTACAATCCCTTTCCGCACCTCATTCGCTTTTTTCTGCAATTCCTGATTTGTCATTTTATTATCATGCTCCTTTCTTTTCTGGCTCTTACAAAGCTAAGACTCCTGCCAAATATTCCCGCCGCTTAGATTTATGCAGCCGCCTATTATTTTTTATCCTTCTGCCTTAAAATAGTCACCTCATAATCCGCTCCCTCAATTGTCAATCTTTTTACGGTTTCATCAACGCTGTAAATTTCCTCATCCACATACTGCCATTTTTCCGGCGTCCCACCCTTTTCCAGCAATTCAATGATCGCTTGGACGCGGGGGCCATGCAGGGGATTACACTCTGCAATGCATATAATCTTACCATCCAGCATATACTGGATGGCCTCCTCATTCACGCCATCGAAAGAGATCACCATGATTTCACCGCCTGCAATATTGGAACCGGCTTTCCTGCCAGCCTCCTCTATCGCCTCTATCGCCCCAAAAGCCTCATTGTCATTTTCGCAATAAACCACATTAATGTTATTATATTGCTTTAAAAGGGATTCCACCACTTCTTTTCCTTTTGCCCGCGTGAAATCGCCGATCACCTCTGCCATCAGATCCCAGCCGTTAGCCCTTGCTGCATCTGCCAGCCCTTTGGTGCGCCCGATCTGGGCAGAAGATCCTTTCGTTCCTTGTATATTTACTACATGAATGTCGCCGGACTCTATCCCTTTCTCCGTAGCGTATTGGTTCAGCCATTCCGCCGCCTTTTTCCCTTCCAGTTCAAAATCCGAGCCAACCCAGCAAGTAAATAATCCCTCGTCCGAAACATCCACTTTCCGGTCTACAATAATTACCGGGATCCCCGCATCCTTCGCCTCCTGAAGAACAGTATCCCACCCTGTCTCCATCACCGGCGCAAGAACTATATAATCAACCTCCTGCTGGATAAACATCCGGATAGCCCTGATCTGATTTGCCTGCTTCTGCTGTCCATCTTCAAAAATCAACGTATATCCGTTCTCTTCCGTAAAGGACGACTTCATGGACTCGGTATTTTCGTTTCTCCAGTCCGATTCAGCCCCAAGCTGAGAAAACCCAACCACGATATAATCATTTGCTGCCCCCTCTTGGCCCGCCGATTCATTTCTATCATGAAAACCGCCACTGCAGCCTGCCTGAAATATACAAAGGATAAAAATTACGGCAATTGCCAAAGCTTTTTTCCAACACATCTTCTTCCGCTTTTCCTCTTCATATTAAATAAGAATTTCATAATTGTATATACCATACTGTCTTTACGCTGTCAATCACGACTTATTTCCCTGCGTATAGCAAAAGGCAGCCGCACATACCGGCGGCCACCATTTTTTCTTATATTTTCCGTCTGTTGTTTCCTTTATTCCAGGTTTGACCTTAATGCTCTTTTCTTACGTGCCATTACCACACTCTGGATAACGAGGAAAAGACAAAGCATTGCAGCAATTGTAATCCCGGTCCACCATGCATCGTCTAAGCCTGCCGAAGAAACAATATTCTGTATTGTGCTAAGGGAAAGCACGCCGAAGAAAGTACCGATTATATTACCCACGCCGCCTGTCAGCATCGTGCCTCCTATAATGGAAGAGGCTATCGCATTCATTTCCATCCCGCTGGCATGGGAAGCCGAACCGGAACCGACATGCATAAAGTACACGAATCCGCCAATCCCTGCCAAAAGCCCGCATATCAGATGAGCAAAGAATTTCGTCCTTTTTACATTAATCCCTAACATTAACGCACTCTGGCTGTTACCGCCTACCGCATAAAATCCCCGTCCCAGCTTCGTCCATCTTAGAACGAAGAAAAGAAGGATGACTATTAATATTGCTACAATAACACCGATTTCTACATAAGCATTCACATATTTGCCCAGCTTATTCACGGAACCGAATCCAGGCACTATCACACGTGTTTCTTTCAAAGCCACAAACGCTTCGTTCTGTACATTGAAAGGGTTTGTATTGACAATGGTAGTCATGCCCCGTGCAAAAAACATTCCTGCCAAGCTCACAATAAAGGGCTGGATATCCAAGTAGGCAACCAGAAAACCCTGTACTGCGCCAAAAGCCAGGCCGATCAACAAAGAAATCAAAACTGCCATAAATACATTCCCGTTATGGAAATCAAGGTAAACTGCACAGCACATGCTGACTAAAGCTACCACGCCGCCCACAGAAATATCAATGCTGCCGGTAATCATAACAAGGCTCATCCCGCAAGCGGTAATAATCAGCGCCGCCTGGGCATTCAGGATATTAAAAAAAGTCTGGGGCTTTAAGAAACCTTTTCCCTGGAAAACCATCGCCCCAATATACATAGCGAAAAATACAACAACTGTTATCGTTAACAGCAGATTGGTATCCGTAATATTTTTCATTTTACTGCCCAGCCCTCCGCTGGCTTTTGGTGTTTTATTAGATGATGCCATATTAAGCGACCTCCTTTCCATTCCCTTGCGGCCTTATTTTTTTCCATACCCCGGAAAGCCATTCCCTTACGATCGGTGCGCTTAAGACTACCAGGACAATTACAACAACTGCCTTATAAGCGGGAAGAGCATCTGACTGTACATTAAATTTATATAATGTTGTTGTCAGGAACTGGATAACATACGCCCCGAGTATGGATGCTGCCATGTTAAACTTTCCGCCGCTTAATGCGTTTCCGCCCAATGCCACTGCAAGAATGGCATCCATTTCTATGTCCTTAGCAATGACCGAATAATTGATAGTGGAAAACCGGCTTACTTTAATTAATCCGGCAACCGCAACACATAAACCGAGAATGACAAATGTCAGGAATTTTATAAACGCAGGGTTCAGCCCGTTTAGCCTGGACGAGCTTTCATTAATGCCTACCGCCTGGGTATATAGCCCTAAATTGGTAAACCGCAGGACAAGGGCAATAACAATCATACAGACTACCGCAATGAAAAATGGGGTAGGAATCGGTATCCCCGGAATAAATCCCCCGAAATACCCAAAAGAAGGCTCACTGATAATAGGCAGTTCATTATTATTAATCCACGCCGCAATAGAACGCCCCGCAGTAAATAGAATCAATGTAGCTACCATAGGCTGTATTCTAAAATAAGCTACTAATGCCCCATTAAAAGCTCCGAAAAGCATTGCCACAACACAAGCTGCCAAAAACGCCACAATAATTGGAGCCTGCAATGTTTCCGGCCGTGAATTCGTACCGCAGAGCACGCGGAGTATCACGCTGCCGCTGATGGCTATCGCAGCTCCTACGCTGATGTCCTGCCCCCCGGTAGCCGCTGTTACTAATGTCATTCCAATTGCCAGAATAGCAAGTTCCGAGCCGCTGTCCAGAATTGTCATCAGATAACCGGACAGTACCGGGTTGCCTGCACTGTTGTATCCTAACGTAATCTTATAAAATGATGGATCTGTAATCAAATTAAAAACAGCTAAAAGCAATAACGCTGCTATCGGGATAAAAATCTGCCGTCTCACCAGCTTTGAAAAAAATCCGGGTACGCTTGATTTATTTGTCTCTTTACTTTTCATAATTATTTGTCACCTCCGGCAATGGTACTCATAATCATACTCTGGCTTAGTTCTTCGCCGGAAAGTTCGCCTACCACTTTACGGTCACGCATAACTACCAGACGGGAACAGGTGCGGAGCATTTCATCCGTTTCCGAAGAAATAAATGTAACGCTCATACCCTCCGAAGCAAGTTTCAGCACCAATTTCTGTATGTCAATCTTGGTACCTATATCAATACCCCTTGTAGGTTCATCCAATATCAAATACTTAGGATCTGTCAAAAGCCAACGGGCCAGAATAGCTTTCTGCTGATTGCCCCCTGACAAGGATTTAATCGGCGTATCTGCGGAAGCCGTCTTAATCCCCAGAAGTTTAATATAGTCCTCTGCAAATTTATTTGCCTCTGCTTTTGTAAAAGGCTTAAGGAATCCCTTCAATACCTGCAAAGCAAGGATAATATTTTCACGTACCGAAAGATCGCCCACAATACCGTCCACTTTGCGGTCTTCCGGAAGATATGCAATGCCGTTTTTCATAGCGTCAAGCGGCTTGCCGATCTTTACTTCTTTTCCGTCCATTTTCACAGTTCCGCCAAGCACCCTGTCCGCACCGAAAATTGCACGGACGCATTCGCTTCTGCCCGAACCAAGCAAACCGGTAAACCCGTTTACTTCGCCCTTCTTTATGTAAAAATTAAAAGGTTTAATCCCCGCATTGCTTACAAGCCCTTTTGCTTCAAATACAGGAGCCGACTGATCGTCTTTGTCGTACGGTTTGCTTTCCCCCTTAATATCCGACATATCGTCCAGTTCCTTGCCAAGCATTTTTGAAACAAGCTTCACACGCGGAAGATCCTTAATTTCATATTCGCCTACCAGTTTCCCGTCACGCAGCACTGTAATCTTGTCGCAGACTTCATATACCTGATCCAAGAAATGCGTAACAAAAATAATGCCTACTCCTCTCGCCCTCAAATCGCGCATGAGCCGGAACAGTTTTTCTACCTCCTGTTCATCCAAAGAAGAAGTGGGTTCATCGAGAATCAATACTTTACAATCCATATCCACAGCACGGGCAATAGCAATCATCTGCTGAACCGCAATGGAACAGCTCGCTAACTGCTGTGTTGCTTTTGCCGGGATATCCAACGATTGCAGGATCCTGTCTGCATCCGTATTCATTTTTTTCCAATTCTGGCATACGCCGCTGGTCCGTCCAATAAACATATTTTCAGCCACAGAGAGATTCGGGCAGAGGGTAATTTCCTGATATACCGTGCTGATACCCAGCCTCTGTGCATCCTGGGGCGAATGGATTGCCACTTCGTCCTTCCCTTTTAAAAAGATTTGCCCCTCATCCTTTCCATATACCCCGGTTAAAACCTTAATCAAGGTTGATTTCCCGGCTCCATTCTCGCCCATCAGCGCATGGATCTCGCCTTCGCACAGCGTAAAATCCACTCCCTGCAAGGCGCGTACCCCAGGAAAGCTTTTGTGGATATTTCTCATTTCCAATACAGCTTTTTCTTTCACTAGTGTATTCACCCCCTAAATTTTTTAAAAAGATTAAGTATACGGCTATTTATATGCCGCCGTACATCCTTCATCCCGGATTTTGATACAATAAACGCGGAGCAAGCATATTTGTTTTTCTACCGCCCCGCGCCTATTCACAACCGCTTATTATTTACTTTCATTGCTATTCAAATAATGCATTTCCATTAGATACCGTATGTATCAACATCTTCCTGTGTAATTTCCGTAGCATCGAAACCTTTTTCATCCATGATGATTGTCTTCTCAGCAACCGTTCCGCCGCTCTGGATTGTCTTGATGATTTCGTCAATGTAGGATGCCTGGAAAGGATTGCACTGTCCATCGTAATTCCAGTTCTGTGCAAGAAGTTCTTCCAATGCCCACTTATTGCAGTCAAAGCCCATAACGATAACGTCTTTTCCAACGCCGTGAGGGATATTTGCTTTGTCAAGAGCTGCTACAGCGCCTTTTGCCATATCATCATTTTCTGCGTAGATTACGTTGAAAGATTCGCCGGAGTCGATTACGGACTGAACAATCTGCTGTGCTTTTTCAGCGTTCCACTCTGCTGTCTGCTGTGTTACAAGATTCCATCCGTCGGATGCTACTGCTGCATCCAATGCACCGGTACGGCCCTGCTGCGCTGCGGAACCCATAACGCCCTGAAGATGGATGATGTTGTATTCTTCAAGCCCCTGTCCTTTTAACCATGTTACTGCTGTCTCGCCTTCTTTTGCCATATCGGAAACGATAGATGCTTCGTAAAGGCTTTCGTCCGCATCAATGGTACGGTCAAACAGGATAACCCTGATGCCTGCATCCTGTGCGTCCTTCAGTACGGAATCCCATCCTGCAGTATCCGCTGCGGAAAGAAGAAGATAATCAACACCGTCCTGGATGAACTTCTGAGCCGCTGCGATCTGCTCATCATTTTTGTTGCTGTATGCAAAGGAAGCTTCATAACCGTTTTCTGCTGTAAACTTTGCTTTTAAGTCTTTGTCGTTTGCCGTACGGTAACCGGATTCGTTCGGGTCATTATTAATAATGCCGACTTTCACTGTTTCCCCTGTGCTTTCTGCCGGAGCTGCCTCTTCTGCAGGAGCCTCTTCTTCTGCCGGAGCTGCTTCTTCCGCCGGGGCTGCCTCTTCTGCAGGAGCTTCTTCTTCTGCCGGAGCCGCTTCTTCCGTAGGAGCCGCTGCTTCCTGTGCCGGAGCAGAACCGCATGCAGTTAAACCAATTACCATAACTGCTGCCATCATGGCTGCTAAAAGTTTTTTCTTCATTTTTAAATCCTCCCTTAAATACGATTTTCAAGGAACGTTTCCTTGATGTTTATATCATATTACTCATACATCCAGAAATCCATTCAGATAAATCATAGAAAAGTTTACTTTTTTATCCGTCTTTAAAAAAGGTTGGATTTTCTACGAAAAAAGTTTGTTTTTCTATATTCCTTCCTCTGCATAAGGTAAATAAATGCCTACCGTTGTCCCTTCGCCGTAAACGCTTTCCATCGAAATCCCGAACTCCTCCCCAAAGTTTAACCGGATGCGTTCATTCACGTTATACAGCCCATATACGTCTTTTCCGTCAGGCTCCCTATACCGGATTTTATCCCTTACTTGGCAGAGCCTCTCTTCACTGATGCCGATCCCGTTATCCTCCACTTGTATCATAAAACCGCCCTCTTCCCTTCTCCCGCTGATCCTGATCCATCCCATCCCCCTTTTATTCTTGATCCCGTGATACAAAGCATTTTCTACAATAGGCTGTATGGTTATCTTTGGTATTAAATATCTGTCCAGATCCCCAGGCACTTGGATTTCATATTTCAGGATATCCTGATAACGCACCTGCTGGATTTCCAGATAGCTTTTCACATGCTGCAGCTCCTCCTTGATAGGGATAATATCCTTTCCCTGATTTAAGGATGTCCTGAAAAACTCCGACAAACTGCCTACCATGCTCACGACCTCCTTCTGTTTTCCGGCTTCCGCCAGCCAAATAATCGTATCCAGCGTATTGTACAAAAAATGGGGGTTAATCTGCGTCTGCAAAAGTTCAAACTCCGCTTTTCTCAGCCTGATCTGCTCTGTCGTGACCTGTTCCAGCAATTCATTTATTTTATCTATCATTGTATTCAGGGAATCGCTAAGCCGGCTGACCTCCACGCCGCTCCTCGCTTCAAAATGGACGTTCAGATCCCCCTTAGCTACCTGATCCGTCACTTCGCTCAATTTCCTGATCGGACGCGTAATGCTCAAAGGGATATAATACGAAAGAAAAAGAAGCAATACCAGGATACCTGCAAAAGAAAGGATAAAGAAGCGCACCATTCTTATAAAAAAATTCTGATATTCCGCACTTAACTGCTGCAAATCACTGATCTCATAATAAATATACTGGAAAATGGTATCCTGGAGCAAAGACGTGACAATTTGCACATCGTTTTCCCAGATTTCAATATTTACCTCATATTTATTGCCTTCTATCAGGTTTTGTTCAATACGTTCTTTATATATTCCCAGATTTTTTAAATATTTCTTTGCGCTGTTAAGACGGCTGATGTTGTCTTTGGAATTGGTAAATTCCTCGAGCCTCTCCACAATACGGTTGGCATCGTTTAGCATATCATTTAGTTTGGCTTCTTCAATGGATTTATTTTCCACAAGCAATAGATAAATTTCATAGTCAAAATCTTTTTTAAAATCAAGGCTAAACTCACTGGCTACCACGGAAGAAGTAATCATACTCTCATAACTGCGGTTTACAATCCAAAGATTGTACAGTAAAAAAACCAAAAAAATAATTGCCGGAACAAGCAGCAGCAAATAGAAATACCTTATTTTGGCAGCAAGCGTGGAATTATCATACATCCGCTTTAATTTTTCCTTCATTTACTCGTCCCCTTCTGAATTTTTTCCGCCCCGGTATTGTGTCGGAGTCATACCTTGTGTCTTTTTAAAAAGATAAGAGAAATAATGCGGGTCTTTATAACCCACTTCCATGCTGATGGCGCTGCTTCTTTTTCCGGTGCACCGGAGCAATTCTTTCGCTTTATTCATCCGGTAATCGGTCAAATATTTGCTGAATGTCCCTCCGGTCTGCTGGCTGAAAATCATGCTCAGATGGTTAGGCGAAAAATTCACATGAGATGCTACCAGATTCAGCGACAGTTCATCATCCGCATAATTTTTTTCAATATACCGCATTACTTCGTCCACAATATCGCCATATCTGTTGCTGGCCGCTTTTTCCCTAAGCTCCAAAGCCTTACTGATTATTCTGACTGCATAGCCGGCTGCATCCTCTTTGCTTTGCACGATCTCGGAAATGGCATCCAAAGATTCTATTTCTTCCCTCTGGAACTGCATACCTTCCAGGAATTCAACAACGCAAAAATAAATATCAATTATAATGTACTGCCGGAATAGGCTTAACTTCATTGCGTTAGCCCCAAGATCCTTAAAAAACTCTTCCACAAAATAAATAGCTTCCTCCACATCCCCGAATTTGAGGAACTCCCATATTTTCCCCCTGTCAATCTGCTTCGGGTTCACATTGCTGATATTAAACTCTTCTTTTTCCGGATAAATCCCCTGTTCCATTTCCCTGCTGTCTAAAATAAGGCTTTCTTTCACAAGATACCGGTGTGCAAACGCATGGCTCGCACTTTCAAAAGAAGCAGGAAGCTCCCTTAACCGGTTTACCGGTATCCCTATCCCCCCAAAATAACGGATATGCGAATAATCTGACAGCATCCTCTTCATCTTTTCCAAATAATTATCCTGAATCCTTTCCAGCTCTTCTTTAGAATCTGCCCGGAAAAGCAGCGCCTTTCCCTCTAAATTCCTATCAAAAACAAGCAGATGTACCCGGTCGTCAAATTTTTCCAGTTCCTGTTCCACTTCCACAAGGCTGTTGGAATATTCATTATAGGCATGGCTCTTGGACTGGGTTTTTATCAGCACGATATTATACCACATGGATGAAAGGTCAATATCCAGTTGATCCGCCATCTCCAGCAGCTCAGCAACGGATTTGGAACCGGTTACCAAGTATTGGAAAAGTTCTTTCCGTTCTTTAAAAAGGTTCTCTTCCATCTCCTTCATGTATTTTTCTTTGATTTCCCGTTCTTTCCGCTTTTCCTCTATCCTTCCGGCAATTACATCCACTTCTTTCAATAATTCTTCCCCGTTAATAGGCTTGGAAAGATATTGGGCTACGCCGATCTTAATCCCTTCTTTTGCATACTCGAATTCCTCATAGCCTGTCAGGATAATGATTTCTGTCCATGGGAACTCTTTTTTTATCAGCCTGCTTAAAACCAGGCCGTCCATAAAGGGCATCCGGATATCTGTAATAACAATATCCGGCTTCAGTTTCTGTATCATGGGAAAAGCCAGTTCCCCATCGCTCGCCTCCCCGCAGAATTCATAGCCATGCCCGCTCCAGTCTATATTATTTTTAATGCCTTCCCGTACTACGAATTCATCTTCTACTAAAAATATTTTCAGCATAATATTCACACCCCATATGATTTATTGATTTCCGCCAGCCATGAATTCTATCATCGTTTTATCACAGATTCCCTTTCCACAATATCGGCAGAAAACTCATAAGTTCCGTCATAGTCAGGGTTCTGGATCATTTTCAATAAATTAAGCGCCGCCTTTTCCCCCAGCTTGTCCTTAGGATGAGGGATCGAAGTCAAAGTCACATCTCCCAGCAATGCCAGTTCCGAATCATCAATACTCACAAAGGAAATATCCTCCGGCACCCGGATATCCACGCTGTTAAGAATAGACGCCGCTTCAAAAGCAATCTGATCGTTATAGCATACTGCCGCCGTACAGCCATCCAGCCGCCCTATCAATAAATTCCTATATTCCCCCAAACGTTGCATCATTGCCGTGTCAATCCATACAATCCTGGAATCATCAATTGCCAACCCGGCCTTCTGCATAGCGTCCAGATAACCCGCATAGCGCATATGCCCTTGGCCGTCATCCAATTTAAAGATTCCGCCAATTTTACAGTGTCCCTTTTCTATCAAATATTCCACTGCCTTTTCCCCCGCCATCCTGTCATTCAACGAAACATGAGGGATAATAAGCCCCGGATAATAACTGTTAATAAAAATGACAGGAACTTTTCTCCGCTGCAGCTCTTCATATAAAGGCAGATTAGGATTGGGCAGCCCGCTTTTTGTAGTCTCCATAATGATCCCAGCCACCTCATCCCTGCTCAAAAGATCTTCCAATATCGTTTTTTCCCTTCCAATCTGATTATTGGTAAATGCTATCTGAACCGAATAACCGTTTTCAAACAATACATTTTCTATCCCTTGTATCGTCTTTGGGAAAATATAGCCGTCCACATATGTAGTTACTACAGCAATCCTTGTTTTGTTCTCCAGGTTCTCCTGCCGTATATTGCTGATATAAGTCCCGCTGCCCTGTTTCCTGACAAGAACCCCCTCATCCTCCAGTACGCTGATCGCATGGCGTACCGTCTGCCTGCTTACCTGGAACATCTCTTTCAGCCTGTTCTCAGAATACATTTTCTGCCCCGGAAGAAATCTCTTAGACGCAATCTGTTCTTGTATCCAATCCACCAGTTCCGCATACTTCGGCTGTTTTCTTTCCATAGCGCTAACCATGCCCTTTCCGTTTTATCCTTATATCCTATACTTTTTATTCTAACACCGGCTTTCTATAAAATCAATTTCTTATGGTTTTTTAAAAATACCAGCCGCCCAAGTTGTATCTATACATCTTTTCATTTTTCAGACATATATTAAAAGAAACAGCATCAGGTAATTTCATTGAAAAACTTTACTTTTTCCCGAAAACTAAAAGCCTCTTTATGCGCTATCGTTTTATTTTTATCCTTCTCTGCTTTCGCCGTTTTTTTCTTAAGCAGGGACGCCGTCAGTTTCCGCCGTTTCTGCAATAGCTTTTTTGCTTCGGAACTCAGCGGGAATACTTTGAACATGCACTATACCATTGCTAACCCTTCCAGTTACGGCATCCATTCTTACACCCCTGCCCTTCCTTCTTATTCCAAGGAACGCAGGCAGAATTCCCTCGAAGAACTGGCGTCTGCCATAGAGACTTTACATACGATTGACGCCTCCAAGCTGAATGCCCAAAATGCTTATATTTACCGGCTTCTTCTGCCCTACCTGGAAAATGAACAGAGCGGGTCGCTGCTATACTTTTATGCCAATCCTCTCTCTCCGTCTTCCGGAATGCAGTCGCAGCTTCCCATCCTGCTCGCAGAATATGCTTTCCGCAGCAAACAGGATATTGAAGACTATCTTGCCCTGCTGGATCAGACGGATTCCTACTTTGAAGGGATTGTCTCTTACTTAAAAGACCAGTCGGCGCAGGGCCTTTTCATGCCCGATTATTCCGTTGATAAAGTCATCGCCCAATGCGATACCATTATGGACAGCAATTCTTTAGAATCCGGCCGCCATTTCCTGAATACTACCTTTGAAGAAAGGCTGGATGGCTTAATGGAACAAGATATCATTACGGAAAAAGAAAAGGCTGCTTATTTATCCGAGAATTCCCGCCTGCTGAATACAGTCATGCTTCCCGCCTACCAGAAAATGGGGGATGAACTTCTTCTGTTAAAAGGATCCGGAAAGAATGAAAACGGGCTTTCCTACTATCCTAACGGAAAAGACTATTACCTTTACCTCATACAGTCCAATACCGGCTCATACCGCAGTATTAAAGAAATAAAGCTTCTCCTGCTGCAGGATTTTGAAAAAAGCTTCCAGTCCATGCGCTCTTTATTACAGTCGAACCCCGGGCTTTTATCTTCTGCAGGGCTTGTTCCCAGTCCCTTTACTTACAGCGAACCGGCAGATATGCTCAAGAACCTCCAGCAGATGATGGCGGCGGACTTCCCCGCCTTATCGGATGTGGCAGAAAACAATATGCCCGTCTGTACCGTAAAATCCATTTCCAAAAACCTTCAGGAATATTGCAGCCCAGCCTTTTATCTGACTCCTCCTTTGGACGACAACAAAGAAAATGTCATTTATATCAACCCTAAAAATAATCCTTATGGGGTGGAATTATATACAACCTTGGCTCATGAAGGTTACCCCGGCCATCTTTACCAGACCGTATACAGCCAGCTTTTTTTTCAAAAAACAGGAATAAACCCTATCCGCTGTCTGTTATCTTACGGCGGTTATGTGGAAGGGTGGGCAATGTATGTGGAATTAAAATCTTATGATTACGCCAAAACTTTGATGAAACAATCAGCCCCGGAAACAGAAGCTCTGTATGAACTTTATAAACTAGACAGGAAAATACAGCTTTCCCTTTATTCTTTGCTGGATATTGCTATCCACTACGAAGGCGCTACTTATGCCCAGGCGCATAAAATGCTTTCTTCCGTAGGGATTTCGGAACCTTCCACTACCCGCTCCATCTATGAATATATTGTGGAAGAACCAACCAATTATCTCAAATACTATCTCGGTTACCTGGAAATCATACATTTAAAATCCGAAGCCAAGAAACTTTGGGGAGATGGCTATAGCGAATACCGGTTCCATAAGTTCTATCTGGAAAACGGACCTGCCGACTTTACCAATTTACAATTACAGCTCAAACAGCCCTCCCCTTCCAATTCGCCTGCAAACCAAATATCCCAGAGACTGCACCAGCCTCTGGGATATTTTTATTCCTTCGTTATATTTTGTTCATTTCTTTTTCCAGTTTCCCAACCATTTTCTCAATACATCCATCCTCAAAAGGGCTTTCCAGCCCTACTTCTTTCAGCATATCCGTAAAAAACCCGGATGCGGACAGCCGGCAAAGCTTTAGATAACTTCCCCACGCCTTTTCATAATCTTCATCCATCATCGCTTTATACTGGAAAGCGCAGGTCTGGGCAAGGCAGTAATCTATATAATAAAACGGATAATCGTAAATATGATGCTGTTTCTGCCAAAACCCGCCTTTTGCAAAAAATCTATCTTCGCCATAATCCATATGAGGGCGGTATACTTTTTCCAGTTCCAGCCATGCTTTCCGCCTCTCCTTTGGCAGCATTTCCGGATTCTCATATACCATATGCTGAAATTCATCTACCATGCATCCGTAAGGAATAAAGGCCGCGGCATCCTCCAGATGCATTTTTCGGTAATCCTCTGCCCGGCTGCCAAAAAACAAATCTATCCACTTTTCTGCAAAAAATTCCATAGACATAGAATGGATTTCCGCAGTTTCCATCGTAATATCCCTATGTTCTTGTATAGGATCTTTGCCGGACAAATAGCCTTGAAACGCATGGCCGCATTCATGAGTAATTACATCCACGTCCCCGCTGGTCCCGTTAAAATTCGCAAAAATAAAAGGAGCTTTGTATTCCGGCAGGAATGTCATATATCCCCCTGCCCTTTTTGTCTTTCTTCCCAGCACATCAAACAACTGGTTTTCGGTCATAAAAGCAAAAAATTCCTTTGTTTCCGGCGACATTTCTGCATACATCCGCGTCCCGGCCTTTACAATTTCTTCCGGGTTCCCTATCAGGGCGGGATTTCCGTCCGGAAAGTATACCCCGGCATCTATATAAGACAATTTGTCCAGGCCAAGGCGTTTTCTTCGCCGCTCATGAATTTTCTCGGCAAACGGGACAAAATGCTCTTTAATCTGCTTTCTATAATTTTCAACCATTGCTTTATCGTAACAATTACGGTTCATCCGGTAATAGCCAAGCTCCACATAATTGTCATATCCCATCTGTCTGGCCTGTTCCGTCCGGTTTTTCACCAATTTGTCATAAATACTATCCAATTCATCTTCGATGGATGCAAAAAAAGCGCTGTATTTCTCATACGCCTTCTTCCTTATGCTTCTGTCGCTGCTTGTAAGATAAGGCCTTAACAGAGACAAATTTAAAATATCCCCCTCCCATTCGATCTTTGCACCGGCAATCAGTTGATCATATTTTGTAGTCCATGCATTCTCTTCCTGTTTTAGAGGGATCAGCTTTTCATCAAAGGATTTTAACTGAAGCTCCATATTTTTAAATGCCACTTTCCCGATTTTCCCTTCCAAATAAGCACGGTAAGGGGAACGGTACATTTCCTGCTGATATTCCACTGCCAGATTGGACAGCTTCGGCTGTATTTCATCATAATATTCTTTCTCCCCGCTGTAGAATTCGTCAGTGGTGTCAATATCATGGCGTATTTGGGCAATCGTCATCCTTGTCCCAATCTTATCATTCAGCGCATAGTATCTCTCATGTACTTTAAACTGTTCCTCTCCGCTTTCCGCCATCCGGAAATCCTCAATAATCCTGCGGTACTCATGCTCCGCCCTTTCGTATTCCACCCTTTGATAAGGCATATCCTTGAATTTCATAGATATATCATTCCTTTCTTTGCCGTTTGCCCTTCCCCGAATGCGCTGCCATGTAGACTGTTTCTTTTTCACTCTTCACAGTCCGGCAGCGCCAGGCTTTATATGGGCGAAAACTTATTTTTCCCTTATTCCGCCGCTTTATCCCTAAAAAACCGGTTCAGGTTCTTTAGCGCTTTTTCCAAAACAACTTTTTCTTCCTCTGTCAGCCGTTCTGTTACTGCGTCTATCATTTCTTCATGAAAACGTTGATGATGCTGAAAAGCTTTCATCCCTTTCTTCGATAGGGACACTAAAACAACACGCCTGTCCTCTTCGCTTCTCACCCGGTCTGCCATCCCCTTTTTTACCAGGCTGTTCACTGATATCGTCAAGGTTCCTGTGGTCACTCCGAGTTCTTTGGCAACAGCCGTCATATTTTTAGGGCTGCCCATGCCAATCGCTTCAATAACATGCATGTCATTTGTAGTTACATTCTTATATTCTTCTGTCCTAATAGCCTGTTCCTCAATCGTATTAATATTACGGAACAGCTTGACAAGTATTTCGTTTAATGTTTGTTCGATTTCCACCTTACCACGCTCCGCATACAATTAGTATACCATGGTATTTCTTTGAAGGTCAAATTTATTTTAGGATTGTCTGCCTTTCATCTATATCCAGCAGTTTTGACAGCATATGATCCGTTACGGCGCTGCTTCTTCTTTCCTCCATCTTCTGTTCCTGTTTCTCTTCATCCTCACGGATACGTTCCTGCATATCATCAATGGCCTTATCTACGCTGCGCATCATTTTATTCCATTGCTTCAATGTATAAGAAGCCGCGCCGGTAGGAATCGAGGGTTCCGTCTCACCCCTTTTTGCCTTTTCGACTATTTCCCCCTTCCGCTGTCTAATGAACTCCATTTTATCCGCTGTATCCATTTCCCCGATACTGCTGATTCTTTCTGCAATATCCTTTACGTTTCTGTTGTCCCGGCTCTTTTTCCCTGTTTTCTTACCAGCAGAAAAAGCGCTGTTTTTTACATATGAATTGCTCTGTGTATTATAAATTCCGCTCATATTCCATCCTCATATTTCCTGTTTTTTAATTATTTTCTTTTTCCGCAATTTCTTTCGGCAAAGGAATGCCGCTTCCATTTTCCCCGGTAAGCGCTTCCAACTGCCATTCTTCCAGCCGGAAAACTCCCATCTCCTTGTCCGCGCCTTCATATCCGTTAAAACCATTGGTATTCCCGTTTTTCTCCGCAGCTTTCTTCGCGCTTTCATTGCTGTCGGCATTCTGCTCTTCATTGCTTTTGCCAATACCGTCTTCCATCTCTTCAATTTCATGCTTCATCTGCTGGACTTTCCCATCCAGTTTAATCGCCCTTAAAATACGGTTAATATCTTCCGGGGAAAACATGCTGATCGCTTTTGCCAGATCCCCTATACTATCCCTGTTCACCATCAGGCAGCCGCCTTCCGACAGAGGAATACGGATCACCTGTTCCATATGGTTTAAATCTATATTGCCAAGGCACAGCCATTTCCTCTCATGATCCAAATGGAATACTACCCCATTATATTCTATGACCCCCTTATCATTCGCCAGATAAGAATAAGGCGCCCCTTGGTTTTTTTCAGGAATTGCCATTTTATGCCCCTGCGGCAATTTTTCCACATTTCTTTCTGCCGGGTTTTCCACGAAAGTCCCCTTCATTCCCTCTAACCCTGTCTGTTCCCCGTTATCTCTTGCAAATTTTCTCCTTAAAGCTTCACTGCAATCATATTTACTTGAAAACCCAATTCCGCTGACTGCCATTCTCCACCTCATTTCCGGCCGCCCCTATACAGCCTTGATCATCCTTTCTTAATGCGTTACTGCATATGCCATGCGTTCCATTTCATCCTGACTGTCCTTACGGGAACACATTCCATCGAATAAATATGCCTTCGTTTCACCATCATCGTTCTTTTTTTCAATATAAACAGGGTATCCTTCTTCTCCCCTCCCTTGCCTTTTCTCTTTTTTCGCCTTCAGTACATACCCTTCCAATATGTTGATTTCCACCTTATCGCATTCCTGGTAAGGAATTTTTCTAACCGGGATTTCTTTTGGCTCTTTTAAAGCCATGTTTTGATCCACCCGGATGTTGACGCTTTCTGCCTTGCTCTGGCCGAGTTCATGCTCTATACGGGCAGTCTTTTTTTTCTCTCCCCTCCCGGCCTCATCCGGCTTGCCCCGGTATTCTTTCATAGCCTCTTCCTGAATCATGATCTTTTGCAGGCTGTTACGGAAGCTGTCCTCATCCGGCTTTGCCTTGCAGCTATTGATAGAAATGTCATAAAGTTTCTTCGTATTTATTTTTCCAGCCGAACCGTTTGCCCCTTTCCCTTCCGCCGCATTTTTATTCCATTCATTAATCCGCATCCTTGCCACCTTCTTTCAAAGCCTTTCCCCAAAAGCTTTTGCCTTTTCCGTAAGGCCTCTTTCCTCTCCATATAAAATCCGTTCTTTTATCATTTCCCTCCCCCTCCGCAGCCTTGTTTTCACTGCCCCTTCTCCTAATTCCATTATCCGGGCGATTTCTTTTATGGAATAGTCCTCATAATAGAATAAATACAAGGGATTACGGTAAGCCGCCGGAAGCTTCATCACATGCCGCAGCATTTCATCTTCCGGGGCAAAAGGCATCTTAAAATGCTCCATTTCGCATTCCCGCACTTCATCAAATGCAACTGTCCTGGAAAACCATGCGCTTTTCTGGATATCATAACAGATATTAATCACTACCCGGATAAACCACGCCTTTTCATGCTCTTCACTTTCAAATGCCGGCTCCGCCTTTAAATATCTGCAAAAAGCTTCTTGCACTACATCTTCCGCATCCGCTTTACTTTTCATATTGGAAAAAGCAATGCGGTACAATATGTCTTTATATTTCTCAAACGTTTCCTCCGCTTCTTTTTCCCCGTTTCTCAGCATAATAACCCCTCATCCTAAGTTCTTATATATGTAATACGATTGATATGCTAAAAAAGTTTCAGGATTTAAGAATTTCCCGTTTCCGCCTCCAGCCCCTCCTGCGGATAGCGGTTAACCGCATTCCATAGTATCCATTCCTCATAGCCGGCATCGTAAACCGCCTGTATCTGCTGACGTATCTGTCTGCCTCCATAAGAAATATGCCCTTTTACCCAAGTTGCTGTAAAAGCCTGTAGCCATGGGCGTACAATAGCCCTGTCTTTTTCCGGGATCATAGCCAGTTCTTTTCGGGAACCTTCCATCGCAGCCAAAACCGTCTGATAAGGTTCTGCATCCGGTACCTCCAGCCCAAAAACATGGCTGCCATAATGGGATGGGTAAACCATAGGCGAAAGTACATCCACGCATTTCCCTAATTCCGCATAGTCCTGCCCTACCTGCTTTACATCCGTTTCACTTCCTATAATTGTGCCAAATACATCTGCAGTAACTACAATCCCTTTCTGATGCAGCCTGGAAACCGCATAATCCAAGAAACCGCTGATCGCCTGTTTTTTCGGATACATTTCCATGTCCACGCCGTAATCCGCCTCTTCCGCGTCTCTGCCTATCGGAAAACGGACATAGTCAAACTGTACTTCGTCAAACCCGGCTTCTGCCGCCGCTTCCGCCACATCGGTCAGATACTTCCACACTTCTTCTTTATATGGGTTCACCCATGCAATGCCATTTGCATCCGTCACCGGCATCCCATCCGCTTTTTTTAAAGCAAGTTCTGGTTTTCCCTTTGCCAGATAGGGGTCTTTAAAGCAGACGATTCTTGCAATGGTATAGATGCCATGTGCCCGGATCTCTTTCATCAGCTTTTCTATATCCTGCACATAAGGCGTACACGCCCCTATTGTTTGCGCGCTTTCCAAATCCATCTTCCATGTAATATTCCCCTCGTCGTTTTTCACATCTATGACCATGGTATTCAGTTCCGTATTATCTACAAGATACAGCAGATCTTGAAAGGCATGGCTGCCCGCCATCGGACCGGTTACATAGATCCCTTTTACCTTTACCTCTCCCCTTTCCTTCTCTCCTGTCCCCTCCTGCACCGTCCTATCTGCAATCTCATCTTCTTCCTTTCCGTCTGACCTGCCGCTTTCTTCTTCCTGTCCCTTCCGGGAATTCTCCGAATCCTCCGCAAGGGATTCTTGGCTGCTTTCCGCCATCGCTTCAATCCCTCTTTCTTTTGCCGGCCGCCTGCCTTTCCACGCTCCCAGCCCTGCTGCCAAAAGAATCATAAGACATATAGGAACAACTATTTTAAAATATCCCTTTTTGCCTTTCATCCACCCTTCCTCCTATTTCATTTACCCCAAGGATATTCCTTATATTACATCTCTTCTCACTTCCCGTCTATTGTACCAAGGCTTTCCCCATAATACAATCCGGCGTCCAATATTTAAGCCAAGGCCACGTTGCCATGACCTTGGCTTATTTTCTTCCGGAATCTTTCTGCCGTATTTATAATTTATTTTTGCCCATAATATGCATTTTCCCCATGTTTCCTATAGTAATGCTTATCCTGCAATTCCTGAGGGGCAGGGGCTACTTTCGGCTGAATCATTTCACATCTTGCCGCCATCTTGGCCACTTCTTCCAATACCACCGCATTGTGGACTGCCTCGTGGGCATCTTTGCCCCAGGTAAAAGGGCCGTGGTTTTTGCAAAGCACGGCAGGAACCGCCTCATAATCTTTGTCTGCAAAATAATCCGCAATCAAAAGCCCTGTATTCTTCTCATAAGCGCCTTCGATTTCCTCTTTTGACAGACACCTTACACAGGGGATTTCCCCATACATATAATCCGCATGGGTTGTTCCGTAACAGGGAATCCCTCTCCCTGCCTGTGCCCAACTGGTGGCCCAGGAAGAATGGGTATGCACGATTCCGCCTATTTTCGGAAATGCTTTATACAATTCCAAATGGGTAGGGGTATCGGAAGAGGGGTTATATTTCCCTTCTGCCTTATTCCCTTCCAAATCCATGACTACCATGTCCTCCGATGTAAGCTTGTCGTATTCCACACCGCTGGGCTTAATCACAAAAAGCCCTTTTTCCCTATCTATTCCACTTACGTTCCCCCAGGTAAAAGTAACAAGACCATACTTGGGAAGCTGCATATTGGCTTCGTATACCTCTTTTTTTAATTCCTCTAACATATCGTCTCCTGCCTTCCGGATTCTGCAGAGATCGCCCCAAATGCCAGGCCATGTCTGCAAAATGCATATACCTTATTTTCCGTTTATTTATGTCCCATACTTTCCACAGCCGCCTTTTCCATCGGGTATCCGGCTGTATACTGTCTGATAAAGGCGTCAAATCCGGCCACATCCTCCGCATCCGGTTCCATTTTGCTCCCTTTATTTCCGGCAAATACGGTTTCATTCAGATAATGGGATAAAGCTTCCCCCTCCGCCCTGTTCTGCATATAAGCGGCCAGCACGGCAATCCCCCATGCACCGCCTTCCCCGGCTGTCTCCATAACGGATACCGGTGCATTCATTGCTGCTGCAAGGATTCCCTGTCCCACTCCCTTTGTTTTGAATAAACCGCCATGCCCGAAAATTTCATCCGCCTGTACCTTTTCTTCCTTGAACAGGATATCCAGCCCTATCTTCAATGCTGCCAAAGAAGAATAAAGATGTGTCCTCATAAAATTCGCCAATGTAAACTTGCAGTCTATATCCCGGACGAATAACGGCCGCCCTTCCTCAAAACCGGTTACCGGCTCACCGGAAAAATAACAGTAGGACAACAACCCGCCGCAGTCTTTATCGCCTTCCAGCGCCTTGTTGTACAATGTTCCGAAAAGCTTGTCCATATCCACTGTCATGCCCATCGTTACCATAAATTCTTTAAAAAGGTTTACCCATGCATTCAAATCGGAAGTACAGTTATTGCAATGCACCATACCTACCAGGCTTCCGTCCGGTGTAGTCACCAGATCAATTTCCGGATATACCTTGGAAAGTTCTTTTTCCAGGACAATCATAGCAAATACACTGGTTCCTGCAGAAACGTTGCCCGTACGTACTGCAACGCTGTTTGTGGCTGCCATGCCGGTTCCCGCATCCCCTTCAGGAGGGCATACCGGAATACCTGCTTTCAGTCTGCCGGAAACGTCCAAAAGCTTTGCCCCTTCTTCGCTCAAAGTTCCCGCATTTTCTCCGGCAACCAATACCTTAGGCAGGATTTCCCTAAGTTTCCATGAATAATTTTCCCCGGCAACTAATTCGTCGAACTGTTCCAACATTTTTGCATAATAATCTTTTGCATCCGTATCAATGGGGAACATACCGGAGGCATCTCCTATGCCCAATACTTTTTCCCCTGTCATTTTCCAATGGACATATCCTGACAGTGTTGTCAGAAAATCAATATTTTTTACATGCTCTTCTTTATTCAGGATTGCCTGCCTTAAGTGGGCAATACTCCATCTTTGGGGAATATTATATTGGAATATTCCGGTCAATTCCTCTGCCGCTTCCGCTGTAATCGTATTCCTCCATGTACGGAAGGGCGCCAAAAGTTCCCCGTCTTTGTCAAATGCCATATAGCCATGCATCATTGCACTGAAGCCAATGCTTCCCACCGTTTCAAGGGCCACCCCGTACTGCTTTTCCACATCTTCAGCCAGCTTGCTGTAGCTGTCCTGCAATCCTTTCCAGACCATATCCAGACTATACGTCCAAATATTATTTTCATACTGGTTTTCCCACTCATGGCTGCCGGAAGCGATAGGGGAATGGTCTTCCCCTATCAGCACTGCTTTGATTCTGGTAGAGCCAAATTCTATGCCAAGCGCCGTCCTGCCGCTGATAATCATCTTTTTTCTATCCATCGTTCCCTCTCATTCTGCCGCCCAAACGATATTGCAGCCCCTATATGCTTTACCTGAATGCAATCTCATTCCATCTCAATTCATTCTTAAAGTTCCTGATCGTCGTGTCATTATCAATGACTACGCTCTCAATTCCCATTGCCGCTGCCCAGTCCACCATCTGATCTACACTAAGGTCATAGGAGAATGCGGTATGATGCGCGCCTCCCGCCAGAATCCAAGCCTCAGCGCCCGTCTTAAGGTTCGGCTGGGGAGTCCAGAATGCTGTCGCTACCGGAAGCTTCGGCATCGGTTTTTCTACCTTTTTGCAATCGACCGCATTGATAATCAAACGGAAACGGTTCCCTAAATCAATCAAGGAAGTCGCTACTGCCGGCCCTGTTTTGGAAGTAAATACAAGACGTGCCGGGTCTTCCCTGTCTCCCATGGAAAGCGGGTTTACTTTAATGCCAATTTTCCCTTCTGCAACAGTAGGGCAAACTTCCAGCATATGCGCCTGCAAAATGCCTTCCTTACCAGGTACCAGATTGTAAGTGTAGTCTTCCATAAATGAAGTTCCCTTTGCGTCCTTCATACCGGATGTCATAAGCTTCATCAAGCGTACCATAGCCGCTGTTTTCCAATCGCCCTCTGCCCCGAAGCCATATCCTTTTTCCATCAGTCTCTGGATTGCAAGCCCCGGTAACTGCTGCAAAGCGCCAAGGTCTCCAAAATGCGTAACGATTGCCTGATAATCCTTTTCTTCCAAAAATTTCTCAAAGCCGATTTCTATCTTTGCCTGAACCGCTACATGTTTTCTAAACTCCGCTTCATCCCTTCCTTCCAGAAGGATATCATATTTAGAATAATATTCCTCTACAAGGGTATTCACATCCCCTTCTGCCACATCCTTAACATAATCCGCAATTTCATTAATCGGATATGCATCAATTTCCCATCCGAATTTAATCTGTGCTTCCACCTTATCGCCTTCCGTTACCGCAACATTCCGCATATTGTCGGCAACACGGCATACCCTGATATGGGAAGATTCCATAATGCCGATTGCAGTCCGCATCCAGTCCGCAATCTTCTGCTGCACTTCTTTATCGTTCCAATGCCCAACTACAATTTTCCGCTCAATCCCCATACGGCTTACAATATGCCCATATTCCCTGTCCCCATGAGCCGACTGGTTTTCATTCATAAAGTCCATATCAATCGTGTCATAAGGGATTTCCTCATTAAACTGCGTATGTAGATGCATCAAAGGCTTTCTATATTCCTGCAAGCCGAGAATCCACGACTTTGCCGGGGAAAATGTATGCATCCATGTGATAACGCCTGCACACTCTTCATCTGCATTCGCTTCATTAAAAGTCTTTCTGATCAGCTCATTTGTAATTAATGTCGGTTTCCATACAACCTCAAAAGGAAGAATCCCGCACTTATTCAAATTTTCCACAATTATCCTGGAATGTTCCGCCACATTTGCAAGACATTCATCCCCATATAAATCCTGTGACCCAGTGCAAAACCAAAATTTGTAATTCTTTCCTGTTTTCATCTTACCATCCTCCATTTTTAACCGTAGCATGCTGTTGCTGATATGCCATAGCGTTTCTGCTTCTTCTATCCTGCAAAATGTCTCCAGCATATCATCTCTCTTTGTATTTATTTTATTTCTTTCCCTACAAACTTGTCAATATTTACTTATCAAAAAAGTAATACAATTTTAAAATAGTTGTACTAGTTTAAAGTAGTACAACTATCTCTCTTCCATCATATCCTCCAAATATCCTCTATCCCATAAAAGAATCTTTAATTTTTTCGCCGCATCCACTGCCGGCGCGGTAAAATATTGATTTGTTAAAACAGCGCCTACCATACGGTCATAATAGTCCCTCCCCGCATAAGCTTCCTGCACCGCTTTCACTCCAACAGGGTCCGCATAGCATTTACATTGTATGGCATAAGTAACCCCTTCTTTCTCCGCCAATATATCAATGCCGTAATCCCCGCTTCCCTTCGTAACTTCTACTTCCTTAAAACCGCTGTCTTTCAAAAGCTCCGCGCAAAAATATTCAAATTCATGTCCCTCCATATCATCTATAAACCCTGCCCTTTTCCTTTGACGGGAGCGCACTGCCGATATTGCCCCTGCACAGATAAGCACAGCCAGAACCAGCGCTGCCAAAGCCATCCATATTTCACTATTCATTCATTTTCCCTTTCCGCTTCCCCTTTTCTGCATATTCTTACATGAAAAATAGATATAAATTCCCTGTTTTTCATATTGCATACAACTCCTTCCTATTATACAATAGAAAAATATACAACTATTTCCCTAAATGGAGGTATCTATGTTTGACTTCAAATTTGATTGGTGTAAAGAGATGGAATGCGGCATTAAAGCAATGGATGACCAGCATCAAATATTATTCCGTATCGGCCGCGACATGGAACAGCTTATTATGCACGGGTGCAAAAACGCCACGAATAAGGAACTGCTGAATATCGTCTGCGAACTAAGGGAATACACTTCCTATCATTTTTATACGGAAGAAGATCTTATGACAAAATATCATTATCCAATGTTCGACAAACATAAAGCTTCCCATACGGAATTCAGGGCTAGTATCCTTAATATCAATCTGCCTTTGCTAGGCCAGCATCCCGAACAGATACTTCCCCAGATCAAGGATCACTTACAAGATTTTTTATTCAACCATATATTAATAGAGGATCAGGAATTAGGCCGGTACATCAAAACATGCGTCAATGAATGACGCATGTTTTTGTTCCATCTCCTTAAAGCTTCATTGCCCTATAACGGTTAAAGCAGGCAAATATTTCCTGTCTTCTTGGCAGAGCCAGGCCCGATGGAAGATAATCCCCCGGCACTACGCTGGCCATCCCTTTTTGTTCCATCAGCTTCATCAGTTTATCCACAATCTCCTGCATGCTGTCTTTCCCGTTAAACATATGATTCTCCGCATAAGCCAATAGGTATCCTAACGCCGTTACCTGTTCGCTGTCCGCTATCTGTTCTACATAGTGAAGGTTTATATTTTCCTTGTTCAGGCTGACCCCTTCTTTTCCCATGCTCTTTATTTTTACCCGGTTATCCCGGCTGTCTCCGCGTCCTCCTCTTCCTCTTACATAGCCTCCATCCCGGCCGCCTTTTCCAGCCCTTGGCATCCTCTTATAATCAGGATCCTCCGGCTCTTTGGCAGGCACGGAAAGCGGCGGGTATTTCTCTGCTTCCGCCTTTGCCAATGCCGTAATTTCCATCGGCACATAATTATCCATCTGCACAATCCAATCCGCAATGCCAAAATATGCCCCTGAGCTGCCCGCCACTACAATGCAGGAAATCCCTTTCTTTTCATATAAATACCGCGCCCTTTCAATAAACGGCGTAATCGGCTCCTTATCTCTATGAACGACCCGCTGCATCAGCTCATCACGCACCATAAAATTCGTAGCGCAAGTATCCTCGTCAATCAGCAAAAGAGAAGTTCCGCTTTCCATCGCCTCAATAACATTCGCCGCCTGGGAAGTGCTTCCGCTGGCGTCATCTGTATAAAAGCTCCTTGTCTCCTTTCCATTAGGGAGATTGTTTACAAACATGGAAATATCATCGTTTTTCACACACCTTCCATCCTCGGCCCTGATTTTCATTGCATCGGGAACCGTTATGACATACTCCCTCCCGTCTCCTGCAATATGGTTATATACACCTAGTTCCAGCGCCTTTAAAAGCGTGGATTTGCCATGATATCCCCCGCCGACGATGAGCGTAATCCCTTTCCGTATCCCCATCCCCTTTACCACGCCTTTATGAGGAAGCTGCATCTCCACCTCCATGGAGCCGGGCGACTGGAAAAGCACACTGTTTTTCATCGGCTTATCAGAAACTCCTGATTCCCTCGGAAGCGCCGAGCCATTTGCCACAAAAGCGACTAAATCCATTTCCTCCAGCTTGTCCCGGATATACTTCCTGTCATCTGCCAAAAAGATGATTTTTTCCACTTCGCTTTTATTCAGTTTTTTATAAAACAGCACATCCTGCACGCATTTGGGCAAAAAGTCAAACAAAATCTTTATCAGTTCGGAGGAACAAATTGTCCTTCCGTTTGCAGGGAATCCTACTTCCAGCCGGACAGCCAATTTGCCCGATGCCGGATTAATTTCACACGCTGTACGTTCCAGCGCCTCTTGCCCCGGCCTGCTAACCGACATAAGGCCGCTCTTGCCGGAACCTTTTGCTTTAAAATTGTATTTATCCACCTCATTGCGGAACAGCCTCAAGAGATAATCCTGCAGCGCAATTCTTCTTTCCTTTGTCTTATAATATTCCTCCGGAAATCCCGCCGTTTTTCCTTCGATATGAATACTTACCTTGGACGGGGAAGCAAACGGATCCCCCTGCACATGGTCAATAGAAAGCATATAGCTTCCAAAGCCATAGCTCCCTTTTGTATCTTTATAGGCAGGATATCCCCTGCGGTCTATATTTCTGAGTAATATCTGCAAATCCGATGATGTTTTCATTCTATCAATCATTTCCTTTCTGCTTTCACTTTAACCAGTATTATACATTCCCTAGTATTCTATAATGCATCCCTGCTTACCGTCAAGGGATTTTAGCAGCTAAAAACGCATTCATTTTATACCGCGCTACGTCAATCCCTTATACCAAAAGCCATTTTTCCGGCCACGGCTTAGGCAACCTGCCTTAAGCCGTGGCCGGAAAAATGGCTTTTGGTATAAAGATCCGAATTCTATTCTTCTGTCATCCTAATAGAAAAATTGAATACAATATCTTTCTGCGCGTCAATATGGTATGGCTCTTCCACATCTGTCCCCCAACTATCAATGCCTCCTACCCCACGGACCGCCCCATAGATGCACAGCACTGTCCGCCGTGGCGGGGGAAGCTCTTCCTGATGGGTAGCATTCTCCAATTCAGAAGCAGTATATGGCAGACAGGAAAAGGCCAGATTATCCAGATCAAAGTGCAATACCGATGTTTTCTTATTTTTCCTGCTGTTATCCAAACTGCTGCTTCTGTAAATCTCCAGCCATTTTGTATCCATATGGACGCCACAATCCTGGGGAACCAGATAAGGGGTTACGGGCAGCCCTTGTACTTCATAAATTCCCGGTATACCCCCGGCCTTCCTATCCGGATAGGTTTCCCCCGATAGTCCTTCATACAGGAATTGATCCGCGCAAGTAGGCATCAGGAAACGCATTCCAAAAACTGGAAGCTGGGGAAGCCCCTGTTCCCCGTAATAACGCGCTTCTATATGAATTTCCCCATTCCCTGTCACTTCATAGGAAATACGGACCTTTGCTGCAGGAACCGTAACCGTTTCATATGTATAAATAATTTTTACTCTTTCCGCCTCTATGGCACAGCCCATATTACAGTCCAGCCCGCATTCAACATAACGGTTATTTTCAGGCGCACAAGGCAGGGGAATTTCTTCGCCATCCACTGCCACAGAGATATCCATGCCTTTCACAAACATGTCTGCTGCCAGCCACATTCCGCTTTTTAACGGGAAACGGCTTCCTCTGTCATTATCAGTGGTTGCCCGCCAGAACGTAGGGCGGGGTGTCCGGTACAGCCATTCCATGCCATCCACCGTAAGAGATTCCATGCCAAATGCCGCATAAGAAAAAATATAATGAAATTCTTTTTTGCCGCATACGCCCCGGACCCCCAACGTCACATCTCCGCAGATTATTTGCAGCAAACCCTTACTGGCGTCCGCCCTTTTTCCCGCTTTCCTACTTGTAGCGTCCATAATAATACCTCACTTCCTGCATAGCCGGTTTTTCCGTCCGATCTGCAAATACAATGCCGTTACCGGAAAATTCATAGTCGGAAGGCCTGTCGTCAAAATCCCCCCCATATCTTAACACCTTTTTCCCAGTCACCTCATCTTCCACAAAGATTGCCTGGTCAATATAATCCCAGATAAATCCGCCATGATACATTTCATACTCATCCAGCAGTTTCATGTAAGAATCCATACCCCCCAGGGAATTTCCCATATCGTGCATATACTCACAAAGAAGAAATGGTTTTAGGGGGGCATTTTCCAGATATTCCCGGATCTGTTCCGGCGATGCATACATACGGCTTTCCACATCGGAAATGCGTTCCTCATAAGCCCGGTTATGGAATATCCCCTCATAATGTATGATCCTCCCGTCCGGCTTTTCCTTCAAATAACGGTTCATTGCTTCTATATTATCGCCGGCGTAAGACTCATTCCCCAAGGACCAGAACAATATAGAAACATGATTTTTCAGCATCTCAAAGTTGCTTTTCGCACGGTCTAAAACCGCTTCCCTCCACTGGGGCAGGGAACCAGGAACATTCCATGACGGTTCGCAGGCCCCCATCTTCTGCCAGGAACCATGGGATTCCAGGTTCGCTTCCGCCATCATATAAATCCCGTTTTCATCACATAGATAATACCATGGAATTTGGTCCGGATAATGGCAGGTACGCACGGCATTAATGTGATTGGCCAAAAAGAAACCCATATCCTGATGCATTTCTTCCATCCCGATGCATCTGCCCTTTTCGGCGCTCCATTCGTGACGGTTTACACCGTTTATCACAAGCTTCTTCCCATTCAGACAGATTACCTTATCCTTAATTTCTATTTTCCGAAAACCAACCGGATAAGGAACGGTTTCTGCCAGGCTGCCTTCCTCTGTATAAAGATTCAATGTAAATAAGTATAAATAAGGACAGCGATTTCCCCAAGGAATGACATGTTCCAGCTCTTTCTCCTGCATCCTGACGCAAATTTCCCGGAATTCCTTTTCCTTTCCGCTGCCGTCTGTTATATTTTCTTCCGGCAGGCATAAAACATCTCTTAGCAATTCCCTCCCTTCTTTATCCGTTAAAATAACTTCTGCCCGCCCAAAGCATCCCCTTTCTAAGGAAATCCTTGCTTTTACTGCCAGGCTCCCTTTCCCGCCTTCTTTCCATTCAGGCAAAATCCATAAATCTTCCACATGAATCTCTGGCTTGGCGTACAATGTAACATTCCTGAAAATTCCAAAAAACCGGAAAAAATCCTGATCCTCCAGAAATGCCGCACTGCTCCTTTTATGCACCTCTGCCGCCAGTACATTCCCTTTTTCCTTCAGATATGGGGTCAAATCGAATTCCGAAGGGGTAAAGCTGTCTTCCGCATATCCTATAAAATTACCGTTCAGCCATAAATACACCGCCTGCTCCACCCCTTCAAAGCAAAGTGTCACCCGCTTGCCCCAAAGACCGCTTTCCAAATCAAATTCTTTCACATAAGAGCCTACCGGGTTATAAGCAGCCTGACTGAACATCCCTTCCCATTTGGCCTTATTCCATAAGCTGTATGCCGGCCTCCGGTAAACATGCCCTTCCCATGGGTACATCGTATTTATGTAATGTATTTTATCGTACCCCGCCATCTCAATATGGCAAGGCACTGTAATTTCATCAAAAGCCCCATAGTCAAAACCTACCTTATAAAATTCTGCCGGACGCGATGCTGCATTCACCGAATAACAAAATTTCCAAGTTCCGTTTAAAGACTGTTCCAAAGAACTCTTTCCGGTATCCCTTTCCTGCATACTCTTATAAAAACGGTGGTCGCTGTGAGCCGGAAGCTGATTCACCCGGAACACCTCCGGATCGTCCAGCCAATTAATTTCTGCTTTCATATCTTTCCTCATTTCTGTCTGCCTTTTGCGTCCATACGCAGTCTGTCAATTTGCGGATGTGGTTATTTTTTCCATAATCCCTGCTTCTATTCTTTTACTGCACCGGCTGCCACTCCTGCCAGGATATATTTCTGGAAGAAAATATAAATGGCAATTGTAGGTACCATAATGATAATGATGCCCGCAGCCAAAGTCTGCCACGAACCCTGCTGTGCATTTGCGTAATTCATCAGGAATGTAGTCAATGTCCGCAGCTTGTTTTTCGGCATATATAAATAAGGGATATACATATCATTGATAATATTGATCGCTTTAATAATGCAGACCGTTGCCGTCGCCGGAGCCAACAAAGGGAAGATAATTCTTACGAAAAGGCCAAAATAGGAACATCCATCCAATAGCGCCGCTTCATCCAGCGATACAGATAACCCTGAGATAAACTGCCGGTAAATATATAGCTGCATCAAATCGGAAGCTACATAAATAACGACCGGAGCCCAGATAGTATTATAAAGATGCAACCCTTGGATCACCTGAAATCTTGCAATCTCTGTTACAAAAGTAGGAATCAGCATCCCCATAAAAAACAGGCCTACTACGATCTTCTTTCCTTTAAACTGAAAACGTTCAATAATAAAAGCCGTTACCGTCCCAAACATCACATTAAAAAAAAGCGAAATTACTAATATAATACCTGTATTTTTAAAACCAAGCAATAAATATTTATCCGTCAATACATCCTGAAAATTTTCAAACGTCACCCTATCCCATGCCGGCAGAAGCAGCGGTGAAGTTGTAGCCATATCCGCCTTTGTCTTTAGCGCCGCGAAAAAAGTAAGAAGTATGGGAGCAATGACAACCGCCACCATGCAAAGGCATATGATTTGTTTCAAAGTCTGCGTCAACACCCTTTTCTGCATATTTATTTCCTCCTATCCTTCAAAACCAGGCCATGGATCAGATAATTCTGCACCAAATAGATAATAACGATCATAAACATAATTGCCACAGCCATAGTAGAGGCAAGGCCAAAGTTTGAAAATGTAAACGCTGTTTTAATTGTATACAGCGTGAACGTAGAAGAAGCATACCCCGGCCCTCCCGCCGTCATGACAAACGGGATATCAAACACCTGCAAAGCCCCTCTGATATTATCGAACAGCACAAAATCCACCATCAGCATAATTGCCGGCACCTGAATGTATTTAAAAAGCTGCCATGCCGTCGCCCCGTCCACTTCTGCCGCTTCCATCTGATCCTGCGGGATGGATTGCAACGCCGCCATAAATAAAATAATATGGTACCCGCTAAACCTCCATAAAGACACAAACGCCAGCACGTAATTGACTATTTTCGGATCCGACAGCCAGCTCCTGATCAAAGATTCCAGATGAACTGCCGATAAAATAGCGTCAAACGCCCCGTTAATCGGCGAAAAGAAATAGGAAAAGGCATAAGAAATCGCCACTCCATTAATGATATACGGCATAAACACCATAGTCTTATAGAATTTTGCCGCCCTTAGTTTACCTGTCAGCAGCACGGCAAAAGCCAGCTCCACCACAATCATAAATAAATGGATAAAAAAATACACCGCATTGTTCTTTAAAGACATCCACAAATCCTTATTCTGGAACATGGATATATAATTTGCCATCCCGATAAAATCTTTTTCCGGCGAATAACCATCCCAATTCGTAAAGCTCATCCGAAATAAATCAATGGCCGGAAAAACAACAAATGCAATCAGGAGAAGCATCGGCACCACAAGCGCCGCAAAAATAAATTGTTTTCTCTTCTTACCTAATTTACTCATGACTACCTCCCGGTAATAATCAGGGGCCGCTTTATGCGGCCCCCGTCCTCTGGTTACTATCCGCTTTCCGGTTTACTGAATCCCTAATTTCGCCCTGGCTTCCGCCCATTTCGTATTCAGCTCATCCAATGCCGCATTTAAGTCAAAACCTTCCGTCATCATCTGTGCGCCCAGTTTTTTATAATCAAATGTTGTCTCGTTCTGGATTGCCGTAAAGTCATCGCCGCCTCCATCATACATTACCAGCGCCTTATCCGGGCAAAGCGTGTCGGATTCTGCCAGAACAGGGTCTTTATCCTTCGGGAAATTCTTCATGGAAGAAGCCGAAGATACATAATTTATGTAAGAAGGATACCATGCTTCAGAATAGAACCATTCTACAAACGCAACTGCCGCTTCCTGATTTTTGGAATGCGTGGTTACACCCATAAAAGAATCGCCTTGTACAATAACATTATAAGGGTCGGATTCCGTATTCCTCGTGGGAAGATAGAATGTTCCAAGTTGGGAAATATCGTCTGTACCATTCATAATATTCTGCAGCCCCCAGTCGCCCAGCGCCAAAATCGCCGCGCTCTTTGCCGCAAACAAACTCGTTACCTGGTCATTGCCTAGCCCTAACGGATCTTTCCCCAGCACTCCCGATGTAAACAGATTATATACTTTATTATAAGCCTTGTTGATATCCGTCCCTTCCGCAAAGGGCGCATCCTGGGAAGCCATCGTGTTCCAGTTCTGCCCGTTTGCCGATTCCAAAGCCGGCATAAATTCCATATAAGGATAATCCGGCCATTCATCCTTCAGTCCGCAGGCAATCGCCATAAAGTCCGGGTTTTCCTTCCCAAAATAATCCTGCAAAGTCTTTGCCGCGGCCTCAAACTCAGGCCACGTCGCAGGAACCTCTACCCCTGCCTCTTCAAACATATCCTTCCAATAAAATACATATTCATAACCGGACGTCATCGGTATTCCAAGCACCTTCCCGTCCAATGCGTAACCGCTTGCCAGTTCATTATTTGCACATGCCTCTGTCCCCGATAAATCAATCAGATAATCTTTAAATCTGGATAAGGTAAATGGCTTATTAAACATAATATCAGGGAGCTGGTTCGCCGATGCGCGCATCTTCATCGCGTTCCAGTATTCGGAATCGTCCTTGATTTTTTCCACTTCCACATCTACGTTCGGATATTGTTCCTGGAACTTCCCTACCATATCATTTTCTTCAATAAAATCATTCAGGTTATTATCCCAAATGGCAAAAGTAAGAGTACCGCTTAATTCTTCATTAGATGCTGCAGTTGCTGCGCTCTCCTCAGACCCCTCTGCGTCTTCTGCTGCTGTTGTCTCTTCCATTCCTGCCGCAGGCGCTTCACTTGCATTTCCTCCTGCGCTTCCGCATCCTATCAATAAAGATGCCGTCATTGCGCACGTTAAAATAGAAGCAATTATTCTTTTTTTCATTCTAATGATACCTCCCGGATTTTTATTTCCTCTGTTTTCCAGCTGGCCAAACTGTGTTTCAAGAATATCAGCTTGACAGCTTCCCTGCCATTTCATATCTTCATTTTTCTTGATATTTTTTCAGATAATCTTCATTCCAGTTTTTGATTTTTGGTAAGTTTTTTTGATATAAAGTAAGAAAAACCATGTTTTTCACATGGTTTTTCTATATTGGGCCGGTGTCACTCCATTTATTTTTTTAAACATCCTGTTAAAATGCTCCACGCTATGATACCCTACCATCTCCGATATCTCATATACTTTAAAGGTGGTGGTTTTCAATAACTCCTTCGCCTTCTGCATCCTAAGCGCCGTCAAATAAGAGGAAAAATTCTCCCCCGTTTCTTTTGTAAAACGGTTCGTGAAATACTTTTCATTCAACCCCACATATTCTGCCACTTTGGACAGCGATAATTCACAATCTTCATAGTGATCTGCCATATACCTTTTTGCACGGATCATCACATCCGTTTCCGCTACATTCAGTTTGGAAGCAGAATAATCCATCAGCCACGCAAAGTAATTAGTCAGCCATAGCTTCAGGCTCCGGGCATCATCTATCCGCCCTATCTTGTCCAAATAATTGTACTGCTGCCCAAACACATCCGAGAAACGGGAATTATCCATATCAAATCTATTCCCAATCGCCAAAATAACTGCATATACCTGCAGCCGTATCTCCTCCATCGGCCGGTCCGCAAAAACTGCAAACAGCTTGTCCTTTTCCTCTGCCATATTTTTTTCATCCGCAATATACAAAGCATTGGCCAGTCTTGCATATCCCTCCGACAATTCCAGCAAACCGTCGTCCTTTTCCTGTGCCTTGTTCAGGTCAACTACCGCATTCTCCCCAAGCAAATGCCTGAGACAAATCTTTTTCCTTACATCCTCCACGCTTTTTAAAAATTCCTCAAACCCAAACGCTTTTTTCCCGATACATACCTCAATCTTTACCCCAAACTCGTTAGAAGCCCCACGCTGCAGTTCCTGCAGCATTTTCATGATTCTTCCGCTATACTCTTCTTCCGTCACCCGGTAAAAGATAAAAAAGAAAGACGGGGTTTCAATATATGCAATACATCTGGAGGCATATCTTGGATTCCTTTCAAAACTGTTTTTTAGCTTTATAGCTGCGTCCATTTCATTTTCTGCCGGGTTCTCATAAACAATATACATACCCATCAGGACATAAGACTCCATAAAGAATTCCCCCGACCTGCGGTCTGCCTCTTCCGGGGTCATCTCCCCTTTCAGCAAAGCTTCCAGGTAATCCCCCGGTTTTAGCTCAATATTCCTCACCCGTTCCTCATATTCCCCGATTAATACTTTCAGCCTGCGGACCATAGCGTTAAATTGGTGGATCATATTCCTGACCTCAGACTGGCCGCTTGCCGTTACATGCACATCCAAATTCCCTTCCTCTACTTCCCGGAGTCCGCCGCTGATTTCTTCAATCGGTTTTACAATGCTTCTAAGGAAATACCTGGAATAATATCCGGCCAGCAGCAAAATCAGCACTGCCGCCAGCAGCACCAGCAATGCCCTGTTCCAATACTCCAGCGTCAGATCCCTTGTTTCAATATAACTTTCCAGATACCAGACGGTATCGTTCAACTCCAGCGGCGTTTTCACACATGTATATTTCTTATCGGAAAAGTCCGCCTCCTCTTCTTCCATTGTGGAAAAAACAAGCCGCCCGCCGCCGTCCCTGATCTGGGTAATGCCCAACTTATTTTTTCCCGCAAGATAATTCCTGTTATACTCTTTAATCCTGTCCGCCGCATCGGTAGATTGATAGAAAACCACCATTTCTATCTTCTGGGAACGGTCAGTGGTCACATCCGGCGCCAAAGCAAAGACAAGGATTAAAAGGTCCTTCTTCCCTCCCACATACAAATCACTGGAAGAAACCGTATCATAAGAGCCAAGACACACTGTATTATTTTTCTTCAATGCCTTCTGGTACCAGTCCATTCCCTTGATCTCATCCACTGTCCGGTTAATAACATTTTTTATGTAAGTTTCCCTGCCGTCCTTCATATAAAACCCTACCGAAATAATATCTTTTACCGGTTCCAGGGCCAGGTTCCCTGCCTGCTGCAGCTTCTGTTCATATTCATAACGCCTGCCTAAATCAAAGGTATCCATTTCCGCAGCATAGGCCAATATCTCATTATTATTTGTATAAATCAAATGGGAGAGGCGCATGGACATAATATCAATATCGGATTTTAACTCTGTAATCACCGTTTCCTGCGCCTGTCTGATATTGGTAAGCGCCTGATATTTAAATTGCTTGTTCAGGACAAAAAGCGCCGCGACAAGAACAATCAGAATAGGGATTACTATAAAAAATAGAAAAGAAAGATAATAAACTGTTTTTAAAGGCAGCCGCCTTCCTTTTTGCCTCCGGTACATACTTATCTCCTGTCCTGCCATACGGCATTGCATATTTTATCTGACTTTGATAAGTATACTGTATTTTCATCACCATCACAAGCGTTAAGAAATCACACCGGCCAAAATCACACTGGCAATCACTCCCGCCAAAGTCGCAAGCAGGGCGCCGGCCAAAGTATACCGGGTTTTCGTTACTTTTGCCGCTAAAAAATAAACGCTCATAGTATAAAAAATAGTTTCTGTACAGCTCATCATAATAGAAGTAATCATTCCAATATAAGAATCAGGCCCATGGGTTTTAAATATATCAAGCACCAGCCCGGTAGCTGCCGAAGACGAAAACATTTTCACAAATACTAACGGAACCAGTTCCGTCGGAAAGCCGGTCTTTTTTGCCAGAATGCCAAACGCCTGCCCTACCGCCTGCAGGAAGCCCGATGCCCGCAATACCCCCACCGCCACCATCAGTCCGATCAAAGTAGGCATAATCTGGATTACCGTATGGAATCCATCTTTCGCACCCTTAATAAAATCCTCATAAACATTCCGTTTATGAATCAGCCCATAAGCTACAATGTAAAAAATAACCACCGGTATAATAATATTAGAAATGTTAGACAATACGTTTAAAATGACAGATTCCCCTTTATGCCGCCTTTCTACCTATTTTATTTTAAAAAAAGCGCATGTATGCCTACATGCGCTTTCCGCTATCCTATTTCTTTCCAAGCCATTCGTTCAGGAAATGTACTCCTTTTGCCTTATTTATAATATCGGTGGCATTTTCTTGGATATAAACCGTCAACTGCCCGATTTCCTCCTTTGTAAAGCCGGAAGACTTTACAATTTCCCCTCTTGGCACTATGCCTTCCGCATAGCCGCTCTTGCCCCTTTCAAAACAGACTCTTACCATCTTTTCCCCGTCTTTCAGCAATAATCCTGAATATGTCATCCGAAGTTCTTCATCCTTGTCCATCTTTTCCCCTCTTCCGGCCCTCTTATCTTTCTTTCCCGGGCCAACGAAAATGCATCTGCTTTATTGGCTTTACTGGTATTCGTTCTATTTCTTTTTTATTATACTCTTTCCATGGGAGTCCATACAAGCGGGAAATCGGAATTTTTCTTCTATTCTTCCAGCAAGCTGCTCTTTACGCCCCATGCCAAATCAAAAATATTCTTCTATAGCGTCCATTACAGACGGCAGATATGCCCGTCCAAACATATTCAGGTGATTCAGCAGATGGTATAAATGATATAAGCTGCGCCGTCTCCCATAACCTGGCTGCATCGGCGCAGCCTCCCTATATGCGTCATAAAAGGCCGGCGGGAATCCCCCGAAAAGCTCCGTCATGGCAATATCCGCTTCCGCATGACCGACATAAACTGCCGGATCTATCAGCCACGCTCCCCCATCCCTTCCTGTCATCACATTTCCCGACCATAGATCTCCATGCAGCAGCGAAGGATATTCCGGTTCTACCAATATGCGGTCTATCCTGTCCAGCAACTTTAAAGCTTTCCGTTTCCCTTCCATTTCAAAAAAAGGAAAGGCCTTCTTAAACTGGGGTTCCAGACGGCATCCGCGGAAAAAGGATACCCAACTGTCATCAGCCTTATTCATCTGTTTACCCGCTCCGATAAAATTATCGCTGGAAAAGCCAAATATTCCGCCAACTGTAAAATCCGATGTCCCTGCCCGGTGCATGGCGGCAAGCTGATATGCAAAAGCTTCCCAATAATCCTTGACCCTCTTCTTCCCTTCTATGAATTCCATAAGCAAGAAAGAACAATTCATCCCTCCCTCATCCACTCCCCCGCACAGGATGCGGGGAACCCTGATCATCCCGGTCTTTGCAATGGCAGAAAGCCCTTCCGCTTCCGCTGCAAAAAAGGATATATTTTCCTTTTTATTTGATTTCATGAAAATATACGTCCCATCGGACAATGCCAGCCTATATGCCTGGTTGATATCGCCGCCGGACACCCGGTCCATTCCCGTTATTTTCACTTGGCTCCCAAACAACGAAGCAATTGCATCTTCTATTGATGTAAATTGCTGCAGCAATGTAGCATTCATATATTCCTCCCTGCTTTTCCATTCACGCATCATCTTCTCAACATGAGCGAAAAACTCATGACTGACCCTCCCCCATCTGCAAAGAAGATATCTTTGGCTAATTACTATTTATGTATGGAACGGGGAATTAACCGTCACTGTCTGATATGGGATCTCTATTCCACTCTTTTTAAATTCAGCCACCAAGGCAATCCTTATATCGCTGCAAGCCTGAAAACTATCATTTAAATTTTCTGTCCATATCGTTGTTTTCAAAATAATACCGTTTTGCGTATATCCACTTGCCGTAACGGCATTCTCCTCTGTATTCAATGTCAGTTTATGCTCCGCGCATACCTTCCGCATGATGCCTATCGCTTCCTCAACATTCGCGTCATAAGAAATTTCCACCTCTACAAAATTTCCTATATTTTCAGTATAATTCGTATTAATAATCACCGATGTATCCATCACGGAATTGGGGACGATGCAACTCTCCCCGTTAAACTGGTAAATGACAGTATGCCGCAATGTCACATCTTTTACAATCCCTTCTGCTATCACAGTCCCGCCTTGCACCACCCTTATTTTTTCATCTTCATTATAAGGCTTCGATGCCGAAATGGAGATGCCGCTTATCACATTACCCAGCGCCTGCTGGGCAGCAAAAGTAGCTATCGCAATAATCAGGGACCCGCTTTGCAGCAAAGCTTTACTGATATCTTTTGTGATGTCAAACTGCTGTGCCAAACTATATATCACAATTACATCAATAATGACATTAACTACGCTTTTTGAAAACCGCAAATGTATGGCCTTCGTTTTCTTTAACAAATATTTATAAACCAGATTTACAATATAATTCAAAATAAGCGCAACAGCAACGAAAACGACCGCTTTGATAAAAAAATCCATCTCACCCTCCACCAAAGTATAACTAACGGCACAGACTGCCTGATTGACTATACCGTACTACTCCTGCAAATCAGTGTCAAGCCAGCCCTGAAAAATTTAAGCTTTTTTAAGTATTACATTGTTTTTTATGCGGCATAACCTAATTTTATGCAAACCGACACAAAACGATATTTTTCGACATATATTGATAGTAAAATAATGTAAAATTCAAACCAAATTCCATCGTACAAAAGTCATTTACCCGAAATAATTTTGCATTTCAGAAGAAGACTTTTGGCCTTAGACCATGATAGGGATTTCCGTAAGAATAAAGGAGCAGAATAGTGAAAGAAGCAGAATGGAATAAACAATTTAATATTGGGGTTGATTCCATTGATCAAGCGCACAAAAAACTTTTCTCCATTGTGCGTAAATTAATTCAATTAAGCGAAGACGAAAACCATCAGCAATGGGCATGTGCCGAAGGCATTAAATATTTTAAAAGTTATGCCATAAAGCACTTTGCCGATGAAGAGTCCTATATGCAGTCGATCGGCTACAAGGAATATGAAATACACAAACATCTGCATGATGATATGCGGCAAAAAACGCTTCCGGCCTTGGAAAAAGATTTATCAGAATCAGGCTATTCCCAAAAATCTATCCACCACTTTCTTGGCATTTGTCTCGGATGGCTCACTGCACACATCATGATTGAAGACCGTGCTATTACCGGAAAAATTCCAAACAGATGGAAAAAAGACAATATAGGCGCAGATATGAAAGCCTTAGAAAACGGGCTATCCAATACTATACAAGAAATTCTCAAGTTAAATACAGAAGTTGTCAGTGAACATTATAATGGTGAAGATTTTGGCAGCAGCATTATCTGCCGTCTCACATACCGGCATAAAGAAGGACAGCATTTTCAGATTTTTTTTGTCTTTGAAGAAAGCCTGATCCTGCAGGCAGTCAACTCTATGCTGGATATGCAGTTAAAGAAAATAAATCAGCTTGTTTTGAATACCGCAAAGGAAATTTCACAGCAGATCATAAGCCAGGCCGGCATCCGTCTTCACCTCCACTCACAATATCAGCTAGAAAGCCGGCATTTAATGACGATAGAGCAGTTTCAGAAAGAATTCAATGCCGGATCTTTTGATTATAGTATACTTTTCAATACAAGGGCTGGATATTTCGCCTTTTGCATGAAACCAATGGAACGCAGCCTGCCTTAGCCTATGACCCCCGGAATAAAACCAGCCTCAGAAAGACAGACCTGGAGAGGCGGATGAATCCCCCGTCCCTCCATTGTTTATGCGCTCCACTGCCACCGCCTCACAGAACCATTTATCATTTGCCTGTTTGATTTCAGCGCCTTGCTGTATCACCAGATGTTCTGCATCGTTAAAAGGAATATAGCGTATCGTTCCCAATCTTCCGTTAGACATGATCACTCGCTTATCCATATATGCTAAATGCATTTTTTTTATAAAACCTAGGACAAGTTTTCTGTCCAAGCCTTCTGCTCCCCCTTCATAGAACATATCGAGAACATTAAATGGCAACCCGGAACTTTTTTCTTTTCTTACAGATATCATTGCATCATAAATATCAGAAATTGCCGTCACTCTTGCGCTTAAGCTGATCTCCTGCCCGGCAATCCCGTCCGGGTATCCTGTTCCATCCAATCTTTCATGATGATGTCTCACCGCTCTTCCAACCTCATCGTCAAACTGTTCCTTAAGCATCCTTTCCGAATAAACCGTATGCATCCGTGCCATTTCAATCTCATCCCCTGTCAGTCTGCGTGATGCATTTAATATTTTTTCCGGTATAAGCGTTTTACCTATATCATGCAAAAGGCCTGCCAGTATGAATCTTTTCACCCTGTCCCGCCCCATGCCCATCCACTTTGCCTGCATTCCATTTAAAAAGGCTACATTAAGTGAATGGCGCTGTAATTTTTCTTCCACCGGTCTTTGCAGATTCATGCATTCAAAGATTGTAACGGGATCCAGTTCCGCTAATTTATCAGCGATTTCCTGGCTTAAAGCCTCCATGCTCTCCTTGTCCATCCATTGCTCTGTCTTGGCATTATAAAAAAGATTTCCAATATCCTGATGAAGTTTTTGATAACCTGTCTGTTTCTCTATCTCTTCCCCGCTCATCCTCGCAGGCATATAACTATCTGCAACAATTTTCAGATAGGTGTTCTCATGTACCATAACAGATCCTGCTTCACCGTAAAATTGAAGCTGTTTCTCCAATTTAGATTTGATAACCGCCTCCCCCTTAGGAATCAACATAATCTCCCCGGAATTATTATAAATATCATCGCTTAATATCAAACCATCCCACAAATAATCAACAGAAAGCTTTCTTAATTTCATGTCGTCCATCTTATACCATTCCTATCTTTTGATCCCACTGGACATTTTGGATCCTGCATCCATATTCTTCTGTCAGCGTTCCATTGCCTTTCATCCTCACAATTTCACACTGCATTTTTAACGTGCCTGCATTTGTTTTTAGCAATAAATAATATATTTCCCCTATATTAAAAAACCCCGTTTCCGCTTTCAGCAAAATACCGCCGGAACTCATATCGACTGCTTGAATTGGTATTTTTTTACGGAACAGAATCTTTTTCCCGTCAATATACACTCCTTCCATTCTGCCTTCTAAAGCAAGCGGATACCTGACTGCCTGACGTTCCTCCATAGTTTCGCATTTCCCTATCAAAACCTCAATTTCATTCTCCCTCATCACACCCCTGATTGTCCCATAGAATTTATACATACAATTTTCCCCAAAGACAATCGCATATATTTTATAAAATTTCTTATTTTGTATGCTTTGAGCCGAAATAATAATGGAATTTACCCTGCTGTCATACCGGATCACCTTTGTATCTGCGATAATCTGGTTATTTTCTGCATTTTTAATGACAATCCTATGATTCTTAATTTCCCTCTCAACCATTTATCCCGCCCTCCTTTATGCAAAGCTTTTTGACAAATAATCAGACAGGACACCTCTTACCCCGTATCCTGCCCGCCTATATTCCAAAATAGATTCTGCCAATCCATAAGCCTATTGGATTTACATTAATATATGCCTATTATCCTAAGTTATCTCCTTCATTGCCTGGCACCGCTTCATCCTCTTCCTATCCGAATGCCAGCCATACCGGCAGTACCCGGAAATACGGCAAAGGTTCTTAACATACAAACCTTTCCTCTGATGTAGATTATACACGATCAGCACAGTACATCCATTCACTTTTCTTCGCATATCTATACCGATTATTCGCAAAAGCAAAGCAGGTTTTCACTATTTTCCATTGTATCAAGCCGCCCAAATCCATAAAACCTCATCAGCCGTCAAAAAATGTATAGAATATCGCAAGAAACCGGCGTATAAAACAATTGAGCCACCTCTGCCCTTTCCGTAGTCTGGCTCAAAATCCACATCAGTTTTGCTATCACCGCTTCCGTTGTCATATCATAAGCCTCCAATACCGGCAAATTCTGCTTGATACGGTTGCCGACATGATAAACGGACAGATCGCTGCCCTCATTTTCCACCTGCGTAGTCAATACGACTGTCTTACCGGACTCCATCCCCCTTTTTATCGTTTCATAAAAGCTTCCTGTTTCGTAAACCGGCAATCCCCCTACCCCAAAACTCTCAATAATCAATGCACTGTTACGTTCTAAAAGATATTCCGAGACTCCACAATCAATCCCTGGCGCCAGTTTCAGCAAAGCTACTTTGGGATCCAAGGTTTCATAAAATTTTACCGGCACATTGCCCTCCGGTCTGATATATTGGATAATCCGGCCATCCTGCACCATCCCTATTATCGGATAATTGATACTGGAAAAAGCCTCAAAACTTTTACTGTGGGTTTTTCTGGCTCTGGTTCCCATAATTATTTTGCCGTTAAAGACCAGCATCACCCCAAACATATCAGATGCGGCCACCGTAAAAGCATCCCGGAGATTCTGCTTGCTGTCCGTCGTTTCATATCCGATAGGTTTCTGCGCCCCCGTAAGTATGATTGGCTTAAAACTGTTCTGAATCAGATAACTAAGACCTGCCGCGGTATATGCCATCGTATCCGTGCCATGGCTCACCACGAAACCATCATATTGCTCATAACATTCCTGTATCGTTTTTGCAATATGCAGCCAATGTTCCGGACGGATATTCGTACTGTCCAAACTAAAAAGCTGTATGCAATCTGCCACACAAATTCCGGAAATGTCCGGAACATACCGCAATAACTGTCTGCTTGTCAGCTCCGGCTCCAGTCCATTATCACCCATTTCTGAAGCTATTGTACCTCCTGTACCAATAAGAAGTATCCGTTTTTTTTCCATTTTACCAATAATATCCTTTCTTTCCGGCCCGCCATATGCCATTTCATAAAGCGCTGATCTATATTCCACGGCTTTCGTTTTTTCTTGCAAATATGCCGCATCTCCCCACGCCTGTCCGCCAATTGCAAAACCATATCCCTATTTATTTCATTTCACATGGACACCCTCCTGCTTCCTATCCTTCACTTTACAATATACCACCGCCGTACTCACAAAGGCCGCTACAATAGCCGGTGCAATAAGCCCCACAGGATTCACGCTGCTATATGGCTGCCTATAAGCAATCATATTTACTGGAATAAGCAGGATTCCCCTGCTCCTCCTCCAGCTTCGCCAGTTCTTCCATGGCTTTTAGCCCCCCTTTGTCTCAAATTAGTGACACAAATTTTTTCAATATTTTCTTGAATCATGAAATTATTTGTTAATTTAAGAAAATTTTTAATTTTTACCATATAAATCAGCCGATTCTGATACTCGTTTCACCGGAAAGCTTCCACACTGGCTGTCAGCATTCCATTCATCTATGGAAAGAACATCCACCCGATCTATCAGTCTTTTCCCATTTCCAATATTCTCCTGAAGAGTAAAGGGCAATTCCATTTTTAATCTGTTTCGCAATCTTTTTCTAGTAGTTACATCTCCATTCGGATATTCAAGAATATATATGTACCAAACCGGTTTGTTTTTATCCAATAATCTCAAATAATGCAAAGAATCATAAAACTTGCGTGTTATGATTGATATTTTCTTATCTTCCATTGGATGAAATGCTTCCGGATTCTTTGCACTTGCAAGACATGCATTCTTATATTCTACCATGAGAATATGCGTAGAATTTTCAATCAAAAAATCCACATCATTAATGTGTATTCCTGCATTATGATAGTCTTCATGTATTTTATCCGTTGCCCATACAGCAGCCTTACAATCAATACTGTATGCACCATTTTCTTCTATAAATAAGTTCTTCACTGTCATTTCCTCATAGTTCATATACTTCATCAAGCAATTTGTTATCTGCGGTCATAATGTGATTATATTTAATCTTGTCCATTTTGTCCGCTGATTGACTATATATTGCTTCACTGTTATCATCCATCCCGGGGAATATCTTTTGCATTTCATTCGAAAATAAATTGCGGCTTCTATAAAGATTATGAAACATCACCTGCTCGTTATTCGTACGGCGGATTTCTAAGTATTTTGCAAAATTATAACTATGTGTTGCCAAAAAAATCTGAACTCCATTTTTCTGTAATTCCAACAAAATCTCTGCGACAAGGGGATATAATTCTGGATTTAGATTCGCTTCCGGTTCATCCCACAAAAGGATTGATCCTTTTTCCAAAAGACCATTCCGTATTAATTTCCAAAGTAGACCTAATTTACGCAATCCTTCTGCCTCCAATGAAAAATCCACTTTCTGACCGTCTTTTTTTAATACATAAAAAGAATCATTTTCCAATATAACAGTCCCGTCAATTACTGCGCTTAGTTTATCAAGGATTTTACTCATGGCAAATGGAATCTCCCGTGTCTCTGGTAAAGAAGCATTTACAATAATATCTATCTGTGTTCCATCAAATGGCATATTATATTTCTGGTTCATAGCTAGGAATCCCTTTGCATGAGACAACATTTCTGTCGTAGGTATAAAGACAGATTGAATATCTAATCCAATCCATTGATCGTAATTAAAGATACTGTTGTGGGAAAGACTGTCTTCAAAACTATGTGTTCCGTCTGATACTTTATAATAACAATAATCTTCTTTATTTTCTGCATTTTTTAAAGCATCGCTATCTTTTAGGCTGTTTGAAAAAAATTGTATTAGTCTTTTTGTCTTTCCCTGATCCGTCTGCTTAATTGACCATTGTGTTGCAGCATAAATCATTTTCAGAATGGTTGTCTTTCCAACTCCATTTTCACCAATCAGAACATTTATCCCATCACAAAATTCTATCTTAAATCCATCATTAAATGAATCCCCTTCTTCTATAGACTTAAATGCGGCATTATTCTTTCTCAAATGACGCTTAAATACCATTACATTTAAAATTTCAATCGTTTTAATTGCCATTAGTCCAGCCTCCAACCAATTTATAATCTGTTTTCTGTTTGTATTATACCCTGTTCCAAAAATTTTGTATACGATAAATCATTATAAGAAGTCTTTGGGTATACAGAATGGATAAAAAGCGAAGAGCCTCACACTCTCCGCTTCCTATCCTTCACCTTACAATACACCACTGCCACTGCCGTGCTCACAAACGTTGCCACAATCGCAGGAGCGATAATCCCTGCCGGGTTTGCGCTCCCATACTGCTGCCGGTAAGCGATCATGTTCACTGGTATTAACTGCAAAGAAGAAATATTCAATATCAAAAACGTACACATCTCATTGCTGGCAACCCGCTCCCGTTTTCCACCTATACTCTTACCATTGCTCAGATACCCTGGCGTCCCCCTCTCCTCCTCCAGCTTCGCTAATTCCTCCATAGCCTTAAGTCCTGCCGGCGTACACGCCCAGCCAAGTCCAAGCACATTAGCAATAATATTGGTAGAAATATATTCTTCCGCCATATGGCCTCTTGGAATCCGTGGGAACATGAAAATGATAAATGGCCGGATTCCTTTCGCCAGCTTCTCAATCAGCCCTGACTTTTGGGCAATCTCCATCAGCCCCACCCATAAAGCCATCACGCCAATCATTGTGATGCACAAAGACACTGCCTCTCCTGCCGAATCCAGCGCCGCATTGCTGACCTCCTTTATATTTCCTGTCACGGCTCCATAAATCACCCCAATCATAATCATATACGCCCATATATAATTTAACATAAATACCCCTATGCCAATACACTGGCACATTCACATCCTGCAAATAGCGCAGAATAAAATTCCATCTGCCCTGCCCAACCGTTTCATCCCATCCCCTGTTTAGCCGCTTTGCAGATTGAAATATTCATTCTGCGTCATTTAGCCGAAAATGAACATATCAATGCACTGACATGTGATTATCTTTTATATATATATATTTTATTTCTCATCCTTATATGCAATCTTCGGCAGATTCCACCGGTACTTAATCGCGAGGAAACGCAAGACGATTACACTGCCTGCCCCTATCAGCATCGCCGCTTCCTCCCCTGCCTTTCCCCAGAAAAACACACATATACACGCCCCCAGAATAGAAGCGCTGGCATATACATGTTTTACAAAGATGTACGGCCGGTCCCCCGCCATCATGTCCCGTAGCAGACCGCCTCCCACCCCTGTGATCGTTCCCAAGAATACCGGCAGGAAATAATTAATCCCCATCCCATTGTCAAAGGCCGCCCGGACCCCAACCACCGTAAAAACACCTAAGCCCAACGTATCCGCCAACATCAATATCTCCTGAAACCGCTGCCCGGAAATCTGGCGGTATTCCCTCACCGCGGCGTCCTGTACCTTATGATAAATAGAATAGCTTTTACCCTCTGTAATATGCCGTTCACGCTCATATCTTTGTCCGCGGAAATAAAAAGCTGCAAAAACAAACAGCGATACAAGCACTGCACTCAATGCAAATACCGGCTCCATAAATGCCTGAGGAGGGGTAATTCCAAGAACAATATCCCTAATAATCCCCCCTCCTACAGCAGTTACCATACCAAGGATCATTACCCCCAGCACATCCATTTCTTTCCGGATAGCCGTCATTGCCCCCGAAAAAGCAAAAGCAACTGTCCCTATCATATCAATTACAAAAAGCATATATTCCATGTCTTTCTCCCAATATTGCCAATGGTACAAAAACTCCTTACAAAAAGTCCCACACTTTGAGTATTTACCAACGCAAGCTTACCCCCAGTGGGCAGAGGAACGCTGGCGGTGCAAAACCGAGTGTCCCCTCGTCCACTGAGGGCAGCATATCTTAATGAACTATTTTTTTGTATGAGCTTTAAAAGCTCTTCTCATACTACCATTCTACCACAGCGCTTGCCCATGTCAATCCTCCCCCGAATCCGGCCATGACAATTTTATCCCCTTTTTCCAGCGCCCCTTTCCGGTTCATCTCATCCAAAAGGACAGGCACGCTGGCTGCAGACATGTTCCCGCAATGGTCAAGCCCTACCGGAAATTTTCCAATATCTGCCTTTAACCTCTTCGCCACTGATTGGAGGATTCTGATATTCGCCTGATGAAGCACAAAATATTTGACATCCTCTACATGCAGCCCCGCTTTATCCAACACTCTTTGAATAGAAACCGGCACTGTACTGACTGCAAACTTATATACCTCCTGTCCATCCATAGATACATATGAAGGTATCCACCCATTGTCCGTCAATGGATTGCGGTTCTTTCTGCCGCAGCAATTCAATGCCATCCCTCTCCTTCCATCCGAACCTTGCTCAAAAGCCAGGATTCCTCCGTTTCCCTCTGATAACTCTTTTTCCTTCTCCCCATCAGCGCATACAACGGCAGCTCCTGCCCCGTCCCCAAAAAGCACACAAGTGCTTCTGTCTTTCCAATCCAGGATTTTCGACAAAGTCTCTACACCTAAAACTAAAGCTGTTTTATAAATGCCTGACTGCAAATAGGCATGCGCTGTATGAAAAGCAAACATAAATCCTGCACATGCTGCATTAATATCAAAAGCTACGGCATTGACCGCTCCTAGCTTTTCCTGCACTTCACATGCCGTAGAAGGCGTTACATAATCACCGGTAATTGTGCCGGCTATAATCAAATCCACTTCCGCCGCTTCCACCCCTGCATCCTCCAATGCCTTTTTTCCCGCCTCTGCCGCCATGAAAGCTGTCGTTTCGTCTTTGGCCAGATGCCTTTCTTTTATTCCCGTGCGGCTGAAGATCCATTCATCCGAAGTATCCATTATATTAGATAAATCATCATTTGTCATGATATGTCCCGGAAGGTAACTTCCCGTTCCTGTTATTCTCGTCACCACTTTATTTTTCATCCTCTTCCGTTCCTATTACAAACGTAAGTTCAGCTATCGCTGCTGCCTTACCATCCACATAAGCCGTTGCTTTTCCCTGCCCAACCGGACCCTTGACTTTTATAATTTCCGTTTCCAGTACCAATAGATCCCCCGGCACCACCTTTTTCTTAAACTTAGCCGATTGAATAGCCCCAAAATATGCTGTTTTCCCCTTAAAACCCGGCTGGCTTAAAATGGCTACGGCTCCAGTCTGCGCTAATGCCTCTATGATAAGGACTCCTGGCATCACCGGCTCGTTTGGGAAATGCCCTGCAAAATACGGCTCATTATAAGATACACACTTTTTTCCTACCGCCCTGACCCCCGGTTCCAATTCTTCTATTGTATCTATCAATAAAAAGGGCTGCCTATGAGGAATGATTTCCATAATTTCCTTTGTTGTCAATAACGGCATAGCTTTCCTCCATCTTCATACTTTTTAATAATTAATACTGCATTATGCCCGCCAAAACCCAATGAATTAGAAAGGGCATACCGGAATTCCCCTTGCACTGCTTCTTTACAGTAATCCAAATCACATTCTTCATCCGGTATTTGATATCCTACTGTCTGATGAATGTATCCTTCTTCCAGCTCTTTCACACAGGTCACAAACTCTACTGCCCCGGCAGCCCCAAGCAGATGACCCACCATAGATTTTGTGGAATTAATCTTAAGCTGCTTTGCCCGTTCCCCAAATACTTTTTTAATAGCTCTTGTCTCAAATAGATCATTATGATGAGTGCTGGTTCCATGGGCATTAATATATGTAATATCTTCCGGTACAATTCCCGCATCCCTAATGGCAAATTCCATCGCCTTAGCCGCTCCCCCGCCATCCTCTGCCGGGGAAGTAATATGAAATGCATCTGCCGTACAGCCATATCCTACGACTTCCGCATAAATTTTTGCCCCTCTCTTTTCCGCATGTTCCAATTCTTCCAGCACAACTGCCGCTGCCCCTTCTCCCATCACAAAGCCGCTTCTTTCCTTATCAAAAGGAATGGAACACCTGTACTTATCCTTCGATGAGGTTAATGCCGTAAGAGCCGTAAACCCGGCAATCCCAATGGGGGTTATGCTGCTTTCCGTTCCGCCCGCAAGCATTACTTCCGCCTCGCCATACTGTATACTTCTGAATGCTTCCCCAATGGAGTTCGTTCCCGTAGCACATGCTGTCACTACGTTGATATTCTTTCCTTTCAGTCCAAGCTGTATGGACACATTTCCCGCTGCCATATTGCTAATCATTAAAGGCACCAAAAGCGGGCCTGTGCGTCCCGGCCCTTTCTCCAATAATTTACTATGTTCCCTTTCTATTGCCTGCAAAGAACCGGTGCCTGAACCAATGGAGACGCCTATGCGGAACGCATCCTCCTTTTCCATATGGATCCCGGAATCATCCCATGCCTCCCTCGCAGCCGCAACCGCATACTGGCTGAAAAGTTCCATTCTTTTCGCCGCTTTAAAATCCATATAATTTTTTCCGTCAAATCCTTTTACTTCCGCAGCAAGCTGGCATTTATATCCCGACGCATCAAATTTTGATATCGTATCAAACCCTATCTTTCCATCCTTTACGCTCTTCCAAAATTCATTCACACTTAAACCGACCGGAGTGATAGCCCCCATCCCGGTTACAACAACTCTTCTGCTCATTTTTCCTCCCTTTTCCTTGCTCCGCTCCCAGACGCTGTTTCCTTTCTCTTTTATAAACTGGTATGGCAGCCAATCAAATTGCCATTCCCCCATCTACGGAAATTACCTGCCCTGTAATGTATGATGCTTTATCGCTGGCAAGAAACGCTGCCATTTCAGCTACGTCTTTTGCATTTCCTGCCCTTTTTAACGGTATCTGCCCTATAACCGCCTCTTTTGCCGGTCCGCTCATTGCCTGTGTCATATCTGTTTCAATATAACCCGGCGCAACCGCATTTACCGTAATATTCCGGCTGGCAAGCTCTTTTGCCATACTTTTTGTCAACCCGATTACCCCTGCCTTAGACGCTGCATAATTTGACTGCCCAGCATTGCCAAGCAAGCCTGAAACAGAAGAAAGATTAATAATCCTCCCGCTTCTTTGCTTTATAAAAGGCCGGTATATATGCCTGATCGTATTAAATGTCCCTTTCAGATTTGTTGCAATTACCGCATCAAAGTCTTCCTCTGGCATTTTAACCATTAAATTATCTCTTGTAATCCCTGCATTGTTTACAAGAATGTCAATATGTCCAAACAAAGCAAGCATCTCATTTATCATTTTTCCACATGCTTCGTAATCCTCAACTGAGCATTGAACGGCTGCCGCTTTCCTGCCCATAGACTCAATCCCGGCCACTACTTCAGCGGCTTTCTGGGCAGACCCATTATAATTGACAATCACATCCGCCCCATATCCCGCAAAAGTCAATGCGATTTCCCTGCCGATCCCTCTTCCTGCACCAGTTACCAGGGCTACCTTTCCTTCCAGCATAATTATTCTCCCTTCAAAGACAAAAGTTTCTCCAAATCTTCCACTTTTTCTACATTCAATGTCTTTATATTCCTATTGATTTTACGCATAAAACCGGAAAGCGCCTTTCCAGGCCCTATTTCCACAAATACATCGGTCCCATCTTTTATCATGCGTTCTACGCTTTGCTGCCACCTGACCGGGGAAGCGACCTGATGCGTCAGCAAAGGTTTGATCTGCTCTTTATCTGTAACATAATCTGCCGTTACATTCGCAAGATAGGGAACCGAAATATCATATACTGTTATTGCAGCTAGTTCCTGGCTTAGTTTTTCACCCGCCCCTTTCAGCATACAAGAGTGAAACGGCCCGCTGACATTTAATGGGACACAGCGTTTAGCGCCCGCCGTTTTCAGCGCCTGCACCGCTTTTTCTGCCGCCCCGGATTCCCCGGTAATCACCACCTGTCCTGGGCAATTATAGTTTGCAATATCTATCATCCCTTCTGTTTCTGCACAGATTTCTTCAACCACGGAAGCATCCAGTCCCAGCACAGCTACCATTGCCCCGCCCTCCGGAACCGCTTCCTGCATAAAAATACCTCTTTTTCTTACTACCCTAAAAACATCTTCCGCCTTCATTGCTCCGGCAGCAATAATAGCTCCATATTCCCCCAAGCTTAAACCGGCTGTGACATCCGGCCTATATCCTCTTTCCTCTACCGCCTTTAAGACAGCGGCTTCCATTGCCAGCATAGCAATCTGTGTATATTCTGTAATATTTATTTTCTCGTTTTCTTCAAAACATAGAGCCGCTATATCCAAGCCTGAGGCTTCCGATGCCAATTCAAACATCTCCCTGCTGGCCGGAATCTGCTCATAAAAATCTTTTCCCATTCCAATATATTGGGCTCCCTGCCCGGGAAAAATAAATGCTGCTTTTCCCATCATTATTTTCCTCCTCTTTCTTATGATTGAAGATCCTGCGATTCTCCGTCAATTGATATCCTTCTGACAATGCAGATTCCGTCCCGGGCGTATAGCCCCATATCATTGTTTTTGTTATATAAAAAGTTGACCAAACGGCCAACTTTACAACAACTATCCTGCAGTTTCATCTGGCATCCGGATATTCCTGGTTATTATTTTTTCAGCAGAGCTTCTGCTTGTTCCATAATATCCCTGATTAATTTCCGGCAGCTTTTTTCTTCTTTAATCAAGCCTGCGATCTGTCCAGCCATAACACTCCCATTGACAACATCACCATCTATGACAGCCTTCCGCAGCGATCCCAGCGTAAGCTGTTCCAATTCTTCAAAGGGAATTCCTTCCCGTTCCAGTTTCAGATATTCCCTTGTCATCTTATTACGGAGCGAGCGGATAGGATGACCATGGCTTTGTCCCGTTACCTCAGAATCAATATCTTTCGCCCCAAGGATTTTCTGTTTATAATTATTATGTACTATGGATTCCTCTGCCGTCACAAAAACAGTTCCCATCTGCACTGCCTCTGCACCCAGCATCATAGCCGCCGCAAACCCTCTTCCGTCTGCAATGCCGCCTGCTGCCACTACAGGAATTCTAACCGCATCCACTACTTGGGGTACCAATGTCATAGTCGTAGCTTCGCCGATGTGGCCGCCAGCCTCCATGCCCTCTGCAATCACCGCATCTGCCCCTGCCCGTTCCATCAGCTTTGCCATTGCCACACTAGCTACCACTGGAATCACCTTAATTCCGGCATTTTTCCACATTTCCATAAACTTACCGGGATTCCCGGCCCCGGTTGTCACTGCTTCTACGCCTTCTTCCACAACCACTGCCGCTATCTCTTCCGCATTGGGATTCAGCAGCATTATATTAACCCCTACCGGTTTATCTGTCAGCTTTCTTGCCTCGCGTATCTGCTCCCTGACAATTTCCGGCGGGGCGCTGGCCGCCCCAATCAGCCCAAGCCCTCCAGCTTCCGATACGGCAGCCGCAAGATGATACTCCGCCACCCATGCCATGCCGCCTTGTATCACCGGATACTCAATTCCAAGCAATTCGGTTATTCTCGTTTTCATTTCCAGTCTCCTTATTTCCGTTCTATCTATGCACTTCATGCAAACCCGTTTCTTTCAGAGATCTTTATGATTCTACTCCCTTGCTTTTCATATATTCCATCACCGCGCCGACTGTCGTCAACTGTTCTAAATCCTCCGAAGGGATTTCAATCTTATATTCTTCCTCAAAAGCCATTACCAATTCAAATAAATCGAGAGAATCTACTCCCAGGTCATCTTTAAACGAAGATTCTTCCGTAATTTCCACCCCATCTAAGTTCAATTGCTCTTGAATAATTTCTTTTACTCTCTCTAACATTTCATTATCTCCTATTGTTTTAATTTCAATTAATTTGATATTCAAAGTATATTATCCTATTTTCTGTTTGTCAATATTTTTTTATAAAATAAATGCTATTTGCTTAACGCTCCCAAAAATACATGTTTTATGTGTCAATCTTCCATCTCCAAAAGCATCCTATAGACATCTCTTTTACCAATTCCTCTGTCTCTGGCTGTGAGCTTCATTGCGTCTTTTTTATCTATGCCTTGATTTTCATAATATTGCATATGTTCTTTGAGCGGCATCTCCCTCCATTCCAAAACCGCCTCCTGCTTTTTTTCCTCCAGGCTTTTCCCTTGTATAACCAGTACATATTCCCCTCTTGGTTCGTTTTCCTCATAGAATTTTAAGGCTTCTTTCAGTGTGACAGGCATTACCGTTTCAAATTTTTTTGTAAGCTCACGGCATATTGCCGCCTTCCTGTCCCCCAGCACATCCTTCAGGTCTTTTAAAGTGTTTTTTAAATGGTGCGGCGCCTCATATATAATCATGGTGCGGCTTTCTTTTGCCAGCTCTTCCAAAACTGCTTTTTTTTCTTTTTTATCCGCAGGAAGGAAACCTTCAAAGCAAAACCTCTTTGTACTCAATCCCGATAATGTCAAAGCCGTTATGCAAGCCGCCGCCCCTGGCAATGAAGTCACCCGGATTCCTGCTTCCTGGCATAAAGCCACTAAGGTCTCCCCGGGATCCGAAATTGCCGGTGTCCCTGCATCCGTAATTAATGCAACATTTTTTCCTTCCTGCATAAGCCTTATGAGATAATGTGCCTTCTCCACCCTATTGTATTCATGATAACTTGTCATTGGTGTTTTAATCTGGAAATGATTTAAAAGCTTTATGCTATTTCTCGTATCTTCCGCAGCAATTACATCTACGCTCCGCAAAGTATCCAGAACCCTGAATGTCATATCCTCTAAATTACCGATTGGCGTAGCGCATAGATACAGCATCCCAGCCATACTATCCTCCTTTTGTTTTCCTGCTTTTTTATTAATATCCGTAAATTTCATGTATTTCCGGCATATAAACCCCAGGCTCCTTATAAACAATCAGGGGCTTTTCCACCCTCATCCTCGGTTTTCCCCCACGGTTTGCTTCAATCAATACCATATTTGGTTCTTTATCTATAAAAGGGTATACCAACTGCATTCTTTTCGGCTCCAGCTTATACCGGCATAAAAGCGCTATAATCTCCGCCAGCCTAAAAGGCCTGTGAACCATAAAAAAATTCCCTCCTGGGCATAGCAATTTTGCCGCCTGTCCAACCACATCCTCCAATGTGCAAAGTATTTCATGTCTTGCAACCGCCTTAGGCGTATCCGGATTTGTCAGACCGTGCTGCCCGATCATATATGGAGGATTGCATGTAATAACATCAAAAGAAGCAGCTCCGAATAACGTCCCTGCCTCCTTGATATCTCCCTCTGCCACCGAAATTCTTTCCTCCAGCCCATTTAAAGCCACGCTGCGTCTTGCCATATCAGCGCTTTCCGCCTGAATCTCCAGCCCGGTAAAATGAAAAGCCTTCGTCTTCGCAGCCATAAGGATAGGAATAATCCCTGTGCCTGTGCCAAGATCCAGCACTTTATCTCCTTCCCTGGCTCTGGCAAAACCTGATAAAAGAACCGCATCCATTCCAAAACAGAATTTTTCAGGATTCTGGATAATCCGGTAACCATTCCGCTGCAATTCATCCAGTCTTTCGTTTTCCTTTAGCTTAATTGTCATCCAGTTTCGATTTCCCTTCCTGCTTTTCCAGTTTTTCCAGCTTCCTCAATTCCTCGTCATTTACTTCCATTCTTGTATTCTTATGCTTTCTTTTAAACTTAAGCTGATTTACTTTATATTCTTGTATTTCTTTTTCGTCATCCTTCTCAATAATTACCTTTACTAACTGCCGGAGTACATTTACACTGTGTACAGTTCCTTTATACCCGTCGTCAGTCGTAACGTAATCCCCTGGATTAGGCAGCCTGCGGTTTAAATCCTCATATGTTTCCTCCTCATTTTTCAGGCAGCACATTAACCGTCCGCAAACGCCTGAAATCTTTGTGGGATTTAACGACAGATTTTGTTCTTTTGCCATTTTGATAGATACTGGAATAAATTCAGAAAGATATGTGTGACAGCACAATGCCCGCCCACAGATGCCAATTCCTCCCACAATTTTTGTTTCATCCCTGACCCCGATTTGCCGCAGCTCGATCCTTGTTTTAAATACCGAAGCCAAATCCTTTACCAGTTCACGGAAATCAATCCGCCCATCTGCCGTAAAATAAAATAGTACTTTATTATTGTCAAATGTGTATTCCGCATCAATCAACTTCATTTCTAAGTTATGCTTCCTGATTTTTTCCAGGCATATTTTAAAAGCCTCTTTCTCTTTCCTTTTATTAGAGGCCTCCTGCTCATTGTCCTTTTGCGTTGCAATACGCAGCACCGGCTTTAGCGGCTGAACCACCTTATCGTCCTCAACTTCCTTTACCCCGCCTACCACTGTCCCATATTCGATTCCTCTTGCCGTCTCCACTATCACATGATCGCCTTTTTTTATATTCAGGCGGCCCGGATCAAAAAAATATATTTTTCCCGCTGTGCGGAAACGTACTCCAATTACTTTAACCATAATCTATCAACCTCACGAATTCTCTTTAATTGTCAGAAGCAAAAGCTCCATCGTTAAATCAAAATTTACATTGGCATTTAAACGCTGTTTCGACTTATCCAGCGCATGGATAATCTTTTCAATTCCTTCATAAGCGCTTCTGTCTGCCACTTTTCTAATATAAGGTATCTCTTCCTTAAAAATCAAGTGATTCGCATCATTTGTAGCCTTAAATAAAAGTACATCCCTATACCATATAGCCAGAATATCAAAATAATCGTTGACATCCAGCTTATATTCATTAATTTTCTTAATAGCTGCTACAATTTCACTGATTTCCATATCATTTATATATTTTAAAAGCGTAACCGCTTCTTCCTTTACATGCTCGAATTCCTCACTGGAAGCAAGCAGTTTTGCTTTACCTATATTCCCTCTTGCAAATGCGGCGCATAGATCCGCTTTGTAATCCGGCACTTGCATGACTTCCATCAAGAATTTTTTTATTTGATTATCTCTTACCGGCTTCATATTAAGCGCTGTACACCGGCTTAGGACTGTAGGAAGCAGTGATTCCATATTCATCGTCAAAATCAGGATAACCGTATATGCCGGCGGTTCCTCTAATGTTTTTAAAAGAGCATTCTGCGCCTGCACCGTCATCTTCTCGCCCTCATTTATAATATATATTTTCCGCGGACTGCTATATGGTTTGATAGCCACATCGCCATTAATCTGCGAACGGATATCTTCCACGCCAATACTTCCGGGCTTTTCATGGGATATATATTTTACATCGGGCTGGTTTTTGCTTGCCATCTGTTTACAAGAATGACATTCCCCGCAAGGCTCCAGCATTCCTGAAGACCCATCCGGTTTCTCACATTGCAGGGCGGATGCAAAAATCTTTGCAATAAATTCTTTTCCGGAATTTCTCTCCCCATTCAATATATATGCATGGGATATCTTTTCCCTTTGCAATGCATTCTGAAGATGTTCTTTTATCTGTTCCTGCCCTATAATGTCCGCAAATTTAGCCATCTATCAACCTCCTTAAGTGAAAATGTCTAAAAGAAGCCCCCTGATTTCACCTATTTTGCTAAGTATATTCAGATTATCTTTTTCATCTTTTACCAGTTCCTGCGCCAGTTCATCCAATTTAGCATCCACCAGGCGTATAATTCCGTAAACCCTATGCCTTCCCCTTCTATCCAGAAAATTCTCCCTGGAAAATGAGTGGGAACGGTTTACAATTTCATTCAAAAATTCCTTTACTAACGTCCGGTATTTTTTCATATCTTTAATATTCCGGTGTTTTGCCAGTTTATCCCCCTGCATTGTAATCTCTTCCATAAGGGAAGCCAGCCTTGCCTGCAGTTCCTGTTCCTCGATATTGCTGATTAGTGCAAGCCTGAAAGCCCCTCCTTCCGCCTGCGGCTGCTGAACCGTCTGCTCTACCTGCACCGGCTTACTTACCTGGTTGACTTTTATATCCATATAATCTCCTCCTATCAGGCATGGTCTTTCGTTTGCCTGACAATATACCCTTTCATCCCCTTTAAGCGTTTTTCGGATTACTGTTTTGAAACCAGCTATCAGTCCCAGCCGCATTCATTTATTCCGGAACAAAAATCTTTTTCCGCGTTTTTATTTGTTTCCCCTATACCTCGATAACACGCAGCATATTTGTATTTCCGGCTACCCCCAAAGGCACGCCTGCCGTCAGGACCGCTACATCCCCTTTCTTCACATACCCTGCCTTCTCCACAGCCTGTGCGGACTGTCCAAAAAGATCGTCTGCATTTTCCTCTTTTTCAATCAGGATAGGGACTACCCCCCATGAAAGGTTAAGCTGCCTGCATACCCTCGGGTTTACGGCACAGGCAATAACCGGACAGCATGGCTTATATTTGGAGATCATTCTTGCAGTAAATCCCGACATAGTTACTGTAATGATAGCTGCCGCATTTAAATCCGATGCTGTTGTACATGTCGCATGAGAAATAGCTGCTGTTACATCAGAAGCTACTGTTCCTATCCTTTTTTTCATACGCGATGTATAATCAATATCCTTTTCTGAACGCTCCGCAATCTTTGCCATTGTTTTTACGGCCTCTACCGGATACATCCCCGCTGCGCTTTCGCCTGAAAGCATAATAGCCGTTGTTCCGTCATATATCGCGTTTGCAATATCCGTCACCTCTGCTCTTGTCGGCCTTGGATTTTTTATCATAGATTCCAGCATCTGTGTCGCCGTAATGACATACTTCCCTTGTTCCTCTGCCATTTTTATCATTTTTTTCTGCAATACCGGCACTTCCTCTAAGGGAATCTCCACTCCCATATCACCTCTTGCTACCATAATGCCATCGGATACGGACAGTATTTCCTCCAAGTTCTGGATGCCCTGCATATTTTCAATTTTTGCAATTATCTGCATCTGGCTGTTATGTTTCTCCAGGATACTTCTTAATTCCAGAATATCCTCTTTGCATCTGGCGAAAGAAGCTGCAATAAAATCATATCCCATTTCGCAGCCAAAAATAATATCTTCCCTATCCGTTTCATTGATATAAGGCATAGATAAAATCGCATTCGGTACATTCACGCCTTTATGGTTGGACACCCATCCCCCGTTAATAACTGTACAAATAATTTCCTCTCCGCTTATTTCTTCTACTGACATTTCAATCAGCCCGTCATCAATGAGGATAGACATTCCTTCTTTAATATCATTCTTCAAATTTTTATACGTAATAGATGCCTTTGAAGAATCCCCCATAATTTCCTCTGTTGTTAAAATAAATTTCTGTCCTTCCTTTAATTCAGCTTTTCCCCCTTCAAAATCCTGGAGCCTGATTTCCGGCCCCTTTGTATCCAGCAATGTAGCAACTGGAAGATTTAACTCCCCGCTTATTTTTACTACTTTTGCAAATTTTTTCTTATGCTCTTCATGGCTGCCATGAGAAAAATTAAAACGGGCAACATCCATGCCGGCCAGCATAAGCTCCCGTAATTTTTCCTCGCTTTCACTCGCTGGACCTATTGTACAAATAATTTTAGTCTTTCTCATACTTTTTCTGTCTCCTTTACTATAGTCTTTCTAGCTGTCCTGTTTCTGCTATATCTTTTTTGTTATTTTTTCTCATTATCCTTAATTGCTCTGATATATCCATCCTCTATTCCCTGTACATGAAAACCTGCACTTTCATAAGCCAAAAACAGCTCAATCGTCTTTTTGCCCAACTGTTCCCCCGGAACGGCTAACGGAATTCCCGGAGGATATAAATTCAGGAATTCGGCCGCCACCCTTCCTTCTGCTTTTTCCAGCTCTACTTTTTCCTGTTCTTTCTCATATGCCTGGAAAATTGGCATTACGCTCCTGCTTTCTGTGCCAATGACAGGAAATGCCGGCAAAACAATTCCTGCCGTTATTTTTCCTGATGATATATCTTTATCTATTTCCAGTAACGCAGAAGCCAGCCTGTCCATTCCTTCCTGTGTGTCCATCATAGAAAGAATGCCAAGAACATAACTCCCGGCCGCCATTTCCATCTGCAGATGGTATTTGTCCCTTAATATATCATACAATTGCTTCCCGGTAAGTCTTCCCTTATCTGCGTAAATAACTAGTTTGCATGGATCTGCATATACTCCCAGACCAGATCCTTGCTTCCCGTTTATCCCAACCTTTATAAAGTTACACTCTTCCACTTTCTTCACCAGGTTATCCCTGAGTTCCTTCAGCTTTCCCAGCCTCTCAGCGCCCTCGTTCTCTATCAAATCCAAACAATTGCTGATAGATGCCATTAATACATAGGAAGGGCTGCTCGTCTGGAACATCCTTAAATACCTTTCCAGCCTCTGTTTCTGAACCATATTTCCATTTACATGCAAAAGAGCCGTCTGCGTCATAGCAGGCATTGTTTTATGCAAGCTATGTATCACAATATCCGCCCCTGATTTTACTGCACTCTCCGGGTAATCTCCATGAAATCCAAAATGCGCCCCATGGGCTTCGTCCACAATAAGAGGGACTCCATATTCGTGAGCAATTTCCGCAATTTTTCTTACATCTGATACAATTCCTTCATAAGTAGGTGAAGTAATCATCACCGCTTTTATATCCGGCTGTTTTTTTAAGTTATCCTTTACGGATTCAGGCTCCACTTCTCCCGCTATATTGCATATTCCCCAAGTTTTAGGGTAAAGATAAGACGCCTCCAAACCGTTTAAACAGATACTGTGATAAACTGATTTATGGCAATTTCTCGCGATTAATATCCGGCCGCCTTTCTTCGTTACGGCTGAAACTGCGCTTAAAATTCCCCCCGTACTTCCATTAATCAGAAAATACGTTTTCTCAGCCCCGTAAATCCTGGCTGCCCTCTCCTGTTCTTTTTTTAAGATCCCTTCCGCCTGATGAAGATTATCAAACCCATCAATTTCTGTAATATCTAAACTGTATGCTACAGCCAAATTCTCTTTCGCCGATTCTTTATTTCTCTTATGGCCTGGCATATGAAAAGGATAATAATCCGAACTTACATATCCCTCTAATTGTCTATATAAATCTGCCACGTTTTTATCCCTGGTACTGCACTGTCATCCCGCTTCTGCTCGGCACAGACGGTCTTGTTTTTTCCTTTGGTATATATCTGCCATGTTCTTTATGAAACTTCATTGTTTCCAATAATGAACAATATTTATCTGCAGCGCTCACAATCCATGCTTCCCTGCACTGTGGCGGAATAACTGTCAATGGCCACATATGCTTTTTAATAATATCTTTTTCCCTCTCTGTCAGTTTATATTCTCTGGAAGCGTTCTTTAATGCAATACCCGGATGGTAAAATCCATGAAGCCGTTTGATATCCCTATGATATTTATCATGCCAGTCGTAAAGAAAATAATCATGCAGTAACGCTCCTCTTACTAATTCCCGTTGACTGCAGGGTATATTCAGCTTCCGGCTAATTGCAAGACTATAAATCGCAACATTAATGCAATGGCTGTTTACTGTCATATTCCCATGTTGAATGTAGTCCCTTGTTTTCATAAAATTATCAGAAGTAAGTATATCATCCCCATACTCCTTCAGCAATCCGTTCCACTCCTTCTGTTTTTCAAAAAACTTCCTGAATTTTTCCCTTTTCCTTTCGCTTATCCGCTTTTTGCCTTTCATTTTAACCCCACTCCTAAAACTTATTACATCGTTTATTCATCTTCCAAGAATATCCCTCATCTTTAATAATAACATATAACCGGGAATCCGGTATATACATATTCATAAATTATTTTTGCATTTTCAAAAGGAAGATTAATACATCCATGAGATCCATTAGTCAAATATATATCACTGCCAAAAGAACTCCTCCATGTCGCATCATGCATTCCTATATTCCCGTTAAAAGGCATCCAGTAGTTAACGGGTGTTGCATAATTATCCCCCCTAAGCACTGCATCCCTAGTTTTATATGTTAATCCAAAAACACCGGCCGGCGTATTCCATCCTCTGGCTGCATTTCCAGAAACAAAATCGCTTTCTAAAATCATTTCTCCTTCCACATAAAGATAAAGATGCTGGTTGCCTAAATCAATTTCAACATAGCTGTCTCCGATATCCTTTTTCCCAGGCTGGGCTGCTATGTAACTATAAACTGGTTCTTTTTCTATAGTTTCCCCTCTTTTCAATGCCTTAATCAACGCTTCACCTTCACTGTCCTTATCTGTTTTCCACCCGTACGCCCCGCTTTTCAGCTCTACTTCCCTTCCGTCTGTTGTATGAAATATTCTGTTTTTTCCATATGTATCATATTTCTTCGCCTGTTCCGCTACAAACTCCTTAACCTTCTCTTCATCCAGCCAAACCTTATTTCCATCAATCATTATCCATTCGTGGATAATATCCCCATCCACAATCACTTCATTCCCATTCCAGTTATAGATGATCTTAGCTTTTACATATTTATTCGCTTTATCCCTTATATCAATTAGCTTCTCATCTTCTCCCTTAATTTGCGCTTCTTTATAACATCCCTTCTTTTCTATATCTACCGTTGGCTCCAATAAATCAAGCGCCTCTTTTAAAGCCTCCTGTGTTTTATCCTTCAGCGCCTCTGTTCCGGGATCTGCATCCACTATGGTATACACTTTTTCATCTTCGGAATAAGACAAATAAGCATCATTCGGCTTTCTCACATTTTTTGCCTGAAAAAAAACCATTTTCCCCATTTTTTCTTTTAAGGCTTCTTCATCATATTGTACAAGCCAAGGAAATTCATAATTATATTCTTTGAATAAACTCATTGCCCATAATTGGGGATTCTGTTCTTTTTTAATTTTTACTAAAGTGTCATCCATAAGAAACCGCATATCAATTTCTTCTGGTATAACAGTATCCGATAAGTCATCCCTTCCTACAACTTCCAGCACATAATTATCCAGCCGGGAATATAATATTTCTTCTGCCTCTATAGGAGTTTTAAAGCTAAAATCCTCTCCCCCGATCATTGTATTACAGTAGTAATGATCTTTAAAATAAAAAGATATCCATATATAAGTAATCATAGCTAAAACTGATAACGAAATTATTGCTGCAAGCCCCAATTTCACCCATAACTGCTTCTTCCACTTCATTTCCTATCTCCTTGATATATTATCGTACAAAAATCTTGCTTACAAGATTCTCCGTTTACGGCTAATTTCTTTCGTAACATGCCCATATCACTGGCAGTACAGCCATTTCTTCTCTATATAAACAGCCAAAGAATTTTTACTTCTTATCCATTCATTATATATAACGTTAAAATTCCTGTTCCCTAACTAATATATGATAATCATTTTAATTTTTGCAGAAAAAATATATCTATCAGAATCCAGCTTATTCTATCATTTATTATATCATTAGTCAAAAAAGCTGCTTCAGATAAAACAAATCTGAAACAGCTTTCACCGTGAGACATCGGGGATTCGAACCCCGGACAACTTGATTAAAAGTCAAGTGCTCTACCAACTGAGCTAATATCCCATATATTC
>CAJTKK010000014.1:1258-102332 GCA_910576535.1 uncultured Lachnospiraceae bacterium | reverse complement strand
GATAAAGCGCACGTTGTTTCTGCGGAAAATCTCCATAGCGTTTCCCACTTGGAGATAGTCGCGCCCCCAACGGGTCATATCTTTCATAATGCACACGCCGACTTTGCCGTTTTCCACGTCCTCTATCATGCGGGAGTAGGCAGAACGGTCAAAAAACCTGCCGCTTTCGTCATCGTCAATGTAGTGCCGGATATTGGTTAATTTTAACTGTCTGGCATAGCTTTCCAGAAATTTCTTCTGGTTCTGTATGCTGTTGCTCTCGCCGCCGTCCCTGTCCTCGTCCCCCACGGATAGGCGGGAGTAAAGGGCTGTGATTTTGCTGTAATCATTCATGTGCATATCCTCCTGCGTCAATATAGGTGTTGCTTACAGTTAAGATTATGCACTCCATCCGGCGGTATCGGACGGCAGGCCTTTTGATGCCCGGATCTTTATAGAAAATCCCGTTTTATTCCCCAAATAACTGCCCTGAAACACTGCTGATATCAGGCGCCGTCCAACCCTTCTTTCCCGTCTCCCCAGTTTCCTCCGGTTCATCCGCCAGCTTTGACGGTCTGGAAAGTTCTATGCTGGATGTGGATACTATCCCTCCTGCCGCCCTTGTTATCACAAGCGCCCTGGAACCGTCCGGTTTTACCTGGACATCCGTCTCTGTCTTGGATTCCTCCGTCTTCCCATCCTGCCCTTTCTTTCCGTACGCTTCTTTCTCTTCCGTCAAAACACTGAGGAATTTTTTATATTCCAGATAGCCCTGCAGATTCCCTGCATCATATTGCATTTTCATTACTTTTTCTATGATTTCCAGCCAGTCCACCTTGTCGGACAGATTGCCTGCCCCAGACTCCCCGCGCATATCTTTGTAGTGGGCATGAGCCATCATGAACTTTGTCAGCGCATCCGGGCATTTCCCGCTCTTGCTCAAATAAGCGGAATATGCATACATATCAACTGTATCGCAGTTTCCCGGATCCACTTTGGAGATATCCACCATCCGTTCGGTTACGTTCCCATCCGCATCCCATACCTTCACTTTGTAAACCGGATGCGCCGGATCGAAATCCTTTGGCTGGTAAACCGTCATGGATGTATGGTCTGTCACACAAGCCCATGCAGTCACTGCTTTGCCGTCCTCTTCCGATTCCTCGCCGTGCAACACCATATCATGATTCTGCGCCTTTACCGTCCATGATGTGTTTGCCGTGTTATCCTCTGTCTGATTTCTTTCTGTCTTCCATGCTTTATAATCTGCCGGATAACCATTTGTTCCAATTGCGTTTACTCCCATAGTCAGACCCTCCATTTACGGTTTAATGTATGCGTATGCGCAGCATTTTTCTTATTCTGCGCAGTGTTGCGGCAGGCATCGGCCATATTTGCCCACGCCCCGGCAAAACGGCGTATTCATCCCCCGAAAGCCCTTCTGCCGGCAGCAATAATATCCGCCATATTTTTCTCCTGAACTCTGTCATTGAACATCTTGTCTTATAATAGATGTACGATTCAGAAGCAGAAAAAGTTTCATAAAAATTGGGGGGAGTTGGCAACGCAATCTGTACGCTTCCCGTTTTATTGCAAACAGATCCTTCCGTCATCCGCCTCCCCGCTGCCGGAAACTGTTTATCCGAATCTTTTTCCCATCCATACTCAATGTTACCGCCCCGCACTCCGGCGTCGCATAGATACGGCTTCCCACGCTTTCCAGCCGTTCCGTCAAGTCTTTATGGGGATGCCCGTAACGGTTATCCTTTCCGCAGGATATGAGCGACAGACGGGGACGGAGCATTTCCAGCATTTCTCTGCCGGTAGAATAACCGGAACCATGATGGGCGACTTTCAATACCGTCAGCCTCTCCACGTCCCCTCTGCTTTTCATATATTCCCATGCCGCAGCCTCCCCCATGCCTTCCACATCTCCGGTAAACAATCCCAGAAATCCCCTATAAGACAACCGCAGCGCCAGGGAATATTCGTTCTTTTCCCCCGTATCGTATCCGCGGTAAGGGTGCATACAGACAAAGCGCATATCCCCGTCCGCAATCTGCTGCCCCCGGCTCATATATTGTACCTCTATCCCTTTTTCCCATGCATGTCTTTCCAGATCCTTATATTGTTCATCGGCGCTTTGTTTACCAATGTCCGGCAGAATAAGAGTCCCGGCCGTCAGCCCCTGTGACGGGTATTCTTCCAGGAGGCTCAATATCCCGTTGCAATGGTCACTGTCCGGATGGGTAACAAACACTGCCTCCAGATGCCTTACCCCCATATATTTCAAATATGGAAGGATTTGATATTCCATCACTTTGCTTTTCGTGGAACTCCCCCCATCTATCAGGTAACTTTTCCCCTGTCCGCTCCTGATATAAATACAGTCTCCCTGCCCTACATCCAGCATCGTTACCTGGAACCCGTTTCCTGTATTCATAAGAAGAAGGCAGAAAGTGGCAAATATCCATTGGCATTTCCAAAAAACCGTCAATTTCTCCCCCTGTTTTCGTCCGTATGCCACAAGCAGGATAAGCAGCAACAAATAAGCCAATATCTGCCAGCCTTCCGGCCTTCCGCTCACCCATGTGCCATAAGGGATTTGCTCCCCCAGCAAACAACATTTTTCAAAAAACCATAAAATAACCCTGGGAATCCATGCTGCCGTTTTTGCCGCTGCCGGAAAAAAATTGCCCGAAACCATGCAGAACAGGCCGGCTCCCATGACCGCCGTCATCAATGGAATAACTGCCAGGTTTAACAAGATGGAATAAACCGGGAACTGGTAATAAAACCAAAGATGAACGGGTAGCGTCCCCAATGTTACCGCTATTCCTCCTGCTGCCGCCTGCTTCATTTTTCTAAAAGCGGCCGTCAGAACCTTGGATTTTTCTTCCTCTATTCCTCTCTTCCGGTATTTTTCCCAGGAAATCTTTTCCTGACGGGAAATTCCAAAAAGCTCTTCTACAAATGGGCAAAAAGCCCCCAGCGATGCCACCGCCCCAAATGAAAACAAGAATCCGCTATGCTCTATATACCTTGGCTGTTTTGCCAAAAGCAGCGCAGCCGCCAGCGTCAAAGCGGTCGTCATGTCGTATGTGCGGCCTGTCATATCCGCCAGAAGATGAAACGTAAACATAATAACCGCCCTTACCGAAGACAGGCTCATTCCTGTCATTATCCCATAACCAAGAATCACCGCAATGGAAACCGCCGCTGCGGGACGCAGACCCATACCTATTTTCCTTAAGCCATAATACAGCCCCATCCCGATCATGGAAATATGCAGGCCGGAAATACTCAGAATATGGATAATCGAACTTTGCCGGTATAACTCTTTTGTTTCTGCGTCCAGCCCGCTTTTTTCCCCTAACAGTACCGCTTTCATTATAGATGCTTCCTTCGGTGGAAAAACCGCTTCTAATGTATCTGCAAAATACCGCTGCAGCCGGCATAGCCCTTCCCGCACATGCCATTTCTTTTCCCCATATGCGCGTATATGGGCATTGTCCAGACGGAAAGAAATTTTCATCATGCGGTAATATCCTTGCATGTCAAATTCACCCGGATTGCCCGCCTGTGCAAAACTGCGCGCTTCCCCCTCCAGGCAGACGGTACTTCCCAGATCCGGCTCCCTATAACCTTCCTTTTCCATATAGCAAAAAATATTCTTTATTTCATTGTTGGGAATTTGTTTTGAAGAATTCCTTTTCAGATATTCGGAATTCCTGGATTCATCATCGGATCCATCTAAGATATGCACTGACTTTAAATAAATGACCGGAATCTTCCCGGAGCCTTCCCGCTCCTTGTATTCCTTCCAGTATACTTTGCCCTCCACCCTAACCTGCCGCCCGTCCAGATTGCCGTAATCCGGTACGGGCATAGGCATGATCTGCATACACAAGGTAAGTACCGCCGCAAACGCCAGACATAAAAGACTTAATGGCCTTTTCATATGTTTCTCCCTTTCCTGTTGTCTTTCTGGCTTCTTTTTTCTTTCCGGCTCTTGCTGCCTCTGCAAAGAGGCATCTTCTTTTAGCCTGTTTTAATCCACAGCCGTTATCAGATCCAAGTTCCTTTCATATGTCGCAGATAAACTTGCATTATCCCTGAACATCACATTGCTGTCCCCATTGACCGCTATCTGCACCCGGCTCACATTCGGAAGCTCCACAAGGGAATTTACAAGGGAATAAATGGCAACATCGGAACTGACATTATAAATCTGGGTTAAAAAATTCTCGTTCAAATTGACATAGCACGTACCATCCTTCACTGTAACCCCTACCACCCTTGTCTCCGGGTTCATTGTCGGGTACACCTTGTCCTTCACCTGTTTGCTGGGTCCGCCGATTAACTGCTCCACCACTAATCTTTCCATAGAAAGATTCGTGCTGTATCTGCTATACTCCAATGTGCGGTTCGTCTCTATCAGCTTATCCCCTTCTTCATTGGCAAAATATAGCCTGATTTTCACCCTTTCCCTTGAATTCATCTCGCTCTCTGTGTTGTCGATGAACATATCCGCCGACATGCTGCCGATCACATTGCCTGCCGTATCCAGCAAAGAGCTGGAACGCACCTGAAAAGATACATAATCAACCCCTTTAACCTGTGTCAGAGTACGCACCACTGCCGCCCGGACAAGCACCTCCGTTGTTGCCGGCTGGGCTTTATATTGCTCATCGAAGTTTAAAATAAGCTGCCCCTCTTCCAAAGAATAGCCAAGCAGTTTAAAGTTCCCGGAAAGAGGCGCCTTATACTCCATCCTTTCCGGAGCTGTGGTAAGCCGTTCCAGCAGTTCCTCAATGACCGCTTCCCGGCTTATGCCTGCCGCCACATATTCATTCGCCCAAATCTTTGTTTCTTCTTTATTCATCACATAAATATTATAAACCTGGCTTTTGTCCTCTGCCTCCCCATCCCCGCAGGAAACAGCAAACAGCAGGCATAAAAATACGCTTAACCGCAATATCTTTTTTTTCATTGCATTCTCCAAACTTACATTCTGTCATTACATAATTATGTCATTACATAATTCAAAGGAATCTTCACTGTAAATGTGGAGCCTTCCCCTTCCGTGCTGGATACTTTGATAGAGCCTCTATGCATCAGCACCGCATTCCTTGTAATCGCAAGCCCCAGCCCGGTACCCCCGATCTCCCTTGAATGGGATTTGTCCACACGGTAAAACCTTTCATAAATATGCTCTAAGGAGTCTTCCGGGATGCCGATTCCCGAATCCATAATCTCCAAGGTAAAAAACTGATGATCCGCGTCCAGCACCACCTTTACCCATCCCTGTTCCTTATTATATTTTATGGCATTTTCCACCAGGTTAGTAATAACCAGCGTCAGTTTCACCTCATCTGCCTCTGCGGTTACTGCCCTCCTGCTTTCAAACACTACTTCAATATCACGCTTCCTGGCAATAGGACGCAGCCTTTTTAAAATAATTTCCGTCAAAGCATTCACATCCACTACGCTGATATTCATTGTTGCTACTGTCCTGTTCATTTTAACCATGGAAAGAAGGTCATTGATAATCTTGTCCTCACGTTCGATCTCTTCGGCAATATCCACCATAAACTCCCGGTACAATTCTGCCGGCACATCCTCCTGAGCCAACAGGGAATCTGCCAGAACCTTTACGGAAGTAATCGGCGTCTTCAATTCATGAGACACGTTGGCCACAAATTCCTGCCTGGAAGTATCCAACACTCTCATCCGGTTCTGCAACTGGTTAAAAGCGTCTACTATATGCTCTGTCTCCAGATAATCCGGCACCGAAATAGGTTCGTCCTTATATCCTTCCTTTACCTCGCTGATTGCTTTCGCTACCCGCTCAAACGGCTTCATCAGTGCATTGGAAAGCACAAGAGCAATGGCAAAAATCGCAAGCAGCATCAGGATTTCCAGCAGCAGCGCCCGCCTGCTCAGAATATCCAGCGTAGTATTGATGCTTTCCGTGGAAACGCTGGTCAGCATCACACCCCTGACTATATCCTTCTTTTTCTCTATATCCGCAGGGATCCCGTTGCCTGCAACCGTCCCTGCAACCGCCGTCTCAATAATAGGAGTCGTAATCTCTATATAGCCATACTCATAATCATAGTCAGACCCGCCTGCCCCTTCCTTCATGCATTTGATGACTGCTTCCGTAATCACCGTTTTCCCTTCGCTCGTCCCATAGGTATCTTTGATCACTTTCAGGCCGGAATTGATAATCATTACACGCCCGTCGTACAAATTGGATAGCTGCTCAAGCTCTGCGCTGATTACCTCCGACGATGTATCCGACAAATAATTATACGTAATCAGATGGTTCGCAATAATATTCAACTGATTCTGCATATCGGAAGTCCGAAGGCTGATCGCCCGGTCCTCATAGTTTTCCAGTATCCCATAGGTCAGAATAATACTGGGAATAATGCCTATCAGGAAAACAATAATAAAAATACGGGCTTTCAGGCTTCTTAAAAAATTAAACTTTTTCCAAATATTTTTTATCTTACTATTCATTTACAAGCACCGCCGCTCACTGCCGCACCGCCCTGATAGACCGTGCAGCGGTTCTTCACGCATAATAATATCCGACCCCCCATTTTGTGTGTACATACTTCGGCTCGCTGGGATTGGACTCTATTTTTTCACGCAGCCGCCTGATATGCACGTCAACCGTACGCACATCCCCCGGATAGTCGCTGCCCCATACCAGTTTTAAAAGATTCTCCCTGCCATACACTTTATTGGGGTTAAGCATCAATAGTTCCAGCACCTCAAATTCCTTCGCTGTCAGGTTAATTTCTTTGCCGCTGATATATACCCGCCGCCCTTCCCTGTCCAGCTTCATCTCCTTCCCTTCTATGACGCTTCCTTCCTCTTCCTTTTTCTCTTTACGGTTTGTCCGGCGCATAATCGCCTTCAGCCTGGCCTTTACCTCCAAAATATTAAAGGGCTTCGTAATATAATCATCCGCACCATATTCCAGCCCTAAAATTTTATCCATATCTTCCCCTTTGGCCGTCAGCATTACCACCGGCACATTGGAAAACTCCCGTATCTGCTGGCATACCTCAAACCCTGTCAGCTTCGGCAGCATTACGTCCAGCAGGATAATATCATACTCCTTTTCTTTCGCCTTCTGCAAAGCTTCCTCACCGTCATAGGCACAGTCCACTTCCATCCCGTCCTGTTCCAGGCTGAAACGGATGCCTTTTACAATCAATTTTTCATCATCAACAACCAGCGCTTTTCTGCTCATTCCACACCTCTGACACAAATTTTATCTTTCATTTTCTCAAACATACCTTCTTTGATGCCTTCTACCTTCATAATATCTTCTATCCCGGAAAAACCGCCGTTTTTCTCCCGGTAAGCGATAATGCCCTCTGCCCGGCTTACGCCTACTCCCGGCAATGTCATAAGTTCCTCTTTTTCCGCCGTATTCAAGTCCACAAGCCCATCATCCGTCTCCCCCGGCATCCCCTTGAAACCCGCAGCCGTAATTCCAAAGCCCGCGGCCGCAAAATCACCTGCGCATACGTCCGCTGCCGGAATCTCAATTTTCCAGCCATCCTCCAGCACATATGCCAGATTCACATAATCCGGCGCCGCTTCCTCCGTAAATCCCCCCGCTTTTTCCACGGCTTCATAAACTCTGCTTCCCATGGGCAATTCGTACACCCCAGGGTTTTCCACCTCTCCGCAAATATGTACAAACAAGGTGGATTCCTCCACCTGTTCCGGCGTCTCTTCCCGGTCAGGGGACGATGCCCCCTCTTCCGCCTGTTCCTCAGTCCTGACCAGATCTTCCGTCTCCAGCAGGACCGTTTCCTTCCCGCCGCAGCCCGCCGTCCCCAGCAGAACCCAAAGCATGTTCCCTAAAATAAACGCCTTCTTTACCTTGACAAAACTCCTCATAACCATCCGCATAGCTCCCTTTCTATCAGTTTCCTGCAGGCAGCAAAACCGCTGTATAAACAAAACTGTGCTGTTTTCATCTGCAGTCCGGAAGACCCCTCTATGCGACTTGCTATTTCATTGTAAAGTAATTATCCTGCTTTTACAAGTGCCTTTTCGTCCTATTTCCACTTAAAAATAACCACCCCGGCAATTGCAATTACCATGCCGATTATCTTGCGCCATTCCAAAGGCTGTCTGTCTGTGCCGAACCATCCGAAAAGCTCTATGATATAGGCTACAATCAACTGCGCGATAACAATCAGCATTACCGCCTTTGCCGGACCCAGCATTTCCATGCTTTTAATTACCGTATAAGTGATAAATGCCCCAATAGCGCCGCCAAGAAGCATATACTTAGGCTCTACCTTAAGCAATGCCCCAAAAGACGACCTGTCCGTAATCAGCCAGGCCCCCAGGCAGACTAAAAGCGCCGTAAACTGGACGAACGCATTTGCCACCCAAATTCCCGATGTCTTCGTTACCTGTGTGTTAAATACCCCCTGGACACTCATCAAAGCCCCGGATATCAATGCAATAAAAAATCCAATCATATGGGTCCTCCAATTATCATTTTTACTCTGCGCAGACTAAAAAATCTAAGCTGCGCCTTACTATTTTTACCCATATGATTGGAAAAGTATTCAATTATTTATAATATTTAAAAAGAGTTTTTACGCGAAAGCCGTCCAGTGGCCCAACTGGCCAATTGCTTGCCGGATCACTGGCCGTCCTCTCCTTCCTGCGCTTCCCTGCGCAGTTCTTCTTCATCCAGATATTCCATCTCCTGCACCGCTTCTTCCTCTTCCTCGATCACTGTTTCCGTATACGGTTCCCCGGTTACCTGGGTCATGATCTTCTCCGACAGGCTGCGCAGCCTGTCATTGACGTTGGCGCCGTCCCAGATTTGGGAAAAGGCGACTTCCAGTTCCACCCAAAAATTGCTTGTTTCTACCATTTTGGGCATCGGCACAGATATTTCATATTCATTCACAAACTCCTGCAGATTTAAGTCCCCATAATCCACCCCGTAACGGGCTGCCACTTTCCCTGTCCTGGAATATAACGTATCCGTATACTCGCAAGTCAAAAACCGCGCAAAGTCCTCTGCTTCGTCCTGTTTTTCCGAATAACCGTTTACCACTATGCAATTCGTTACCGAAAGGCTCCTGGTCAGCAGTTCCTCATTAATGTCCGGAACCGGGGCAATGCCGTATTCATAGGAAAAATCTCCGTTTTTCTTTGCCTCTTCCAGCTTGGCCACCGCATCCGTGGTCGCCACCGTATAGACAATTTTCCCTTCCATAAAATCATTCAGCGCCTTATCATAACTGATTTCTTTTGTATCAATGGAAAAGAACTGGTTCAAGGCCTGGTATACTTTCAGGCATTCAATGGCATCTTTGTTATAAATGTTCATATTCGCCGTATTATCCCCGGCTGCCCCGCCTACGATCATATAATTCCCGGCAAAAAAATAGTTGTAGAAAATGTCCGTTACATCCCATTTAAATACAGCCTCTACCTGCTCCGGTGAATTATATTCATTGGCAAAGCCTAGAATATCATCAATGGTGGAAGGAAGGATCTCCTTCACCCTTTCATCCACAAGAGCCTGCAGCTCTTCATCCGCCCATTCTTCCTGCACAGCCCCTTCCGATGTATCCGGCATATCACCGTCTTCCGGCTCATTTTCCTCCAGCCCGGCCATTGCCGCTTCCCCTTCAGCCGCGTCTCTTTCCGCCTCAATCTGGCTTTTGGCAAATTCCTCCAGATAAGTCCTGTTGTAAAGCAGGGAACTTGTCTCAAAATAAAAAGGATATCCGATTGTCTTATTTTTATAAGTAACCGCCAGACGCGCTGCGTCCGGGTATTCTTCTTTGATTTCCCCCCAGCTTTCTTCTTCCACGCTGGAAGCCAACCCCGCCAAAAAGGCCTTTTCCAGGGAATCATTGCTGATGATATATAAATCCGGGGGATTCTCCGACCGGATAGACGCCTTATTAATTTCCTCCAGATATTCCAGCCCGGAAGTCAGCGCCGGGATTACCCGCACATCATGGTTTTCCCCATAAGCTACCGCCGCGCTGCCCAGATAGTCCGTCAGCGCTTCATCGGTATACCAGAAATAAAGCGTATCCTTGTTTTTTGTAAAAACTGTTTCTTCCTGTTCCCGGCTGATTGTCATCCCTGACAGGCCTACCGCCGCTATGGCAGCCGCCCCGCAGACAATCGCCGCCATCGTAAAAAGTCTTTGCTTAAGACCCATAATCTTCTCCTAACTTTTCTATCCCTGAACCGGAAGGCATTTTTCCAGGATTGCAGCCATCTCATCCACATGTTCCCTTGTAATGATTAGCGGAGGCACCAGGCGGATAATCCCGCTTCCTGCATTAATCAGGATCAAACCTTGATCCAATGCCTTGTTTATCACATCCCCCACAGCGCCTTTGCAGATCAGGCCCTGCATCAGGCCAATCCCGCGCCTTCCTTCTATAAAATCATATTTTTCTGCCAGCATATCCAATTTATTTTCTAAATAAGGAGCCACTGCATTCACATTTTCTATTATATGGTTCTCTTCAAATAAATCAAGGGTTTTGTTTACTGCCGCCGCAGCCAAGGGATTGCCGCCGTATGTTGTCCCATGGTCGCCGCTTGTCAGGGAATGAGCCGCCACATGTTCCGTCATAAGGAATGCACCCACCGGCATACCGCCGCCAAGCGCCTTCGCCGTAGTCATAATGTCCGGCGATACGCCATATCTCTGCCATGCGTACATCGTGCCTGTCCGCCCCATGCCGCATTGGATTTCATCCAGGATAAGAAGAATATCCTCTTCTTCGCACAATGCTTTGACCCCTTCCATGAATTCTTTCCCGGCAGGATAAATTCCCCCCTCCCCTTGTACGGTCTCAAAAATAATTGCACATGTTTTTTCCGTCACCAGCTCCTTCACACTGTCCAAATCATTCATTTTAGCAAATTTGATATTTCCGATCATCGGTTCAAAGGCTTCCCTATATTTAGGGTTTCCCGTCACCGATAATGCCCCCATCGTTCTTCCGTGAAAGGAATGCTCCATGGCAATGATCTCATGATCCGTATGCCCATCCTTCCGATAAGCGTATTTTCTCGCCGCTTTAATTGCGCCTTCCACCGCTTCCGCCCCGCTATTGGTAAAAAAAACACGGTCCATGCCGGAAGCTTTTTTTAATTTTTTTGCCGCTTCCACAGCCGGCACATTATAATAATAATTGGATGTATGGATCAGTTTGTCGATCTGGTCTTTCAACGCATTGTTATATGCCTCGTTATGGTACCCCAAGGCAAAAACAGCTATCCCCGAAGCAAAGTCCAGGTACTTTCTGCCTTCTATATCATATAAATATACCCCTTCCCCTTTATCCAGCACTATCTGATATCTGTTATAGGTATGAAGAAGCGCCTTTTCCGCTTCCTCAATATATTCTTTCATCATAGCCTTTTCCTTTCCGCCCTTTTCCCGCGGCCAGCAGATGCCCTTTGCATATACCGTAAAAACCGGTCTTGCCTACAAGCTGCTGGCCGTATCGTCATCTTTCAAAAAAACGGTTCCTATCCCATGATCCGTAAAAATCTCCAGCAGCAGGCAGTGAGGGATCCGTCCGTCTAAAATATGCACCCGGCTTACGCCTTCGCGGACTGCGCTCGTACAGTTTGCCAGCTTTGGAAGCATTCCGCCGCCAACATAACCATCCGCAATCAGTTTTTCCGCATCGGACGCCTTTAGCCTGGATATAAAAGAAGATTTATCGTTGATATCCTTATATAGCCCCTCAATATCCGTAAGGAACGCCAGCTTTTCCGCATGGACTGCTTTTGCAATGGCGCAGGCTGCATCATCCGCGTTAATATTGTAAGTCCGGAAGCTATCGTCCAATCCAATGGGCGCTACAATGGGCAGAAAATCTTTTTCCAGCAGATCATAAAGAACTTTTGGGTTCACTTCCCTGATATCCCCCACAAAGCCAATGTCTTTGCCGCCAGGATATTTCTTATCCACTGTCAAAAGCCCGCCGTCTTTCCCGCTGATCCCGACAGCTTTTACCCCCAGTTCCTGCACCATAGCGACAAGATCCTTATTGACCTTGGAAAGAACCATTTCCGCAATTTCCGCCATTTCCCTGTCGGTCACCCGCAGCCCGTTTACAAACTCGGGTTCCTTCCCCACTTTTTCAGCCCAGCGGCTGATTTCCTTCCCGCCGCCATGAACAATAATCGGCTTAAATCCTACTAATTTTAACAGCGTAACATCCTTTATCACATTCTTCTGCAGTTCTTCATTGCTCATCGCACTGCCGCCGTATTTCACCACGATAATCTTCCGGTTAAATTTCTGTATATAAGGAAGGGCTTCGATCAAAACCTCTGCCTTCTTTAACACTTCTGTCATATTCTTGTCCATTTTCATCCTCCATACATTGACAGCCGGAAAACCGGTATATTCACCGGGCATTCGCCCTGCCGCTGTTTTCCTGGCTGCGGATTTGCCCCGCTTTTTCTACGAGCGGTAATCCGCATTGATCTTTACATAATCATAGGTCAGGTCACACCCCCATGCGCAAGCTTCAAAATCCCCCATCTTCATGTCCACAATAACCCTCACCTCCGGTTCGGAAAGGATTTTTGTGGCTTCTTCCTCGCTATAATCCACTGCCGCCCCATCCTTATAAATCTGTATCCTTCCGTTTTCCCCTTCAAAAAACAGCTCTATCTTTTCCGGATCAAACTGCACCCCGGCATAACCTAATGCGCAAAGAATCCTTCCCCAGTTCGCATCATGCCCGAAAATAGCCGCTTTGGTCAGGCTGGAACAAATGACGGATTTGCTCAAAACCCTTGCTTCCTCTTTTGTCCTGGCATGGATCACTTTCGTTTCAAACAAGGCTGTCGCCCCTTCCCCATCCCCCGCCATCATTTTGGCCAGCGTTTCGTTTATGATATGAAGCGCTTCCGCAAACCGGTAATAGTTATCATCCTTGCTGACAATTTCCTCATTTCCCGCCATACCGTTTGCCAGCACAAGGAGGGTATCGTTCGTGGACGTATCCCCATCCACTGAAATCATATTGAACGTGTCCTGCACATCCATGCGCAAAGCTTCCTGCAGAAGATCCTTGGAAATGGAAATATCCGTCGTTATAAACCCCAGCATGGTACCCATATTGGGATGAATCATGCCTGATCCTTTGCACATCCCCCCGACAGTCACCATCTTCCCGTCTATTTCAAACTGCACCGCTGTTTCTTTCGATCTTGTATCCGTAGTCATGATAGCTTCCGCCGCCGCCGTGCCGGACTCTATGTCCGCCGATTTTCTTTTTGCCAGTTCTTCTATCCCGGCAGCAATTTTTTCCACCGGAATCTGCATCCCAATCACCCCCGTCGAAGCCACCAGAACGCTTTCCTCCGGAATGCCCAGTTTTTCTGCCGCGCATTCCGCTGTCTTTTTGCAGCATTCATACCCTGCCGTCCCCGTACACGCATTGGCAATCCCTGAGTTTACAATTACCGCCTGCGCATAGGCGGAATGTTCTACCGCATTCCTATCCCAAAGCACCGGTGCCGCCTTCACAACATTAGAGGTAAAAACCCCGGCCGCCCTGCAAGGCTTCTGGCTATAAATAACCGCCATGTCCTTCCTGTCTTTATATTTTACCCCGGCCGCTGCGCCGGCTGCCTCAAACCCCTTCGCCGCAGTCACCCCGCCGGTTATCTTCTTTATCTCCATGTCCGTTACTCCTTTCCTTATTCTGCCATTTCCCCTTTGCTGTCCGTTTATTTCTTATAAACCATCCATTACCTGTGCCTTCCCCCTCATTGCCCCTCTTATTTGCCTCATTCCTTTTTACTGTCTTTTATTGATTAAAGGCCACAATATTCCCCTCATCCAAAACAAAATCATAATAATTCAGGTCTTCCCTTTTCGTCCACCCAATCCGGTTCCAGAACGCATTTCCCACGTCATTTTCCGTAAATGCAATCAACGAAATCTTACTGATCTTCTCCCTTTTCAGCGCTTCCATGGCAAACACGACCATAGCCTTCCCGATACCCCTCATGCGGTAATCCTCATGTACGCATACATGATACATGCATCCCCTTCGCCCGTCATGCCCGCAAAGAACCGCGCCTACTATTTTCCCGTCTTCCAAAGCCACTACGCTTGTTCCCGGGTTTCTTGCAAGAAAACGTTCCACCCCTTCCCTGGAATCGTCAATGCTGCGCATAGCAAAGCCTTTTATGCTCATCCAAAGGGAGTATACCCCTTCATAATCCCCGGCCGTCATCATCCGTATCATCCTATTCCCCGCTTCCTGCCATCCGGCCCCTACACATTTAATCCTTTATCCTCTTCGCATCCCAGCATCAGGTTTAAGCACTGCACGGCCGCCCCGGACGCCCCTTTCCCGAGGTTGTCAAACTGCGCCGTCAGAACCATCCTGTCCCCGTTCCCTGTCACATAAATTTTTAACCCGTCCCAGCCGGAGCATCCATTGCCTGCCATCATGCCGCCTTCCAGCTTTTCTTCCGCCCCGGCCTCCATTACTTTGATCAATTTTTGCCCTTGGTAAAAACCTTCATAGAATTCCCGCAGTTCTCCCGGTTCCCGGCATCCCTTCAGGAATTCCCCATATACCGGGACTGAGACTGCCATCCCGCTATAATAATCCGCTACAATTGGCGAAAACAAGGGTTCCCTGGCCAGCCCCGCTATTTTTTTCATCTCTTTCAAATGCTTATGGTTCTGGGAAAGGGCATACTCCCTGGGCGCATCCAGTTCCTTCCTCCGCCCTTCCCCTTCATACTGGGCAATCATTTTTTTACCGCCGCCGCTGTATCCCGTAAGGGAGAACGCGGAAAAAGGGTAATCTTCCGGCAATATCTTACGGGATGTCAGAGGATAAACCAAGGAAATGAAGCCTGTGGCATGGCATCCCGGCACTGCCACTCTCTTCCCCGATCTGACAGCTTCCTTATGTTTAGAAGAAAGCTCCGGAAACCCATACGCCCATCCTTCCTGCGTCCTATGAGCCGTAGAAGCGTCAATTACCCTGACCGTCTCCTTTTCCACAAGCCCTGCCGACTCCCTCGCCGCAGCATCCGGCAGGCATAGAAAAACAATATCCGCCGAGTTAATCAGCCGCTTTCTTTCCTGCACATCTTTCCTTAATTCCGGCGCTGCCGGCAAGATTTCTATATCATCACGTCCCGCAAACCGTTCATGTATCCTTAAGCCTGTTGTTCCCTCGCTTCCATCAATAAATATCTTTGTCTTCATTTTCTTCTCCCTGTCCGTATCCATTTCCGTTTCTGTTTTTTGCCCATATCTTATCTATCATACACTCTCCCCCGGGAAATCTCAATCTTTTTATTTGCAGCCGCATATAGGGCAGAAACTGCGCCGCAAAAAATTTTTCATCACACAGGCTTCCCTCTTAGGAGTCTTTTTTCTTCATAAATATACTATATATTTGCATAATATTCAACTTTTTTTTCTTTATATGTATTTAATTTAATTTTCTTAATTTTTTATGCACAAATTCTTCCTTGCATTTCTTTCCGGAATGTTGTATATTGTTTGCAGTACAAAAATCAAACACCAGTTGGAGGCATTATATATGAAAGAAAAAGTTGTTTTAGCTTATTCCGGCGGTCTTGACACTACCGCTATCATCCCTTGGTTAAAGGAAAATTTTGATTATGAAGTCATCTGCGTATGCGTAGACTGCGGGCAAGGAGAAGAATTGGACGGCTTGAAAGAAAGGGCGGAATTCTGCGGCGCTGCAAAATTATACATAGAAGATGTCACCGATGAATTCTGCGATGAGTACATCATGCCCTGCGTCCAGGCTCACGCAGTATATGAAAACAAATATCTGCTGGGTACCTCTATGGCCAGGCCGGTCATTGCAAAAAAACTAGTGGAAATCGCCCGCAAGGAAGGAGCCAGCGCTATCTGTCACGGAGCGACAGGAAAAGGCAACGACCAGATCCGTTTTGAACTGGGCATCAAAGCCCTCGCCCCGGATTTAAAAATCATTGCTGCCTGGAGAAACGATAAATGGAACATGGATTCCAGGGAATCGGAAATCGAATACTGCAAAGCGCACGGCATTGATCTTCCTTTTTCAGCGGATTCTTCTTACAGCCGCGACCGTAACTTATGGCATATCAGCCATGAAGGCCTTGAACTGGAGGATCCTGCAAATGAACCTGACTTCGGGCATCTCCTTGTCCTTGGCGTCACCCCGGAAAAAGCCCCTGACGAAGGCGAATATGTCACTATGGCTTTTGAAAAAGGCATCCCGGTTTCCATAAACGGCAAGCAAATGAAAGTATCGGACATTATCCGGAAGCTGAATGCCCTGGGCGGAAAACACGGTATCGGCATCGTAGATATCGTAGAAAACCGGGTAGTAGGCATGAAATCCCGCGGCGTATATGAAACCCCCGGCGGCGCTATCCTTTATGAAGCGCACCAGCAACTGGAAGAACTTATTCTTGACAGGGATACTTACGCATTAAAAACGGATATGGGCAATAAACTGGCGCAGATCGTTTACGAGGGGAAATGGTTTACCCCGCTGCGTGAGTCCGTACAGGCTTTCATAGAATCCACCCAGAAATATGTGACCGGCGAGGTAAAATTCAAACTTTATAAAGGCAATATTATAAAAGCCGGGACTTCCTCCCCTTATTCGCTCTACAACGAAAGCATTGCTTCCTTCACTACCGGCAATTTATATGACCACCACGACGCAGAAGGCTTTATCAACCTTTTTGGCCTTTCCTGCAAAGTCCGTGCTATGAAAATGAAAGAAGCGGAAGAAGACAAAATATAGGATGCGTTTGAGCGGACAGGAACACTTCGTGTGAGAAGGGCATGGTTATTCATATGGATGTCATTACTTTACTGCTTGTTTATTTCCTTTCTGTAAATTTCATAGGTTTATTCCTTATGGGACTGGATAAATTCAGGGCAAAAAAACATTTATGGCGGATTCCTGAATCCACCTTGTTTATTATTGCTATCATAGGCGGAAGCATCGGCAGCATTATCGGGATGCATCTTTTCCGTCATAAAACGCGGCATTGGTATTTTGTCTATGGCCTGCCGGCTATCCTCGCTTTACAGATAGCCCTTTTCCTGGCCATTCTCAATTCCCCGGTGCAGATACAGATTATGTAGCCCGCCCCCTTGGGAGGAAAAGGCATCCTGTCCGCCGCATAAGATGATGCTGCAAGGACAGCCGGTTTCCTTCTATCCTTTCAGGCAATAAAAAACCAGCGCAGAGGATTTTCCTCCGGGCTGGTTTTTTGCTGCTTTCACCGCTTTGCATAGATGCAGATACTTTTTCTTATTCTATATCTTCAACAGCCATAATTTTATATGTCAGATATTACAAAGTAACAATCACCCCTCCGTCATTGGCATACATGCTGCTGATCCCTGCCGTATCCATAATAAGCACATCCTTCACTTTTATCTCGCTTAACACTGCATTTTTCACCAGTTCCGCACGGTCGGGGCAGTTACAGTGGGTAATCATCAGTTTCTTTTCTTCTGTGTCCGCTGCTTCTTTCACTAAAGTGTCCGCCATCTTAGCAAGCCCTTTTTTAATGCCGATCGCCTGGCCTCTCTGGACGATTTCCCCCTTCTGCCCTTCCATTAGCGGCTTCACGCTCAATGTGCTGGCTACCAATGCTTTCACCTTGGAAAGTCTTCCATTCTTTCTAAGCGTCTCCAGATTATCCAGCACAAAGAATGTTTTCATTCCATCCCTGAATTCTTCCAGTTTCTTCACAATCTCTTCAAAAGAATGCCCTTCTTCTTCCAGCTCCATTGCCTTAAAAGCAATCTGGGTTTCCCCGCAGCTTGCGGAATAGGAATCGCAGATAAAAATATCTTTTTCCCCATACTTTTCATAATACAAGTTCCTGCCCAAAACGGCGCTGTTATAACTGCCGCTCAATTTGGAAGACAATGTCACTACATAGACATGATCGGACTCACAGTGATACGCCTCCATATATCTTTCCGGGGAAGGGCATGAAGATTTTGGGCATGTAGGACATGCCGCCACCTTTTCCAAAAACTCTTTCTGGTTAAAATTCTCATCATCCATAATCTGGTAATCGCCAACCTCCAATCCCAGAGGAACGATTTCAAACCTGGCATCCTTTTTGTATTCCGCCGGCAGCTCACCGCAACTGTCTAAAACGATTTTATAGCTCATTTCAATAACCATACCTTTCCCTAAAATGTATCAAATACGTAAACAGGCATTACTTTTTAATGTAGTTTTGATTACTACTTATGATAACACGATTAACTGTATATTGTAAAGAAGATTTTACAAATTAAAGAAGAAATTTATCACGTCCTGTTATTTTCCTGTTTTCGTCTCAAATACCCAAATATCAGGCACTTCCAAATTTTGTGCGGCAGCCGCGGCCGGCAGATTACCTAAGCCTCAAAAAGAAATAGCGTCTTCCTCTTCTTTGCGCTATAATAGGAAGGAATCAAATAAGTACGCCTTATGCCCGCCTCACCCGGCGCCTGCGGGAATAACGGCAAGAAAAGAGGAACCTATGAAAATATATAAAATTTCCGGTTTAAAAGATTTTATGAATAAACTGCTTCTTTCCGATGCTTTCGACTATTTTCTGCTGGAAGAAGGCACAGTGGTTACTGCCAATGCTTTTTTGATCGACGGGCATATACGGAAAGAATTTTATACAAAAGAAGAGCAGGAGGATGAGAACCTCTGCCCTTACGATTTTTCCCTATGGAAGGATATCCGTCCCTTATGCTTTCAGCTCATAAAAGGGAAACGCACTCCTCTTAGTTTTAAATTTGTCCTTCTCCTTTTGCCCGCTCACATGGGGAAAATATTGGAAAAAGGCGGTTTTACGGATAACGGCAGCCTAATCAAAGCCTTTACCCTGACCATAAAATACGATGGGGCGGACATCATGCTGATGACCGGGCTCTCCACCAATACCTTTTTGATGGATAAAACCCCTGAGCAGCTTTGGGATGAAGCATTTTGCAAATTTTTAGCCAATCAGCATATTTCCTGGGAGGAAGAATAAAAAACAAGAAACGGAACGCTGTACGCTGCCCCTATTTTTTCATTTTGGGGTTAAAAATCAAGCTTGCCAGATACCCGAATACCAATGCGGCGCTGGTCCCCACCGCCCCTGCTTTGAAGCCTCCTTGGAAAATACCGATCAAACCGGCCTGATCCACCGCTTCTTTTACCCCTTTCATCAGCACATTCCCAAAACCAAGCAAAGGCACCGATGAACCGGCTCCCGCAAACTCCTGAAATGGCTCATAAATCCCAAAAACGCTTATTACTGCCCCCAGGCAGACAAGCAAAACCATAATCCGCCCCGGCATCATTTTCGTCTTCTCCATCAATATCTGTACAAGGGCGCAGATCAGCCCTCCTACCCAAAACGCATTGAAATAATCCATGCCAACCTCCTGCCATGCAATTATGTTATCAAAACCATTCTTATTATGCGTTTTTTTCCGTAAATTATTCTCTTTCTTTTTCCATTCTTACAAATTTCAGATCCAGACAGCCCTGCCGGATACATGAATTCCACACATACCCAAAAACTTTCTTTGCCCCGGCACACTTCTGCCGTCCATCACCGGAAAAATTTATGTCTTTCCCTGATAAATTTATGTCTTTCCCTGAGGAGTCCATACACGCCGCCCCCATATCGCGCCTCATGGATGACCTGTCTATTTTTTCCTTCTTTCCGGCAACTGTACCAGGATCACCGCCGCAAACACAAGGGCGCAGCCAAACAATTCTTTTTCCGACAATTCCTGTCCTAATATCACCCAGCCTGCCAAGACAGAAACGACAGATTCCATGCTTAAAATAAGGGATGCCACGGCCGGCTCCAGGTTTTTCTGCCCGATAATCTGCAAAGTATATGCAATCCCGCAGGACATCACACCCGCATACAGTATCGGCGCCGCACCTGCCAGAATCTGCCCCATAGCCGGTTTCTCAATAAAAAAAGCAGCCACAGCGCAGATCAGCCCCGCAGTGTAAAACTGGATGCAGGAAAGCGCCACCCCGTCAGCCTTGGGAGAAAAATAATCAATCACCAAAATATGTACGGAAAAAAGAATGGCACAGATAAATACCAATGCATCCCCTCTCCCGACGGAAAAGCTTTCATTCATACAAAGCAAGTACATCCCTGCCGCCGCTACGAAAGCGCCGGCCCATACCTTCCCGGCCACCTTCTTATGCAGGAATAAGCCTAGAACCGGCACGATTACGATATACAAAGTTGTGATAAACCCGGCCTTCCCCACCGTTGTATCCATAATTCCGATCTGCTGGAATAAGGAAGCGGCGCAAATGGCAAGGCCGCAGCATATACCGCCTTTTAATGTTACCGCCGGCACAATCCGCCGGGGCGTATTTTTTTTCTTTTGCACCCTGCCATAGACAACAGGCAGAAGCACTGTGCCGCCGATCAAAAAACGGGCCCCGTTAAAGGTAAACGGGCCCATGTAATCCATCCCTACGCTCTGCGCCACAAAAGCAACCCCCCATATGCAGGCAGCCAGAAATAAAAGCAGGCTGCTGCCAATTGCTGTTTTCTTCATTGTAATACAACCTTTCTGCGTTTTTCCCTATGCAGGATCTCCATAATCTCCGCAACAATATCCCTGATCATCTTATTTTCACAGTCCAGGACGACTTCCGCGTATTTTTCGTAATAGGGAATCCTCTCTTCGTACAAATCCTTAAGCGTCTGCCCTTTCCTCACTGTCACGCCCCGCTCGTCCAGATCGCCAAGGCGTCTTTCAACCGCCCCATAAGAAAGCTTTAAATATACGATCATTCCCGTTTTCTTCAAATGTTCCATGGCCTCTTCCCCATAGATCACGCTTCCTCCGGTTGCGATCACGCTCCTGTTTACATTCAAAGACGCATTGATTTCATTTTCCACTGCAAGAAAACCGTCAATGCCTTTTTCCTTTATGATTTCATGCAAAAGCATACCTTTTTTTTCCTGGATCACCAGATCCGAATCTATAAAACGGTAGCCAAGGCGTTTGGCCAGCACCACGCCTACCGTGCTTTTTCCGGCTCCCGGCATCCCAATAAGAACAACATTATTCATGATATGCAATCACTTCCACTTCACAAAGCACATTCTTCGGGAGCTGCTTTACAGCCACGCAGCTTCTTGCCGGCTTTTGCGTAAAATATTTCCCATAGACTCCGTTAAAAGCCGCAAAATCTTCCATATCCGCCAAAAAACAGGTGGTCTTTACCACATCCTCATAGCTGCATCCGGCCTCCGCCAGAACCGCCCCTACGTTTTTCATTGCCTGTTCCGCCTGCTCCTCAATGCCCTCTCCTTTTATTTCCCCGGTTGCCGGGTCAATAGGAATCTGCCCGGAAGCATACAATGTGTTTCCTATAAGAATCCCCTGGGAATATGGCCCGATAGCCGCCGGCGCCTTGTCTGTTGCAATTGTTCTCTTCGTCATTACCTTATCTCTCCTTTTTTATCATTTGGTAAACAGATACAGCCTTAACTGCGAAGCATTATTCCTCAAACTCCGCCATAACGTAAAAGCCCCTTTCATTTTCTATTATCTTTTTTACAACCCCTTCCCTTGCCAGCATCCGCTCACGGAACGGGTAATTCCCCGACATCGCAAGAGCCGGATCTATCGTATAATAATAATTGCTGGGAAGCGCCCCTTCTGTCACCGTTATGCGCTGCCCTTCTTCCAGCAGCCCCTGCCTCTCCATCTTAAATTCCATTTCCCTCATACCCGTCCCCCCTGTTGTGCCCTTTCTCATCCCTTACCGCATTATTTTACTAGGGCTTCCCATTTTTTTCAATCCTTTTTATCTCAATCATATAAGGCGTCCGCCGGTTCCCTTATCCATCTTCTTTTCCACATGTAAACATGCTACATGGTTACATGTTTCATGCTTCTATGGTCAAACCGCCTCGATTACCACCCCATGGGCAATCCCCGGCACTGTCTGCCCTTCATTGAAACTGGTCTTGCTAAGCAATGCGCCCGTAGGCACGAAAAGCACCCGCTTCCATACCCCTTCTTCTATTTTCTTTAAAATATACGCCGAAAGCGTCACCGCGCTGCACCCGCAGCCGCTTCCCCCTGCATGGGTATCCTGCTCTTTCGCATCATAAATCTCAATGCCGCAGTCCATATGCTGCCCTGCAATATCCACATCCTTTTCATTCAGCAGATCAATTAATGCGTGCTGTCCTACGCTCCCCAGATCCCCGGTAATAATCTTATCATAGTCCGAAGGCGTCCTCCCAAAATCTTTCAGATGCCGGTATATCAGGTCACTGGCCGCAGGCGCCATACATGCCCCCATATTCATGGAATCCTTCAGCCCATAATCCATAATTTTTCCCGTAGTCAGCCCTGTGATCTTCCCCCTGGATTTCTTCCCTTGCGTGCTGCTTAACACAAAAGCCCCGCTCCCTGTCACCGTCCAGGAAGCGGAAAGCGGTCTCTGGTTCCCATATCCTAACGGAAAACGGAACTCTTTTTCCGCGCTGGCAAAATGGCTGGAAGTTACGCATACCACATGTTCTCCGTATCCCGCGTTTACCGTCATAGCGCCCATGCTCAATGACAGCCCGCAAGTAGAGCAGGCGCCATAAAGCCCTACCAGAGGTATTTCATAACTGGCCAGCCCAAAGCTGCTGGCGATGGACTGCCCCAGCAGATCCCCCGCAAAAAGATACCGTATATCTTCCTTTTTCAGCCCGGCTTTTCCCAAAGCCAGATATACCGCATCTTTCTGTAAACTGCTTTCCGCCTCTTCCCAGGAAGCGCATCCAAACATGTCATCCTGCCCTATCATATCAAAAAGCTCCGCCAAAGGCCCCTGCCCTTCCTTTGTCCCTACTACGCTCGCGCTTTCCCTGATAAAAACAGGGTTCTTTAATTCTATGCTCTGCTTTCCCAGCATACATGTTCTACTTTTCTCCTGACTCATACGATACAAAGCTCCTTCCGTAATCCATAAATTTCCAATCCGGCGGTTTTTCCAGAATACCTGACAGTTCCAGGCGCCGCCGTCTTTTCCGCATTCCGCTTCGTATAGTATTGCCGCTTCTTTAAGGCTCAATTCCATGTGCTAATAAAAACTGCTTCCATATTTCATAATATTTTGCTTTCAGATGCACTTCATCCATCGTATATTCCTCATTCAGGTTCCCTTCCCCGTCGCATACCGCCTCATTCACATCAATGTAAAAAACCGTCCGGTTATCGGCCAGCTCTGCAATCGCCGCATTTTTTTCTTCAATATTGGCATTATTAAAAATAGGGTCTTCCCTGTCCTTTTTTCCCGTCACTTTCATGATCCCTTCCACAAAAATAACGGCATTGGGCTGCAACTGGCGGATCCGGTCCACCACAGCCCGGTATTCTTCCATAAAAGTCTCCGTCGTGCCTGTTCCCAGTTCGTTAATGCCCAGCATCAGATATATCTTTCCATACTGCTTTTGGGCAAGCGCTTCTTCTGCCGTTATTTTTCTCCCTGTCCCTTCTTCTTTCGCAAGCTGTTCGGTAAACACATTATAAATAGTAAGGGAAATCTTTGCGTAAAAATCTGCCCGGTCTTCTATCCCTCCATATTCAAGCAAGCCGACTGTACGGGAATCCCCAATAAATGCCGCATCGTTAAAATAATCCTCCGTTACTGTCTGAAATTCATAAGCAGACCCGTCCGGCGCAGTCTCTTCCCGGCCAGGTATATCCTGTACGTCTGCCTCTTCCTGCCCGCTCATTTTCCCTTGGGCATCTCCCTCTTCCGGTGACATGCTGCCTTCTGCCCGGACATCCTGTTCCTGCATCCCGTTTTCCTCTGCCTGGCTGTCTTCCGCCCCGCCGGCCGCTGTTATATCCGGTCTGTTTTCCCCGCCGGGGTTTGCTTCCGTCCCGCCCGGGATATCCCCCTGCCCAAGAACCTCCAAAGCTTCCTCCTCATCCTGGTAACCGATGCTTTGCCCCTCTTTACCGTCATTTTGAAACAAGGCAACCAGCCATCCCGGAAAACCGTTCTCCCCCAAGCCGGCCTCCCCCACAGCCTCCCATGGCGCAGCCCCTTTGGCCGCCCCTTCCATCACCAGGGAAAGATACGGCCTTTTTGCTATATCAAATTCATAATCTTTATAAACGGAAAACCGTCCGGCAAACCCAAGCAATGTAAAAGCGAGGCCGCTGACTGCCAGCAGGAAAAATACCGGACATTTTTTTATTAATTTCATCATCATACCTACTTTATCCAAGAATGCGCCGTTAAAATTTCAAATACGCAAAAGGGTTGCTTTCCATACTGACGATACAGAAAACGGAAAGCCAAAAAATCAGAACCGTCAAAATTACCACAACCGGATGTTTTCTATGCCTGTGCAAAAAACGGGGAATAGCCGGGATGCACCAGATTGCCCCTAAAAGCAGATAATGCCAGTACATCCCCAAATACTTCCATATATCATTCGGGTTTAAGGCCGCCCCAATGCCCAAAAAGGGAAAAAGACGCCCTAAATATAAAGAAAGCTGCCCCAAATCCGTTACCGCAAAAAAGATCCAGGTAACCGGGATGAACAGCAGCGTATAGCAGCGCCCCGCCAAAGGAACTTTCCGAAACACTTTGCCAAGCGCCAGCTTCTCTGCCGTAATCAGCAAAAACAGCACAAACCCCCACAAAAGAAAATTCAGGCTCCCGCCATGCCAAAGCCCGGTCAGCAGCCATACGGCCAGAAGATTCCTAACCGTTCCAGTCAACCCCTCCCTGCTTCCTCCCAAAGGGATATAAACATAATCCCTGAAAAAGCTTCCTAAAGTCATATGCCAGCGCCGCCAGAATTCACTGATGCTTTTCGATGCATAAGGATGGTCAAAATTTTTAATAAACGGGAAACCTAGCATGACACAGATTCCTGATGCCATCAGCGAATAACCCCAAAAGTCAAAATACAATTCCATAGAATAAGCCGCCGCCCCAAGCCAGGCCAAAGGCGACGATATGCTTTCATAACCTATCACATGGATATCTTTCCATAAAATCGCCAGCCGGTCCGCCAGCAGCGCTTTCGTTCCAAGCCCTGCCACAAAATACTGCATCCCCTCTTCCAGTTTCTCCAGCGAATACTTCCGCTCCCCCGCTAAAAACCTGCCCTCGCCAAAACGCATAATCGGCCCGGACACGATCTGGGGGAACATCGTAAAATAAACCGCCGTCCTTTTCAACGTCGGCATCTGCGTCATTTCTTTACGGAATATATCTACTTGGAAAGAAATCATTTTAAAAATATAAAAACTCAGCCCCAGAGGAAGGATGCTGCTGCCCAAAAAAGCCCCTGCCGCCTTAAACGCCGCAAGCAGCCCTACATCCATCACGGTCACGGCAGCCAGCCTGCCCTTCCTGCACTTGATTCCCCTGCGGGTATCCCTGCAGGAATATATTTTCTTGGCAAAAAAATAATTCAGCCATACCGCCACAAGCAGAAGCGGCACATAATACGGCTCCCCCATTGCGTAAAATACGATGCTCCCAAGCAACAGCGCCGTATTTCTGTATCTGGCCGGCGTTAAATAATAAACGGCAAGAAATGCCGGAAAAAAGCGGAAAAGAAACCCCAAGCTGGTAAATGCAGCCATATATATCAATCCTGTTCTATCAGTAATTTATCCTTTGTAGTCAACGGTTTTATTGTATCATTCCAATTCCCTAATCTCAATAGCAATTTTTCACGAAACAACAGCTTCCTTTTTCCCCTCTTTCCTCCTTTTATCCAGAATGCTTTTACAACTTTTTGTTTTTAAATCAAATACATTCACACAAACTTGTCGTGTTTCCGCGCAGGATAACAGATCTTATGCTATGCTTTGCCCATTCCATCCACAACAGAAAGAAGTAAGGGGGAATTCTTTTGACAAGCATGCATGTTAAGATAAAAAACTTAAGGGAAGAAAACCATTTCAAACAACGTCAGGTTGCAGAATATCTTGGCATCTCCCAGCAGGCATATTCCTATTACGAGCTGGATAAGCGGGAGCTGCCTTCCAGGCATGTGGTCAATCTGGCCAGGCTATACCATGTCAGCGCCGATTATCTTCTTGGCATAGAACCTGAACGGGCCGGCTCTTTTGACTTAAACGCAACATTTGTCCAAGGCGTCACGCTAAAAGACGTATTGATCAGTTTAAAAAGGCTAAACAGAAACAATAAAAAGGAAATGATGAAATTTTTGTCCTACCTAAGCAGCACACAGCCAGCCGCAAGGCAGACCTGACAATGGCAGTTGGCAGACATCCATCACTTCTTTTCGTTGTGGGGCAAATTATTCTTACATAAAAATGATGTAATTCCATACACTAAGACAGTCCCCATGATATGATCGCCTCAGCCAAAGCCACAACGCATTGCAGTAGGGAGGTTTCTGATTGACAAAAGTTCATGTTAAAATAAAGAATTTAAGAGATGAAAACCACTTAAAACAACGTCAGGTCGCCGACTATCTGGGCATCTCCCAGCAGGCGTATTCCTACTATGAACTGGATAAACGGGAACTCCCCTCCAGGCATGTGGTCAGGCTGGCTAAGCTTTATAACGTAAGCGCCGACTACATCTTAGGCGTAGAGCCTGAACGCGCCGGCTCCTATGACCTGAATGCCGCTTTTCTTCAAGGCGTGAAATTAAAAGATGTTCTGATCAGTTTAAGAAGGCTCAACAAAAACAACAAAAAAGAAATGATGAAGTATTTATCTTATTTAAACAGTACCCAGACAAACGGGAACCCGGAAAGAAGCTAAGGCAGCGGCGTAAAAACCGCTGCCTTGTTTTTTCCTTTATCCCCCCTCCTTCTTATAGGCCCAGAAATCGTCCATGCCAAGCCGGGGAAACGCATTCACATCCACCCCATGATGTTCCGGCAAGGCAATCAGATGTTCCCGGATCCTGTCGCATTCCATGATCATCATTTCTGCATCACAGCGATAAAAACAATCCACAATCTGCCGGAACTGCCTTTCATAGTATTGGTTTAACTGGACGCAATTTTCCAGAAGCCATCGGGTAAACGGATGATCCGCCGTAATCCCTCTCCGCAAGGAAGACCTTGCGCTGCAAATATAGCGGCGGCTTTCTTTGCTGCCCGCTTCGCAGAACATCATGGGCGGGAAGAAATCGAAAGCATCTTCTCTTTCCTCCTCTTCTTTTTCATAAAAGAAAATTTTCTCTCCTTCTTCATAGTGAATGGTCATCCGGAAGTGATCCTGAAAGTAGGCCATTGCATATTGATAAGTAATTGTTTTTTTATCATAAGAACTTGGATTAATACAGAACCTGTCCTCAATTTCTGTTTTCAAAGGTTTCTGCAACCCTTCCCTGCATTCTGCAAAAAAATCCTTCTGGTTCTTTCCTACCCAGTCCCCTAAACCGGAACCCCGTATCCTCCTCCACTCTTTCAAAGAACTTGTTTTCCATCTGCCAAGATATGTTGCATTTCTCCAAAGTTCTTCCGGCGCCTGATACTTATGAAAAATGCCGTTCATCGCCACCAATACCTCTAATGGCAATCCGGTAATTCTGGAACGGCTCATTTCCGTCATAGGCTTCCACTGGCCCTCCAGCAAAAATACAATGCTCATACAGTTGCCTGAACTTGAAGAGTAATACTCCCTAAATCCATCTGCCACAACGCCCTGGTATGCGCATAAAAAATCATCATAACGATTGCTGGCCAATAGCTCCGCTTTACTAAGGCACCCGCATTCCCCTGCGGAAAATATGACTTCCTTTCCCACGCCCTGCTGTGTATCATAATAAGCCCTCCATGCCTCATATAAATTCATCTGCCCATCCGTGATCCGCTCTACCGCTTCTGCCAGCTCTCTTGTTTTAGGACAAATAGGATATTTTTCGAATTCCGCTTCCAAGGCAGCTATTTTTTCTGCATCGCCAACCTTCTTTATCCATTTCCATCTATACACATCATGAAAATCTCCTCTTTCATTCAGAATCCTGCATACTATACTGGAACTCTTGCCCTGCATTACCGCTTTCCCATGCATGATATAACTTTGATCCTTCACCTTCCACTGCGGCGTCTTATCAAAGCGCACATCATATTTCACCAGCACGCCAGAAATTCCCGGCAGAATCCGGTCCTCTTCCGTGTCTAACGGAACCACGGTTACCGCTATCTTAGGATATTGCCCGCGGGCTACCGGAAAGTTACGGTCAAATTCTTTCTTCATTCCCCGGGTCAGTTCATACAGTTTTTCCCCCGCTTCTTCGTGCGCTGTCTGCATCGCTTCCCTATAGGTACGCCCTATCCGCTTGTTGTTATAATACACCGGCACTCTGGAACCGCACAAATACTTTTCCGCCGCCTCCCGCAGATCCAACGCACCCAGTTTCCCAGGATCCAGCCGGACGACAATAGAAGTCCCGGGCTTGGCGCGGTAGCCGTTCCTGTCAAAATCAGGCTGTTTGCCTGCATTCATCCAGCCCGGGGCGGGCCATGGCGCCTCCGGCGCATGATGCTTTGACTGATCCCTCAAAGTATAATAGCCGCTTAAACCGGTAATCTGCAGACGCAGTCCATAATGTATTGTCCGGTAAGTTTCTGCTGCCGCCTCTTCCTTCCGGTTCTTGGCCGGATCAAAGTAACGGGTGGAAACTTCCGCATAATCCCCGCAAAGAAACACCGATAAAAAACCAATCCCAAAGCGGCTGATCCCTTGATACTTTTCCGCCCGTCCATGCTCCCGCAGATCCCGGTCCATTTCCTTGGAATTATAGTAGGAATTGCCTACTTTCAGGAAATACCGCTGCAGCATCCCCAGAGTCATTCCGGTTCCCTGATCATCTATCCGGAACCAGATATTCCCCTCCTTATCGTTCCATTCCCATAGATCAATGCGGGCATCCTCCGGGATAAAATCCAGGGTCATTTCCCCTCTCAACAAGGTTGCATCAATTGCGTTCTGCAGCAATTCCCTTATAAAAACGTCCCTGTCATCGTATAAATTTTCTCCTGTTAAAAGTTTCAGGACACGTTCCTGATCCATGGTCAGGCAAAAATCGCCGCTCATATAGCCATCCGACTCGATTTCCTCCCTGAGAACCGCTCTTGGGAAAGCAAACTTGCGCTGCCAGTTCCTATGGCAGTGTTCCTGCAATTTCATGCAGTTGCCCAGCTCTTCATCCACCCAATCCAGAAAGTCCCTGACTGCATGTTCCACGCCCGGATCCGTACAGCGCGCCTTATAAGGCAAATCGTCCGTGGAAGGGGAGGCGGGATACCGGAAACCAGCCGAAGCCTGATGCTTGTCCCACTCCTGACGGCTCTTTTCCTTGCAGCCCGCATAACCGTACAAGATCTCAGGCGCACGGGTACCGTCAAAATCCATCAGATCCCCTAAGCGGAGCAAAAGCGCACAAAACAGAGGATCCGTATCATTTGCGGGCAAATATCTAAGCCCCCTGCCACGGTCCAGTTCTGACGGACTCTCCCCATGCGCCTGGCAGACCGCCAGCACACAGTCCATCGGGATGGACTCCAAAGGGCGTTCCCGGATCAAGTCCCTCCATTCTTTATTCTGCAGTACCTCAGAAAGACGGAAAGGATGCAGCGTGCGCAGATACCATTGGCGCGTATCCTCCGGCCAGCTTCCCGCCAGGCAGCCCATCAGTTCCGGGCAATACTCTCTTGCAAAATTCCTGCAGGCTTCCTCATCATTCAGCCACCGTTTCCTTTCCTCCTCCGTATATACCATCCCCAAGTCGTGCAGGCAGGCGGAAAGAATCAGCAATTCCAGTTCCCCGGCCGTCAACTGCCCGGTCCGATCCCCTAACAGCCCGCCCATCGCATCCAGCACATTCAATATATGGGTTTCATCATGCAGCGTATAATTCCGGAATGTCCGCCGGACATCCTTCAGATATTCTGCCGCCGCCCGGTAAATTTCTTCTGTCCAGCCGCCCCTTCTGCCGCCGGAACCTACCTTCTCCTTATAAGCCTGCCAGAGCTTTGTTTCTTCCAGTTTTCCGGAATGAATCATCATATCCCCCTGCCTTCCCTTTTCCTCTTCAAACATCATTCCCCTGTCCGTAACAGACAGTTTTTACATACGTCCAATATCTTCCTGATTTTTCCATGTAATACCATGCCCCGGCACGAAGAAAAATGGAAACTGCAAAAATAGACCCTCCCGCAGCGCAGTCGCATACAGTTTATTGCAATCCATCCCGGGACAACAGAAATACGCTCATATCTCAATCCCGCATAGCGCAAATAATCTCTTGAATTCCAAGGTCGGAATTTTAGGCATTCCTTCCCAAAAGTCCATTTCCCGGCAAGATTCTGCGGTTATAATCCCTTTTTTTAAATCTTGTTCCAAGTCATGTTCTTCTTCCTGAAACCCTTCCAGCTTGAGCATCTCCTCTCCGGAAATATCAGGCTGCTTATGTTTGGCCTCATGCCAGTCAATTTTTTCAGTGAGAAATAAAGCTGACGCCATTGCGGAAAAGTAGATCTCGTTCTGATACATGCGGTATAATTCCAAAAATGTGAAAGTAATGGAATATAAATTGATATGTGCATTTTTTATATCAATCGGCTTTTTTTCCACCCCATCCGACAACGCAATTGCTGACAGACAGATACTCGCCGCTTTATTCCCTAAATTAGCCTCTATCAAAGCCCATTCGCAGAAAAACGATCGTTTTTCTACAATATAGCGCACTTCCCGGAACAATTGCACCGCTTGTTCCGGCTGCCTGACTTTTCTATATAATTTTGATAAATGGACAATAATATGTTCATCATACGGATCAAGCTTCAAAACCATTCTATCTATCCGGACTGCCAGCGTATTATTCTCATTGACAAAATTATCCGACATAAACCGCCACCTTTTAAGGGCTTCTATGTATTCCCCTTTTTGGCTTGCTTCTATCGCCGCCTGTGTCAGTTCAAGGAAGACTTCGTCAAAATCATAATGAAACTCTTCATCCAATATTTTTCTGGCAGATTTGGCAATAGACCCATGCCGGGTATAGATCATATCCCCGCTTACCGTACTGGCAGCTTCATCGCCCAGAGGCCCCAGGACATTTTTCTTAACATCCTTTTCCTTACAATGATAAAGCTGCGCCATAACAGGTTTGGACAAAAAATATAGCTTTTTTGAATGCATTGCCACAATATACGCAAAAGCATCCAATAAAGTTTCATGGTAAAGCGGTATTTCCTTCAGACGTCTAAGCATTTCCCGCACATGGTCATGTAAGCCGTCCCCATACCGGGTCGCCAGCATAGCGCCCAGCAGAGCCCCTTCGTCCGGCTCATTCATCTCTTCATTCCGCGAAAACTGGATCAGGCGCTTTTTTGCCTCCGCTGCACTTAATCCTTTCAGTTTTCCAAGCCCGTCATTTCCTAAAGCTTCCCATGCATCTATAAATTTTCCTGCGTCTTCTTCATTGATCCCTTTCAGGCGCGGCCTGGTGAAGCTTGCCATACTGCGCCACTGCAACTTGTCCGCCTCACTGTTCATCCAGTCTGTGTCCCTGGCACATAACAAAAAATGCACATGCTGATATTTTCTCTGTTTTAATCTCTTTAATAACCCAAACAGCTTTTGCGCAATAGGAAAACAGTTATCTACCCCAATAATCCAATTCCCCTCTTTTGTATAATTCAAGAGCTGCTCCTCATGAATCTGCATATCTTTTTCAGGCTGCCGCAAAACGAGCGCCCGCCATCCATTGTTCCTGCAAAGCTCACGGACCGTCTGCAGAAGGATGGTCGTCTTCCCTTCCCCTCCTGCCGCAGCCAATAGAACGCACTTCGTCTGCTCATCCTCATTACATTTTAAAAACTCATCCTGCAAATTGGATACAATCTTTCTAACCGGTATATAGGATGAAAAAATATCATTATAAGATGGTTCCTTTCCGTCGAAATATTTTAAAATATCCGCTTTATCCGGCTCTTTCCTGCTTCTGATAAATTTTTCATCAATCAGATGCCATCCGGCAGGGGGTTTTATCTCTTTGATCTCTTTTTCTTTATGCTTCATCCCTGCCGGCAGGGCAGTACAGGGAAATACCCATGTATCCGAGCCTTCTGCCCGGAAGTCTTCCGGAAGGTTTCCGGAGGCATCCAGCACGAATCTGCCGTTGACGGCTGACCAGCGCCTTGGCATTACGCTAACGGTATTTTCCGTAAAGTCCAAGGATCCCCAGTACAAAGAGTTATAATAGATTTCATCATCCTCCCTGGCCTGAAAACCCGCACCGCATTGAAGGGATAAGAATCCGGAATGAATCGCTGCCATATAGCCCCCGCTGTTCTTGTGCATATGCCCATGCAAATAAATTGCTTTATGCTTTGCCAGCAATGCCGATATCTGCTTTCCCTGTTCCTCCTGAAACCAGTTGAGGGGATGATGCCCCAGAACCAGTTTATAACCGCATCCGTATCCATCCAGCTTTTCCAGCGCTTCTTGTAGAATGCATTTTCCAGGAGAAAGCTGCTCCTTATCTTTATCGGATTTTGACAGCCACGCGGTATTCAGCCCTACAATACCTGCTTTATATCTTCCCTTTTCGTATATCGTGCAGTAACAACCCTCTTTTTGAAAAATCTCCTCTACCGGATAGCACAAATCATCCACCGAAAAACCATGCCTGAACCCGGAAAACCGTTCAAAAACTCCCTTTCTTTTCTCCATCCCTTTCTCATCCGTGTCAAAAAAGCTGACTTTTTTTTGAAGGATATCATATAAAGATAGTTCGATCACCTCGCATTCCTCTCTATTTACATCATGATTGCCAGGAACAATATATATCTTAGGCAAAGTATCGTAAATATTAATCACGGGAAGCAGAAATTCATTCGCAAATATATCATATTCCTTCTTTTTTCCTTTATTGGCTATGTCTCCGGTTATCAAAATAATATCCGGTACAAAATTTTTCTCTTTTTGCTCCTTCATATGTTCATGAATACTTTTAAATAATTTTATTTGTCCATAATGATCCTTTCCCGTATGAAAATCTGATAAATGCAGCCATTTTAAATTTTCCATTTTCCACGTTTCTCCTTTTGTACATTTCTTCCCATTCATCCGCAAAGCGCTACGGCTCTTATATCTCCACCGATCCGGCAAAATAAGAATTTTACTGAATAATTCTTATCTTCTCTTATCCCCTCCCCATTCCAGTATATACTTTCAAAAAAAATAAACAATACTCTTTAAAAAAATAATTTTATTCCCAATAGACACCTCTTGTCAGGCGGCATTCCGTATGCCAGTGCATCAGCTTCTATATCAGACGCCGCATATATACAAAGAACGCCTCTTTTGAGGCGTTCTTCCAAACACTGATAAGGATACCGCTTCCAGTCCCTATGGATTTGCGCTTCATGCCGCCGCTTCGCCGCAACTCAAATCCGGATAAGACATACCCTGTTTTCAGGCATTCCACTGCATAAGACTTAGGCTTAAGGCTCCTTCGCGAAACAGCCCTTACTGTGAATATCAAAGGTTCTTCTCACAATAACCCCATGGTCTTCCCCAGCCAGTAAAGCAACCCCAGCGCCCAGCTTGTGAATATCCCATAAAGGATAACCGGCCCTGCAATGGTAAATATTTTACACCCGATCCCAAAAACCTGCCCCTCTTTTTTAAATTCAATTGCCGGCGCTGCCACCGAATTGGCAAAACCAGTAATCGGCACCAGTGCGCCTGCACCTCCAAATTTTACAATTGACGGGTATATATTAAAACCAGTCAGCAAAATACTCGCCAAAATAAGAATCAGCGAACACCAACTCCCCGCCATCTCTTTGTCCAGCCCTGCCGTATCCGTGCAATAATTCAATATCAGTTGGCCAAGGGTACATATAATGCCCCCCACAAGGAAAGCCTTTACCATCTGCAGCCAAAGATTATGCGTCGGAGTCACTTCCTTTACATATTCCTGATATTCCTGCCTGATCTGTTCATCCATACTTTTTCCTCACTTTGCTTTTTACTTTCCTATAGTATCCGGACACAAACAAAAAATTATACGGGATACAGGGAAATTTCATGTAAAAAAAGCATAAAAAATATGGCAGCATATCCCTTACATCCCGCCATGGAGATATACCGCCTTCGCAAAGTAAAGGATGCTCCCTGCCGCTTTCCCCAAAGCCATGGCAAGCACAGCAATGCCAAGCCCATGGCGGAATCCTATCCTCCTTGAAAAAATAGGGATCGTATCCAACATCTCCGCAATGGCCAAAGCCAGGCATCCCACAAAGATCCCGGCAAATAAACCGAAAACCATAATCAGCGCCGTTCCTATGATATACCAGATTTCCTCCGTCCTCCCCGTCCCAAATATCTGGTTTTTTATGATATAATCCCCAAGCCGCCCATGCCGTTCAAACACGCTTAAAAAATCCCCGGCCAAGGTACCCATCACTACCGCTTCCTCAAATAAAAAGACCTTTTTGCTCACATGCATTTTTCCGGCAAAACGGGGAATCAGCCCTACGGATATCAGTACCGTAAAGACGCCGCCTGCGGCAAACACCCCGAAACTTGTCCCAACCACCCCTAAAAATAACTGTTTAAGAAACATCAATTGTCTTCCCCTCCCTATCCGCAGTTTCAATGAGCGCATCGTTTACATCTTTCTCATAAACACGCATCTCCACTTCAATAGGGGTCGGATCTTTTGTGATACGTCTTCCTCCTATATGGTTAAAAAACACAATAATCCCTACAGCCAATCCAATCGAATAGGTAAACTCCAAGATAGAATATCCCGGGGAAGGCTGTCCCATTACCAGTTCGTATACTTTACCGAATACCTTGCTGATCCCTACGTCATTATGGAATGCCATAATCGTAAAAGCCGTTCCGAAAAAACTGATACAGGCCACAAAAATAATCTTACACAATTGAACGGGTCCCTTATGCCGGTCCACGTTCACGCGCTCCACAAGCACATCCGTTTCCCCTAAGTTTTCCACCGTTACGCCAGGACATGCCTGCTGGATCATTTCAACCAGCTTCAGAATACCGAAAACCTGCCTTTTTTCCTCACGGGATGAAAAACAATGCACTTTCACCGCTTTGACTTTGGCCGTAATATGGCTGTCGGCGCAGTACACTTTCGCCATATCCTTCAAAAATACATTGTCCTGCATCACTTCCACATTCCGCTCCGCCTTCAAATAAACAACTTCCCCTGCCATACTTACCGTTTTCTCCTTCCGGGTCTTTTCATCAGTCTATTTTATTATGACGCCGGAACAATATTTTATGCGTAAAAGCGGAAAGAAGCGCTTTCCCTTACCCCACCACAGTATATTCCATATATTCGTAATGAAGCTTGGTTCCCTCCGCAATGGTATCCGGCAATAAAGCGCGTGCTACCAGTTTCAGTTCATCCTTCTCTTCATCCAGCCGTCTTAAATTTGCATAATCCCCTTCTATGCTAACCACTACATAATCAAAAGCTTTCATCTCTTTTCCTCCGTTCCTAAAATGCATTCCGCCCGCTTTCCTTTTATATATGATATTACCATTTCCCTCCTGTTTTTACAATATTCCGGAAAATATGCCGTACGTTCCTATGTTACCCCGTGATGCCATTTTTGCCTCTACAACAATTTCTCCCTCATCCTGATCAATATCCTCTTCTCCATCCTGCTTACCTGAACCTGGCTGATCCCTAGGTTTTTCGCCACTTCAACCTGTGTTTTATCCTGAAAATAGCGCAGCCGTATCAAAGTCCTTTCTTCTTCCCCCAGCTCATCAATTAACTGCTCTAACAGCATATGGTTCAAGAGCCTTTCGTTGTCGTCCTTCTTCTCCGGCAGCTTGTCCACCAGATAAATCTCATTGCCGTCGGACTGGTAGACCGATTTGTAAATAGACTCCACCTCCACATTTGCCTCCATCGCCATGACAATATCTTCCTTAGCGATCCCTGTCACTTGCGAAATCTCCTCCAAAGTAGCTTCCCGCCCCTGTTCATGGGCAATCCTTTCCGAAGCCTGTTTGATTTTCCAGCCGTTTTCCTTCAGCGTCCTGCTTACTTTAACCATTCCGTCGTCCCTCAAAAAACGTTTGATTTCCCCGCTGATCATCGGAACCGCATAAGTGGAAAACTTCACATCATAAGATAAATCAAATTTGTCAATCGCCTTCATCAGTCCTATGCTCCCAATCTGGAACAAGTCTTCCGCATCATAACCCCTTCCGAGGAAACGCTTTACAATATGATGCACCAGCCCAAGATTTTTCTCTATCAGTACTTCTCTCGCCGCCTTATCCCCTGCCTGTGAACGAGCAATCAGTACCGTCATTTCCTCCATAATCTATTCCTCATCCCCTATCCAAGGAATGCACCCTATTTTTTTCTTCATAATCACCGTAGTCCCTTCCCCCGGCACGGATAACACTTCTAAATCGTCCATAAACGCCTCCATAAACGGAAACCCCATCCCTGAACGGTTCAGTTCCGGCTTCGTGGTAAAAAGCGGCTCCATAGCCTTTTCAATATCATCTATCCCCTTTCCCTTATCTATAATCTCCACATGCAGCACATCCTGGTCAATAAAACAGCGTATATTTACTTTTCCCCCTTCTATCCCGTCATACCCATGGATCACCGCATTTGTCACCGCCTCCGAAACCGCTGTTTTTATATCGGAGATTTCTTCCAAAGTAGGATCCAGCTCGGAGACAAAAGCCGCTACCGCTACTCTGGCAAAAGCTTCATTCGCCGATATCGCATCGAACTCCATCTTCATTTCGTTTTTCATCCCATTCCTCCTAATCCATAATTTCCACGATTTTATGTAAGCCTGATATCATTAAAAGATGCCTGATCCTGTGATCTGTATGAATTGCAAACACCTTTCCTCCAAAACAAGCAATTTTTTTATATCTTCCTAAAATAATCCCAATCCCGGAACTGTCCATAAATTTGGTATCTTCAAAATCAAAAACCACATGGTTTATCTGCTCCCGCACAATGAACTTGTCCGCATTTTCGCTTATGTATGACGACTTATGATGGTCGATCTCTTCTGGCATTCTCACCATCAAATAATTATCAATTACTTTAAAATTCCCACTCATGCACGTCTCCTTTCTTTATCAATAAGCTATTGCAGAACCCGTAAATTTACCGGATATTCTTACAGCCTGGAATTTTGCAATTACTTCTTTTTATCAAGCCTTATCCGGAAAAGTCAATATAGTATGCCCCTTTTTTCCATTTCTATACAAAAAGAGGACATAATCTTTATGTCCTCTTTCGTATCAGCCCTATTTGTCAGCGCCTGGCTTCAGTTCCCGCCGTTATTCAATTCTGCCAGGTAAGTCTCAGAATTCACTGCCTTTAACGTTCCAGGAAACAATTCAATTACTTGCGCATAAGTTTCTCTTGCCTTTTCCAGATTATCCGTTTCCTTGTAGCAGTTCGCCAAATAAAAAAGCGCGTCCCCGTTCGTTTCATCATATTGATAAGCTTTCGCCAGATTGGGGAGGGCAGATGTATAATCTCCCTGCCTATAAGCCTGATATCCTTCATCATAAGCAGTTTTTGCCAATTCAGGCCCTATCAGGTTAGCCAAAGTATCATATAATGTAATAAAAGCCTCCGAGGCAGTATCCCCCAGCTCTTCCATATCAATTTCGTCCAGATATTCCGATACCCTAAGCGGATCCCCCTCGCTGGCAAGATATTCGTTGGCTGCCACAATCAGCTTATCCGAAGCCTGTATCGTGCCATCCGTCCCTACATAGCCTTCCAGTTGCGTTTCCAGCCCATTGTTTTCATTTGTCAGGGTTTTCACCTGTTGTTCCAGTTCATTAATCGTCAATGTCTTTTCATCCGACTGATTGCCGATCACGCGCAGTTCTTCATCCATAGCAACCTGCGCCATCTGTATCCGCGCCGGAAGAATAAGAAACCATGCCGCCGCAATGCCAATGGCAATGCCAATCCCCATGTTGACAAAAACAGACAGCCCTTTTCTTTCCTTTGCATTCACCGGCTGGATAATGGTCTCATTGCCGCTCTGATATTTAATAACGTCAGGAGCAACCCCTTTCCGTCTCCCGGCTCCCTTAACAGCCCCTTCTTCCGGGGTTATCATCCTTTCCACTTCTTTTAAATAACGTCTGGTCGTTGTATTATTGGAATCAATCCTGCCGCATTTATACAGCTCTTTTCTCGCCTTTTCCCATTCCCCGGCTTCAATGTAAAGCAAAGCCAGAAGCTGATGGGCCCGCACAAACTTCGGGTTTAGCGACAATACCTTTTTTAACTGTATCACCGCCAGATCCTGGCTGCCCTGACGGCAGTAAACCAAAGCCTGGTTATATTTTTTAATTGTCTGGTTAATGGAATCCAGCCTTGACTGGTTGGTTTGTATCATATTGATATACATATCCGCAATATTCTTTTTGGGGCGGAGATTCTTGCTGATCACCCACTCGCTGAGCGCAGCCACCACTTCACCCATTTCAAAATATACCAGCCCCAACAGATTCCTTGCTTTTATATTATTCTTATTCAGTTTCAGGCTCTGCCGCAAGCTGTTTACTGCTCCGGTCAGATCCCTGATCTGGGATTTTTCAAGCCCGTCATTGTAAAAACGGTTGGAAAGATGCATGATTTTCTTATATATGCTTACATCCGCCCCACAGGCCGTACAGAAATCATGCTCCGACAGACTGCAGCCACAATTATAACATAACATCCCGCCACCTCTATTCTTCAAAGGAACTGTTTTCCTCACGGGCCGCAATCTCATCCTGTCTCACCGGCCGCTCGGTAAATGTAGTGTTCCCCATATCTTTGATCATCCCTACCAATATATCCGCCATATCTGTTAAATCCTGATTGTAAATCGCTTCCTCCGCGTCTTCCACTTCCAGACTTGGATGGAATTTCTTCAATTCCTCTTCAAAATTAATCATCCGATTTCCTCCTTACCAATGCCTTCACCTCTCCTGCAAAATAAAGCGAACCGGCAATATATATGAAATCCTCTTCCTTTTTCTTTGCCAGCAAGTCATTCAGCGCCTGCTGCGCATCCGCCGCAAAAGCACACTTCATCCCGTTAAAATGCTGTTTTAGCATTTCCGGTTCCACTCCCCTTATATTATGAATCCCTGCAACGGCAGCCTCCTGAAACAGGCCGCTGTTTTTTAGAATATCTATCATTCCCCTATAGTCCTTATCGCTGACGGCAGAAAAAAGCAAATACCGGCTGCCCATACAGCCATCAGCCTCCACGGAACGGACAAATGCACGGATACCGTCTTCATTATGGGCTCCGTCCACATATACCCCGGGAAGGATCTCTTCCATTCTCCCTTCCCAAAAAGCTTCCTCAAGCCCTTCCCTTATCTGGCTGCCTGTCAAATACCGCCCCTCCGGTATCTGTTCCATGCACCGGACTGCTATCGCGGCATTTTCTGCCTGATAAATAGCCCCTGTCGCCAATTTCAGCCTAATATAACCATAATACCGAGAATGCATGGAAAAATCAATGCTTTTATTTGTTAATTTACTATAAAAGAAATCCCCCTCTTTTACTCCAACAGCCCGGTTTTCTAGCATTTGCGCCCTTTTTTCTATCACCGCCGCCGCATTTTTTCTTTTGCCGCAGAAAACGACGGGAACCCCCGGTTTTAAAATCCCCGCCTTTTCCCCTGCAATTTCTTCTACCGTATGTCCCAGATATTCCATATGGTCAAGGCCGATGGAAGTAATCACCGTCAAAACCGGGGATTTCACTGCATTCGTGGCATCCAGCCTTCCTCCCATCCCCGTCTCCAGAATCAAAAAATCAGTTTTTTCTTCACGGAATATTACTATTCCCATCAGGAATAATAACTCGAAAAAAGTAGGGTGATATTCCGGTTTGCCGGATGCTTCCCGCATTTTCCCAAGCCGTTCCATCACGTACCGGAATCCCCATAAGAACCTTTCCTCCGTCACCGGAATACCGTCTATCCGGAATCTCTCCCGTATTTCAACCAAATGAGGCGAAGTAAACAGCCCCGTACGGTATCCCCCTTTTTTCAGAATGGAACACAAGTAGGCACAAACGGATCCTTTTCCGTTTGTGCCTGCTACATGGATTATTTTCTTTCCTTCTTCAGGGGAACCCAGCGCCTTTAAAAAGAGCCGGGTATCCTCTAAACTGTTTTTTGCCGTAACTTTCGGAAGTTCCAGAATATACCGCTCCGCTTCTTTATACGTATCTGCCCACATGCGCTTATCCTCTAAGCTGTTTCAGACGAAGCTGTACCTGTTCCATCATCTGGGTATATTTTTCCAGCTTTTCTTTCTCCTGGGCAATCTTCGCTTCCGGCGCTTTGGAAATAAATTTCTCATTGCTCAACATTCCGTTCACTCTTGCAAGTTCCCCTTGCAAACGCTCCTCTTCTTTTTCCAGACGGCCAATTTCCTTGGCGATATCCACCAGCTCCGCAAACGGAATATACAAAGTCGCCCCCGGAATAACTACGGAAACCGCATCGTCTTCAATCCCTTGTTTATTCTTTTGAAGAGCCACTTCGGATGCATAAGCCAAAGATGCAAAGAACAGCCTCCCTTCTTCAAAAGATGCAAGAATTCCTTCATTTTCGCTGACTACATATACTTTTGCTTTACGGCTTGGCGCAACATTCATCTGCGTCCGCACATTACGGATCCCCCTTACCGCCTCTTTTATTCTCTCAATATCTTTTTCTTCCTTTTCAAAATCCCATTCTTCCCGGTATTCGGGCCACGGGGAAATCATAACGGATTCCTCTTCCGGCTGGAGGGAACAGTAGATTTCTTCCGTTATAAATGGCATATAAGGATGCAGCAGCTTTAAAGCCTGGCTTAATACTGTTTTCAATGTCCATAGCGCGCCATTCTGACTGTTCTTGTCGTCGGAATTATAAAGCCTTGGTTTTACCATCTCAATATACCAGTCGCAGAACTCATCCCAGATAAAATCATACACTTTCTGTACGGCAATGCCCAGCTCATAATGCTCCATATTCTCGGTAACTTCTTTGATCAGCCGGTTTAATTTGGATAAAATCCATCTGTCCGCAGGCTCCAGACTTTCTTTTGCCGTTTCGCCCGTTTCCTTCCCTTCCATATTCATCATAATGAAGCGGGAAGCATTCCATACCTTATTGGCAAAGTTCCTGCTTGCCTCCACTTTTTCATAAGAAAAACGCATATCGTTGCCCGGCGCATTCCCTGTCATTAAAGTCAGCCTTAACGCATCCGCGCCGTATTGGTCAATCACTTCAAGAGGGTCTATGCCGTTGCCGAGGGATTTGCTCATTTTCCTCCCTTGGGCATCTCTCACCAGCCCATGAAACAATACCGTATGGAAGGGTTTTTCCCCCATCTGCTCATAGCCTGAAAAAATCATGCGGATGACCCAGAAGAAAATAATGTCATATCCCGTCACCAGCACATCCGTAGGATAAAAATAGTCCAGTTCCTCCGTTTTTTCCGGCCATCCTAATGTGGAAAAAGGCCAGAGGGCGGAAGAAAACCAGGTATCCAGGGTATCCGGGTCTTGGGTAAAATGCCCGCCGCCGCATTTGCCGCATGTCTTAGGCATCTCTTTTGCCACTGTTATTTCCCCGCATTGACTGCAGTAATAAGCCGGGATCCTGTGTCCCCACCAAAGCTGGCGGCTGATACACCAGTCGCGGATATTGTCCGTCCAATTAAAATATGTTTTTTCCATGCGTTCCGGAACCAGCCGGATTTCCCCATCCTTTACTGCTTTTACCGCAGGGCGGATTAGCTCATCCATTTTCACAAACCATTGTTTTTTTACGAAAGGTTCAATTGTTGTCTTGCACCGGTCATGAGTTCCTACATTATGGGAATAATCCTCTATTTTTACAAGAAGCCCCATTTTTTCCAGTTCCTTCACAATGGCCGCCCTTGCCTCATAACGGTCCATCCCTTGGAATTTCCCGCCGTTTGCGTTAATCGTGGCGTCATCATTCATAATATTAATTTCCGGCAATTGATGCCGCTTCCCTACTTCAAAGTCATTCGGGTCATGAGCCGGGGTAATCTTTACCACACCGGTACCGAACTCCATATCCACATAAGAGTCCGCTACAACCGGGATCTCCCGGTCAACAAAGGGAAGCCATACCTTTCTGCCGATAAGATGTCGATATCTTTCATCCTCCGGGTTTACGGCAACGGCTGCATCCCCCAGCATAGTTTCCGGACGGGTGGTCGCAAATTCCAGGAATTCCGTGCTGCTTGGTTGCCCGTTCTCATCTAACAGGGGATATTTGATATGCCAGAAATGACCCGCCTGCTCTTCATATTCCACTTCCGCATCGGAAATGGAAGTATTGCATACCGGACACCAGTTGATGATCCTGCTGCCTTTGTAAATCCATCCTTTTTCATGCATTTTGCAGAACACTTCCGTCACTGCCCGATTACAGCCCTCATCCATTGTAAAACGTTCCCTGTCCCAATCACAGGAAGAACCCATCTTTTTGAGCTGTCCGGTAATCCTTCCGCCGTATTCTTTTTTCCATTCCCATGCCCTTTCAAGGAAGCCTTCCCTCCCTAAGTCTTCTTTGCTTACGCCTTCCTCTTTCAGCTTTTCAATAATCTTAACTTCAGTAGCTATAGAAGCATGATCCGTCCCTGGCTGCCACAAGGCATTATAGCCCTGCATCCTTTTAAAACGGATGAGAATATCCTGCATGGTATTATCCAAGGCATGTCCCATATGAAGCTGCCCCGTAATATTTGGAGGCGGAATCACAATCGTAAACGGTTTCCTGCTCCTGTCCGCCTCTGCATGGAAATATTTTTTTTCCATCCATTTCTGGTACAGCCTGTCTTCCATCCCCTTTGGGTCATATGTTTTCGCCAATTCTTTCGCCATAATGCCTCTCCTTCTTTCCTTTCAGTTTACGATAAAGCAAAAAAACCCTTTGCCGATATGATTATCAGCAAAGGGCGTCATTTACGCGGTACCACCTTTCTTTTTACTCTCCAGTCCTATCAGACCTGATCCTATAACGGGGATCAATCGTGGAAACCTACTTGCATGGCAAAAATCTCTTCTTCCTGTTTTCCGCTTCCCGGTTCCAAAGCTACCTTCCGCATTCCTTTCTTCAAACAGCCTTTCAGCCAGCGGGCTATTCTCTCTTTTAAGGGGCTATGCGTACTCCTCTTTTTCGCTACCTTTTGGATATTCTTAACTTACTGTTACGATATGATCTGAACCTTAATCGTTGTTTTATAATATAATCCAGAAACGGCGCTTTGTCAAGAGATTTCCTCTATCATTTCCCCATACATCCTATAGCCTTCTGTGAATTTCTTTACACCAGCCTGATCCTATAATGTTTCAGCCAATAATTAATCTGCAGAAGATATGCCAAAAGCTGGGGGCCGGCCATGAGCTGCCCATAAAACGGTCTTGCATAATCCGAAGGCATATCCATAAATTTTTTCACTTTTTCCCCGTCTATCAAACTATTCAACGGAGCATTGGAATCTTCGGCCACTTCCAGCATATGTCTGCGGACAAGCTGTTCGTAAGCGGGGTCATAAGTTTTCGGATAAGGGCTTTTCTTACGGTAAAGGACTTCCTCCGGCAGATGTTCCTGTCCCGCCGCCCTCAGCAATGCTTTTACAATCCCGCCACGGTACTTCATATCCCAGGGGACATTCCATGCATATTCGATAATCCGGTGATCGGCAAAAGGAACCCTTGCTTCCAGCCCTGTATGCATACTGGTACGGTCCATCCGGTCTAACAGCGTCTGCATAAACCATCTGAGATTCAGGTAAGAAATTTCCCTGCGCCTTCTTTCCTCCCGGCATTCCCCCTCCAGAACCGGCGTCTCCGCTATTGTCCTATCATAAGCCTCTTTTGCATATTCCCGTATTGGCAATTCCCTTTTCACTTCATCCCTTAGCAGCATTGTCCTGGGTTCAAAATCCATGGACCAGGGAAAAATATCCGCCTCAAAACATTCCTTTTTATGGAACCAGGGATATCCCCCGAAAATCTCATCCGCGCACTCCCCGGTAAGGGTTACTTTATGATGCGCCGCTACCTTTTTGCAGAAATAAAGCATGGAAGACTCCACATCTGCCATACAAGGCAAATCCCTCGCCCTTACCGCCTCGAATAAATAATCATATAGTTCCTCATTCCTGCATTCCAAATAGCAATGCCTTGTTTTTGCGTAATCTTTTACCTTATCCACCCAAGGCCGGTCCTGGGATGGCTGAAAGGCATTGGCTTTAAAATTGATATCATTATCCTTAAAATCAAAAGAATACGTATCCAGCCATTTTCCCTGTCTGCGCAGCTCCTTACTGCAGATTGCCGTCACAAGGCTGCTGTCCACCCCGCCTGAAAGGAAGGTGCAGATAGGCACATCCGACAGCATCTGCATTTTCACTGCATCCTCCACCAAATATTGCATCTTCTCAACGGTTTCTTCCCAGCTCTCCTCATGCGGCCGGCTTTCCAGCTTCCAATAACAATGTTCCTGGCATGTTTCGCCGCATTCCAGGAAATGCCCCGGCAGCACCTCGAAAACGTCCTGAAATACCCCTTTTCCATAGGTCTTCGCCGGCCCAAGCCCCAGCGCTTCGCAAAGCCCTTCTTTATCCACTGCCGGCTGTGTCCCCGGAAAACAGAAAATCCCCTTGATCTCCGAGGAAAAAACAACCGTATCTTCCAATTTCATATAAAAACAAGGTTTTACCCCTGCCCTGTCCCGGAACAGAAAAAGCTTTTGCAGCCTGCCGTCCCATATCCCAAAAGCAAAAATTCCGTTCAACCGCTTTACAAAATCCGCCCCATGACGGATATATCCTGCCAGAATCACTTCCGTATCGCTGTCCGTAATGAACTGTTCCCCCTCCGTTTCCAGTTCCTTCCTCAGTATTCCCATATTATATATTTCCCCATTATATACAATGGCCCACTCATTCTCCCCTTCCCTGCGTATCATCGGCTGTTTCCCGGCCAGCAAATCAATAATGGAAAGCCGTACATGCGCGAGGCCGCAGTGTTTTCCCAGAAACAATCCATCCTCATCCGGCCCTCTATGCTTCTGCTCCCGGTTCATCCTCCGCAAGACATTTTCCCATTTTTTCTCCCCTTCCCCAGCCCTGTAGTCCTCTTTACAATTAAAAAAACCTGCAATCCCGCACATAGGCTCCTCCGCATAAAATTATTTTCCGTTTCAACCCTGTTTCAAAACTTTTCCGTCAATGTGTCTTTTCCCCTTTTTCAAACCAGCAGCGGCTGTATCTGCTGCCCCTCCAATGCCATTTCCAATGTAGGAATAATTTTATCGCAATGCGCTACAAGGGAATTTGGTTTTTTCTCCGCATCATCCTGCCCAAACGGCACAAAGTAAATATTCTTTGCATTCATCAGCATTCCGATATTCTTCATATTTGCCCCGAGCCCATCATTCGTGGAAATAAAAATGACAAGCGGTTTCCCGTTTCTAAGATGTGCCTTTGCCGCCATCAGTACGGCTGTATCCGTAATCCCGTTGGCCAGCTTTGCCGCCGTATTCCCCGTGCAAGGGATAATCGCCAAAAGATCCAGATAGCCTTTTGGCCCAATCGGCTCTGCTTCTTCAATACCGCAGATAGGTTCTCTTCCCGCAATTTCCCCGGCACGTTTCAGAAATTCACCGGGTTTCCCAAACCGGCTTTCTATGCTTATTGCCGCGCCGGAAAAAATAGGGTATATCTCTGCCCCCGCTTCCTTCAAATGTTCCAGTTCACGGAAAACCTTATCAAAAGTACAAAAGGAACCGCTAAATGCAATTCCTATTTTTTTCCCTTTTAATTCCATAACATATCATACCTTTCTTTTTGATGCGGCAGGCGCCTGCAAAACCGGTAAGTTCACTGTCCATCTTCTACTTTTCGTTATCTGCAGCCGCCCGTAATAATGGAAAAATACTGCAATAACAGTTACAGTTTGCCGATCACATATTCAGACAGGCGCTTTGCTGATATTTTTCCGGCATATTTCCCCGGCAGGCCAAGGCAATGCAGCGCTTTTAGCTGTCTTTTCTCCGCCTCTTCATAATCCAGGCCGCCCCTTCCCGAAGCAATGTCAATAATAAGGGCATCCTTATCCGCCTTTTCTAAAATTCCCTCGTCCAACACAAGCGCCGGCACCGTATTATATATATATTCAAATTCCCCGATTTTCTCCCTTAAATGCTTAAGCGGCAGCGTTTCCATCCCAAATGCTTCCGCTAATGCCAATTCTGCGCTGTGATTCCCGCAGACAGTCACATAGGCGGATAAGCCTTTTAGTTTCCCGCATAACACTTTGCCGCATCTCCCGTAACCCAATACCAAAGTTTTGCTGTGATGTATATTCGTCTGCTTATGAAGCAGGGCTTCCAATATAGCCCCTTCCGCAGTGGCCACCGCATTGAAAATGGCAATGCTTTCCTCTTTCATAAAATCAAAACAGGCAATTCCCCTTTCGCTGCACTCCTGCCGGAATGCCTCTGGTATCACCCCTCCAAATATTTTATGGCATTTTCTGATATGCCTGGACAATTCCTTTAAATTGACAATCCCCTTTTTTTCAATAGGAATCCCCCCCACAATCACTTCCGCAGACTCCACCGCCTGTTTTAGGGAATCTGCATATCCATCCATTTCTATTTCCATATCGTTTCTACGGTATATTTTGTATCCGGTTACACGATATCCCCTTTCCATAAAAAAGGGTATCATGTAGGCCGTACGCTTATCCCCGCCTATTACTGCAATATCATACTCCGCCATACGCTCCTCCACTCTTCATCCATCTTATGAACCGTGACACCCTGTCACATTATAAATATGCCTCCCCATTCTCCTTGTGCATGTCATCCGCCATCTTCATTTTGTGCAGAACGCGCATCCCCTGAAAACCTTTCATTCTTTTCCAATTTATATCCTCCTGACAAAGGATTTTTCTTTAAGATAAAAAAAACCGGCATGATTCTTCATGCCAGTTCTTTTTCTATTCCTGAAAACTGTTTTAAATTTATTTTCTTACAAGATGTCTCGGGAGCCCGTTTACAAAGAGCGGCTGTAATTCGCCCATAATCAGCGGCCTTGCATATTTTTCATAGCCCTCGTTCAGCCCGCATCCATCTTCTGTAATCCATTCTGCCGGAACCGGTCTTTCCACGTTGGCAATGGCATGGATATCATATGCGCTTGTGCCGCACTGGTACGGGTCATCCCCATTTCTGTCAAGAGTAATCATCATGCCGGTTTTACCTTCTTCCGCTGCCATAACTGCATCATAACCAACCTGGAACGCTTCATTAATATCCGTCAAAGAAGCCAGATGGGTTGCAGCACGCTGCAAAGTAGAAAATTCTACCGCACGGGTCTTAAGCCCTGTCTCTGCAGCTACTAAAGAAGCAAGATAAGCTGCCGTGCCGGACAATTGCTTATGACCGAAAGCATCTACCTTTTTATCTGCATCCGCCAGCTCGCATACAAAACGGCCGTCTGCCAAAGATACCCCTTCCGATACCGCGATTACCACGGAATGTTTTGTTGCAGCCAGGTCTTTTACTTTTGCCATGAATTTATCTACGTCAAAAGTCACTTCCGGTAAATAAATAGCGTCTACGCCGCTGCAGTCCTCTCCTTTTGCCAATGCGGCTGCCGCAGTCAGCCATCCTGCATGACGGCCCATGATTTCAACCAGGCATACGGTAGGCTTTTCTACGCCAAAGGATTCATTGTCACGGATAATTTCTTTCAGGCTGGCAGCGATATATTTTGCTGCAGAACCATACCCCGGGCAGTGGTCTGTAATCGGGAGGTCATTGTCAATCGTCTTCGGAACACCCATAAATCTTTGAGGTTTATTATGGGCTGCCGCATAATCGGACAACATTTTTACGGTATCCATGGAATCATTGCCCCCTGCATAGAACAGGCATTCAATGTCATGCTTTTCCATGATTTCAAATACTTTTTCATATACTTCTTCATGGCCTTCGATTTTAGGCATTTTAAAACGGCAGGAACCTAAAAATGCAGAAGGAGTCCTCTTTAACAGTTCAATACCCGTCTCGTCTGCAAGATATTCATCCAGATCGCAAAGGTTGTCCTGCAAAAAGCCCTGAATACCATGTACCATACCATATACTTTTTTTACGCCCAGCTTCTTTGCCGCTGCATATACGCCAGCTACCGATGAGTTAATTACGGCTGTAGGCCCGCCGGATTGTCCAACAACAATGTTTCCTTTCATCGTTATCTCTCCTTTTTCTTATTATTTCTTTATTTCATATTCCAACTGTACCTTTTCGCGTACAGCCAATTACCACACCAAATTATAGCAGATTCATAGTGCAAGCACAAGTTCTTTTCTCACGGTTCCCTCTGCTTACAGACAGCTCATATAATACGCATACAAATTCTGGTATGTCTCCGCGTTAAAATGCAGTCCGTCCACCAGCTTATACCCTATCGAATTAAGATAGCTGTGACTGTCTATCCATTGTATATCCCCGCTTAACCCGTTTTGCATCTGGCTGTTAAAATATTGCACCTGTTCTTCTGTCACATAAGGATTATCCCATACCGGGTTGACGGAAGCATAATATACTTTCGCCCCTTTTCCTGCCCATTCCGCCGCCTTTGCATTGACAAGTTCCAAATAATGATTGATGTTCCCCGGATCATTTACGCCAAGGTTTATTAAAATCTTAGAGCCTTTCCCGACGCAGGCGTCGATCCGCGCTACCGCATTATCATAAAACCACTGATATCCTTTGCCGCTTTCTGCAATCCATGTACAGCTATTTTCACCCGCATATGACTGCATCTGCACAAACCTGGAATCCCCTACCAGAATCACTCCAGAAACATTTTTTGCTTCCGCGGCCGGTTGCTTGGCCTGCGCTCCCTGCTGCTGGTTTTCCGGTTCCGCTTCAGGAGCCGCCGGTTTTTCCTCCTGAAGGTATTTGCCGCTGACATAAGCTATATTTTCGTCATATTCAATTTCATACCATCCCGTATCCGCCTGTCCTGTGGCCGTAACTTCCTGCCCGCGCCCTAGTCCTCCTATTCTTTCAAAACTGGTGGAAGGCCCTTTTCTGACATTGACCGGGCTTGTGGCATACATTGTCTTCTCTTCCTCAAAGCTATTTACTGTATATTCCAGCGGTTCCGTTTCCTCTTCCTTTTCTTTTTCCGCCATTCCTGTTTTCTCCGTACCCTGACCCTTGCTTCCCGCTTTTGTCATTGTCCGTTTTTCCGTACCGGCGCTCCATTCCTCCTCTTGTATATTCCTTTCTTCCGCCTTCTCTTCTGTTATTTCCCCATCCGTCTTCCGTACTTGCGCCTGCACACTTCCCGCTGCCCCGCTCCCGCATCCTGCAAAGGCCAGCGATAAAATGAGAGCCAGCATTACAAACCTTTTTTTCATTTTTCACCTTGCTCCTTTTTAAGTTATGCATATTTTATAAAAAATAAGAAACATGTTTATTATACCAGATAATCCCTGCGGTGTCTTCCAAATTTACGCAGCAACATAGAAATCCATTTTCTGGACAGCATTTTTTCATAAATTTTTGCACACGCAAAAGGCATCCATCAAAGATGGATGCCTACAATGTAAAAGGGGAATTTTACATGGGTCTCTCGACCCACTTATAGTATAGCGCCATTTGTTATAAAAAGCTAGTCTTTTTTTTCATTTTTTTTAATTTTTTTGTCGAATTTCTTCTATGGTCATCCGGACAGGCAAAAACAAAAGGAACGCTCCTTTGAAACGTTCCTCTTATGCGGAATGTGGGATTTGAACCCACACGGTCGCCCACAAGAACCTAAATCTTGCATGTCTGCCAATTCCATCAATTCCGCCTATGGCAGATATCTGATGATACCCCGGATATCCACGTATGATATCTTATCATTTCCTTACTTTTCTGTCAATAAATATCAGGGAAAAAGAGCTGGCCGGAAAATATCCCGGCCAGCCCTGGTCATTATTTCTTTAAAATATTCTTTTTATAGAAAGCATATGCCTTATTCCATTCATCCCCGTCTACTGGTTCATAGACCTTAGGCTCTTCTGAATTAGCAATCACTTTTCTAGCTTCCTTCAAGTCCTCAATCACGCCTTTAGACATGAGCTGGATAGCAATATTTCCAAATACCGTAGCTTCCACCGGCCCTGCAATCACAGGAATGCCGCTGGCATACGCAGTAAATTTGCAAAGAAGTTTGCTCTGGATTCCGCCGCCTACCATATGAATAGCATGATAATCCTTTCCGGTACATGCCTTAATTTCTTCTAAAGCATAACGGTATTTCAACGCCAGGCTTTCGTTTATGCAACGTACAATTTCGCCTTCCGTCTGAGGTATCTTCTGCCCGGTCCGTTCGCAATATTCCCTAATCCGTCTGGGTACATTGCCCGAAGGGCTGAATTCCGGCGCATCCGGATCAATGAAGCTTTGGAACGGCTCCGCCGCCTCTGCCAGCTTCTCCAATTCGGAAAAGCTATACTCTTTCCCTTCCCGAATCCATTGTCTTCTGCTCTCCTGAATCAGCCATAAGCCAATAATATTCTTCAAAAAAGAAGTCTTCCCGTCAGTTCCCGTTTCGTTGGTAATATTCAGCTCTTCCGACTGTTTCGTCAAAACAGGCTTTTCCAATTCCGTTCCGAACAAAGACCATGTACCGCAGCTTACAAAGATAAAGTCATCTTCTTGTGCAGGAACTGCCGTTAAAGCGCACTGGGTATCATGCCCTGCTACCGCAATAACATCCATATTCCCTATGCCAAGCTCTTCCTGTATCTCTTTCCTGACCGGTCCTAAAAGCGTTCCGGTAGGCGCTACCTGTGTTAAAATCCTCTCCGGAATACCGAACTTCTCCGCTACTTCCATCACCCAGCCGGGTTCCAGAGGATTGCTCATCTGCGTCGTAGACACAATAGACCTTTCGCTTTTCTTTACCCCCGACAGGAAATAATTGAACAAATCCGGCATCAGCAGCAGGCAGTCCGCCCGGTCAAGAAGCTCCGGGCGCTGTTCCTTTAATGCCAAAAGCTGGAATGCCGTATTAATTTCCATAAACTGGTTGCCTGTTATTTCGTAGAAATGTTCCCTTGGGATCAATGCAAAACCTTTTTCCAAAATGCCTTCCGTCCTGCTGTCACGGTAATGCACTGGATTCTCCAACAGATAACCTTTTTCATCCAAAAGGCCAAAATCCACGCCCCAGGTATCCACACCTATGCTGTCCACACTGCCATAAGCTTTTGCCTTGATCAGCCCTTGTTTGATCTCATGGAAAAGCCGCAGCACATCCCAATACATCGTGCCGTTCAAAATAACCGGATCATTGGAAAAACGATGGATTTCCTCTACCGTAATTTTATTTCCGTCATAGGTTCCCAGCATAACCCTGCCGCTGGAAGCGCCAAAGTCCACCGCAAGGACTTTTGTTTCTTTTTTGGCTACATCCATTCTATTTCCTCCGTCTCTTATTTATAAAGCGGTCCATATGTCTGGCAAGCCCTGAAATCCTGGCCTTCTTTATCCATACCGAATGCATTCCATGCTGCCGGCCTGAAGATCTTTTCTTCCGGAACATTGTGCATAGCAACAGGGATTCTTAACATAGAACACATCGTAATTAGATCCGCCCCGATATGCCCATAACTGATTGCCCCGTGGTTAGCTCCCCAATTATTCATCACATCATATGCGGTCTTGAATGCGCCTTCCCCTGTTGTCCTGGGTGCAAACCATGTGCAAGGCCATGTGTAGTCTGTTCTCTTCCAAAGGACGTCCGTTACTTCTTCCGGAAGTTTTACCGTCCAGCCTTCTGCAATTTGAAGCATGGGGCCAAGGCCTTTTACGAGATTTAAACGGATCATGGTTACCGGCATCTCTGCTTCTGTCACAAAACGGGAAGAATATCCGCCGCCCCTGAAATAGCCGAAGTCTGCCGCATTCCATGTAGTAGCCTTCAAAATTGCTTCCTGGTCTTCTTCCGTTACTTCATACCAAGGTTTCATCACTCCGTTGCCGTCCGCATCTTTTGCCTGTCCGTTCGCATCCAGACATGCTGCGCCGGAATTGATTAAATGGATAAATCCGCCGGCATCTTTTGCAACGCCCTCAATGTCATACCCTGTCGCTTTCTTTACTGCTTCCGGACTCCAATAGGTACGTACATCCGCAAAAATCTGAGCACGGTTTGTAAGAAGTTTCATAAACATCATGCCAAGGCCGTTTAAAACATCATTTTCCGTTGCCAGTACATAAGGCTCCCTTGCTCCGTTCCAGTCGAAAGAAGTATTCAGCAATGCTTCCGGGAAATCGCAGTTCGGGTAGAAATCCGTCCACTGCCTCTGCCCCTGGAATCCTGCTGCAATGGCATTATGCCCAACCATTTCTTCTTCCCTGCCTTCCGGTAAATTCGGGTTGCCATTCATTAAATCTTTGATGATAATCATCATCTTTACGACAAATTCCCAATCTTTTTCTTTCTCTTCCGCAGATTTCTGCACTGCCGGCGGGTTCTTGTCAAAGCCTTCTTTACATTTTTCTTTTGTCCAAGCAAGCGCTTTTTCAAATTCTGCCTTATCGTAGATTTCTTCTGTCATGCGGCGGATAATTTCCACTTCGTCCACAGACTCTACACGCATACCCAGATATTCTTCAATGAATGCAGGGTCGATAATGGAGCCGCCGATACCCATACAAATAGAACCAATCTGTAGATAAGATTTACCTCTCATCGTAGCTGCTGCCACTGCCGCACGTCCGAAACGCAGCAATTTTTCTTCTACATCTGCCGGAATGTCCGTTGCGTCCGCATCCTGCACATCATGCCCATAAATGCCGAATGCCGGAAGCCCTTTCTGTGCATGGGTAGCCAGAACGCTTGCCAGATAAACTGCGCCCGGCCTCTCTGTTCCGTTAAATCCCCATACGCCTTTAATGGTCATAGGATCCATATCCATCGTTTCCGCACCATAGCACCAGCAAGGAGTTACAGTCAAAGTAATGGAAACCCCTTCTTTTTTAAACTTCTCTGCACATGCTGCCGTTTCGCCCACGCGCCCGATTGTCGTATCCGCAATGACTACTTTTATAGGCTCACCATTGGAATATTTCAGATTTTCGGTAAACAGCTTTGCTGCCGCCTTCGCCATATTCATTGTCTGGTCTTCCAGCGATTCCCTTACCTTCAAATACCCTCTTCTTCCGTCAATGGTAGGCCTAATGCCAATTACCGGATAATCCCCAATCATTCTGTTCTCTGCCATTTAATCATACCTCCTTCTTCCTGAAAACGTTATAATTTTCTTACTTATAACTTTTCACACTACAGTTATCCTTTATATAATAATATCACTCGAATTGCTGATCGCATTGTGATATAATAGCATAAAGTATAACAATATTCACTTTTTGCACCACAAGGAGAAACCCTATGCTTTATTTGGATTATAACGAAAAACAAATGCACGGGACAAAGGAGTTTCCAATGGCTTTTTACCATGTGGACAGCAATCATCCCCGCTACGAAATGCCTTTTCATTGGCACAAAGAATATGAGATCGTCAGAATATTAAACGGCCAGTTCCGCCTTATGCTGTCCGATACGGAGATTATTGCCAAACCGGGCGAAAGCTTCTTCATACCCAGCGGAGCCCTCCACGGCGGAATGCCTGAAAACTGCATTTATGAATGTCTTGTTTTTGACTTGGACCTTCTCTTCCTCCATGCAGATGTCTGCCGCAGCTACTTGAAAAAAATAAAGCATCAGGACATTATCGTGCGTCCTATTATCACTGCCGGCTCTCCATTCATATGCCAAACTATCGGCAAATTGTTTTCTGCGATGGCCGGAAAAAATATAGGTTACGAACTAACAGTCATAGGTATCCTGTTTGAACTCTTCGGCCTTATTTTCCAAGAAGAATGCTATAGCAATAATGCCCCCGGCTACGAATCCCCCTTCCGCCATATGGAACAGCTCAAACCAGTCTTTGAATATATTGAAACCCACTATTCCTCCGGCATTAGCCTACAGCAGCTATCACAGATTTCCGGCATGTCCCCTAAGTACTTCTGCCGGTATTTTCAGGCGATCGCACATAAAACACCGATGGATTACTTAAATTATTACCGCATAGAGCGGGCCTGCACCCTGCTTTGCACTACCGATTCCCCTATCACTGTCATTGCCTATGACTGTGGATTCAATGACTGCAGTTACTTTATCAAATTATTTAAAAGATACAAGCATATCACTCCAAAGCAATATCAGCTCCAAGTCAAATCCCCCTCTGCCAGCAACGCCGCACCTCAAACATTTTAAAAGGAACAGGGACTGCTCCCTGTTCCTTCCGTTGATAACCAAATTTTAATTTTCACTTCATGTGACTTTTATATTCTCATACCTTCTCTATGAATTAGTCATAAAGGTTAGGAGCGATGGAAGCATCTTCCATATTTGTGCTGTCATACCAGTAGCCTTCTGTAGGAATATCGCTAACTGTTTCGCCGTTTGCAATTGCTGTCAAAGTTTCAACTGTCTTAATACCCATAGCCAACGGAGACTGTGTAACTGCACCGAACATTGTGCCGTCTTTGATAGCGCCTTTGATAACAGAACCTGCATCAAAGCCTGCTGCAAGGATATCGCCTGCAGCCGCATCGCTGCCAAGTACGCTCAAGTTACCGTTTGCTGTCAAAATACCTTCCGCTGCAACCTGGTTGGAACCGAACATACCGATTGTATCTGCTTTATTCAGAATAACAGAAGCTTCTGTTGCGCAAAGTTCAACCGTTGTCTGAGCAGGAACTGCTACTTCAATGATGATATCCGCGCTTGCTTCGTCACCTTTGTCTTTGCAGTTGTTTACATAATATTCATTACCGATAACTGCAACTGTCTTTCCGTCTGCTGCTGCCAGTTCACTGAATTTATCAATGAAACCAAGGCCACGGCTTGTAATGGATTCAGAAGTTGCTTCCTGATTTACTTCACCGATTCTTACAGGAGCGGTTGCATTTGCAATCACGTCTTTCAATGCAGGGTAAAGATTATCTGCTGCTGTTGCGCCTGCGCCGTAGTTATCTGTAGCGATTGTCGAAAGAACGGATCCAGCAGGAGCATCCGGGATACCGGAGTCAAAACATACTACCGGGATACCTTTATCCATAGCTGTCTGCAATGAGTCAAGACAAGCTTTCTGGTCGCAAGCTGCAAGACCGATGCCGTCAGGATCATTGTTGATTGCGCTGTTAAGCATATTTACCTGATCTGCAATATCGGATTCTGCGTTAGGGCCTGTACAGTTTGCTTTTACACCCAAATCTGCTGCTGCCTGATTAACGCCTGTAACGGCTGCCTGCCAATAAGAAGACTGATAGCTCTTTACGATGATTTCAAAAGTATAATCGCCGCCTGTTGTAGCTGCTTCTTCTGCCGGAGCCGCTTCCTCAGCGGGAGCTGCTTCTTCTGCCGGAGCTGCTTCCTCAGCGGGAGCTGCTTCTTTTGCCGGAGCTGCCGCTTCCTGTGTGCTGTTGCCACAGCCTGCCAAAACGGTTGCTGTCATAGCTGCACACATAAGTACTGCTAAAATTCTCTTTTTCATTTTCTTTCCTCCTAAAATATTTGGTTATCTATATGATGCCTCTTGGCTCCACAGCTTCCCATAAAACAAGAAGCTGTTTTGCCTGGCTTCATACCACTTAAAAACCTGTTTCTTGCCTTTATGCTTCCTTATACCGTTGCTGCCTTTTTCTTTTTCAGAATATCAACCATTACCGCGCCGATTAATACCAGGCCGGTAATAATCTGCTGCCAGTTTGCCTGCAGCCCAATGTACGGAAGCCCTGTCTTCAGCAGACAGATAACAAATACGCCGAGCAGCGAACCGCCTATGCTTCCGGATCCCCCGGAAGCGGAAACCCCGCCAATAATCGCTCCGCCGATCGCCTCTAACTCAAATCCGGCTCCCGTACCAGGCTGTACCGTTGAAAATACTGCGGAATATGCGATAGATGCCAAACCTGCAAAAAGCCCGGAAATCACATATGCCATAATATGATAAAATCTTACGTTAATACCGGACAAAATAGTAGCCTCTTTATTACTGCCGATTGCAATAGTATATCTTCCGATCTTCGTATGATTCAGGACAAATGCCATCAACAACACCAGGAGCAATACCCAGAGAAAGCCTAACGGATATTTCGTATCGCCAATTGTAATCTTAAAAATATCCCGGAACCAACTTCCTTCCGCGCCGCCTGTAGGCCAGGAAATCCCGAAGTTCTTGGAGCATATGGAACCAAGCCCCCTGGTAATCATACATGTACAAAGTGTTGCCAGAAACGGCGGCAGGCTCATAATGGATACTAATACGCCGTTTAACGTGCCGATTAATATACCGAATAAGACCGATACAAGCATCCCTGCCCACGTAGGCCATCCGCAATGGATCACCAGATAGCCCCCTGCCAACGAATAACAGATCAGGCCTGTGCCAATAGAAAGATCAACTCCTCCGGTAATCAGCGGGAAAGTTACGCCAATCGCCATCAGCGCTATGTAATAGGAATAATCCATAATACTAAGTATCGTCGTATACTTCCTGAAGTTCGCACTGAATATACTAAAAAATATAAACAAAAAAACCACTACCAGAAGAACGATAAATTTTTGACTTCCCGGCCTGGATAAAAATGATCCTTTTTTTTCTGCCGGAGTATTCACAACCGTTTTATTCATCTTTATAATCTTGCTCCTTTCTCATTCTCCGTTTTTTACCTATATTTCCCGTGTTGCCATATTCATTATGATTTCCTGCGACGCTTCGGAAATGTCTATTTCCCCGGTCTTTCTGCCTTCGCACATAACAACAATACGGTCACTCATTCTTAAAATCTCCGTCATTTCCGAAGAAATCATGATAATTGCTTTGCCCTCTTTTGCCAGACGGTTCATCAATTTATAAATCTCATTTTTAGCGCCTACGTCAATACCCCTGGTAGGCTCATCAAAAATCAGGATATCGCAGTTACGGATCAGCCATTTCGCGATAACTACCTTCTGCTGGTTCCCGCCGGAAAGATTAACTACAAGCTGATCTACCCCGGGCGTCTTGGTTGCCAGGGATTCCACATAATCCTGCGCCACTTTATTTTCCGTCTTTTTATCAATAAACAGCCCTTTTACGAAATTTTCCAGCGCTGCCATTGTAGAATTTTCCGCTACCGATTTCTGTACTACAATACCAAAGCGCTTCCGGTCCTCCGACAAATATCCGATGCCGTACTTTACCGCATCCTGAGGGGAATTGATTTCTACTTTCTGTCCGTTAATATAAATATCCCCTCCGGTTTTAGGGTCCGCGCCGAAAATTGCCCTCGCCGTCTCCGTCCTTCCTGCTCCCATCAAGCCTGAAAATCCAAGGACTTCGCCCTTCCTCAATTCAAAGCTGACATCCTGTACCATCCTACCCGCATTCAATTTTTCTACCTTCAGCACTACCGGCGCACCTTTCGGCACCGCGCTTTCCGTCTTCGGGTCTTCATAAATAACACGACCTACCATCATATTGATGATGTCGTCTTTTGTACATTCTTTGGTAATCAGGGTACCAACATAACCGCCGTCCCTCATAACCGTTACCCTGTCCGTAATGACTTTAATTTCATCCATACGGTGTGAGATATAAACGATTCCCAGTTCCTGTTTACGCAAATCCCTGATAATTTTAAAGAGTTCCTCTATTTCCGTTTCCGTCAAAGCAGCCGAAGGCTCATCAAAAATAATTACTTTCGCTTCGTGGGAAATTGCCTTTGCAATTTCGCACATCTGCTGTTTCCCGACTGTCAGGTTACTCATAATCTCTGTAGGGTCAATGTCGATATGAAGCCTTTGGAACAGCTTGGCAGCTTCTTCATTCATTTTCTTGTCATCAATACGGATGCCTTTTTTAAATTCCCTGCCGATAAAAATATTCTGAGCCACCGTCAGATGCCCAAGCATATTCAATTCCTGATGCACAATGACAATGCCTGCATCCTGCGCTTCCCTTGTATTGTGAAATTCCACTTCTTTCCCTTCAAATACGATGCTTCCGGAATCTTTTGTATAAATCCCCGTAAGGACTTTCATTAAAGTAGATTTACCAGCGCCATTTTCCCCCATCAGCGCATGCACTTCGCCTTTTTTCACTTCAAAGTTTACATGATCCAGCGCATGTACGCCCGGGAAAGATTTATCTATTTCATTCATTGTTAAGATTGTATCGCCCATTTCTTTACCTTCACCTTTCCATATTTCTCATAGTTATAATCCAATTGCCCAAACGTTAATTTTTCCTACGCCTTGTGGCAACATCTGCATAAACTGCCACGATAACGATGATACCGGTAATGATGAGCTGATAATCCTTGCTGAAGCCAAGAGCTAAGATACCTTCCTGCAAAAGGGCAATGATAAACACGCCGATTACCGTACCGCTGATGGACGCCAGCCCTCCGACCATAGATGTTCCGCCCATTACGCATCCTGCAATAGCTTCATTGTTATACGAATCTCCATACCCCGGCTGCACGGTAGTATAAGCAGCCACATAGAAAATAGCCGCAATGCCGACCAGCGTTCCACAGATAACATAAGCCAGCATTTCCCATTTTTTCACATCTACACCGGAAAGGCGCACTGCTTCTTTGTTGCTTCCAAGGCTCAATATGTAACGGCCCGCTTTCGTCTGGTTCAGCAAAACAGAACAAAGGACTGCGAACACAAGAAAGATAACAAGCCCTACCGGGAAATTCCCTACCTTTACAAAATTTCTGTACCAGCCGTTTGCATCTACCGACTGGGGCCAGCTTACGGACTGGGTCTTTGTAAATACGGAAGCAAGCCCTTTGGCAATATTCATGCTCGCCATGGAAATAATAAACGGAGGCACTGTCCAATATGATACAAAGTACCCGTTGAACACGCCGAATAAAGTGCCGACCAATACGCTGATCACAAGGCTTAATGCCATTGGAACACCATAACTTGTCAAGCAATAGCCGGAGATCAGAGCAGAACAGAACATGACCGGCCCAATGGAGAAATCAATACCGCCCGTAGCAATTACGAATGTAACGCCTAAAGACAAAAAACCGAGAAAATACGCATAGTTCAATGCACTCATAATTCTCTGCATTCCGACAAACTTATCGCTAAGCATACAGAAAACCGCATACATCACTAAAAGAACGCCGCACAATACAATTCTGTTAATACCAATTTTCTTCACAATTGGATTTTGTTTAATCTTTTCCAACTTTCTTCCTCCCAACCATATTTCGTTTGTTAACATAACCTTTCTCATGCATGAATGCATTTATTTGTTGACACACAGGTTCTCCCCTACCAGCCCCATGGGACTGCCTTTCGGAAGGTTTCCTTGCGGATGTCCGAACAGCCACTTATTTTTTGCCGTAAGATGCCCGTCCTCCCCATTCACATGTGCGTCATCCAAGTCCAGATTCGTACCCTTAGGAAGCACGATTGCCACCTTAAACCCATCATTCCCCACACCGCAAGGGGCATAATGAAGCGTTGTGGCATAGATTTCCACCGCAGTGCCTTTCGGCAGCAAAAATGCTTCTGCCAAGGAAGTGTCATAAGTAAAATCCTCATCCATATCCTGTTCACTTCCTAACAGCAGGACTGCATCCGTTGCAGCCACGTTAATCTCCGAACTTTTATGATATTCCAATGCATTCAGCATAGAATTATGTCCATTACAGTAACCAATCTGGATTTCCATTTCCCCGAAGCTTTTGGAGGCCAGTTCTTCTTTGACCGGAAGAGCTTCCAGGATATCTAGCCCAGGAACGTATTCCACTTCCTCAGGAAGAGGCGTATGTTCCTCCAGCGCCTTTACCAGCCCTGAAAAATCAATGTTGTTTATTATCTGTCCATATCTTTTAAACCTTTTGTCTTCTACACTATATATCCTCATGCCAGCCTCCGCGCCGCTCTCCGGCAGCCTCAATAAAACAAAATGCCTTTCCCCAAAATCCCATGTCCGGGCTTGCTGCCGCAGCCAGATATAAAACGCCTTTTTTGATTCCTCTTGCCAATACCGGAAAATATCTTTATAATACTTTTTGTCCCGTTCACAGTCAAAAGGAGAATTTATATGCAATTATCAAAACAATCAACAAAGCTGCTTAAAATTTCTTTCTTATTTCTACTGCTCCCTGCCCTTTTACTGCCCCTGGGCTGCGGAAAAGGAAATCCCGGCTCTCCGGCCGCCCCATTTAGCGATGTTTCCTGGGATGATTCTTTGGAGGATATCCTTTCTTATGAGGGAGATGGTTATTCCACGTACGCTTCCGTATACGGCGGAACCTGTTATACCTACCCTAAAGCTTACCAGGAACGCCAGGGAACCATTAAATACATGTTCGATGGCGAAGAACGCCTCATGTGCGTTGCCTGGGCCTGTTCTGCGGATGAAGAGCAGGAACTCTACAGCCTCTATGACATCCTTGAAAAATCTGTGGATGACAAAGTAAGCGGGGATGCCCCGGGAGAAAGCCAGCCATCCAATACAGGCCGCGTATGGTACCGGGAAGAAGGAAATATTATCCTAAGCCTTATGATTACCTCAGACTTAAAAGCGCTTCAATATGCTTATCTCCACCCCGATGTATCCAGTCAGCCCAGGGAATAGCTCATATTCATTGCCGTCCCGTGCAGCTTTAGGATCAATCCCTGCAACGGTTTTCGATCCTATCCAATAAATTCATTATATGAATATCCGACAACTATTTAAATTGAAAATTTTACAGAAAAGGGTTAAAAATCTCCTGCCGGATTTTTCCCGGAATCATTTTCCGCCCGGGGCTTTTGCCCCGGGCGGAAAATAATATTCTATGATTTCTTGAGCAATCCTGCTTTATCAGCCAGTCCTGCCCCCATTCTAAGCTCCCGTTATTTTTCCGTCTAAATCCCACAAGTCTTCCCAGCCGGCAGCTCCCTGCCACAAAAACACTTGCCCTTTGATCAGCCGGCAATTCTTATCCGCCTTCCGGATTCTATCCATTTCCTCCTCCGTCAGCGGATCCTCCGTTACGCATTTCAGATTGCTGATATATTGAGGTTCCTTCACGGAGAAAGGGATCGGTATCTGCCCTCTTTGCACTGCCCATTTGAGGCATACTACCGCCGGATGCACTTGATGGGCGCTGGCAATCTCAACGATTTCAGGCATCTGGGTATCCGCCACATCCTCGCTGGTCCTATCCCTTTCCGGCCTGGAGGGTGAACCGATAGGACAATAGCCAATCGGCTGTATCCCATGACTTAACGCATATTCAAAAAGCTCCGGCTGCTGGAACCCCGGATGGCATTCCAGTTCAAGAGCCGCCGGTTTGATTTTACATAAAGGCAAAACAGCCTCCAGCTTAGGGATCGTCATATTAGACATTCCAATATATCTTACCATCCCTTTTTCCACCAGTTCTTCGCACTGGCGCCATGTATCCATAAACTCATCCACAGAAAACGGCTTGGAATCCGGGTTTCTGGAATCCCCGCTGCAGCCGGGGGCATGGTAATTCGGGAACGGCCAGTGTACAAAATATAAATCTATATCATTCAGCCGTAAATCTTTTAAACTTTTTTTGCAGGATTTTGCAACTTCCCTGTGCATGTCATTCCACACCTTAGAGGTAATAAACAGTTCTTCTCTTTTTATGCCGGTTTCCGAAAACACCCTTTGCAGCGCTTCCCCGATTCTGTCCTCATTCTGATATACGGACCCGCAGTCAATCAGGCGGTAACCGCTTAAGATTGCCCCATATACGGCATTGCTCACTTGTTCCGGCGTGTATTTATCCGATCCGAAAGTCCCAAGGCCGACGGAAGGGATTTCTTCCCCCGTATATAACTTTTTTTTCGGTACATCGGCAGGATTTATTCTATTTTCCATTTTTCTCCCTTTCTGCCCATTCAATCTTTAAAAGTAACCGCAACTTTGCCGCATTGCCCCCCTGCCATCAAAGCATATGCCTCATCTGCCTTTTCCAGCGGGAATTCGTGCGTCACCAGGTCTTCCGGATGAATCCCCCATCTTACCAGACGTTCCACCAGCTCTTCCATTTTCCATAATGAAGTTACCCATGAACCATAAATCGTTTTCTGTCCATGGATAATATCCGGGCTGGGATGAAAGGTACAAGTTCCTCCTTCACCAACAAATGCGATTTTACCCCATTCCCTTGTCGCCCTGATGGCAAGCTGCCTGCCTGCATCGTTTGCGCTGGCGTCAATGGCTCTTTCCACTCCTTTGCCGCCCGTCACTTCCAGAATCTGTGCCAAAGCATCCTCCCCCGGCTTAAATACATAGTCCGCAAGGCCTAATTTCTTTGCCAGGTCAATGCGGTAATCATTCATTTCCACGCCGATCAGCTTATTTGCGCCCATGCACTTTGCCAGCATCAATGCAGCAAGCCCCACCGGGCCAAGGCCAGTGACAAGCACCGCATCATTTCCGCAGACACCGATTTTTTCAATCGCCTCATAAACAGTGCCGAATCCGCATGCTACCTGCGCGCCGTCCTTATAGGTCAATTCATCCGGCAGTGCAATCAGATCCTTTTCTTCTGCCAATATGTAAGGCGCCATGCCGCCGTTCCTCTGCCAGCCGTAAGCCTGCCTATGCTCGCTGGTGCAGGAGATATAATATCCCCTTCTGCAGTCGTTGCAGACACCGCAGCCGGAAATATGATAAACAACTACCCTGTCCCCTTTTTTGAAACGTTTTAAACCTTCCCCTTCTTCCACGATAATGCCGCAAGGCTCATGGCCCGCAATCATGCCAGGTATATATCCTTCCGGCCCTTTTCCCACATGCTCCCTATAAATACACCGGATATCGCTCCCGCATATTGTAGTCGCCTTCGTCTGTACCAAAACCTGTCCGTGTCCTGGCTTCGGGATATCGAATTCCTTCAGTTCCACCGTGCTGTTCCCGGGCAAAATCGCCCCCATCATTTTACTCATGCTGCTTTTCCTCCTTTTTCCCATTTCCTGTTTTTTCTTTTTTACCGCTTCCCGTTTTCCGGTTCCTTCAATTTTTTCTCTTTCATTCTATTATATCCCATTCCTTTGTTTCTGTAAGAGATTCCTTTGACATTTTTAACATTTACATGTCGTGTTTGCGAATATTTATTGCAATTTCCCCAAAACAGAAGTATATTAAATAAAAAAGGTTGGTTATTTTTATGCTGAAACGACTGGATCATTATAATTTGCATTTTGCTTTGGGCGAATATGATTTTCACATTTCCAATATTGTCTTGGAACGCTTTGAACGCTCCATCCCCAGACATAGCCATAGTAAAAACAGCTTTGAAATCCACTATATTCCTCTCGGTTACGGAAAAGCCGTTATTGACGGGAATCCTTATGAAATCATCCCCAATACTCTTTTTGTCACCGGCCCCTTTATTGAACACTCCCAGATCCCCGACAAAAAGGATCCTATGTGGGAATACTGCATTTATTTAAAAACTGGGCATAATCCTGCCCCCGCCCCTTCTTTGGAAGAAAAATCCCTTGCCAAAGTCTTTTGGCAGACCAGATTCTGGTTCGGGCAGGACCGCCAGGATATCCATACTTTAATGAAGCAGCTTTTTTCCGAACTGGAACACCGCTACACCGGCTATACCATACAAGCCGGAATCCTGCTGAAACAGCTCATTATAAAAATGATTCGGAATTATGAAGGACAGATAGAAACAGCCCCTCATACAAGCGTCCCTAATTTAATCGAAAATAAATACCTTATTATTGAAGAATGCTTTCTCTACGAGTACCGCACTTTAAGCCTTGACATGCTTTCTTCCCGGCTTGGGCTTGGCATCCGTCAGACAGAACGTCTTCTGAAAGATCATTACGGAAAAACTTTTTTGCAGAAAAAAACTGAAGCCCGCATGTCTGCCGCTTCCATTCTTTTACAAAACCACGATTTATCCATTACCAGAATTGCCGAAGATACCGGATACTCCTGCATTGAGCATTTTTCCGCTTCATTCAAACGTTATTACGGCCAAAGCGCCACTTCTTACCGCAAACAGTTTTCCTCTATGCCCTAATGCCGGTTTTTCTTTAAAAGATCCCAAATATCTTTTCCCGGAACCCGCTATAGATGGTATCGTAATCCGCATAGCTTATTTTGCTGTCCTTGAACCGTCCTCCCCATTGGCCGCATATGGCATCCGCAGTCATTTTCCCATATTCCCCTCCCGACAATAAAATGGCAGGGAATACATAATAAATCATAAAGAAGTTTAAGTCCGTCTGTACCCTTCCCCCTATTTTCCCGTTCACTTTAAAATGCTTTTCCACCTGATCTATGAAAGATTCCCCAATCTCTCTTGCCGCCTTCTCTTTTTCCCCGGCCTGTTCCATATAACCGGCCATTTCCGAAAAATAATGCCCATGCGCTTCCCGGAACCTCTCCATGTTTTTTTCATAAGAAGCCTTTTTCAGCTTTTTCATCATCGGCTGCATTTCATCAAAAATTTTTTCTATTCCTTCCAGCATTTCATCATTCCTCCTCTTTCTTTTATTCTTCCCGGAACGGGAACAGCAGCTTCTGGTTCTCCTCCGTGTAGACACTGTCATTGCTGATCAGTTCGCATCCGGAATCAATATGCTTCAGCACCTTCTCGCCATCCAGTATCCTGACAGCGGCCTCTATTCCCATATATCCCATTTTAAAAGGGTTCTGAATTACAATAATCTCAAAAATCCCCTCTTCCAAAAACTGGATTTCCTCCAGGGAACTGTCGATGCCCACTACCCGGATCCGTTCATGCAGGCCCTTTTCTTTAATTGCCCGTGCCGCCCCTACCGCCGAATATTCATTCAGCCCTGCCACCAAATCAATTCCCGGATACTTTTCTATCAATTCCGTCATAAGTCGGTAGGCTTTATCATAATCGGAATCGCAGAAGACGACATCTACGATCCTGTCTTCATATTCCCCCAGGCCCTTGCGCACCCCTTTTTCCCTTTTAATAGCAGTGGAAGAACCCTCCACATGACCGATAACTGCAATCTGGGAATCCTCTGTGGCATACCTCTTCATATAATTGCCCTCCACTTCCCCCAGCTTTTCATTATCTGTGGCAATTACCGTATCCGCAATATCCTCATCCACTTCCGAGTCCACCAGTATCAAAGGGATCCTCTCTTCTTTTATTTTTTTTGCATAAGGCGTTGTCTCCGTATAGCTGGAAGGGGTGAGCAGAATTGCATCCGGCTTCTGGGCAATGGCCCACTCAATCAATGCATTCTGTTCCTCATAATCGTCCTCTGTCTTAGCCGCTACAATCGTCAGGTCTACATGATATTCCGCAGCCGCCATTTCCACTCCTTCGATCAGCAGCTTCCAGAAATCATTGTCCTCGTCAATGACTTTGGGGATAAAAATCACATGGCTTTTCTCATCCTCTTTTTTACTGCCCGTTATAAAAAAAACTCCCGCCACTGCGGCTGCCAGCCCTATGGCAATCCATAACAGCAGTTTTTTTCTATGTATTTTCATATTAACAGCCACGCCCCCTTATCGTCTATTCCCGAAAATTCCTCGGTACCGTAATAGTTACCGTCGTCCCTTCCCCCAAAGCGCTATCAAAATGAAGCCCGTAATCCGCCCCATAGTATAAACGGATACGCGTCTGCACATTATAGACTCCTACTCCGTTTTTCCCTTCGCTGGCTTTGGATTTGTCAAAAATCCCTTGCAATGTTTTTTCATCCATTCCAATGCCGTTATCTATAACCTTCAGTATCATGTTATCCTCTTCCCCATAACCCACAATCCTGATCAGGCCTTTTGAACCCTTATATTTAATGCCATGATAAATTGCATTCTCCACCAATGGCTGGAGAATCAGGTTAATGATTTCCTCTTTCTTAATGTCTTCGGCCACTTCTATCTCATATTCCAGCTTATCTTTATAACGCATCTTCTGAATCGTCAGATAACTCCCGGCATAATCCACTTCCTTTTCCAAAGGAATCCTTTCATTGTCATTGCTGATGCTCTGCCGCAGCAACCTGGCAAGGGCGGAAGTCATCCGCACCACTTCCCTGTTTTTCCCCCCTTCCGCCATCCAGATAATGGAATCCAGCGTATTATACAAAAAGTGGGGGTTAATCTGGGAACGGAGCGCTTTCATCTCGCTTTTGCGCTTCTCCTCCTGCTCGTAAATATTCTGTTCCATCAATTGCCTGATCCGCGCGGTCATAAGATTAAAAGAATTGCCAAGGCTGTCTATCTCGCTGCCTGAACCGACTACCACATCCGTATTCTCAAAATTCCCCTTTTCCACTTCCTTCATGGAGTCCTTCAGCTCCTTAATAGGCCTGGTGATCGCTGTGGCAAAAAAGATAGCCAGGAGCATAGCCACGCAGAGCAGCGCCGCCGCTGTAAGCATATAAAGATATTCCGTTTCTTTTTTATTCTTCATCAGCTCGGAAATATCCGCTACGCCCACGACTCTCCACCCTGTCTTCTCCGATACCGATACGGTATAAAGCTTCCCTTCATCCGCCCCATCTTCTTCCGTTATGAAATATCCGTTATATCCACAGGCAAGCACTTCCTGCGTCCGTTCTTTTTTCAGCCCGTTATAGAGAAGCTGCTGCTTCGGATGATAAATGATTTTTCCGGATTCATCCATAATAAACACATAACTGTTCGTGCCAAGACTGTTGTTTTCACATAAGTCCTTCAACAGCTTATAATTCAGGTCGATAAAGAAGACTGCCCCATTCTTTCCTGTCTTCGGATTCCTTATTCCCTTGCTTAACGTAACTACCCACTTATAATTATTGCGTATTACATGCTGGACATGGGAAGAAGTAATGATACGGCTCTCCCCTTCCAAAGCTTTTTTATACCATTCCACATCCTGCAGGGATACATTTTCGTTCAAAGCATCCATGCCGTTGTTAATAATATAATCCCTCTCCGGCGTCACTACTGCAATATTGGATATATCCTGCCTTGTCTCCACAACAGTATTGAACTGGGTTACAATACGGCTGTACGCCTCTTGTACATCTGCCTTGGGCATTTCCATAAACAAATACTTCTGCACATCCCCGCCTTGTATAATCATAGAGGAAATATTTTCCATATAATCAATGTAGGAGTCAATATCCCGGTTTACCTGGCGGACCAGCCGGGAAGTGTAATCCGTAGAATTCTCAAGGACTGTCTTTTTTGTATAATCTACGGATATAACAAGAAAAATAACCATTGTAATGACAATCAGCAGCGAAAACAGGCAAAGCATCGTTGCCCTTACGCTCTTAAACAAGGATAAAACCGTAAAATGGTTTTTCTTTCCAGTCATTTATTTCCTCATTTCTTTTGCATATTCGGTAGGTGTTTTCCCTGTTATCTTTTTAAAGGCAATACTAAAATAGTGGGAATCGTTGAATCCTACTCTTTCCGCAATCTCATAATTTTTCATATCCGTATGCTCCAGCAGATCCTTGGCTTTCTGCATCCTAAGCCCAATCAGCACATCCATAAAGGTAGTTCCTGTCGCCTGCTTAAATATCGTGCTGAACCGGCTGGCGCTGATATTCAGGTAAGAACAGACGGAATGCAGGCTTAAATCGCAATCGCTGTAATTCTTTTCAATATAGTCCATCGCCAGTACCGCATATTTTTTGCCGCCCACATTCCTCTGGCTGTCCAGCCAGCCTCCTATTTCCTGGCAATAGGCGCCCAAAATATCCACAGCCTCTTTTAGCCCCTCCGCTTTCAGCACGCTTTCCAAAATCTCTTCTTTAGAAGCAACCCGCTGCCCGCTTTCCATTTCCGACAGTTTGCATAATTCATCTAACAAATCCACTGTCCGCTGTAAGATAACGCCAGCGCTTCTTCTGTCATAACGGCATTCCCGCAGTTCTTTTTCCATAGAAGCAAAATCATTCTTTATTCCGGATACGTCATTGCCTTTTACATGAAGAATAATTTCATCCAGCATCTTATCCACATCCACCTGCTTTTTTTCTTCCCGGATTACCTCTATTTCCATTACATGGTTGCCACCCATTATATAATGGTATTCCAGCGCTTCTTCCGCTTCTTCATAAGAAATATATATATTTTCCGTCTCCGTCACATAACTTCCTAATCCAATGTTTACCGCAAGCTGCATGATCCGGTTCATCTGGGCAATAATCTCGCCGCAGATATCCTTTACTGTTTGACGGAACTCCATCTGACGGTTAGAATGCAGGAGCATATAAGTACGGTGATCCTTCCCTTGGCATACCTCTCCTGCTTTATTTCTCTGCACAATTTCCTGGCTGATATTATGGAGGACAAAGGCCATGAGAGCGCTCTCCCGCTTCCTCTTCTCATCCAGTTTATTGGAACGGGCATAAATGTCCAGTTCCACCACCCCTACCCTATATACGGCAGAATGGAAATCCAGTCCTATCTTCCTTAATTCCCTGCGTATTTCTTCATCCGCCCTGCTTCCCCTGATCAACTGCAGCAGTGCATCGGAATACAAAAGCTGCTGCCCTTTCCGGTAGGCGGATTCCAGTTCCGATATTTTCCGTTCCGTCTTCCGTTCCTTATCCATTTCCTCTTTCAGGGCAATCAGTACATCCCCCATTTCCTCTGCCGTAATCGGTTTGAGGAGATACTCCTTTACCCCATAGCGTATTGCTTTTTTTGCATAGTCAAAATCATCATATCCGCTCAAAATGATAATTTTCACAGACGGATAATTTTCGCAAAGTTTTTCACTTAACTGCATACCGTCCATATAAGGCATACAGATATCCGTAAGAACCACGTCCACAGGATTTTTCTCTATAAATTCCAAAGCTTCTTTTCCGTTTTCACAACTGCCGGCCAGTTCATATCCGTACTCTTCCCATTTGACATTGTCACTGACAGCCTCCCGGATCAGAGCTTCATCATCCACAAGCAAAATCCGATACATCCTTACCTCCTTACAGCACTTGCCCCACCAAAAATCTAAATGCAGTATTCCCCTTTATACGTATTCCAAAAAGGAAAATACTGCATTTTATTTTGCCGTTTCATCCAGGCCTCAAAAAGCCTCCTGGCCTTTAGTTAACAACAACGCCTTTTTGAAGCATAATATTTGCATAAAGCGCGGTCTCCCCAGTAGCAATAATTGCATATACCTTCTTCGCCTCTTCATAAAAAGCAAAGCGTTCAATCTGGCCAATCGCCTGCGCCCCGCGCTCGTCATGACGCGCCGTAATTTCTTCATAAGTCTTCCAGATCGGTGTCTCCACCGTATCCCCGGGCATCACTTCCATAAGATTTACCGGCTTGTCCACATAAGTATCCAGCGGGAATACTTGCAGGATCGCATCCAGTATTTCCGGGATGCCATGGCCGTCCATACGGATAACCACCGCGTCTTTTCCCATGGATTCTGCCGGGAAATTGCCGTCTGCAATTACCAGTCTGTCGCTATGCCCCATTTCACACAATACTTTCAGTAATTCAGGGGATAAAATCCCCGGAATGCCTTTTAACATTACAATCCCTCCAATCCTTTTCTTTCTATATAATAAAATATTATCATGCCATACTTCTAAAAAATAAGAAAATTATAGCATAATGTATAACTATTTTCACATAAGTTCCTTAAACTTCCATCTCTTCCCAGATGCATTTTACATTATATTTTTCAAACAGCCGCAGCCACTTTTCTTCCGGCTTTTCATCCGTTACAATCATTGAAATATTCTCAAGCCCTCCAATGCAGGTAAAAGCGGTATGCCCAAATTTTGAGCTGTCCACCGCCAGGATGCTGCAGCCTGCCCGTTCCAGCATTGTCTTTTTATTCCTCGCATGAAGCTCATTGGAATCCGTAATGCCGTTTTCCATGTCGAAACCCTTGCAGGAAATGATCGTCTTATCTACATAATAGGAACGCAGCATCTGGTCGGTCTGAGGCCCCACTAACGCTAAGGATCCTTCTATTGCCAGCCCTCCTGTGGAAAGCACGCGCCAGTCCTGGGCATCGAAAAGTTCTATAATAATTTCTATGGAATTTGTAATAATCGTCAGATTTCTTTTTTCTTCCTTCAATACCTTAGCTATAAAAACTGCAGTAGAACTGGAATCCAATATCAGCCGCTCCCCGTCTTTCACCATACTGTTTATAATCTCCGCAATTTTCTGTTTGCCCACTACATTTGTATTCTTGCGGATATTAAACGGCATATCTATGTTCATATTTTCATTGAGGACAGCTCCTCCATAGCTTTTAATTACATACCCGTCTTTTTCCAGCTTTTCCAGATCCCGCCTTATTGTTTCTTCGGTAACACCATACACTTTGCTCAGTTCACTGACAACCACCCTTTTTTCTTTCTGTAACTTTTCAAGTATTTCATTCCGTCTTTCAATTGCCAGCATATACCGCTCTCCTCCTTACAAATCCTGAACGTAGGAAAAAATGCTGCAGCTCATGCTTTTTGCTGCAGCACTTTCGCATCGTCCGTCAAACATATCCCCAATACCCATATCTCCAGTGATCGCTCTGCCGGCAAAACAGCCGGAAAACCCAAAGCCCAAGAAACAGAATCCTGTTGTCTCCAAACAATGTTTTATAAGATTGCGCGGCGTATTTTTTCATCCGGATGGGCAATGACCGTCGAATCCAGATACATGCCGTCCGCCCCGATTTCTTTTTTCGCCTTTTCGATAGCGGCATTTACGGCTGCCACTTCCCCTGTCAGCATCATGTAGGATTTTCCGCACATCCCTCTGGCAATACGCAGTTCAATCAATGTTACAATCGCAGTCTTTGCCGCAATATCCGCTGCCACAATAATAGAAGCCGCATCGTAGGTTTCCAATATGCCAAGGGCGCTGATTCCCTCCACTTCCGTTGCCCCGTAAATGGCGGGGAATATGGAATCATGGGGATTCCCAAGTACAAAACTATTAATCAGATGCATCCCGTAATTCGTCTTTGCCGTATCCACTGCCGCCTTCACCGCACTCAAATCGCCGCTGATGACCGCAATATATTTGCCCGGGCATACCGTCTGCGCTTCTATTATATCCACTTCCGAGGTTTTTACCATCGCATCCGCTGCCGTAACCCCCGCAGAAACTGTTTTGTATTCTACCATTCCGATTGCCTTGCTCATATTATGTACAACCTTCCTACTTTTGAATTATAACGTATTTGCCGGTTACTTCCACTACTTTTCCGCTGATAGAAGCGTGGACTGCCACGCTTAACCCATCCGCTGGCTTTGCTGCCATTTGCCCTTGCTCCACCATATCCCCTTCTTTTACAACCGGGATTGCCGGTGCGCCGATGTGCTGGCTGCACATAAGTTTCACTTTTTTGATTTCCCCCGACAGTTCCGTAATCGGCACCGGTTTATCATATTTTGCCAAATCCAGCCTTGCCATCAGGCGTTCCATAGGAGCCCGCCTAAACTGCCTTTCTTCCGCCACAGGCGCTGCTTCCACCTTTGGCGGTTTTACCCCATGCGCCCTTAGCCCGGTTTTATAATCCGCTATCAGGGAGCGGGGCGAAAGCCCCTGCATACAAGAATAATTCTCGCACAGCCCGCAAGAGGAGCAAAACATAGTGTTCAAAAAAATATCCGCATCTTGTATGTCTTTGCAGGTTGCCGCCCGCATGAACTTATGCGGCTCTATCGGATGCCCCAGCAAATGCCTTGGGCATAAATCCGTACACATTGTACATTGGCAACATGCCGCCGCGGCACGTTTCAAATCAATGGAAGATTTCCTTCTCTTTTTTTGTATCAATAAATGCTCTTCCGGCAATACCAATACCGCATTGGTAGTTTTTGTTACCGGCAAAGCCCCGTTTCCTTCAAATCCCATCATCGGACCGCCGATAAAATAGATTGGGTTCTTAACAGTCGTTCCCCCAGCCTGCCTGACCGCTTCCTCAATCGTACATCCCAAGGGCAGCCTTACCGTAACAGGGTTCTCCACTTCGCCCACAATAGATACCAGCTTATCCTCCACTGGGCGTCCCAACGTTACGGCACGGTACACATTGTACACCGTCTCCACATTGAATACTGCTACGCCGCTTTCTATCGGAAGACCGCCGGGCAAAACTACCTTTCCTGTCACTTCATAAATCAATACCACTTCATCCCCGGCAGGATATACTTCATCCAAAAGCCCGAGCCTTATCTCCGGATATTCCCCAATGCAGTCAAGCAGCGCAGTTATCGTCTTCTTATATGCTTTCTTTATCCCGATAACAGCCTCCTTCGCCCCCACACATTGTGCTATCATATGAAAAGTCCTCACGATTTCATATGCATTCTGCTCCAGAAGCTGCCGATGCAATTTTAAAAGCGGCTCGCATTCCGCACAATTCATGATTATGGTATCCGCTCTTTTATCCAGCTTGGCATAAGTAGGAAAACCGGCGCCTCCTGCACCTACGATGCCGTTCTGCCGCAATATGCCGCTTAATTCTTCTATGCCGATATTCTTGCTCATGCTTACCCACATCCCTTTCAAAATCCGGTTATGTCCGGACTATGCCCGGCTCTTTTCATCAATCCACACAGAATTACCGTCTGTGAAGTTTACTCCTGCATCCATTGCCTTCCGTCATCGATAATACCTACAATCGCCGCATCTATCGGCGCATTTTCCACATCACATCCGATTCTTGCCGCGCTCCCCGTAGCAATCAATACACATTCACCGATTCCCGCACCGATATTGTCAATGGCAATCATCTGGTTTCTGCCGTTGCTCATTTTTTCCGCCAGTTCAACAACCATGAATTTATTTCCGATTAATTTTTCACTTTTCCTTGTGGAAACTACGCTTCCTACTACTTTACCTATGAGCATATGTATAACCATGCCTTTCTGCAATCCGTGCGTTTCCTGCCCGCCTCTTTGTTTTGTTAATTGTTGATAATCCTTACGGTATCCCCTGTCGCAATTTTTGCCGCATTGGCTTCATCCGTATCGATATGCATTTCCAGCGTAAAACTTTCATCTACCCTGACTTGCACATTATTAAATACGGTTCCTCTTTCGTTCTCCGCTTTTACGGATACAATATCCCCGTCATGTGCCCCCGCTGCCATAGCATCTTTCGGAGACATATGGATATGCCTTTTGGCAACAATACACCCTTCTTTCAGGTACAACGCCCCTTTTGGCCCTACTAAAGCAATCGGTGCGCTGCCGGCCACATTGCCGGACTCCCTGATAGGCGCTTTCACCCCTAATTTAATGGCATCGGTAGAAGAGATTTCCACTTGGGATTTGCTCCTTACCGGGCCAAGTATCCTTACATTTTCTATTGCTCTAAGCTTCAAACCGACAATCGTTACCAGCTCATTGGATGCAAACTGCCCGCCCATCAGCTCTTTTTTCTTCGTCAAATGATAGCCTTCTCCAAAAAGGACTTCCACATGCTCCTGTGTCAAATGAACATGTCTTGCGGATACGCCTACCGGAACCATATACCCCTTGCCTGTATCCTGCTTTTGATTCATTGCTTCCATTACCATCCTGGCAATCAGCTCTACCTGGCCATCAGCCATACTATTTTTATCCATGCTCCGTTTCCTCCAGAATCCTTAAAAGATTGAAGGGCGGGCATAGCCCGCCCCATCTTCACTGTAACTTCTTATTTCAAAACGGGAAGAATCTTCTCAACATCCGTATGCGGTCTCGGGATTACGTGTGTAGCCACTAATTCCCCAAGCCTTGATGCGCTTGCGCTGCCTGCTTCCACTGCAGCGTTTACTGCGCCTACATCTCCACGTACCATAACGCTTACCAGACCGGAACCGATTTTCTCTGTTCCAACTAATGTTACGTTTGCTGCCTTTAACATTGCATCCGCTGCTTCAATTGATGCTACCAGACCTCTTGTTTCTACCATACCTAATGCTTCCTGTGCCATCCTTTTTTCCTCCTTTGGCTCTGCTTTCACTGTTTCAGCTTTTATTGTTTCTGTTTTCACTGTTTCTGCTTTTTTTACTTTATTTTCTACGGCTTTCGCCGGAGTTTTTCTTGCCGCGTTTTTCTCTTCCGCCATATGCTACTCCATTTCGTCGTTCCAGGCCGTTGATATATTTGTCAGCCGGCTGGCGCTCTTTTTCACCAATTTAATGATTTCTTCATGGGGATTGGCAATTACCACTGTAGCTGCCGGCTTTTTGATTGCGTTTTGTGCAGCAACTTCTATCGCCTGTTTCACATCCGATATGCTTCCCCGTATGATAATCGTAACCAGCCTGCCGCCCAGCTTTTTCTCCCATGTGATAAATTCCACATCTGCCGTTTTGCACATGATATCGAGAGCATCTATCGCTGCCGTCGTACTTGGAATCTCAAAGAACCCATATGCATTTCCCATGATTCTTTCACCCTTTGCCTTTCCCTTAAATCAGCGGTAAAATCTTTTCTACATCGCTGTGAGGTCTCGGTATTACATGAGTAGCTACTAATTCACCAAGGCTTGCCGCCCTGACACTTCCTGCTTCCACTGCCGCTTTTACTGCGCCTACATCGCCGCGTACCATTACCGTTACCAGCCCGGAACCAATTTTCTCCGTTCCAATCAATGTTACTTCCGCCGCCTTTATCATTGCATCCGATGCTTCAATGGCTGCCGTAAGGCCTCTCGTCTCTATCATACCCAAAGCCAACTGTGTCATCTTCCTATCCTCCTGCTGCATGCTTTGCATGTTATGCCCCGCATGTTTCCTTCCTTCTTTTTATTATACCTTATCCATACCGCTAAGTCTAAGCATTTTTTCCGTATCTGTCTCAGGGCTTGCGATTTCGTGGGTCGCTACCACTCCGGCCAGCTCTTCGGCCCTTTGCTTTGCCGCCGCTACGGCTGCCCTTACATCCGATATGGAACCGCGGAATTTTATCATTACGATAAGCGGCACTGGGAGCGCATCCGCATTGGCCGGTTTATTCTTATCGAAATTCTCAATCGTTACATTGGCTGCTTTACATCCCGCATCCGCTGCCGCAAATGCTGTGGCAAGCCCAAAGACTTCTATAATCCCTACTGCTTCTCCCATACCTTAACTCCACTTCTACTTATTGATAATCGCTATTTTCAGCCCTTCCATTTTCAGGTTTGTCACATGGGCTTCGTTAATTTTGTCTAATGGAAATTCGTGGGTAATCAGCTTATCTACCGGAAGCCCGATTCCCTTCGCCCTCTTTAAGAAATCAAAGGTTGTTGCATAATCCCTCAAAGTATACACCCAAGAGCCTACCGTAGTAATTTCTTTGGAGCAGATATCAAAGTGAGGGTTAATCGTTGCATCGCCGCCGTTGATGAAGAACCCAAGTTCACACAGGCCGCCGCCATTGCGGATAAATTTATAAATATTGGAATGCGCTACCGGGGAACCCGTACACTGGAATGCAAAGTCCGCAGGATAACCGCCGAATGCATCTTCCACCGCTTTTGTCAAAGCTTCAATGCCTTTATGGTCTTTGAAGTTTACGGACTTCTCCGCACCCATTTCTTTTGCAAAATCAAGGCGCTTCTGCTCTCCGTCCACTGCCACAATATTTTCAATGCCCATCGTACGCAGGACAGCAATACAGATAAGACCGATAGGCCCGCAGCCCTGAACGACTACCCGGCTGTTAAAACGCAGGATGCCTGTCGTCTTCGCACGCTCTACCGCATGAATCAGCACAGCACAAGGCTCAATCAAAATCCTTGATTTCAAGTCCAAATCGCTGACATTGAAAACCGTGGAGCCTTCTCTTATCAATATGTAATCGGAAAACCAGCCGTTCAAATGGATATCGTCATCCGGAAGCAGCCCGTATACATCTGCGCCGCCTACGTTCTGTTTGTTCAAATCATACATCGTAATATCCGGGTTGTCTTTGAATATCATGCAGGTAACTACTTTATCCCCGACTTTTAACGGTTTCCCTGCGCTGTCTTTCTTCACATTCTTGCCCATTTTTACGATTTCGCCGGTTCCTTCATGCCCTAATGCCACCGGTATAAGGCCGAAGGGGTCTTTCTTAAATTCATGGGCATCGGTGCCGCAGACCCCGCAGCCTTCTACCTTTACTAAGATGTCCCCATCTCCCACTTCCGGAATCGGAAACTCTTTGATTTCATATTTTTCCAATGCGGTCAGCATGGCAACCCTTGCTGTTTTCGGTATCTGCCCTGCAGATGCACCAGCATTTCCCGCCGGCGCGCTTCCCATCATGCTTTCCAGCACTTGCTTTACTACCGCTTCCACATCAATCGTGTTTATATTGCTCATATTTTTTCCCTTTCCTATCTGATGCAAAGACTGTCAGACATAACACAACGTCTTCTCTTCGTAAATGCGCTGGCGCTCGTTAACCCTTCCCCTGTCCTGCTGGCAATGGTAAAGGTGCAATAGCCTTCGCCCCCAAAGCCTAAAGCTGCATAAGAAGGTGCATTTTTTACGAGGATAGCCGTGTCGATTGCTTTCGCATATTTCGTAATGTTATCCACATTTTTGGAATGGATATGAGCCGAATGCCTGTTGCCATGCTCCAGCCAAACCGCTTTTTCCACCGCATCCTCAAAGTCTTTTGCCCTTACCATACCAAGGATAGGCATCATCAGCTCTTCCGAAATGAGCGGATGCTCTTTCTCACCCTCAAATACGATACAACGGATATTATCGGGAACATCAATCCCTATCATAGCAAGCAGCGCTTTCGCACTTCTGCCTACGCATTTCCGGTTTAATCCTTTGGGTGTAAGGACTACATTTGTCAGCTTATCCTGCTCTTCTTTGCTGATTCTGTAACAGCCCTGTTCGCTGACCATATAATGCATCAGTTCATCCGCTACGCTGTCCACCGCTACGATTTCCTTTTCAGCGATGCAAGGAAGGTTGTTGTCAAAAGTACATCCGTTTACAATATCTTCCGCCGCTTTCCTGATATCCGCCGTCTCATCTACCAATGCCGGCGGGTTGCCTGCCCCGGCCCCGATGCCTCTCTTCCCGGAAGAAAGGACTGCCGTTACTACCCCGGGGCCTCCGGTTGCCACAAGCAGTGAAATGTCTTTATGCTTCATCATGATACCGCTTGTTTCCAAAGTAGGTTTTTCTACCGTACATGCGATTGCATCCGGCCCGCCTGCTTCCAGCGATGCCTCATTCAGCATATTCACTGCAAAAATGGAGGTCTTTATTGCCGCCGGATGCGGATTAAACACTACTGTGTTCCCGCCTGCCAGCATACCGATGGTATTGCAGATAATCGTTTCTGTCGGATTCGTACATGGCGTAATCGCGCCGATTACCCCGAACGGCCCCATTTCCACCAAAGTAAGGCCCCTGTCCCCGGACCAGGCCGTCGTCGTAATATCTTCGGTGCCAGGTGTCCTTTCCGCTACCAGATGGTGTTTTAGTATTTTATGCCCTACATTTCCCATGCCTGTTTCCTGTACTCCCATACGTGCAAGGATTTCGGCATTTTCTTTTGTCTTTCTTTTTATAATCGTAATAATCTTTTCCCTTTGGTCCATAGACATGGTCTGCACTTTTTTCTGTGCCTGTTTTGCTGCCTCAATTGCTGCATTCATATCGGCAAAAACGCCTTTGCTTCCACTTACGTCAGCATTGATTTGAAGTTTGGCAACAACTTCCCTTACCACATCCTGCACCAGCTTTTCATTTACTGCCACTGTTTTATCATCCCTTTCTTCCGGCTATTTCATGGCTTATATGATTTGCCCGAACACCTCTCTGCCATATGCGGCCAAAAAAGTATCCTGTTCCAGCGTTCCGCCGCTTACGCCCAAAGCGCCCGCTATCTTTCCGTTTACCTCAAGCGCTTCCCCGCCGCCAAAAATAACGATTTTCCCTTCATTGGTATGTTGTATCCCATAAAGGGGCTGGCCGGGGCCGCACAGTTTGGAAAGGTCAGCCGTGGACATCTTTAACCCGGCAGAAGTATATGCCTTGTTCAATGCGATATCGAAGCTGGCAATATAAGCATCGTCCATACAATGGATGGCAACCGGCCTGGCTGCCTTGTCCGCCACCGCTATGATAACGGCAATCCCCATATCCCGTGCTTTATCTTCCACCTTTTCAATGAGCCTTTTCGCCGTGTCCAATGTCATAACGGCCCGCCCGGCTTCCTTCACTGCCTGCTCCACTACCTGACAGATGAACTGTTCATTCATGGTTTACCTCGTTTCTGCATTATGTAACGCTCTTCCCAACTTTTCCGATGTTTTTTTAAACAGTTGGGGCTTCACGTTTTTAAAGCCCAAGCTGCTCCATCACTTTCTTCGTAATAGAAGCTACCAAATCAGCGTCCGCTTTGCCGTCAGAGCATGTTCCGCCGTGGCAGGAACCACCGCAGCTATGGCAACTCGGTTTGCCGGCTTTTGCATTCGGGCACAAATCAGCCGGATGTTTTCCGGTCATGCCAAACTGCCTTCTGATTTCATACAATCTTTCAACCTGTGCCTGAGACAATTCCTTCGGCCCGCCAAGGACTTTGGATTGATATAATAAACGTGCATAAAATTCTACGGATTCCATCTTATGGTATGCGCTTAAAAGGGAATCGGAATATGCCAATGCGCCGTGGTTTTCCAAAAGCACTGCATCATAATACTGCAGATATTTGGAAACGGCATCGGGAATTTCATTTGTGGAAGGTGTACCATATTCTGCAATCGGCACACATCCTAAAGAGATAACTGCTTCCGGCATAATCGGCTGTGTCAGCGGTATCCCTGCAATCGCAAAGCTGGTCGCATACAGAGGATGAGCATGTACCACAGACTGCACGTCCGGTCTTTCCTTATATACCCTCATATGCATCTTGATTTCGGAAGAAGGTTTGAAGCCTTTGTTCGCCTGGATAACTTTACCTTCCGCATTTACTTTACAGATATACTCCGGTGTCATGAAACCTTTGCTTACGCCTGTGGGTGTGCAAAGAAATTCATTGTCGTTGAGTTTGACGGAGAAATTACCGTCATTGGCTGCAACCATCCCACGGTTATAAACTCTCCTGCCGATTTCACACATTTCTTTTTTGATTTCATACTCATTCAGCATAATTCCCTTATCCTCCTTAGATTTATATGCAAAATATTGGTTTTGTGTTGTTTGTTCTTTTATAATACCACCAAAAACAACATAAGTCAACTTGTTTTTATGTGGAATATGGTGTGGGTTTCAAGAAAAATCCCACTTTCATATCCTAATGCAATTCCTATTCTTCTTTCCAGCTTCATGTGTCATTTCTTTTCATCCTTACTTTTCCCAGGGCATCACATCCCCTTCCTCCCTGAGATATTCCAATATTTCAGGTATTCCTTGCTGTTTTTTAGAATCCACAAAAAAAATCGTTTTACATCCCGTCAGCCTCAGCCAGCGTTCCGCCCTTTTGGGGTCAGCATTTGTTTCATTTATTTTCGTTACAATCCCCACCACTTCCCGGTTCACCATACAGGTAATATTAGGGGGATACAAGGAATACGGTTCCGTTGCCGAAAGCAGCAGCCCCACAATATCCGCTTCATATGCATATAGCGCCAGCGCATAACCTAACTGTTTCGTCTGGATATATTCCCCCGGCGTATCAATAATCACATCAAAGTAGTTGATATACTGGGTTTTATGATATTCAATATGCTCGCCCTTCAGCGCCTGGGTCAAGGTCGTTTTCCCGCACTCGCTTCTCCCCATCAGAATAATCTTCTTCATATCAGTCCTCCATCCCGGAGCGTTTGCGCGGCGGGGCGGTGCAAATCTCAAATTTGCATTTGTTATCAGGCCTTATTTGTGACGCTCCGGCACAAATAACCGTGTGAAAAATCAACTGCCAAACCAGCTTTTCACACGATAGGTTCCATGCTTCCGCCCTGCAGCAATGCCAATATAAGAACCAAAGTGCGGATCCCCGGGGATGCTATAACGGGAAACCGCTTCGCTGCCTCCTATATATAAAACAGAGAATGCCCAGGACATGGGCATTCTCCGCTTCTAAGTACGGGTAAACGGGCATACGGCAAATCCCATTTTTTCTTTCGTGTAATCCAGCACTGCTTTTAAGGAAGCCTCCGTCTCTGACACCGTTCCCGTAATAATCAGGGTTCCGCTGAACCGGTCTACGAAACCCAGTTCAATCCCTGCCGCCTTCACCGCTATATCTGCCGCTATCACCGCAGTCTCTGCCGGGCTTATCGTCAATACCCCGATAGCTGACCTGGAGTAATCCACGCTTGGATCCAGCCCTAATTTTTCATATAGTATTTTGTCCGGGTTTGCTATCAGGTGGGCGATCGTGATCTGCTTGCCCGGCACCAGTTCCTGAACAATCCTTGTTTTTCCCTCCGTGGACAAATTATCCGGTAAATTGCCTTGCATTCCCATATCTCTCTCCATTTCCGCGCTGCTTTCCCTCATCCGCCAATCTGACAGTTTAATCCCGATTCTGTTTCCGCCGCCTGCCTTAGCCTCTCCATATGACCAACCGCAGGAGGGACGATATCTTTCATCAAATATTCCCTTCCAAGACCGTCATACTTGTCCTGTCCCAGCCTATGATAAGGAAGAAGATGTATCTTTTCTATATTCCCAAGCTCTTTTGCGTATTTTGCAATGGCGCGTATTTCTTCCACGCTGTCATTAAACGTAGGGATCACGGGGATCCTTACGCTAAGCCTTGCCTGGCCGGAACGGGCAATCCTTTTGGCGTTTTCCAGCATCAGTTCATTGCTTTTCCCCGTAAACTCTTTATGTTTTGCCGGGTTCATATGTTTAATATCCAAAAGATAATGATCCAAATAGGGCAGAATGCTTTCGATCACTTCATACTTTGCACATGCCATGCTTTCCATGGCCGTATTGATCCCTCTATCTTTTGCCGCATGAAGCAAATCCCTCGCAAATTCCGGCTGGCACAGGCTTTCTCCGCCGGAGAGCGTCAAGCCGCCGCCGGAACGGTAATAGTATGGCCGGTCCTGCTCCACCGTCTTCATCACTTCTTCCACCGTTACATCCCGTCCAATTATCTTTGGTTCCCCTGCCACGGTCATCGTCTGGATCTTATACTCCTGAGACTCCGGGTTACAGCACCATCTGCACCGAAGCACACAGCCTTTTAAAAATACAATTGTCCGGATACCGTCGCCGTCATGGATGGAAAATTTCTGGATGTCGAAAATACGCCCTTTCGTCTGTTTATAAGCTTCCATTCTCTTCCCTTTCCGCCCTATGCGCCAAATCCCTGCTCCGTCCTGTTGATGATGTCATCCTGCAGGGAACGGGATAAGGTAGTGAACAATGCGCTGTAGCCTGCTACCCTTACCACCAGATGTTTATATTTTTCCGGGTTTTTCTGCGCATCCAGCAATGTTTCCCGGCTAACTACATTGAACTGCATATGGCTTCCTTTCTGGTCAAAATATGCACGGATAAGAGCCACGAATTTTTCCAGCCCTTCCCTTCCGCTCAATGCCGATGGATGGAATTTCTGGTTAAACAACGTCCCGTTAGAAGCAATGTAATGATCCAGCCTTGCTACAGAGTTAGCTGCCGCGGTAGGACCGTTCACGTCTTTGCCCGCTGACGGCGACACGCCGTCAGCCACCGGTGTGCCCGCAAGCCTTCCGTCCGGCGTGGCTCCGGTCTGGGCGCCTAACGGCACATTTGCCGATACCGGATACAGCCCAGCCTGGTAAATGCCGCCTCTTGGGTTTTTATATTCCTGCAGGGGCCTTGTATATGTATATGCCACATCCCTTGCAAAGGCATCCACTTCCGGGATGTCATTTCCGAATTTAGGCACCCCGTCAATCAATTTTAACAGCCGTTCGCCATTTTCCTTTACTGCAGGCATCTCGGAAGTTTCGATTACCGTCTTCATAATAGCGGTAATCTCCTTTTCCCCAATCTCTTTGCCTGCTGCTTTTAAACCTGCGGCAATCTGGGCCGTCATATCCCCCACCATTTCTTTTGTCAGGCCTTTGCCATAATTGGTAGCCATGGCCTCCTTAAACTCTTTCAATGTTGCTTTATGCTCATCAAATACAAGAGTCTTTACCGCATATAAAGCATCCGCCATATTTGCTACGCCAAATCCCTGAGGTCCGGTAAAATTATAAATGGCTCCGCCTTCCTGCACCGACAGCCCCCTGTTCATGCAATCGTCCACCATACAAGAAAGGAACGGCAGCGGACAGCGCTCCGCATGAGCCACGTCGATGGCATTGTCCGCATTCACTAACAGTTTAATCATATAATTCATCTGCTCTTTATAAGCATCGTAAAACTCTTCAAACTCTGTCATTTCCTCAATTGGCTTCGTCACCACGCCCACTTGGGCGCCTTTATCCTTGCCTTGGGAAAATACAAGTTCCATCGGGCGGCACATATTGAAAAACGCCGCATCATGCCATCCCTCCGTCTTGCCAGCCTTTTGAGGCTCCACACAGCCGATAATATTGTATTCCCTGGCATCCTTTAACGTAAGTCCCCTGTTTATCAGCGCCGGAATAATTACCTCGTCATTATAATAAGCAGGAAGCCCTACCCCCGTCCTTGTCAATTCCGCCGCTTTGACCAGGAATTCATGGGGCGTACCGTTCCAGACCCTTACCGAAAAAGAAGGCTGGGGCAACTGCACATGCATCGATGCCTGGATCGTCATAAAAGATAAATCATTGGTCACATCCACGCCGTCCCCGTTCTGCCCTCCGGCAATCAAATTCTGGAACAGGCTGTAGCCTGCAAACCCTTCTGCGGAAGCAGCATCCCTGCATTTATTCAAATCATTCAGTTTTACCCAAATACAATCAATCAATTCCTGTGCAAACTCTTTGCTTAACGTCCCTTTTTTCCTGTCCGCTTCATAATAAGGGTACATATATTGGTCAAAACGCCCGGGGGAAATGGAATGCCCGCTGGATTCTAACTGCAAAAGCTGTTGCACGAACCAAAACGACTGGCAAGCCTCATAAAAAGTTTCCGCCCCTTTCGCCGGTACCTTGCTGCAGTTTGCGCTTATCTGCAAAAGCTCCGCACGCCTTGCGGCGTCCCCGCACTTAGAAGCCAGCTCCTTTGCCAGCAGGGCATACCGGTTGGCATATGCAATCACCGCATCACAGCTAATGATCACCGCCTGCAAAAAGCGCGCCTTTCTCGCATAATTCCCATCGCCAAAATCGCATTCCGACAACAATTTCTCCGCTTCCGCACGGATACCCTCATATCCTATCGCCAGGACTTTCTCATACTGCACCGTCACATGCCCCACGCCGTTATAAAAATAATTCCCTGGCGTAAACATATTATGTTCCATGGCAGTCAAAGTCTCAGGTTCCATATAAGCAGTCGCCAGTTCGCTGGTGGTCTTCCCTTTCCAATAACGATCCGCTTCCCTGATTTCCCGTTTTGCTTCTTCCGATATGTAAAAAGGATCCGCGCTGCGGGTCGCCACCGTATCGAATTCGGCCTCCAGCCATTCATAAGAGAATTCCGGATATGTCTGACATCCTCTGGGGGCAATGGTGCTGCTTCCCACCACCAGTTCCTCATCCCTTATAATAATAGGGATGTTCTCCAGAATATGGGCAAACGCCTTTGCCCGGCGCATAATCATCGGCTCATTTTCCGTTTCTTTATAAGACTCCGTAATCAATCTGGCTCTTGCCGATTCGATCTCCGGCATTTTGGCAAACAGATTGGCAATCAGCTTGTCGATTCTTTCCGTTTTCCTGATATCCGAAATTTCATATTGATATAATCCCATAAACACTCCTTCCGCCGCCCCTTCCCATGGCTGCTTCCTTGATTTTCCGCTTCTTTTCCTCTCCTGGCTCATTTTCCTGCACCTATTGCCTTTTGCTGCTTTAAGAGCCGTAAAAATTTTTTATCAAATGCCAAAGCCCCGCTGGTATCATTTGTCATTCATCATTTTGTTATTTGGCTTCTGATACTTGAATCCTATGATCCATTATAAACACACCAGTTTCAAAAGTCAACTAATCCAACATATTTTTTGTTGTTTTTATGTTGTTTTTATGCTATTATAATCTTGTGATAATTTTGGATTATCACTTAAAGTCTTATTTAACAAAAAGGAGAAGGATGATGCATCCCTTTGAATTAGACGTTCATACCCATACTGTTTCCAGCGGGCATTATACCCATGACACTGTGACTGATATGATAAAATACGCTTCCAAAACAGGGCTCAGACTGCTGGGCATCAGCGAGCATGGCCCCGCCATTCCCCATTCCTGCACCCTTTCTTATTTTCAAGGGCTATCCATGGCGCCCTCCATGCGGATGGGCATCCATGTGTTATATGGGGCGGAAGTAAATATTACGGATTTTTCCGGCGCTTTGGATTTACCGGAAAATATTATGAAAAACCTGGACTATTGCATTGCCGGTATGCATCCCCCGTGCCTTGCCCCCGGAACAATAACGGAAAATACGGACGCATATATCCGCGCCATGGCCAGTCCTTACATCCGCATCATCGCCCACCCTGACGATGTCAAATACCCGGTAGACTATCCCCGCCTTTTAGAAGCTGCCATGGATCATCATGTACTGTTGGAAATCAACAACAGCTCTCTTGCACCCGGCGGCTACCGTGGAAATACAAAAGAAAATGACCGGACAATCCTGGAACTTTGTTCAAAATACCGCTACCCGGTACTTCTTTCCAGCGACAGCCACGGCCATTCCCATATTGGGGATTTCTCCCATGCGCTTTCCCTCATCCGGGAAATAAATTTTCCGGCAGGACTGGTCCTCAACCGCTCCGCCAATGAATTTCTCAAGTTGATATCCAGGCAGCGCTGAAACAGGGCGCTGCCCTTTTTTTCTGTTTCCGCCGTTTATATACATCTGTCCGTCAACGGCCTGTCCCGATCTGTTTGATAATCTTTTGATATATGCGGAAAAGAAAATAAGAGGATAAGGCCAAAGACATCAGTTCCGCAATCGGGAATGCCCACCACACATAATTGACATTCCCCAGTTTAGCAAGAAAATATGCCGCCGGAAGCAGCACGATAATCTGCCTTGCAATGGAAACTACCATACTGTAAATCCCATTCCCCAGCGCCTGGAATACTGATCCGCAAATAATGCAGAATCCTGCCAGCAGGAAGCTGACGCTTATGGTACGCAGCGCCGGGATACCGATTCCCATCATTGTTTCCGAAGCATTGAACCATTGCAGCAGAACCTGGGGACATAACTGGAATACAAGAAAGCCAATGATCATCAAAGCCATTGCATATGCAATACTTAATTTTATCGTCTGAATCAGACGGTCTTTTTTTTCTGCGCCATAATTGTAAGCAATAATCGGAACCATCCCGTTATTCAAACCAAACACTGGCATAAAAATAAAGCTTTGCAGCTTAAAATACACGCCGAACACTGCCGTCGCAGTGGATGTAAATGAAATCAGTATCAAATTCATTCCATAAGTCATCAGGGAACCGATTGCCTGCATAATAATCGAAGGAATCCCTACTTTATAAATACCTCCGATCATCGCCCCATCCGGACGGAAGCCTTTCCATTCCAGTTTAATTTCATGATTTACTTTCTCATTGATTATATATCCCATAATTCCTGCTATGATCTGTCCAATTACCGTAGCGGCCGCTGCGCCCGCCACCCCCATTTCCGGCATCCCGCACAAGCCAAAAATCAAAATAGGATCCAGAATCAGGTTGATTACGGCCCCTGTCCCCTGCGTAATCATTGTATAAACCGTTTTTCCTGTTGACTGCAGAAGACGTTCAAAAATAATCTGGGTAAATATCCCTGCGGATGCCACACACACAATTGTCAGATACTGCACCCCATATCCTAAAATTTCGGCATCCATTGTCTGACTGCGGTAAAACGGCCCAGTTCCTGCAATTCCTATGACAACAAAAACAAGATATGAGACAAAAGCTAGAAACACACCGTTTACCGCTGTTTTATTTGCCTTATCATAATTCTTTTCCCCTAAAGATTTGGACAAAATGGCATTTACCCCGACTCCTGTCCCCGTAGCGGTTGCAATCATAAGGCTTTGTATAGGAAACGCCAAAGATACTGCCGTCAACGCATTTTCACTAATCATTGCAACAAAAATACTATCCACAATATTATACAATGCTTGTACCAGCATGGATATCATTATAGGCAACGACATGGACAGCAAAAGCTTATTCACCGGCATTACGCCCATCTTGTTTTCCTGTTGTAACTCCATAATTTTCATCCTCCCTGTCATTCCGTATTCCGCCGGCCTAAAAGCCGGCAACTGTAAAATTACCCATCCACAGGCAGGGCTTTCAGCTTCTGCCCCGCGGTACAACCGCGTATTTTTATTTTGCGTCATATAAAAAGCCTATAGAACTTTCCCATATGGGCAAAGCTCCTCCGGTATCTAAATCCTATATGACAAAAAAAGAACATCTTTTATCCATTGGACAAAGATGCTTCTTTTTTAATGAGGCATCGGGGATTCGAACCCCGGACAACTTGATTAAAAGTCAAGTGCTCTACCGACTGAGCTAATACCCCATATAAGACTGGGCTAGCTGGATTCGAACCAGCGAATGCAGGAGTCAAAGTCCTGTGCCTTACCGCTTGGCGATAGCCCATTATTTCATAACACCAAGCCTGCTCCATAAAAACAAGTCTATACAAAAGTGTATCTAAAAAGGGTGGGTAAAGGGACTCGAACCCTCGACCTTCAGAGCCACAATCTGACGCGCTAGCCAACTGTGCTATACCCACCATAACGGGATAATATATTACAACAAACAGGATGTCCATATCCCAAACGTGCTCGAAGGGATTCGAACCCCCGACCCACGGCTTAGAAGGCCGTTGCTCTATCCAGCTGAGCTACGAACACTCATTTTTGTGCAGATGACATGCACCACAGACTAAAACCATTACTGCCATCACCTATAATGTGGACAACATACACCGCAAGCTGAAACCATTACTGCCATCACCTATGATGCGGATCACATATGTCCCAGGCTGAAATCACTGCTATCACCACCCGTGATGCGGGTGACATGCATCGCAAGCTGAAACCATTACTACCATCACCTGTGATGCGGGTGACATGCGTCGCAGACTGGAATCAATATTCCCATCACCCGTGAAGCGGGTGATGGGAATCGAACCCACGTGTCCAGCTTGGAAGGCTGGTGTTCTACCATTGAACTACACCCGCAAATAATATTCTAATGCCAATTTTCTTTATTACAGATCGGGGTGACAGGATTCGAACCTGCGACCTCCTGGTCCCAAACCAGGCGCTCTAGCCAAGCTGAGCCACACCCCGGAATGACATCCCGCTTCATCACAACGCAAGATACATTATATTATAACATTTGTTCTATGTCAACACATTTTTTCTAATTTTATCCTAATTTGTGCAACGCTCATTGCTCTTCCAGCCGCCAGCCTCCCCGGGTCCTATAAAGAATGCACTGGATTTAAGGGCAGACGGCAGCATGCAGAAATATCCGCCCATTATTCTCTTACAAATAATGTATGGAAAAGTGGGCTTCACCCTTTTCATCCAGTTCCATCAAGATATAAGAAGGCCTCCGGCCGGCCTGCCTTGGATAAGTCAGGCTTCCGGGATTTACCGCAATTAACCCGGCCCCTATATCTACTACCGGTTTATGGGTATGCCCATACATAACAATGTCCGCCCCCCTGGAACAAGCCTCTTCCTTTAACGTCTCATTCCCCATTGCAACATAATAATTATGCCCATGCGTCAGCCATACACGATATTTTCCAATCCAAAATTCTTTTTCCCTGGGAAGTTCCGAAAAATAGTCATTATTCCCGGCCACCATCTCTACCGGACACCCCGCGCTTTTACTGATGGTGTATTCGCTTTCTTCCACGTCACCGCAATGAATCACCATTTCTACCGGCTTTACCCGTCCTAACACTTTCAAATAATTTTTATTTTGACGGTGTGTATCACTCACTATCAATATCCGCATACTTATCCTTCCTGCAGCCTTTTCCTAAGCTCTTCCTTCATTTTACGCAATGCCTTTCCTCTATGGCTTATCCTGTTTTTTTCTTCGTCGCTAAGCTCCGCTGTCGTCCTGCCAAACTCCGGGACATAAAAGATAGGGTCATAACCAAATCCATTTTTGCCTTTTTCCTCATAATCTATTCTGCCCTCGACCGCCCCGCTCGTAACCGTCTCAGAACCGTCCGGGAAAACAGCGGCAATCGCACATAAGAACCTGGCCGTTCTTTTCTCATCCGGCACCCCCGTCAGCCGTTCTATAATATTTGCATTTTTCACCGTATATGGAGTGTCTTCCCCCATGTACCTGGCAGAATAAATCCCTGGCTCCTTATTCAGGTAATCGACTTCCAGCCCGGAATCATCTGCCAAAACAACCTCTCCGCACTCCTTTGCCACCGCTCTTGCTTTAATCAGGGCGTTTTCCTCAAATGTGGCTCCATTTTCCTCAATAGGGATATCTACGCCAATTTCCTTCATGGAAACTGCCTCCAAATCCATATCCGCCAAAATCTCCCTGATCTCTTTCATCTTACCGGCATTGCCTGTTGCAAATACAACCCTTGTCATCCCCGTTCCTCCGTCCTCGGCCTGGCCGGCGGCTTCGGGCCTATGTATTGATAATAATAGGTTTTCATCATACCATTATATATCTTCCTGTTTTTGTCCGCCTTTCTTTTCATATCCCTTTCCACGTTTTCATAAGAAGAAATCATATAAAGGGACCATGAATCAAGCAAAGCAAACCTTTCCCCCAGCATTCCGTACAAAGAAGGCAAATCTGCTTCTTCCATCCGCTCCCCATAAGGAGGGTTCGTAATAATAAACCCATACTTTTTCGCATGGCTCAACATATCCACTCCTCTTTTCTGGAAATGAATCAGATTTTCTACGCCTGCAAGCCGGGCGTTCTCCCTGGAAGCCGCCAATGCATTTTCATCAATGTCAAATCCCTGGATATCTGTTTCTACTGTCAGATCCACCATTTCCCGCGCTTCTTCTAAAGTATCATGCCAAATCTGCCTCCCCGCAATATGCTCCCAATCCATAGAAGCAAATTTCCTTTTCATCCCAGGAGCCATATGCGCCGCCATCATTGCCGCCTCAATCGGAAAAGTACCGCTGCCGCAGAAGGGATCCACCAATATGCGGTTCCCTTTCCATGGGGTCAGCATAATCAACGCCGCCGCGAGGTTTTCGGCAATCGGAGCCTGCACTGACATCTTACGGTATCCCCGTTTATGAAGCGATTCCCCTGTCGCATCCAGCCCTACTGTTACTTCATCTTTCAGAAGAAAAACCCGGACAGGGAAAGATTTTCCGTCTTCTGCAAACCAGCTTTGACGGTAAGCCTTTTTCAGCCTTTCCACCATAGCCTTTTTCATAATTGACTGTATATCGGAAGGGCTAAACAGCCTGCTCTTTACGCTCGCTGCTTTCGCCACCCAAAACTTCCCGTTCTTTGGAATATATTCTTCCCAGGGAAGGCTCATCGTTCCCTGGAAAAGTTCTTCAAAAGTTTCCGCCTGGAAACTCCCTATTTTAATCAATATCCTTTCTGCTGTCCGCAAAAATATATTCGCCCGGCAGACCGCTTCTTCATCTCCCAGAAAAGTCACCCGGCCATCCTCCACTTTGCTGATATCATAGCCCAGATCAATAATTTCCCGTTTCAAAACCGCTTCCAGCCCAAAATGACATGGAGCAATCAATTCATACCGTTTCATTTTTTTAATCGTCATATTCCTTCCCGCAATTGAAAACCGTTTCCGGCAGCGCTGCTGTCAACAGCCCTATTTCTTTCAATCCTATTCTTTCTTATAGTAAACTCTGCCCATTGGTACATGTAGCTTTATATTAAATCCTACCCTGCCTTTTTGTCAATCCTTTTACTTACGCCAAAACGCGGAATTGCGCCTTTCCCATCCTATAAGACAAAAAAGCTGCTTTGCTGCTTCTTATATCCTCCTGGCAAAGGATTTTCCTATAAAAAAAAGCTGCGCACCTATGATCCAGTGCGCAGCCCTTGCCAGAACCCTGCTTAGAAATTGTTGTTTTTCTGGTTGCTGTTAGAGCAGTTGTTATTGTTGTTGCTGTTCTTCTGGTTCTGTTTTTCGTTATTGCTGTTATTGTACTTGTTTTCCTGATTCTGTTTTTCATTCTGGTTATAATCGTTTTTAGACATTTTACATTCCTCCTGATTTATTTTTGTTACAGGAATAGTATGTCTTGTCCAAATAAAAAGTATTCATTTTCTTTTATAGGACTTTAGTACTGTTTTTTTATTTATTTTGCACAGAAAATCCATTAGGACTTTAGTACTATTTACGTATTGCATTTTTCAAAAACAGTGCTATAATAACATTATAAATAGAAATAACCCTTCATCGTTTCTATTTATAGACCCTTATATTAATTATTTATACTCCCCTCATTAGAACGCCAGACCCTTTCTGGCGTTCTATTCATTTTGCTAAAAACAAGAATACGTTCTGCACCCCACCGAAAAACCTTCAGCAACGCCGCTTTTATCCGGCGCATGTAACTGCCCCTCTTTATTTTCATCTATAAAAGCACAGAAGGCTTTCCTGTCAAATGAAAAAAAGCGGCTTTGCCGCTTCAGAAATATAACATAACCCATATGCCGGAAAATCCGCCCGCAAAAATATATGAATGAAAACAACATCAATTCCGTCTCTGGAGCAGCCTCACAATAATCACAATGCATAAAACAGGTATAATAATAGGAAGAAACATAGACACTACCGAACTCACTATGCTGATTACTACAAAAATCCCAGCAAATATAATGAGAAGCATAAGCCAGCCCGGCATACGGTATACTTTAGGCGCATATCTTTTTCCATCCCGCCCGTTATCTTGAGAGCCGTCTTCATATACCTCATCGTATTCCTGGCTATTAAAATTCTGTGCCTGATACTTTGATGCCTGGATAATCGTCTTTGCCAGCAGCCTCGGATCCCCAAGGCCAGCCGTAATCTCTTCCTCCCTCTGCCCTAGACGGATCTGTGTATCAAAATATTCTTCGTAATAACGCATATTTTCATTTACCGTACTGCTTGTCAAGCTTCCGGCCAAAGCCCTGCGCAGGCTGTCCATAAACTCGCTTCTGGTCATAGTTCCTCTCTTCCTCTTTCAAAATGCGTATAAAAACCCGTTTTGAGACGTTCTTAAAGCCGATCCATCCCCCGGCCCTCCCTTAGCCTCTTTAAATATTCTTCCGGGTTTTTCATTAGTTCTATCATGGCTGCGAAAGAACGCAGTACCAACGTTTCTTTATTGCATTCCGCCGTATTTTTCCCAAAATCTTTTATTAGATTATACCGGCTCATCTGCCATACATATAAATCAATCAGGGAATATCCCTCATATTGAAAATGATCTTTATAATCATGGTGTTCCAGATAATAAACCATTTCTTCAAATAAAGGAGGAACGTCAAGCAAATTTGCCCATAATGCCTCCGTCCATTCCTTCTTCTGCCCCGCATATTCACCTAATGCAAGCAGTTTTTCATAAATCTTCACTTTTCTTCCATCATAAAAGATCCCTTGCAATTTCTGTCACTTCTTTTCCCTATTCTCTCGGCCTTGTATGAGGCCAGCTTTTTATGTGAGCGGTCCTACCAGCCGGAGTACGCGCCCCATCAAACGGTTCAAAATATTTATGCCTTTATAATATTTCATATCCACTTCAATGCACCGTCCCAATGTTTCCTGAAAATCCTGTTCCACATCGGCCACAGCCTCATTCCGGTACAGATAAGCCGCACATTCGAAATGATGATACAAGCTCCTGTAATCCATATTGACAGTTCCTACAACCGCCTTTTCATCATCGGACGTAAATACTTTTGCATGGATAAAACCCGGCTCATATTCATATACTTTGATTCCTGCCGCCAGCAAATCCGGATAGTAGGTCCTTGACATAGCGAAAATCAGTTTCTTATCCGGTATATGCGGGATCATGATCTTCACATCCACCCCTCTCCTCGCTGCATACTGGAGGGCGTCCAGCATTGCATTGTCTACAATGAAATAAGGGGTCATAATATGCACATACCGTACCGCCTGATGAATCATATCCAAGTAAACCGTCTCTGCTACGTTTTCAGGAAGAGCCGGCCCGTCCCCATAAGGGATAACAAACCCATGCCCGCTCCCCTCTGGCTTTAAGCCGGATTTCATATATTTAGCGTAATCCTCTTTCCCCCGTTCCGAACTGTTCCACATCTGCAGGAACATAACAGTAAAGCTTTTTACCGCATCGCCCTCTACTTTAATTGCGGTGTCTTTCCAATGCCCGAACTTTACTTTTTCGTTAATATATTCATCTGCCAGGTTCACTCCGCCAGTATAAGCCACCCGCCCGTCTATTACCACTATTTTCCTATGATCCCTATTATTCTGGGAAGTGGACATCAACGGCCTTATAGGGGCGAACATTTTTGCTTTTAGCCCCATAGCCTGCAGCTTTTCGGGATAAGAATACGGAAGCAGGAGAATAGAACACATCCCGTCATACATAAAACGGACTTCCACACCTTCCTGTACTTTCCTTTTTAAAACTTCCAGAATACTGTTCCACATTTTTCCCCGTTCTACAATAAAATACTCCAGAAAAATGAATTCTTTCGCCTTTTCAAGCTCTATAAGCAAATCCTTAAATTTGGCTTCGCCTGTAGGAAAATACGTCACCGGGCTATTCCTATAAGCGGGGAACCCTCCTATTTCTTCTGTATAGCGGCTAAGCCCAGCTATATGAGGGCTGGCCGCTTCCATTTCCCGCCTCGTTCTTTCTTCCGTATGCATATAAGCTGCTGTTTCTTTCCGTCTTTTATCCAGACCCTTTTTCAGCCCTATATTTCCCCAGTTTCCAGCCACAAACAGATAAAGCAACGCCCCAAATACTGGCGCTGCGCATATGGGTATGACCCATGTTAATTTGAACTCCGGCGTTTCATCTTTATTTATAATATAAACCAGAAGCGCTGCGCTAAGAACCAGCATAAACAGCAGGGAAATTTCCGAATATTCCCCCAGCCACCGAAAACCCGCAAAAAGCCAGAAAACCTGGATCAGCAGCAATGTCAAAGTAACCATCGTACGGCTGAATACTATTTTAAAAAGTACGCCCCAATATTTCTTCACTTAAAATCCAGCTTTCTTTTTAATAGTTTTCTGCCTTTACATGAAAATAAGACTGAGGATGCGCGCATACCGGACATGTTTCCGGAGCCTTTTTACCTACACAGATATGACCGCAGTTCGCGCACTGCCAGACAACATCCCCTTCTTTCGAAAATACCAAATCCCCTTCCAGGTTTGCCAAAAGCTTGCGGTACCTCTCTTCATGCTCTTTTTCTATAGCGGCAACGCCTTCAAACAAATCCGCGATTTCCGGAAACCCTTCCTCCCTCGCTTCTTTTGCGAATCCGGCATACATATCCGTCCATTCCATATTTTCCCCGTCTGCAGCCGCTTTCAGATTCTCCGCCGTACTGCCGATACCGTCATTTAAAAGCTTGAACCACATTTTAGCATGTTCTTTCTCATTGTTTGCAGTCTCTTCAAAAATAGCGGCAATCTGTACATAGCCATCCTTCTTCGCCTTGGAAGCAAAATAGGAATATTTATTCCTTGCCTGCGATTCCCCGGCAAATGCCGCCTGTAAATTCGCTTCTGTTTTCGTCCCTTTTAAATTTGCCATCTCTTTACTCCATTTCTTTTGTTGTTAAAATATCTGATTTGTAAAAAGTGTTTTCAGATATCTAATAGTTTATCATATAACATTGCAATAAGTAATTAAATTACTATAAAGTTTTTTTATTCCCCAAAAGGAAAAGCCGGCCGTTCCTTTATCCTCTTCCGGGTTCATCCCTCCCATGGCCTTATTCTATAAGTCACTCCAAGCCTGTCACAAATCTCCAGGCATTTTTTTTCTTCCTCTTTTGTAATAGCCGTTTCCACAGTAGTCAATATCACCTTGGACACATATTTTTTCACATTTTCCGCAAACCGTAACATTGCGTCAAAAGCCCCTTCGCCAAACTTATTCCTTGTCAGTTTATAATATTCTTCTTTATCCGGTGTATTCAGGCTTATGGAAACAATGTCAACGTACCCTTCAAACATAGGGGCAGTATCCTTTCCATATAAAAGATCCGACAGACCATTTGTGTTGACCCGTACAGTCATCTCATATTCTTCCTTCACATATGCGGCAATAGCAAGCAAATCCTCCAGCCGTTCTGTGGGTTCCCCAAAACCGCAGAACACCACTTCCTTATATTTTCCCATCTCGAACTTAGCAAATTCTTCTTTCACTTCTTCTACGGACGGTTCCCTTTCCAGCCATAAACTTCCGGAATGATTCATCTCGTCTTTTGTCTTCCTCAAGCAAAAAGTGCAGGCGCAAGGACAGCGGTTTGTCAGGTTTACATATAGATTATCATACACTTCATACAATATCGTCATTTCTTATCCTCCCTTAATCCCTCTTTAATGTATACAAAATCTCTTCAAAACAAACCCCGTCCGTAGAGGGGATATCCAGTTCCATTGTTTTTAATATACCTTCTCTTACAAAGTCCGAAGCCTTTTTTACCGATTCCTCAAAACCCACGCCATTGACCGCATCCGCTGCAATAATAGATGCAAATACATCCCCCGTCCCAGAACGTTCCGCACCCGCTTTATGCACTTGTATTATTTTCGGTTTTTTATCCTTTTGCGCTACGTAACTGGCTACAAAATCACCTTGCAAAATCCCGGTAATCACCACCTTTTCCGGCCCTTGTTCCAGCAGCTTTTGTGCCATGGCATATAATTCCCCTTCCTTCCATCCCTTTTCCTTATATACGGTATCTGTCAGACGGCAGCACTCCGTCAGGTTTGGCGTGATAATATCCGCATACTCTATCAGCTTCCTCATTTCCCCGCACATCTCTTCCGTATAAGTAGCATATATTCTGCCGTTATCCCCCATCACTGGGTCAATAATCACTTTGGTTCCGCTTTCCCCGAATTCTTCAATAAATCCTATTACTGTTTCAATCTGCTCTTTGGAGCCCAGGAACCCAGACGTAATTCCTTCAAACCGCAGCCCCAGTCCCCGCCATTTTTCAATGTACCCTTCCATCCTGTCCGTATAATCATCAAAGAAATAGTCCGCAAACCCCATGTGATTGGAAAGGATCGAAGTGGGAATTGGGCAGCACTGAATGCCAAGATAAGAAATAATCGGAAGGGATACCGTGAGGGAGCATCTTCCAAACCCTGACAGATCATTAATAACCGCTATTTTTTTCTGATGATTATGAGGCATTTTTCCCTCTCCTTCCAAAAAAAGAATGATACATAATATATTCTAAACGCCATTATATGTTTTCACTATGACAGTGTCAACATAAAAAGGATTTGCCCCTAAAAATCCATTTACAAAGGGAAAATCCTATGAAAAACAAATGCATATTCTCCGGGAAACACTTTTTATGACGCTGACCAATTGAATCAACCAGATGATGACATTTCCATCATATCACTTTCTTTATGTCATCCCAAAATCAGCCAGACCTATTCCCTGTCAACAGGCCATTTTTTCTTTATGACATCATTGCCTTTTGAACAATGGCTTCCCCTTTCCGTTATTTAAGACATATCATATTCCTTTTATTCCTCCTATGCCGATGGTCATTCTTCCAACGCTTCTGCTGATAATTTCCTAAGATTCATTGCCTTATTTCCGCCATTAAGCTATAATGCAATTATTACTATTAATTATAAAACAATGGAGGTATGCAATGAGCAGATTTACTTTACCAAGAGACATTTACCACGGAAAAGGATGTCTCAGCGAACTGAAAAACTTAAAAGGAAAAAAAGCAATTCTTGTCGTTGGCGGCGGCTCTATGAAACGCCAAGGCTTCCTCGACAAAGCAGTAGGATACCTGAAAGAGGGCGGCATGGAAGTCAGCCTGTTTGAAGGCGTTGAACCGGATCCGTCTGTAGAAACAGTAATGAAAGGCGCACAGGCTATGCGTGATTTTGAGCCAGACTGGATTGTAGCTATGGGCGGCGGGTCTCCTATTGACGCTGCAAAGGCAATGTGGGCATTTTACGAATATCCAGACACTACCTTTGAAGACTTATGCGTTCCCTTTAATTTCCCGGAATTAAGGCAGAAAGCAAAATTTGCGGCGATCCCTTCCACTTCCGGAACGGCTACCGAAGTTACTGCTTTCTCCGTTATCACCGATTACGCGGCAGGCATCAAATATCCTTTGGCTGACTTCAACATTACGCCGGATGTCGCTATCGTAGATCCTGAACTGGTAGAAGCGCTCCCTCCCAAGCAGGTAGCCTACACAGGAATGGATGCACTGACACATGCCATTGAAGCATATGTTTCCACTTTGCATTGCTCATTTACCGACCCGTTGGCTCTTCAGGCCATCGAAATGGTATTCGATTATCTGCCTGCTTCCTACAATGGCAATATGACCGCCCGTGAAGAAATGCATTATGCACAGTGCCTGGCTGGTATGGCTTTCTCCAACGCACTGCTTGGCATCGTACATTCCATGGCCCACAAAACCGGCGCCGCTTTTTCTACCGGACATATTACTCATGGGTGTGCAAACGCCATGTATCTTCCTTTTGTCATCAAATATAATGCAAAAGAACCCTCCGCCGCATCCCGTTATGCGGAAATTGCACGCAGAATGGGTCTTCCCGGCGCTTCCGAACAGGCCTTGATCAATAGTCTCTGTGAAAAAATTGATGATTTCAATGTTAAGCTGAATATACCGAGAACATTGAAGGATTTCGGCATTGACGAAACCGAATTTAAAGAGAAGATCTCCAAAATTTCTGAACTTGCCGTAAGCGATGCATGTACTGGATCCAATCCAAGGACGATCGAACCGGATGTTATGGAAAAATTATTCACTTGCATTTACTATGGCACGGAAGTAGACTTCTAAATTGAATCTATCACTTTTTATCCATAAAAAGGGCTGCCTATTTCCTGGCAGCCCTTTCTTATGCTATTGATTGCAGGAACCGGGTAATATCTTACGCAGACTGGCGGAATACCTTTATACGCATCGGGATAGTGTCGGCCATTGTTCCTTTCACATTAAAAGCGGTTATCTGAAACATTCCATGTCTTCTCCGTTTATTTTCCGGATCACACGGCATGGGTTGCCCGCTGCCAATGAATTTTCCGGTATATCTTTTGTGACAACACTTCCAGCCCCTATCACAGAACCATCACCTATTGTTACGCCCGGAAGGACAATGGCGCCGCCGCCCAGCCAACAGCCATTTCCGATTTTTATAGGCAATGCATAGGTACGGCAAAAATATTGCCCTGTTTCTGCGTTCCAATTTGGGGTAAGCCTTTCCTGCAGCGTGACGGGGTGCGTTGCTGTATAAAGCTGCACATTGGATGCAATCAGCACATTGTCGCCAATGGTTATTTTATTACAGTCAACAAATGTACAATTCATATTCACGGAAACATTGTTTCCTAAATAAATATTCCGTCCATAATCGCAGATAAATGGAAGCCCGACAGATACATTCGCGCCAATTCCCCCAAACAACCGTTTCAGAACGCCGGTCTTTTCTTCTTTCTGCTCATATGCAAGGGCATTATATTCCTGCAGCAATTTCCTTGCATGGCCTTTCATATCTAAAAAGATTTGATTATGACAGTCGTAATATTCTCCTGCCATACATTTTTCCAATTCGGTCATAAACATCACCTCCATGTTTCCTCGCAGAAAAAACTGCTGCAAAGCAAGTAACAGGCTGTTTCCTTATAACCCTTTCGGAAGCTCGAAGCCCCTATGGAAAAGCATTCCAACACACTGAAAAATAAATGCGTCAATCTGTACGAGTCCCGGACAGAAAAGGCGCGATATCAGGCGGTGGAAGAATTTGCCTGTGTTACATGCAACCATGTGCCGACGCACAGCTATAATGGATACCGCACACCTTTTCAGGCACGGACTGCCTTATAACTTGGGAACTAATTTTATTAGCCATATCTAAGACCTGTCCATCAGGACAGGTCTTTTTCATGCTGTTTAGCCGGGCCATGAAATATGTACCGGCTTATTCATCCGTCAGGGTAAAGCATCGATAGCCGTCTCCATAAAATGGACGTTCATCCATTGTATATAGTCTGGTTTGATAATCTAATTTATCATTCTGTTCCTTCAATTCCGGCGAATCATAGCCAATTTGGAATACTGCACCGTCATAGTCAGCCGGGCAAATCACAGCATACGTTATGTAAAACATCGGATAATCGTTGATCTGCTCCCTCTCAGTACGTACATCATAATACTCATCCTCAATCCAGATTGCCTCCTTGGTTTTTGCATTACCTCTAAAGTAGGTGCCAGTATACCTGTCAAACGCACAGGTATTCCAAGTGCTGCCGTTTCCCGGCTGGTCGCTTATATTGATGGTAAACTGAGCGACTACCTTCTTGAACCCTTCGTCCACTCCTTCCGTTGTCTCTGAGATGGTGACATTCAAGCCCGCCTCATAATCACCTACATAATCTTCCTCATAACTGTCATAGCTGTATAAATTCACCGTACAGTCTCCCTGCGGTGTAATGGTTATCTCGTGTTCTTCCAGCCAGTTGACCGTCTCCGGTTCTGCCTCTTCCTCTGTGTCTTTTTCCGCTTCTTCATCCTGCGCCCCAGTCTCCGCGCTTAACCCTTCTTCTTCATCCGCTTCCGTCTCCGCTCTTAAATCTTCTTCTTCATCCGCTTCCGTCTCCGTACTGGAAGCTTCCGCCTCATTCTGCTCCTCATTCGCTGTATCCGGCGCATCTGCATCCGTTTCCTCAGTAGCAACACTGCCGTTTTCAACTGTTCCCGTTGTGTTGCCGCACCCTGCAAGTACAAATATAGATAATGCTGCCGCAAACATTCTCATCAACATATTCTTTTTCATCAGATCATCTCCTTTTCATTCTCTCCATTCATCGTTGCTTTCCTCATGCCTCGATGCAACGAAATAATCAAACGCCTCGCGGCCTATAAGCTTGTTACGGGCATACATAAACTGGCAGAGGGCTTCCACAACATAAGGATATTCCTCATGTTATGGTTGTTGTGGTCAAACATTTATGTTACGCATATGGCTAATAAAATTAGTTCCCAAGTTATGAGGCAGTCCGTGCCTGACAAGGTGTGCGGTATCCATTTATAGCTGTGCGGACGCACATGGTGCATGTGGTGACACAGGAAGATTCTTCCACCGCCTGATACAGCGCCTCCTCTGTCCGGAACCCGTATAGGTTGACACATTCATTTTTCAGTGCATTGAGATGTCTTTCCATAGGAGCGTTGCCGTATGGGCATCCTGCTTTGCCCATACTCTGAGTCACATGAACAGATTCGCAGAATTCCACGAAGGCCTTTGCCGTATACTAGGAACCCTGGCCGCTGCGGAGAATCAATTCTTCCTTGATCTGCGGCTGTGATTCCAGCGCTTTTGCCGAGTCTTTCTGGGCATAATAATCCGCTTTCCGGTATTTCCGGTAGCTGTAATAAGCATTCGGACAGATGTCAAGCCGCCTCAAAACCGCACACATAGTCTTCTCGATAGCTGGCATAACCGTATAAATTCACAGAGCAATCTACCTGCGGTGTAATAGCTATCCCGTGTTCCTCCAGCCAGTTGACCGTTTCCTGCTCCGTCTCATCTTCCGGTTCCTGCCCGGCATCCGCTTCCTCCGGCTCATTCCCTGCACCGGGTTCTTCTTCCTCATCCGCCTCCTGAGCCGCATCCGCCCCGTCTTCTTCCCCTGCCGTGACAACACTGCCGCTGTCAGCCGGCTTTGCGGTATTGCCGCATCCCGCAAGCAGGGATGCGGATAAAGCCGCCGCAAGCATCCTCATTCACATTTTCCTCTTCAGGAAATAATCTCCTTCCATTCTCACCATCCATCGTGGCTTTCTTCATGCCCTGATGCTAAATGCCTCGCATCCCACAACCCCATTGAGGGCTTCCTGTAGCCGGCTTAATGCCTCCCCGTCATACGGCTATTCGTCATACTCCATAAAATTCATACTGACATAGCCGCCACCTATGCAATAACCATCATCTCCCCAGACATTGCCCCGGAGAACGCCAACTCTCCGGGGCGGCATATCGTATCACCCTTGAATTATCAACCCACATTTTAGCATACCCCAAACTGCTTTACAAGCACGAATCAGGTATGCATCCCTTCCTCTTTCTGGCATCTGCCCGCCGCAGGATGGTTTTACCCCTGCCCGCGGCCTCCCCCTCATGTCCCCTCACTCCTCGGCAAAAAGCGGACGGCTTCAGCCCCAGCCAGTCACACCAAAGCAGAATGGATGGAAACGGCGCATCGGGACAGGCGCCATCCGCCCTACATTCAAGTTACTGCCGTAAGCAATATAAAGTGTGTGTTTCGCCATATCCGGTTTCCTCTTTCCTATGAATGAATGCGTCCGCGAAATACCCCTAACATGGGGGATGCGCTTACGCGCATCCCCCATGCCTCCACGCCGAATCCCCCGCAGGGTTTTTGGCCGTATGGTGGCGGCAGGCCTTGAACTCATCCCCGTTGAGCCCGAGCCTCAACAGCCAGCATCTCATGCAATATTTCTCGTTATCAGTCACACTCCCGCTAAAATGAAAAAGAAAAAAGCAGAAATGCCCTTTTTATCAGCATTT
>CAJTKK010000014.1:0-1251 GCA_910576535.1 uncultured Lachnospiraceae bacterium | reverse complement strand
GAACACTCCCGCTAAAATGAAAAAGAAAAAAGCAGAAATGCCCTTTTTATCAGCATTTCCGCCTCTCAAAAAAGTTCCGTGCGCATAGCGAATAATAACGTACGCATAGCGAATAAAAACGTACGCATAGCGCAAAAAACGTACACCAAACACAAAAAAAACGTACACCAAACACAAAAAAAACGTACGCTAGAGGATTCGAAGCTAACCTCAAAATCCCAGAAACCCAGTAAAGAAAGGAGGTTGCGCCATCTTCCCTCGATGAGTGTAACAAAAGTGTAACTGGTTAAAAGCCGGGCAGTACGCCATATTCTGACAGGCGAAAGGCACACGGTTTGTCTTACTTACTGTGTGCCTTATTACAATATAAAGCCGCCTTGCTGATTATGCCAACTATCTGCCCCCGGCTTTAAGTTCTTTTGACTTGGCGGCCTCTTTAAGATTTGACTGCCATATTCTGTTTTCTCTTATTCATCTCCTCCAAAAAGGCTCTTCCGCCTTCATTATAGAATGCAATTTTTTCCTGTACTGTCATATCTTTTGTAAGTTCATAATGATATTCCCTAATCTTATGAATATCTTCAATCGTAAAATCAGGACTGATAATTGGTTCTGCAATCATAACTACCCCTCACTTTCCAATCATACAGAAGGGTTCCATATCTCGACATCCTTATAGCCCTCTAAATTTGTAATTGCCCTTACGCTTCTGATTGTCTTTACATTGACAATATGTTTAAAGTTCCATGAAATTAAAATCTGCTTTCATGTATTCAAGCCTTACCGCTCCACTAAAAAAAGGCTGTGCCGCTTCAACGATTATTATATTTATATTATACCCCGATAAAAACTTGTTAGCAAATAAAACTTCTCTGAACAAAACAACGTACTTGCGCGGGAACGCCAACTGGCACAGGCCGCTACCACCTCAATTTTCAGGAATACCCCCGCCATCAAAAATTATTAATCAACGGGCGGCTTTTCCTTTTCCCGTACCCCCGGAAGAAAATGGCGCAAATACGCGCTTTCCTACATTTGATTAAAAAATAAGATTACTTTTAGGGGCAAACGGTAATCAAATTTTTAATCAATTCTTTCTTGCCAAAAAAAACGGTAATCAACTCAGTGTGCTACCCCGGAAGACCTTACGTTGCATAAGTGCCACTCAATACAAGGCAGGGAAAGTCGTGACAGGGGAGGCCATCTCCCATCATATACCATATGGCGCATTTTTCCACACAAAACGCTGGC
>CAJTKK010000013.1 GCA_910576535.1 uncultured Lachnospiraceae bacterium | reverse complement strand
CTAAGCGTGAAGCCCCCCTCAAGATGAGGCCTCCCACGCGTAAGCGGCAAGGCCCCCCGTGGACGACGGGGTAGGTGGGCACAGTGTGGGAGCGCAGCGATGCGCGGAGCTGATGTGTACTAATAGGCCGCGGGCTTACCCACCGGGCTTCCTGGCGCGCTGGTTTCCGGGCAGGTATTCGGTTTTGAGGGCATGTCTTTTTTATAAACTAAATAGTGAAGATGAGGCTATTCAATAGGAATAGCTTTTTTGCTGTTTTGTGAGTTTTTTTATTATCTTTTGACACCTTTACTAATTTATGATATAATGGCATTAGTTGAGTGTGGTTAGGAATAGCTTACGAATAAATGGTGTGAGGTGGATTAGGTATGGATACAAATATTTTGCTGGAAAATGGTACCAATGAATTAGAAGTACTGGAATTTATGCTTGAAGGGCGGCATTATGGAATTAATGTTGCAAAGATAAGAGAAATCATAGCCTATCAGGATGTTACCCCGGTGCCAAATGCCCATCCTAGTATTGAAGGGATTTTTATGCCAAGGGATACTATGATTACAGCGATAAATTTAAGGAATTGTTTACAGCTCCGTGATTATGAGGAAAAGGAAAAAGCTTCTTCTTTGTTTATTGTAACAAACTTTAACAAATTGGATATAGCTTTTCATGTAGATGCTGTTCTTGGAATACATAGAGTTTCATGGAACAGTATTATTAAACCGGGAAATACTGTTTCTACCAGCGAAGATGGTGTTTCTACAGGTATTGTTAAAATTAATGGTACATTAATTATTATCTTGGATTTCGAGAAAATCGTAACCGACATTAATCCAGAGACAGGACTTAAAATGTCAGAAATAGAGGCTTTGGGTGAAAGGCCGATAAGAGATACGCCGATTTTAATTGCAGAGGATTCGCCGTTATTGAATAAATTGATTGTTAATTCCTTAAAGCAGGCAGGATATACGAACCTAATCCATACAGAAAATGGCAAACAGGCTTATGATGTTATTCAGCAGTGTAAAGCGGATGGTACCTTAAGGGATCATGTGCAGTGTATCATTACTGATATTGAAATGCCGGAAATGGACGGTCACCGTTTGACAAGATTGGTTAAAGAAGATGAAGAAACCAAACATATCCCTATTGTTATCTTTTCTTCCCTCGTTAACGATGAAATGAAGAGAAAAGGGAAGGCATTAGGCGCTGACGCACAGCTTTCAAAGCCGGAAATTGGTAATCTAGTACATATCGTTGATGAATTGCTTCAATAAAATATTATTACAAGCCGGGAGTAATTCCCGGCTTGTTCATTTATACTTATTGATAATGTGAAAATTTAGGATAAAATGTTTGATAAAGAGAGAAATGATGGAAGAGATAAATAAAATTTTATTTGAAAACATAAAGGAAGCGGAGTTGGTGTTAGTTGGCATTGGGGAAGAATTTGAGGAAGATATACCTGAAATGAAAGAAGATCTTGTATTTTCACAAGCTTTGCATAAGATAGAAGAAAAGAAAGAACTTATGTGGATGATGCCATATGTAAAGAGAGTATATGAAGACCTGCATAGGACAGATAAAACAGAAAAAGCTTATAAGGCGTTGGAGGATTTGTTGGAGGGCAAGAATTATTTTATTGTTTCCACTCGCACAGATGATTATATTTACCAAACAGGTCTTGTGAAGGAAAAAACAGTGACTCCTTGCGGGGGATATGGATTTTCCCATTGTGTGGACGGATGTCAAAAAAAACTGTACGAATCGGATAGAAAGACTATGGAAAATATATATGATTGCTTTACTAAGGGGATTAACCTGGATTCTGTTCGGCGTCCATTATGCCCTGACTGTGGGAAGGATCTAGTGTTTAATAGTATAGAATATGCGGGATATCTGGAAGAAGGGTATCTGGCACAGTGGGACAAATATAAAAAATGGCTGCAAGGAACAGTGAACAAGAAGCTGTGTATTTTGGAGCTGGGGGTTGGTATGCGGTTCCCTACCGTCATCCGTTGGCCTTTTGAGAAGGTGGTATTTTTTAACCAAAAAGCAAATATTTTTAGAATACATAGTAAATTATACCAGTTAACAGAAGAAATAAAAGACAGGGGATATAAAATAGAAAAAAAACCGATGGATTTTCTTATAAATGGGTTTGTCTAATAGGCATATGTATGATAAACTAAGATGATAAATATTAATATAAAATAAAAATGTGAGGGTGTTTATGAATTCAGATGAAGAATATTTAGACGATTTTCTTAATTCTCTTATGGAAGAGGAAGAGGGGGCGGACATTCTGCCAGAAGAGGAAGCGGCAGAAGGCTCAGAACTTGATGAAGGAATGATACCGGCAGATTTGGACTTCGGAGCAGATGATTTCATACCGGAGGATTTTGAGGCAGATGATTTCGTATCTGAAGATTTGGAAGATTTAAATATGGAAACTTTTCCGGCAGCGGATTTAGAGGAAACAGAAGGAAATGGAATTGACGGAGAAGAAAGTATAGGGGAAGAAGATTTTGCCTTAGAGGATTTTGGGATAGAGGAATCAGATTTAGATGATCTTGGAATATCGGATTTTCATCTTGATGAAGAGAATGCGGAAGATGGGAAAATAGGCGAAGAAGGATTGATTTCACCGGATGACGTGGATGCAATGTTTGCAGCAGCGGATGCTGTGGTATCTGAGGGAGGCTCTATTCCTGATACGGAACCGGAAAAAGATGATATGCTTGCCTTTTTAGACAGTATGCCTGAGGAAGAAGAAGGGGCGGAAGATCCCTTGAATGCTTTAGATCAGGATGCAGAAAAGGAAACAGCGGGAGAAGATCAGGAAGAGACAGGTAAAAAGAAAAAGGCAAGAAAAGAAAAGAAAACAAAAAAAGAGAAAAAAGAGAAAAAAGAGAAAAAAGAGAAAAAACCTTTATTTGGCAGAAAGAAAAAAAATAAGCAGGAAGAAGAGCTTAAGGAAGACAATGAGGAAGAAACGGAAACCATTGTTGATAGCGGAAGCGTAGATAAAATATTGTCAGAGGAAGAGACAAAAGAAGAAATAAAAGAGAAGCCAAAAGGGTTTTTTAGTAAAATGATAGAGTTCCTGACAGAATCAGATGATGATGATGAAGGGGGACAGACAGACGGTTTAGAGCCTTCAGATGAAAATAAAAATATTTTGAAGGAATTGGACGATGAAGACAAGAAGAAAAAAAAGAAAAAAGTAAAAGGAAAAAAAGGAGAAGACGGAGAGGGAAAAGAGAAACCGAAAAAGGAAAAAAAGAAGAAAGAAAAGAAGAAAAAAGAAAAAGAGGAAACACCGGCTGAAACAGGGCTTACAAATGAAAATAAAAAAGGAAAAAGAGTTTCCATAAAGAGCATGATTGTCATAACTGGTTTTTGTCTTACCGTGACAGCAATGATTATTGTAATGTGCAGCATTGTTCCAGAATTTTTTGATAAAAGGAAGGCAAGAGACGCATTTTATGAATCGGATTACATAAAATCATATGAATTATTATATGGGAAAAAATTAGATGAAAATGATGAGATGATTTATAATAAGTCTAAGACTATATTGGAAATTAAGAGGAAATTAGATTCTTATCATAATTATCTGGGGATAGGGAAAGAGGTACAGGCTTTAGATGCACTTATGTCAGGCATAGAAAGTTATCCTGAAATTTTGATTAAGGCGGAGGAATATAGGGTAGTTCAGGAAGTCAACGCAATTTATGAGACGATTTTAAATATCCTGAATGATAAATATAATATTTCCGAAGGGGTAGCCAAAGCGGTTATAGAATATGATGATGTGACTTATACAAGGAAACTGGAATCACTTGTTAATGGTACACCGTTTTTGGAGCCGGTGAAAATGGATACATCTTCTGCATCGGAAGATATTCTTCCGGAAGAACGGGCCTTGATGGATCAGGAATTTCCAGAAGAGACAGAAGAAAGCCTGAATAAAGAAGATCCTGGCCTGGCAGAACAAAGAGCGGACGATGGGGCTGAGGAAGAGCTGCCGGCAGAAAATGAAGACAGTGGTACCCAGGAAGAAGAAGCTTTGCAGGAACAGAATACAGAGGAACCGGAGATTTATGAAGAAGAACCGGCATCAGTCTTGGACGGGACGTCTTCAGCAGGGGAAGATGTTTCATCGTGGACAGGGGAGACTGGAGGCCAAGGGGAACAGATACAGGGTATTCGCCAGCCGATTGATATTCAGATACATGGAAATTAATATCAGCAGAAAGTGACAGCGTATGATAGCAATAATTGATTATGATGCGGGTAATATAAAAAGTGTGGAAAAAGCCCTTCTTTTTCTTGGAGAAGAAACTTGCGTAACACGCGAAAAAGAGAAGATCCTCGGTGCGGATAAAGTGATTTTGCCAGGAGTCGGCTCTTTTGGCAAAGCCATGGAAAAAATACGGGGTTATGGATTAGAAGATGTAATTAAGGAGACAATTAACCAGGGAACGCCTTTCCTTGGTATCTGTCTAGGGCTTCAGCTTCTTTTTGAACGCAGTGATGAATGTCCTGGTGTGGAGGGATTAAGTGTCTTAAAGGGTGAAATTTTGAAAATACCAGAAAAGAAAGGGGGGAAAATACCCCAGATTGGATGGAATTCTTTAAAGTATCCCAATAAGGGAAGGCTGTTTTTTAAAGTTCCGGAAGAAGCCTATGTGTATTTTGTTCATTCTTATTATTTGAAGGCAGAAGAAGAGGAGATTGTTACTGCCACGACAGAATATCATACGCTGATTCATGCATCGGTGGAAAAGAATAACGTATTTGCCTGCCAGTTCCATCCGGAAAAAAGTTCCAGTATTGGATTGCAGATTCTCCGCAATTTTATACAAATACAAAGGGAGGGAAAATAAATGCATACAAAGCGTATTATCCCTTGTCTGGATGTCCATGGGGGAAGAGTCGTCAAAGGAGTTAATTTTGTAAATTTGAAGGATGCAGGGGATCCGGTGGAGATTGCTGCCGCTTATGACCAGGCGGGTGCAGATGAACTGGTATTTTTGGATATTACGGCATCTTCCGATGCAAGGAAAACTGTGGCGGATATGGTAAGGCGCGTGGCGGAAAAGGTTTTTATCCCTTTTACGGTAGGAGGGGGAATCTGCACTGTAGATGATTTTAAGGTAATTCTTAGAGAAGGGGCGGATAAAATTTCGATTAACTCTGCAGCCATTAATAATCCTTTTTTCATCAGCGAAGCAGCAGAAAAATTTGGCAGCCAATGCGTAGTTGTCGCGATAGACGCGAAACGGCGGACGGACGGGATGGGATGGAATATATATAAAAACGGCGGACGCATAGATGTGGGATTAGATGCAGTGGAATGGGCGATGAAGGCGGATAAGCTGGGAGCCGGGGAAATTCTTTTGACAAGTATGGATTGTGATGGTACGAAGTCAGGGTATGATATGGAACTGACCAGGACAATTGCAGAAAATGTTTCCATTCCGGTAATTGCCTCTGGAGGAGCCGGGCGGAAAGAAGACTTTTATCATGTATTGACAAACGGAAAGGCAGATGCCGCGCTGGCAGCATCTTTGTTTCATTATAAAGAACTGGAAATTGGCCAAGTGAAGGAGTTTTTGAAAACACAGGGTGTGCCTGTAAGGCAATAGAAAAAGTAAAGGAGTACAGAAGAATGGCAATGATTCAGAATGACTGGCTGGATGCGTTGAAACCTGAATTTTCCAAGCCATATTATAGGCAGCTTTTTGACTTTGTGCAAAGCGAATACAGCAAAGCGGTCGTCTATCCGCCGGCAGATGATATTTTCAATGCCTTTCATTTTACTCCGTTAAGTAAGGTAAAGGTATTGTTGCTGGGCCAGGATCCCTATCATAATGTACGTCAGGCTCATGGTTTGAGTTTTTCCGTGCTGCCGGACCAAAAGGATATCCCGCCTTCTTTGCAGAACATTTATCAGGAGCTGCATGATGATTTAGGCTGTCGGATACCTAACAATGGCTTTTTAAAGAAGTGGGCGGATCAAGGGGTACTGCTGTTAAATACAGTTCTTACGGTCAGGGCGCATCAGGCAAACTCGCACCAGGGAAAAGGCTGGGAAATGTTTACGGATGCGGTAATTGAAGCTTTAAATGCCCAGAATCGCCCAATTGTCTATTTTTTGTGGGGAAGGCCGGCGCAAAGTAAAGCGTCCATGCTGACAAATCCAGAACATTTCATTTTGAAAGCTCCACATCCTAGCCCGCTGTCAGCTTACCGGGGGTTTTTTGGATGCAGGCATTTTAGTAAAGCGAATGAATTTTTGACAGAACATGGGGTGGAACCTGTGGACTGGCAGATTGATGATATTTAAAATAAAAAAACGCCAATACAAGAAAGCAATATTCCGGCTTTTATGTATTGGCGTTTTTCTATAATAAGGTACGGGCATCCAGGATCCGATGCATAACAGTATTTTTATAAATGATGCTTGACAAAACAGGAAAGAAGGACTATAGTGTTTCCAGAAAGGAACACTATAGGGAAGAAAAATGGATGAAGCTTATCTATTAGAAAAATTAATGGGGTTTGGGATGACGAGACAGGAGGCTTCTTTGTATTTATGTCTTTATAAAAGAGGCAGGCTGACGGGGTATGAAGTGTCAAAGCAGACAGGGATTTCCCGCTCCAATGTTTATGGAGGTCTTTCAGGGCTGGTGGAAATGGGCGCTGCGTATTTGATGGAAGGAAGCCCCAGTAAATATGCGGCAGTTCCGGTAGATGAGTTTTGCAGCAGCAAGATCAGGGCTTTGATGAAGGACAGGGATTTCCTGGCAGAGAATATGCCTGCGGCAACGGACGCGCCGGACGGGTATATTACTATTGAGGGGGCGTCCAATATAAAAAACAAGATTCTGGCGATGCTTGGAAAGGCAGAATACCGCATCTATCTTTCCGCCCCTGGTATTTTTCTGAAAAGTATCCAGGAGGAACTGGAAGATGCGGCGGGGCGGAATATCAAGCTGGTATTGATTACAGATAAAGAAATCGAGGTAAAAAATGTGATTCTATACCTCACGGATAAAAGAGAGATGCAAATACGCCTGATTATTGATTCTATGTATGTACTGACTGGGGACATTGAAGGAAAAAAGACGGATACATGTCTTTATTCCGGGCAGAAGAATTTTGTCAATGTTTTGAAAGAGGCTCTTAGAAATGAGATTAAACTAATTGAGATAGGCAAAGGAGAAAATGGCAATGAATAAAAAAGCATTTGTAACTAAGGATATGATAGAGAGGATTGTGAAGGATTATCCTACCCCTTTTCATATTTATGACGAAAAGGGCATCCGGGAAAATGCGCAGGCTGTGAAAGAGGCTTTTGCCTGGAATAAAGGTTTTAAGGAATATTTTGCCGTAAAAGCGGCTCCGAACCCATATTTAATGAAGATCCTTAAAGAATATGGCTGCGGGTGCGATTGTTCTTCCATGACGGAACTGATGCTTAGTAAGGCAATAGGAGCGGAAGGGGAGGATATTATGTTTTCCTCCAATGAGACTCCGGCAGAGGAATATGCGTATGCGGCGAAACTGGGGGCAATTATTAATTTAGATGACATTACCCATATTGCTTTTCTGGAAAACATTCTGGGAAAACTTCCCGAAACTTTGAGCTGCCGGTATAATCCGGGAGGAATATTCACAATGAGCAATGGAATTATGGATAATCCGGGGGATGCAAAGTATGGGTTTACGAGAGAACAGATGTTTGAAGGTTTCCGGATGCTAAAAGAAAAGGGAGTGAAGAATTTTGGGATTCATGCATTTTTGGCAAGCAATACGGTGACGAATGAATATTATCCGGCATTGGCAAAACAGTTGTTTGAAATGGCTGTCCAGCTAAAAAAGGAAACGGGTGCGGATATTAAGTTTATTAATCTTTCCGGCGGTGTGGGAATCCCTTATCAGCCCGGACAGACAGGAAATGATATTTATGCAGTGGGAGAAGGCGTTAGGAAAGTATATGAGGAAACCCTGGTTCCCGCAGGAATGGATGAGGTTGCTATTTATACAGAAATGGGACGGTTTATGATGGGACCTTATGGGGAGCTGGTAACAAAGGCAATCCATGAAAAACATACTTATAAAGAATACATTGGCGTGGATGCCTGTGCTGTTAATTTGATGAGACCGGCTATGTATGGCGCGTATCATCATATTACAGTGCTTGGAAAGGAAGAAGAGCCTTGCTGCAACAAATATGATATTGTGGGGTCTTTGTGTGAGAATAATGATAAATTTGCTGTAGACAGAATGCTGCCGGAAATTGAGAAAGGGGATTATCTTGTGATCCATGATACGGGCGCGCACGGGTTTGCTATGGGTTATAATTATAATGGAAAGCTGAAATCAGCGGAACTGCTGCTGAAAGAGAATGGGGAAGTACAGATGATCCGCAGGGCAGAGACGCCGGAGGATTATTTTGCAACCTTTGATTGTTTGGATATTTTTAAAAAAATAAAAAAAGAATTTTAAAAAATGCTTGTCAATATCAGCCGGGTATGGTATTATATAACTCGGCTGTTAGTGATTGGCAAGGCAGCTGGTATATAAGGTCTGAAATAGAAAATAGAAATTGGCCGGCGTGTCGGAATGGCAGACGAGGCAGACTCAAAATCTGTTGTGGGCAACCACGTATGGGTTCAAGTCCCATCGCCGGCAGTAGGAAAAGGTTTGAAAACCCAGTTGGACTGGTGCGTTTCAGACCTTTTTTATTTGTTAAGCTTGATTCTTAACAAATAAAAAAGAAAAGTAAAATTTAGGTATGGAGCGTTTGCTTTTTTATTTTAGTACAGAAAGAGTTGATAGAACAAGAAGATGAAAAAGTAACTTTGGAATATATAAATTGCATAATAGAATTTGTCAAAAGAATGAGAAATACAACAATAAATACAAAAAGACATTTTATTTACTTGACAGAAATTGTATAAATTGTTATTATATACCCAGATAGTGAACCGGCAGGATTATGAAATGGAAGTATAGCATCGTTACTGGAAAGCAGGCAAAACCGGATTTTATAAGTTAATCATGTGAGGGGAAGATTAATTTATAAAGTGTGGTTTTTTTACTACATAGGATTTTTATGGAATTATCCGGAAACAATGATAGGTTTTCCGGGCAGGAAGTATGAAAGCGGGTAAAATAATTCATAATAATATTGATTCGTCTGCAGGCGACCAGAAGTAAAAACGGGTTTAGGAAGCAAGCGGGCGGGATGAAAACGGAAGAAGATGACTGCTAAGCGATTGCAGCAGAAGCGGAAAATGGTAGTAATGGAAAGTTGCTATAGAATCCTTGGAAAAAGGAAGAAAGAAAGGAGAATTATATTATGCAGGAGTTCAAGTACACAATCAAAGACGAGTTGGGAATTCATGCAAGACCTGCAGGGCTGCTGGTGAAATTGGCTGCACCTTTTAAGAGCGCAATTACAGTGGACACAGGGTCAAAAAAAGCAGATGCAAAGAAAATCATGGCTCTTATGGGCGCCGGTGCAAAAAAAGGCACAACAGTGACATGCAGGGCGGAAGGGCCTGACGAGGCAGAAGCAATTGCAGCTCTTAAAAAGTTCTTTGAAGAGAATTTATAGATTTATTTTTAAAATGAACTAATATGGATCTGGGTTTTGCCATATTCGTATTGCTGACCTATCGGAAGCTCTTTTGGGCTTCCGATATTTAGGCTTAAGGAAATCAGGAATGTATTTGCAGAATCATTGAAACATAAAAAAGGATAAGCGCAGCAAATGCGCAGATAGGAGAAAGAATGAGGATAATTAAAACGAAGGACTACGATGATATGAGCAGAAAAGCTGCCAATATTATTTCGGCTCAAGTGATTACGAAACCGGACTGCGTATTAGGGCTCGCAACTGGATCCACACCCATTGGGACTTATAAGCAACTGGTAGAATGGTATGAAAAAGGCGACTTGGATTTTTCCAAGGTAACGTCAGTGAATCTTGATGAATATAAAGGCCTTACGAAAGACAATGACCAGAGCTACTATTATTTTATGAATGAACATCTTTTTAGCAAGGTGAATATAGACAAAGCCAATACCAATCTTCCTGACGGAACCGAACCGGACAGTGATAAGGCATGTTCCGATTACAATAAAGTAATTGAATCGGTAGGGGGAATTGATTTACAGCTTTTGGGGCTTGGGCATAACGGCCATATAGGATTTAACGAACCGGCAGATGAATTTATCCCGGAAACACATTGCGTAGATCTTACCCCTTCTACCATTGAAGCGAATAAGAGATTTTTTGCTTCTTATGACGATGTGCCGAAGCAGGCATATACGATGGGCATTAAGACGATTATGCAGGCAAAAGCGGTGCTTGTTGTTGTCAGCGGGGAAGATAAGGCAGCGATTGTAAGGGATGCTTTCTTTGGCCCGATTACACCGAAAGTACAGGCTTCTATTCTCCAGCTTCACCCAAATGTAACGGTAGTGGCAGATGAAGCGGCATTATCTCTTGTAAAATAAACGTGAATGAATAAAAGCGCCATTTGGATACGCTTGCGTAGCCTGATGGCGTTTTTTCTTGCCTTACAGGAAAATCCTTCGTCAGAAGCACATAAATTAACAAAGAAGCGCAGGTTCTTTTTGAAGCGGCGAAGGTTTTTCATGAAGTGACAAAGCCACTTTTTTTCTATAACAGGAAACGGCAGGGCAATTTCCTGTTATACAAAGGCCTTCCAGGGGATAAAAACAGCGCTGCCGGAAGCTATTTAAAAATCCTTTGCAAATTCTAATTAATTTTGGGAGGATACTTTCAAAAAAGTGAATTTTAGTGTATAGTACATTATGTATGGGTATATCATAGGAATCTATTTTGGCATAAGATAAAGAAACATACTTATGAGGAGGCCAGGGAGCTGCTATGGATTGTAAAGAGGTAATAAAAAGGATACCGGACTTTTTAAATCATGAATTGAATAGCAGGGAACTGAAGGAATTTTTGAACCACATTGAAGGATGCAAGGAGTGTAAGGAAGAATTAAGCATACAATTTCTTGTCCTTGAGGGAATGGCGAGACTGGAAGAAGGAAATACTTTTGACTTGCAGAAGGAATTTGACCGGATGATGGAAGATGAAAAGAGGCGGATGAGGCTGCGCAGTATGTTGAATGCCTTTGTATATGGGACAGAAATTTTGGCGATTATAACGATTATAACGATTATAGTTTTGATCATCGTATTGTAATAAAGACGGAGACGGGGACATATGGGCAAGATAGTTTTAATTGACGGGCATAGTATTTTAAACAGGGCATTCTATGGGGTGCCGGATTTGAGCAATGGGGAAGGCCTTCATACAAATGCCGTTTATGGTTTTTTAAATATAATGTTTAAGATTCTTGATGAAGAAAAACCGGAATATCTGGCAGTGGCTTTTGACGTACATGCTCCTACTTTCCGGCATGAAATTTATAAAGAATATAAAGGCACAAGAAAACCGATGCCGGAAGAACTGCGGGAACAGGTTCCGGTAATGAAGGAAACCCTTAGGGCGATGGGTATTAAAACCGTGGAGAAACCGGGTCTGGAAGCGGATGATATTCTTGGAACATTGGCAAAGAGGGCGGAAATGGAGGGAATGGAGGTTTCCTTGATTTCGGGCGACCGGGACTTGCTGCAAGTAGCATCTTCCCGCATTAAAATAAGAATCCCAAAAACAAAAGGCGGCAGGACGGAGGTAGAGGATTATTATGCTGCAGATGTGGAGAAAAAGTATCAGATGACCCCTGGTCAGTTTATTGACCTGAAAGCCCTGATGGGGGATACTGCGGATAATATACCGGGAGTGCCGAAAGTGGGGGAGAAGACGGCTACGGATCTGCTGCTCCAGTTTGGCACTTTAGAGGGGGTTTATGAACATATTGAAGAGGTGCCGAAAAAATCAATAAGGGAATCGCTGTCTGCGAACAGGGATCTGGCGGATTTGTGCAAAACGCTGGTTACAGTTAAAGTGGACGGTGAGGTGGATTTTAGTTTTGAAGAGGCTAAGATAAAGGATTTTTATACAGAGGAAGCTTATAAGATTTTTAAACGGCTTGGGTTTAAAAATATGTTAAGCCGTTTTGATAAGAAAGGGACGGAACAAAGACAGACAGAATATTTTAAGGAAATTACGGACTTTGCGGAAGCGGAGAAACTTTTTGAAAGGCTGAAAAATCTGAAAGAGGGGGAGAGGGCAGCATTTGATGTTATAGAAGATGGCCCAAAAGAAGAGGATTTTGCGGGTATGGCGTTCGCTTTTGGGGAAAAGGAGATTTATTTTCTCAAACCGGAAGGATTCCTGAAAAAGGAATATCTGCTTGGAAGACTGGAGGAAGCGGTAAAGGGGGAAGGCGATGAAAATGGCAGCGGCGGCGCACAGTTTGTAACTTTTGACATGAAAAAGAAATACAGATATATCCAGGCAGATAGAACAGACAGGCTATTTGACATATTGATTGCAGCTTATTTGCTGAATCCTTTGAAAAACGATTATGGGCCGGAGGATATTGCTGCGGAATATCTGGGTTTGGTGATACCTGGGCGGGTACAGTTATTCGGGAAAACATCTTTCCGGGAAGCAGGGGAAACGGATGGGCGCAAGGTGATGGAATACGCCTGCTTCCTTGCTTACGTGGAATGGATGGCCGCCCCGGTTTTACAGGACAGGCTGACAGAGACAGGGATGGAACGGCTGATGACACAGATCGAGATGCCCCTATCTTATGTATTATATGATATGGAAAAAGAAGGCATTAAGGTGAAGCCGGATGAACTGCACGCTTATGGGGAGGCTTTGAACGGGCGTATCGGGGAGCTGGAGAAAAGTATTCATGAGAAGGCGGGCTGTGATTTTAATATTAATTCCCCGAAACAGCTAGGGGAGGTCTTATTTGAAAAGATGAAGCTTTCCGGGGGGAAAAAGACAAAAACCGGATATTCTACAGCGGCGGATGTACTGGACAAACTGGCTCCGGATTATCCGGTGGTAGAAGAAATCTTGGAGTACCGGGGCCTGACCAAATTAAAATCTACTTATGCAGAAGGGCTGGCTGCTTATATTGGGGAAGAAGACCGGATCCACAGCACCTTTAACCAGACAATTACGGCAACGGGACGGATTAGTTCTACGGAGCCGAATCTGCAGAATATTCCCATGCGCATGGAACTAGGAAGGCTGATACGGAAGGTTTTTGTCCCAAAGGAAGGATTTTTGTTTACGGATGCGGATTATTCCCAAATTGAACTCCGCGTATTGGCTCATATGTCGGAAGATGAACAGTTGATTGAAGCCTATAAGATGGATGAGGATATTCATAGGATCACGGCATCCAAAGTCTTTCATACACCTTTTGAAGAGGTGACGGACTTGCAGAGACGGAATGCGAAGGCAGTGAATTTTGGCATTGTATATGGGATCAGTTCTTTTGGGCTAAGCCAGGATTTGAGCATTTCAAGGAAAGAGGCGGCAGAATATATTGAGCAGTATTTCGCTACCTATCCTGAAGTGAAAAAGTTTTTGGACAGACAGGTGGAGAATGCCAGACAGGATGGTTATGTCACCACTATGTTCGGGCGCAGGAGACCAGTGCCGGAGCTTTCTTCCAGTAATTTTATGAAACGTTCTTTTGGGGAAAGAGTGGCAATGAATTCGCCGATACAGGGAACAGCGGCTGACATTATAAAAATTGCTATGATCAGGGTATGGAAAAGGCTGAAAGAAGAAAACCTAAGATCAAAGCTGATCCTCCAGGTGCATGATGAACTTTTAATAGAAACGGCGCTGGAGGAAGAAGAAAGGGTGAAGGCGGTTCTTGAAGAAGAAATGAAGGCAGCGGCCGATTTATCTGTGACGCTTGAGATTGATATGCATACCGGGAAGAACTGGTATGAGGCGAAATAAAAGAAAAAAGAAGAAAAGGCATAGTCTTGATGACCGTATGGAAAGCGGCAGGGGATGCAGGAGGCAGTATGAGAATTATTGGCATTACCGGAGGGGCAGGTGCCGGCAAGACAAAAGCGCTGGCTTATATAAAGAGCAAATATCACTGTGAGGTAATACTTGCTGATGAAGTAGCGCACAAGATAAAGGAGCCGGGGGAAAAGTGTTATGATTCTTTGGTGGATTTGCTTGGAAAGGACGTGCTTGCCCCTGACGGGAAAATTGATAAAGGGAAGATGGCGGAGAAAATATTTGGCGACATATCCCTTTTAGGAAAAGTAAATGGGCTGATACATCCGATGGTAAAAGAATATATTCTGGAAGAGATCAGGAGATTGAAAGAAGAAGGAAAAACAGATTTTCTATTTATAGAGGCGGCATTACTGATTGAATGCGGGTATGAGGATATCGTGGATGAATTATGGTATGTCCATGCTAAGGAAGAAGTTCGGCGCAGGCGGCTAAAGACATTCAGGAAATACACGGAAGAGAAAATAGCCGGGATATTGAACAGCCAGCTTACGGAAGAAGAATTCCGGGGTCATTGTAAAACAGTGATCGACAATAGCGGTTCCCTTGCAGATACATATAGGCAGATTGATAGGAAATTGGAGGAATATCTGTGACAGAAGTAAAAAATTATTCAGGCCAGCTTGTTTTTGGGCTGGATATCGGGACGAGGAGTGTTGTTGGGACGGTAGGATACCGGAATAACAACCGCTTTTATGCGGTGGCGCAGAGAGTAAAAGAACATGAAACCCGTGCGATGTTGGACGGGCAGATTCATGATATCCGTAAAGTGGGGGAAACTGTCCGCCAGGTAAAGGAAGAGCTGGAAAGGGCCATAGGGCGCAGTCTGACAGATGCATGTATAGCAGCGGCCGGGCGTGTGCTGCGTACCGTGAATGTAACGGCAGATACGGAGTTTGGCTATGACAAAGAGATTACACAAGAGGATATGTATGCCCTTACGACTCTCGGGGTGGAAAAGGCATATGAAATGTTTCAGAATGAAAATGATACGGATATGAGGTTTTACTGTGTAGGGCATTCCGTAATTCATTATTATATCAATCATTATCCGATTTCCAATCCTGAAGGGCATAAGGCAAAGATATTGAGTGCGGAAATGATCGCCACATTTTTACCGGACGATGTAGTGGATGGATTGAACAAAGCAGTGGAACTGGCAGGGCTTAATGTGGTGAATATGACATTGGAACCCATTGCGGCTATCCAGGTTGCGATTCCGGAAATGTACCGGATGCTCAATATTGCTTTGGTCGATGTGGGGGCAGGGACTTCGGATATTTCCATTACGAAAGACGGCAGCATTATCGCCTTTGGGATGCTTCCTATGGCAGGAGATGCCCTGACGGAAACCATTGCCAAGCATTGCCTTGTTGATTTTGCTACGGCGGAGCAGATAAAAAAGGATGCAGGGCTGATGAAAGAGATTTCTTATAAAGACATTATGGGGCTTCAGCAAAGCATTACAAAAGAAGAACTGCTTCAAGTACTGGAGCCTGTGATACAGACTATGGCTGTAGGGGTGGCTGACAGAATAAAGGAATTGAACGGGGGAAAGTCTGTCAGCGCTGTTTTTGTCGTGGGCGGGGGCGGAAAGATGGAAGGTTATACCAGCCATCTGGCGGAAGAACTTGGCATACAGAATGAAAGAGTTGCCGTACGTGGAAGCGAGGTATTGCAGCAAGTGGAATTTTTAGAGGATAATGTTGTCAAGGATTCCCTTTTAGTTACCCCTATTGGCATTTGCCTCAGTTTTTACGAACAGAGCAATAATTTTATTTTTGTTGATTTTAACGGACAGAGGATAAAACTATATGATAATAATATGCTTGCAGTGGTGGATGCAGCTATGCAGGCAGAGTTCGCAAAGGAAGGGTTGTTCCCTAAAAGAGGTAAGGAACTGAATTTTACAGTTAACGGCAAAGCAAGGATTGTGCGCGGGCAACTAGGGGAAGCGGCGGTGATCCGTGTAAATGGGGAAGAAGCGGATATACACACCCCGGTTCATGGAGGGGACAGGATCGAGGTTATTCCTTCTACAGCCGGGGAGGCAGCGGCGATGGAGCTGGGGGCGCTGAATGAGTTTGGCGATGTGATCAGGGTAACCGTGAATGATAAAAAAATTGATTTGCCGAAATTTGCGAGAGTGAATGGGCAGCTTCAATCCGGTTATTACGATATTAGGGATCATGATGTGATAGAGATGTTAAACTATTACACAGTAAAGCAGATTGCAGACTTTATGGATGTAATGGTGGATCATAGGATTAATATGTATGTGAATCATCAATTGGCCGATATGGATACCTATGTTTATGAAAATTTTACGGTATCCTGGGCAATGAAAGGGACAGACGCGGATACATGGCTGACAGCCCAGGAAAGGGCTGCCATGGCAGCTATAGAGAGGAACAGACTGCCGGAACCGATAAAAGATGCCTGGCTGCCGGAACCGGTAGAAGATGCTTGGCTGCCGGAGAAGGAGGAAGAGCCGGAAGAAGAAGGGAAAGAAGAGGAAACAGGAAGCAAGGATGAGACGCCGGGTCAATATGGCATCCAAGGAAATAAATCTTTCCAGGGAAGCAAAGAGGCGGCGGCGCCAATTACCGTTACCGTAAATGGCAGGCCAGTAGCAATGGACGGAAAGGGTTCATATGTTTTTGTGGATGTTTTTGATTATATTGATTTTGACTTGTCCAAGCCTCAGGGCGCGCGCGTTGTGACCAAACGGAATGGGCAGATATCCCGGTATATGGGGCAGGTAGAGAATGGTGATGTCCTGGAAGTTTATTGGGAAGATTAAAAAAGAAGAAAGGCTGGATAAGAATATGCGGATGTGCAGTATTGCCAGCGGGAGCAGCGGAAACTGCATTTATGTAGGTTCCGATGCCACACACATACTTGTGGATGTAGGGATCAGCGGCAAAAAGACAAAAGAAGGGTTAAAACGGCTTGGAGTAAAGGCGGAGGAACTGGATGGGATATTTATTACCCATGAACATGCTGACCATATCAGTGGGCTGGGAGTGATGGCAAGAAAATATGGCATTCCTATTTACGGAACAAAAGGGACTTTGGAGGCTATCCGCTATTCCTCCTGCGTGGGAGAGATTGACAGCAGCCTTTTTTGTGAAGTGGAGGCAGACAATAAAATAACCGTAAAAGACCTGACATTAAATCCGATGAGGATTTCCCATGATGCGGCGGAGCCAGTGGCCTACCGCATCAGTCATGGAAGGCAGAGATTAGGGATTATTACGGACTTAGGATGTTATAATGATTATACAGTAGAGTGCCTTAGAGGAATGAATGCGTTATTGATTGAGGCAAACCATGATGTGAATATGCTTCAGGTGGGGCCGTACCCTTATTATTTAAAAAAACGGATAGCAGGGGATAGAGGGCATCTTTCCAATGAACTTTCCGGCCGTTTGCTCTGCCGTCTGCTGAACGATAAGATGCAGACAATTGTGCTGGGGCATTTGAGCAAAGAAAATAATTTACCGGAGCTTGCTTATGAAACGGTAAGGGTGGAAATTGCAATGGCGGATAACGGATATAAGGCAAATGATTTTCCGATAAGGGTGGCAAACCGGAGTGAAGTTTCGGAAATCATTGAAATTGCATAAAGACAGCGCAAAAGGGCGCAGAATGGGAGTGGATGATGAAAAAGACGATTATCACTGTAGTTGGCAAGGATACCGTAGGCATTATTGCAAAGGTATGTACATATCTGGCAGAAAATAAAATTAATATTCTGGATATATCACAGACGATTGTGCAGGGATATTTTAATATGATGATGATTGTGGATACCTGCCAGACGGAGAAGCATTTCGGGGATATAGTAGATGAACTGGGAACCCTGGGGGAAGAAATCGGCGTAATCATTAAGTGCCAGAAGGAAGAAATTTTTGACAAGATGCATAGAATTTAAGGGATGAGAGGGACTATGATTAATATTTATGAAGTTGCAGAAACAAATCAGATGATTGAAAAAGAGAATCTGGATGTGAGGACGATAACATTAGGCATAAGTTTGTTAGACTGTATAGATTCCGATTTGGAAAGGCTCAACGGGAAAATATACCATAAAATTTACGAGGCTGCAAAAGACCTGGTAAAGATAGGGGAAGAGATTGCAAGGGAATTTGGCATTCCTATTGTGAATAAAAGAATATCCGTAACGCCTGTTGCATTGATCGGCGGCGCCGCATGTAAAAGTGCAGAAGATTTTGCGGAAATTGCAAAAACTTTAGATAAAGTGGCTCATGAAGTAGGAGTGAATTTTATTGGCGGCTATTCGGCGCTTGTTTCAAAAGGAATGACGGAGGCAGACCGGCTTTTGATCCATTCCATCCCGCTGGCGCTTTCTTCCACAGAGCGGGTGTGCAGTTCTGTGAACTTAGGGTCTACAAAGACAGGCATTAATATGGATGCGGTAAAGCTGATGGGGGAAATCGTTAAACAGACGGCGGAATATACAAAAGATGCGGATTCTTTAGGATGCGCCAAGCTGGTGGTATTCTGCAACGCGCCCGATGACAATCCTTTTATGGCAGGAGCTTTCCATGGGGTGACGGAAAGCGACCGGATCATTAATGTAGGGGTCAGTGGGCCGGGTGTGGTAAAAACTGCTCTTAGCAAGGTGCGGGGGGAAAATTTTGAAGTGCTTTGTGAAACGATTAAAAAGACGGCTTTTAAAGTGACAAGAGTGGGGCAGCTTGTAGCGCAGGAAGCTTCTAAGCGGATGCAAGTGCCTTTTGGGATTGTAGATTTATCTTTGGCGCCTACGCCAGCCATTGGGGACAGTGTAGCGGATATTTTATGTGAAATTGGTTTGGAATATGCAGGCGCGCCAGGAACAACGGCAGCCCTTGCCCTGTTAAACGATCAGGTAAAGAAGGGCGGGGTAATGGCATCTTCCTATGTGGGGGGATTAAGCGGGGCTTTTATCCCGGTCAGCGAGGATCAGGGGATGATTGATGCGGTTACCGCAGGGGCTCTTACATTGGAAAAATTAGAGGCGATGACCTGTGTATGCTCCGTGGGGCTTGATATGATTGCCATTCCGGGAGACACAAAGGCAACGACAATTTCCGGCATTATAGCGGATGAGATGGCGATCGGCATGGTGAACCAGAAAACGACGGCTGTAAGGATTATCCCTGTGATCGGCAAAACAGTAGGGGAAAAGGTAGAATTTGGAGGTTTGCTGGGGTATGCCCCTGTGATGCCCGTCAACCATTTTTCCTGTGATGCATTTGTAAACAGGGGAGGAAGGATTCCGGCGCCCATCCATAACTTTAAAAACTAAATGCCAAAACAAGGATTCATAATCTGTGCAAGGCTGAAAAGAATATGGAAAGATGGACAAAAGAAGAAGGCGTGTGGGCCGCAGAAGAGCCTGTGCGCTTTTTTCTTCTGTAGGACAAGAAATAAAGATGTGTTCTGTTTCAGAAATTATTAAGAAATGTGTGATTGTGCTAGGGGGAAGGATGTGATATGATTCAATATATAGTGCTGTAACTGTGATCTTATTGCGTTAATACCCCAATTTATAGGGTAGCTGGAAATATGGAGGGATCTTATGAAGAAAATAGGATGGAAATGGGCAGTTTGTATGACTTTTCTGTGTTTGTGCGGGCTGCAGGCTGCAGGCTGCGGCGGCTCTGGAACAGAAAATACAACGGCGGCAAAGGAGTTTGTTTATGTGCCGGAATATCAGAAGCTGAAAACAGAAGACGGGGTGGATGATGTTTTTGTGGCAGGGGATATGCTTTATTACAAAGCCGGTTCTTATGATGAAACGTCCCAAAAATATAAAGAGTATTTGGCAAAACTGAAAATCGGCGAAGATACGCCAGAGACAATGCCGTTAGATTTGGGGGAAAACAGCAGCATTCAACGAATAAAAATAGATGCGGAAGGCAATGTTTTTGCATTGGTAAGTACATATATCGACGGGGGCAGCGGGGCTGCGCCTGCTGAAGGCGTGGAAGAGGAAGAAGGGCAGGTTCCGGAAGAAGGCGATGCAGAAGAAGGACAGGCGCCGGAGGAAGAAGATACGGAAGACGGACAGGCGCCGGAGGAAGAAGATGCAGAAGACGGACAGGCGCCGGAAGGGGAAGATGCAAAAGAAGATGGCAGTAAAACGGATGCCTCCGAAGAACTTTCCTATGAAGTGGTGGAAGAAGGCAGCGGAGGAAGGCATTCTGTTTTTATCAGCGGCAGCGAAGGAACAGCAGTGTTTGCAGCCGGTTCGGAAGGCGCTGAAGAAGGGATTCCCACTAGGATTGTGGAAATATGCAGATTGTCTGCGGATGGTAACCTGCTTTCCCGGACGGATATCAGCGGGTCAATAGGCAACACGGAAAACTTTTATGTACAGGATATCGAAATTGATAAAGAGGGGAATCTGTATATTGGCTTAGACCAAGGGGTGCTTGTTTTTGACAAAGATGGAAAAGAAATCTGTAAAATAGAAGTCAATACCTGGATTCAGGATATATTCTCTTCCAAAAACGGCGAAGTGTATGCGGCTTACTACGGTGATATGGACATGGAGGTGCATCCTATTGATATCAAAGCAAAAGCGATGGGGGATGCAGAGAAAAATATAATGGCGGGAAATAGCGGCGGCTACCAGTTTATGCCCGGGATGGATACAGATCTGATCTTCTGCGCGGATAATGATCTGTATACCTATTCTTTTGGTGATGAGTCGCCGGAGAAAATATTGAACTGGATAGATTGCGATATTGACAAGGATGATGTGCGTTCATTTACAGTATTAGAGGACGGGCGGATATTGGTAATGCTTTCCGGCTGGGATGATGAAAGCGGCGTGAATACCACAGAATTAGTGTATCTGACCAAAAAAAAGGGCTCGGAGGTTTCAGAAAAGAAGATTCTTACTTATGGGACTATTTATCTGGATTATTTTCTGCGGAAAGAAATTATTGAATTTAACAGGACAAATCCGGAATACCGTATTGAAGTAAAGGAATATATTACGGCAAATACGCCAGAGGGTTATGGTTCCGGGCAGGAACAAATGAATACGGATATTATCAGCGGGAAAGGCCCGGATATTATTGAGCTTTCTGGCAGCAATATGCAGATGTATGCGGCAAAGGGGATTTTGGAAGATTTGTATCCTTATATGGATGCAGATGAGGAAATCAATAAAGAGGATTATCTGGAGAGTGTCAGGAAAGCATTTGAAATAGATGGAAAACTTTATACCATGCCGTCGAGGGTTTATATCAGTACGGTGCTGGCAAAAACATCCGATGTAGGGGAGCGGCAGAGCATTACTTTAGATGAGCTGATGGAACTAATGGATAAGCTTCCAGAAAATACGCAGCTTTATGAATATGCTACTAAAAGTTCTATTCTAATGTATAATACGATGATGAATATGGATGAATATGTGGACTGGGGAACCGGGGAATGCAGATTTAACAGTGATGAGTTTATTAAGGCCCTGGAATTTGCCAACCGGTTTGATACGGAAGCCGTTTTTGAGGATGGTTTAAGCAGGCCGGCAAAAATCAAACAGGGGCTTTTGCTGATGACAGAAACATCCATCAGTTCGGTGCAAGAGTATATTTTATATGAAGCAATGTTCCGCGAACCGGTTACTTTTGTGGGCTATCCTACGACAAAGGATAACGGCTCTTTCTTAAGCCATGACGGCTCCATATTAGCTATGAATGCAAAATCAAAGAACAAGGATGGGGCATGGCAGTTTATCAGGCAGCATCTGACAAAAGATGCTCAGGAAAGCAATTCGGGAAGAGGCGGGTTCCCAGTGATGAAATCCGCTTTGGAGAAGCAGTTTGAAGAAGCGATGAAGCAAGAATACTATGAAGATGTGGACGGAAGTAAGAAAAGATCAGAAAAAACAACTTGGGGATACGGTGATTTTACGGTAAAGATTTATGCCGCAAAAGACTATGAGGTAGAAACTGTCCGGAAGCTGATTGAAGGTGTGGATACGTTATATCAATACGATCAAAAAATGATGGAAATTATTTCGGAAGAGTCCAATGCATACTTCGAAGGGCAGAAAAATGCAAAAGAAGTGGCGGATATTATCCAGAACCGCATACAAGTTTATGTCAATGAGAATCGGTAAGAAAGGAGAGTGGGATAAAGATGAAAAAGTGGTTTGTGACAGGCATTGCATCCATATTTATTTTTGCATTAGCGGGCTGCGGGGAAAAAGGGCAGGAAGCGCCAGAAGCGGCAAAAAGCGAAGGGGAAATATCGGAAGACTATGTTTATGTGGCAGAGTATGAAGACTTGAAGGAAGACGGATATGTGACAAGCAATGTCACGATTGGCAATGATGGACAGGTATTTTTTTCCGTAAGCAAAGAGGGCGGGGAAATGAAACTGATTTCCAGAAAACCGGACGGAGGGAAGGAAGAGATTCCTCTGGAGTTGGATGAAAATACTTATATTGGGACAATCGGGAAGGACATGGAGGGGAATCTGCTGCTAGGGCTTATAACGTATAGCGGCTCCCCCAATGAGGCAGACATTGTCCCGGAAAATGTTATGGTGAGGAGAATGGCTGCAGACGGAACGGTTTTAGAAGATACCGTCTTGGGAAAGACATTGTCAAATAACCCGGAATTTTATATGCAGACTTTGATTGAGGATAAAGAGGGGTATTGCTATATCTGCACAGGGCAGAAAGTATTTGTGCTAAAACCTGGCGGGGAATTATACTTTGAGGTAGACGCCGGAGGCTATATTGGCAATATGTTTAGCATAAAAGGGGAAAAGACAGTGGTTGCCAATTATGGGGACATGGGTTGGCAAATGAGGGAAGTGGATCTGGCCGGAAAAACGCTGAAACCTTTGGATGCCCCCATTGCTTTTGACTATGGCACATATCAAAGCGGAGGGGAATATGCGGATATTCTTTACACTTTGGGGACGAAACTTTATGCCTATAATCTGGGGGAAAATGAACCGGCAGAAATTTTAAACTGGGTGGACAGCGATATTGACAGCGGCAATTTAAGGGAATTTACTATTCTTGAGGATGGAAGAGTAGCGGCAGTTTCCGTAGACTGGAGTTCAGAGGAAGCTAAATCGGAGCTGGCGGTTCTTACCAAAAAGAACCGGTCGGAGGTTTCGGAAAAAATCGTCCTTACTTATGGGACGACTTATATTCCTTATTTTGTAAAGACGGATGTGGTTGCTTTCAATAAACAGAGCGATAAATACCGGATCGAAATTAAGGAATATGGGGAAGGGGATAAAGATTATGAGACGATGGTAAACCTTTGGACAGCGGATATGTCCAGCGGCAACGGACCGGATATCATTGATATGTATTATTGCCCGGTAGGTTTGCAGGAACTGGTATCCATGGGGGTCGTGGAAGACTTAAACCCCTATTTGGACGGGGACGCTGAAATAAACCGGGAGGACTATGTTGACAGTGCAATGAAGGCATATGAGCTGGATGGGAAATTATATGCGATTATGCGGTGCTTTGGTTTATCGGCTGTTGTTGGGAAAACAGCAGATGTAGGAGAGAGGACATCGTGGACATTGGATGATGTTTTTGCATTGATGGAATCCAAAGGCAAGGATGTGGAGCTTTTTGAATATACAACAAAATATAATGCTTTGCAGATGATGCTTCAGGCAAACGGTGATATGTTTGTAGATGAAAACGGTACGTGTAATTTCCAAAGCGGGGAATTCATAAAGATTTTGGAATTTGCGAACCAGTTCCCGAAAGAAGTGCAATATGACCCGAACGCCCCTAGCGATATTGAAAAGATAAGGGACGGGAAATTGCTTCTTTTGAAAGAAGAAGTGACTTCCGTACAGCAGTATCAGCTCTATGAAGCGAAGTTCGGGGAACCCATAAATATAATTGGATATCCCACTTCGGGAAAAAGCGGTATTATGCTGACCCCTAACGGGACTACGGCGGCTATGAATGTAAATTCTAAAAATAAGGAAGGCGTCTGGGAGTTTTTTCAGTTTTTAATGACGGAGGAAAGACAGGAGAATCTGCAGTCTGCCAATGCTGGTTTCCCGATTCTGCGCAGTGCGCTGGAAAAGCAGTTTGAAAAGGACATGAAGGTAGAGTATTATGAAGATACGGACGGAACCCAGAAAGAAAAGCCGAAAGGAGTATGGACAAGCGGGGTTTCAGGGGAAGTGACTGTGGATGTTTATGCGGCCACACAGGAACAGGTGGATATGATCAAGCAGATGATCGAAACGGCAGGGAATGCTGAAATAGATTCCAAGATGCTTGAAATTATTATGGAAGAGGCTCAAAGTTATTTTGACGGGCAAAAGAGCGCAGAGGATGTGGCAGCGTTAATACAGAACCGGATGCAGATTTATATCAGTGAGAAGAGATAAAAGGCAGCTTTAACAGTGATGAAAATAAAAAAACTAACTGGTAAACCGGAGAAAACAGGGAAGACAGAAAAAAAGGGAAGGAAACGGGCGTCCCGGAGGGATGCCCGGGGCAGGAAGATTTCATCAGTATTTTTAACCCCCAGTGTACTGGGGGTACTGGTGTTTTTTGTGCTTCCCTTTTTTGTGGTTATTTTTTATTCGGTAGTGGATAACCCTATCAGCCATCAGTTTGTTTTCTTTGACAACTTTAAAATGGTATTTCACAATGCGGCTTTCCGGCAGGCGGCTTCCAATACAATGAAGTTTTCGCTTATTGCAGTGCCTTTGTCCGTTGTGCTGTCTCTGGGGCTAGCGATGCTTTTGGACAGTAAGATGCCCTTTAAAAGCCAGTTCCGTACATTTTTCCTAACGCCTATGATGGTACCGATTGCATCTATCGTGCTGATCTGGCAGGTTCTGTTCCATTATAATGGGATGGTGAATGATATTACCGCCCTGTTTGGGGCAGGAAAAATAGATTGGCTAAAATCAGACCATGCACAGGTAGTGATTATCGTGCTGTTTTTATGGAAGAACTTAGGCTATAATATGATTTTATTTATGGCTGCTTTGAGCAGTATCCCAAAGGATATTCTGGAAGTGGCTGTATTGGAGAGCGCAAAACAGTGGCAGATTTTTGTGTATATTAAAATCCGTTATCTGTCGTCCACTTTGTTATTTGTAACGATTATGTCACTGATCAATTCTTTTAAGGTATTCCGGGAAATATACTTATTGACGGATGATTACCCTTATCCAACAGTATATATGATGCAGCATTTTATGAATAACACATTTAGCAATCTGGATTATCAGAGACTGTCAGCGGCGGCAATTATGATGTCTATTGTGATGGTAGTGATCATAGGGATTTTATTCCTGGCGGAAAATCATTTCGGGAGGGATGTGGAAGGATGAGAAAGAACGGATTGGACTGTCCGGAATCTGCCGGAATAAAACATGACAGGGCATACCGGCGGATGGTGAGGCAAAAAAAGGGAAGGGCTTTTGTGAAGAAATGGACGGCAACATTTATTGCGGCTTTTTTTGCCATTCTTTTTCTGATGCCTATTGTTCTTACCGTTACGAATTCTTTTATGTCTTCTTCGGAAATATCCTCCAATTACGGGCAAGTGTTTGCTACCACTGATACGGGAGGGAAAACCTTTATTTCCGAAAAGGTAAATCTGAAATTTATTCCGGATATGGTGTCTTTTAGCCAGTATATTACCGTACTGCTAAAAAGCCCGGATTATTTATTTAAGTTCTGGAATTCGGTTATACTGGTGGCGCCGGTAGTGCTTTTCCAGCTTCTGGTGGCAGTGCTTGCCTCGTATGGCTTTACCAGATACCGGGGCAGAATAAAGGAAATGATTTTTTTTATCTATATCATTTTGATGCTGATGCCTTATCAGGTGACGTTGGTTCCTAATTATCTGGTGTCAAATTGGCTTCACTTATTGGATACGAGATGGGCGATATGGCTTCCTGGGATATTTTCCCCTTTTGCCGTTTATTTATTGACAAAGTTTATGCGGAGGATCCCCATTTCTGTTATTGAAGCGGCTCAGATTGACGGAGCCGGGGAATGGCAGATTTTCCGGCGCATTTGTCTGCCCCTTTGCAAGGGATGCTTATGCTCGGTAGCAATCCTTATTTTTATTGATTACTGGAATATGGTGGAGCAGCCGCTAATTTTGCTTTCGGATGATACTATGCATCCCCTTTCCGTATTTCTTTCCAAAATAAAGAATGGAGAAATCGGGCTTGCATTTGCGGTAGCGACAATTTATATGGTGCCTACACTGCTGGTATTCCTTTATGGGGAGGATTATCTGGTGGAAGGGATTACTTATCAGGGCGGAATTAAGGGATAGGAAGGGATAAAGTTTCCTAAGGTTAAGCCAAGGGAGAATCAAAGGATCCCCCAGCGATAGAAGGAGGAAAAGTAATGAACGAAAATACGAATCCATCGAAGAGAAGGGAATGGGTAAAAAATGCGGCAATTATCTTTTTGTCCATTATGCTTGTGCTGACATTTTTTTCCAATACCATTATGAATTATTCCTTGCCGGAGGTGGCGACAGAGTACGTGCAGAGCGGAACGATTACGGAGAAGGTGCGGGGAACCGGGAATTTAGAAGCAACGGATCCTTATAATGTAGTAGTTACGGAAAGCAGGAAGATAGAAAGCGTAAATGTAAAAAACGGGGATGTAGTAGAAAAGGACACTGTACTTTTTTACCTGGAGGATGTGGAAAGTGAAGAGCTAAAAGCAGCGCAAAAGGAGCTGGATGATTTAAGGCTGTCTTATTTGACAGGACTGTTTACCGGGGATATTACCAGTGATGTAATCAATAAAGTAGAGAGCGGGAAAACCAGTTCTTTGGCATCTTATCAGGCACAGTTGGCAGATATTGACAACAGGCTGACCGCTGCAAAAAACAGCCTGGATTCTGCAACGGCGAATCAGCAGAATGTGCAGAATAATTTAAACAATTTAACGGGGCAGAAAAATATTAATGATGCAACAGTGGTGGATACAACAGGAGAACAGCAAGCGGTGAATTCTGCGGCGGCTACAGTGGCTAATGCGGATGCGGAAGTAGCAAGAATTAATAATGAAATAGCTGGTGTAAACGCTAAAATAGAGGAAGCGGTCAATTTGTTGGGAACGCCTGTTACGGATGAAAATGGAAACGTAAGTTTAGAAGGGGGATTGGAAAATTTTCAGGAAGCAAAATCCGTTGCGGAGGAAGAGCTGGCACAAAGAAGGGCAGAATTAGCAGATGCTGAAGCAAGACTAAGGGAAGCGGATCAAAAAATCCAGGATGCGATTGCAACAGGGGAACAGGATAAAATTGACACAGCTCAAAATGAGTATAATGAGATTAAACTGCATATATATGATGTGGCGGCAGAAAATGTGCGGATAGCGGAAGATAAGTTAAATGTGGCAATAGGAGAGCTGGATAAAGCAGCACAGGCACTGGCTTCCTATAATGGGAATAAGGCATTGCTGGATTCTTTGCAGGCTTCGCTGGAAAATGCGGAGCGTAATCTGCAAAATGCAAAAGCTACACAGACGGCGGCGCAGGAGGCATTAAGCAATAAAGAAGCAAAAGCAAAGAATATTAGCGCACAAAATGATTTAAATACGCAAATTGCGCAGGCAACGAACAGCAAGACGGAAGCAGAAACACAGGTGGCGAATATTACAGCCGAAATCACAAAGCTCGAAACAGAAAAGAGTGAGCTGATTAAGGCTTTAACCGCGGAGATGAACCTGAATGCTCAGAATACCCAGATAACGAAAAAAGAAGAAGAAATTGAACGATTAAAGGAAAAATCCATAGGAAGCAGTATAACAGCCCCAGTGGCAGGAACAGTGACCTCTGTTAACCTGGTAGCAGGGGAATCTACGAAACCGGATGAAGTTCTTGCTGTCATACAGCCTGCAGGAAAAGGCTTTACCTTGGCTTTTTCAGCAACTACGGAACAGGCCAGGAAGCTTTCGGTAGGGGACATAGCGGAACTCCAGAATGCATGGTATTATGACAATGTGAAAGCGACATTGGCTTCAATTAAACCGGATCCGGATAACCCGGCGCAGAATAAACTGCTGACTTTTCATGTAGAGGGCGATGTCCAGGCCGGGCAGTCTTTGAGTCTTTCTGTGGGTCAGAGAAGTTCGGAATATGAACTGGTAGTCCCCAATAGTGCGGTAAGGGAAGATAATAACGGCAAGTTCATTTTAATTGTGGAGTCTAAGAGCAGCCCTCTTGGCAACCGTTATATTGCAACCCGGGTAGACGTGGAAGCGCTGGCGTCGGACGATACGCATACCGCAATTTCAGCCGGGCTTTATGGGCACGAATATGTGATCACTACGGCGACGAAACCAGTAGAGGCGGGAAAACAGGTCCGTCTGACAGACTAACACGGCCGGGACATGCGGTATGACGGGGCAGCGGAGGGAAGGATGGAATGAGAACGGATTATGAATAAAATCAAAGATTTTATAAAAAGCCTTTCGTGGAAACAGATAATGCTGACGGCCGTTATCCTGTTTTGCCTGATGGCATGGGGAGGGCTGACAGCCTTTGCCGTGGTAAAGAAAAATGGGCTGTTGGACCAGACTGCGGCAAAAAGATGGTCAAAAGAAGGCAATACGGCACAGATAAGCTGTTTTTTTACGGAAAGCACGGAAATTGACAAAGATAAAATAAGGGCTTTTGAACATGAGCTGGATACGCTTTTCAAAGAGTCTTCGATTACGGCGCCAAATGAAAATGCGAGGCTGTGGGCAGACGCTTACAGCGCATCCGGGAAGATTACTTTGTCTTCCGGGAAGACGTCATTGACGGATGCATCTGCAATAGGAATCGGAGGGGACTTTTTTCTGTTCCATCCGGTCCGGCTGCTGAAAGGTTCTTACTTTTCAGGAAATGACCTGATGTATGATAAAGTGATTGTGGATGAAGAGGCGGCTTGGCAATTATTCGGTTCTAATGATGTGGTTGGTATGCAGTTGACGATTGGCGGAATACCTCATTATATTGCCGGAGTCATTAGGCGGGAAGAGGGCCGGTTCCAGGAGGCAGCGGGGCTGGATAAAACAGTAGTTTACGTTTCTTATGAAACTTTGGAGCAATTGGGTTTAACAGAAGGCATTAGCAGTTATGAAGCGGTGATGCCGAACCCGGTAAAAAACTTTGCCTATAACAGTGTGAAAGAAAAATTCGGTTTGGATGAAAACCGCATGTGGGTGATAGAAAATTCAGCGCGTTTTAGCATAGAAGGATTGTTGACAGTCATTGCTGAATTTGGCACACGTTCTATGAATGCGAGGGCAATACAATATCCTTATTGGGAGAATGTGGCACGGGGATGGGAAGATGTGCTTGCCATTGTCCTTGTGCTTCAAATCCTGTTTTTGCTTATTCCGCTGGTGATGATAGTGACGGCTTTTATAACCGCGTGGAAAAGGAAACAGTGGACATGGAAAGACGTAGGGCTTTTTTTTGTGAGATGCCGGGATAGGATTTCGGATAGGTTTCATAACGAGAAAAATAAATGGAAATATTTTTAAAGGCTGCCTGCCGCCAGCATATAAAACAAAGTTTTGCAGGAAAGGGCAATAAGGAAAGCGGGGATGAGGATGTATAGGAAGAAGTTTAGGGGTTATTTGTTGATAGTCTGCGCTGTTTTGGCTGCTCTCTTTTTTTCGGGCTGCGGAGGAAAAGGCGGTACAGGGGGAGGAGCTTTAGCAAGTCCCAAAGAATATGTATATAAAGCGGAAGAAGTAAAGATAGAAGGAATAGGGGAACAGGCTAATTATAATGATTTTTTCATTAAGAATGGACGGATTTATTTAAGCAGTATGGAATGGATGGAGGAGGGCTGCCGGGTTACTTTTGCAAATATGAATCCGGATGGGACGGATGCCCAGTCTTTTTTTATAGATTTAAAAGAAAATTCATATGTATCATGGATGAACCCGGACGGGCAAGGAAACTTTTATGTAGTTTATGATGAATTTATTCAGGAGAGGGAAGCGGAAGAAGAAAGCTGGCGGGATGATTATTATCTGCTGAAATTGGACAGCGCCGGCCGGGAAGTCTGGAAGCAGCCGTTAAATGGAGACAGCCAGGATTACTGGGTAAATTGGGTACGGCTTCTGGAAGACGGAAGGATTGTAGTAGCGGATCAAAATGGTTTTTCTTTTTTTGATGAAAATGGAAAAGCGGCCGGGAGTATTCAGCCTGCGGAGGAAATAAACGGTGGGGTTCATTTTTTGCAGGACGGAACAATCATTATGAATTCTTATAATGAAAAAACAGGGAAATCCGTTCTTCGCAAACTGGATTTAAATACAGGGGAATTTTCCGGGGAGTATACGCTGCCGGGGAATTCCGGCAGCTATAGCTTTTACCCGGGCGTGGAAAGCGATTTTCTGTTGGTAGGGAACGGCGGGGTGTATTCTTATAACCTTGGGGACGAGGGAACCAAGAAAATAATGGATTTTATCGACTCGGATATGAATGCCGGATATATTTATAATCTTTGTGCTGTCAGTGAAAAAGAATTTTACGGGATGATGAATGATGAACTGACCGGCCAGGATGTGCTGATGAAGTTTACGAAAGTGGATCCTAAGGATGTGGCGGATAAAACAGTACTGACGCTGGCATGCAATGATTTGAACTGGGAAGTAAGGAAGCATGTGGTAGAATTTAATAAGGCGGATCCTGAATATAGGATACAGATTACGGATTATTCCCAGTATAATACAGAAGAAGATTATTCAGCGGGCATTACCCGTCTGAATACGGACATTGTTTCAGGAAAGATGCCGGATATTCTTTTACTGGATGCTTACCTTCCTTTGGAGAGTTATATGGCAAAAGGGCTGTTTGAAGATTTATATCCTTATATGGATAAAGACGGCGAACTGAAGAGGGAAGACTATTTTCCCAATGTGTTAAAAGCATACGAAAACAACGGGAAGCTATACCGGCTGGTTCCCAAATTTACGATTTATACCGTAGCCGGGAAAACTGCGGATGTGGGAAGCCGGACGGGATGGACGCTTCAGGATTTGCGTGAAGTAATGGCGTCGAAACCGGAGGGGATGGAAGTTTTTTCTGAAATGACAAGGGAAAGTATGCTTCATTATAGCATTCAGATGACGGGAAGCCAGTTTATTGACTGGGAAAGCGGCAAATGCGGATTTGATTCGGAAGAATTCATTTCCCTCTTGGAGTTTGTAAAAGAGTTCCCGGAAATGCTGCCTGAAGACTATTATAACAACGCTTTGCGAGGAGACTTAAATAGCTGGTTCCGGGAGGGGAAGGTACTGCTGGAACGGATGTCCTTATATGGCTTTTCTGCTTATAATTATTCAAAAAAAGGAACATTTGGGGAAGATATTACGATGATTGGCTTTCCTTCCGGGGATGGGAAAGGCTCTTCTATTGGCGCTCAACTGGAATTGGCGATGTCATCCAAGTCGAAAAATAAAGACGGGGCATGGAAATTCCTAAGGTATTTCCTGTCCGATGAGTTCCAGGGGCAGACGGATTATGAATGGCCTATAAGCATGAAACATGTAGACGCTTTGGCAGAGAAGGCGAAGAAAAGACCGTCTTATGAGGATGAGAACGGCAATCTGGTGGAATATGACGAAGTTTACTACGTCAATGGGGCAGAGGTGCCGATTAGCCCGATGACCCAGGAGGAAGTGGAAGAGGTAATAGCTTTTGTACAATCGGTGGATCAGCTAAATTCCGCAAATCAGGATTTGCTCAAGATCATTTCGGAAGAAGCCGCGCCTTATTTTGCGGGGCAGAAAAATGCAAAAGAGGTGGCGGATATCATTCAGAACAGGGTGCAGATTTATGTTAATGAGAACAGATGATGCAAAAGAACGCTGGAAGCGTGCAAAGATGCTGCTTGGCGAAGAGGGGATGCTGCGTTTGCAGAAATCCAGGGTGGCGGTATTTGGCGTGGGCGGCGTAGGCGGCTATGTGGCCGAGGCATTAGCCAGGGGCGGTGTTGGGGCTATTGACTTAATAGACAGCGACAAAGTGGCGGAAAGCAACATGAACCGGCAGATTGCCGCCCTTTCCGGTACAATCGGGAAATATAAAACAGATGTGATGAAAGAGAGAATACTGGAAATTAACCCGTGGGCTAAGGTAGAAGTGTTTCATTGCTTTTTTCTGCCGGAAAATAAAGACCGATTTGATTTCAGCAGTTATTCCTATATCGCAGATGCGGTGGATACGGTAACGGCGAAAATAGAGCTTGTATTGCAGGCCAAGGCATATCAGATACCGGTAATCAGCAGCATGGGGACAGGAAACAAACTGAATCCTGCCGCATTTGAAGTGGCGGATATTTATGAGACCAGTGTCTGCCCGCTAGCCAGGGTTATGCGCAGGGAATTAAAAAAAAGAGGGATCAAAAATTTAAAAGTGGTTTATTCAAAAGAAGAGCCGCGGGTTCCAAAAGATATAGGGGAACAAGTTCCGGAAGGATCCTCCCGGAGAGCTGTTCCCGGCAGCGTATCTTTTGTTCCGCCGGTAGCCGGCCTGATGATGGCAGGGGAAATTATAAAAGATATTGCGGGTTATTTGTGATTTTTTTGTATAAATTGCCGAAAATAAAAATAACTCTATACAAATTAGTTTTTTAATAGTATAATAGCTAATGTCATCAAAAACAAAAAGGAAAGAGGACGCTTGAATGAGAAGTATTATGGTTAAGCTGGAAACCATTGAAGATGTCAAAGCATTCGTCAGCATTATGGTTCAGTTTAACGGGTATTTTGATTTAGCTTCCGGCAGATATATTGTAGATGCGAAATCCGTGATGGGGATTTTCAGTATGGATTTATCCAAAGTATTGGAATTGCGCATTTTGGAAACGGATGAGCAGGAAGAAGAAATCATAGCTGCTTTAAAACCTTTTATTGTCGAAGAGTGACATTGTGCAGATATAGTATATCGGTAGTACATCAGCTTCCCAAGCTGAGGGGGTGGGTTCGACTCCCATTATCTGCTTTATATAGCATATAATATGAGAAAATCAGATATTAGGTGAAGAAATAGAACAATTACCTAATTTCTGGTTTTTTTTCTGTGACGGGATGAGACGTCAAAACAGGAAATTTCTTTACAAGCAGCAGTAAATGTGGTATCTTCTAAACGTATTGTATCTCTAATTAGGAGAATGATAACAGGAGGAAGAAAAATGAATAACAAAAAAACTTTGTCTCTGGTTATGACCGGGCTTTTTATGGCGATTATTGCGGTTATGACCTTCATCCCCAATGTAGGTTATATTAACCTCATTGTCATTAAAGCAACTTTGCTTCACGTGCCGGTTATAGTCGGATCCATCGTACTTGGACCGAAAAAGGGGGCAGTTCTTGGAGCAACTTTTGGCATTACCAGCCTGATTAAGAATACGCTGGAGCCAAGCCTTTTATCTTTTGCATTTTCACCATTTTATCAGGTGGGGGATATCGGCGGGAACGGCTGGAGCGTAGTGATTGCGTTGGTGCCGAGAATACTGGTAGGGGTAATGCCTTATTATGTTTTTACTGGTTTGGAAAAGATGTTGAAGAACGTAAAAGCGAGAAGGACCGTGGCTCTTCCGGTTGCATGTGCATCAGGAGCTTTCGTCAATACTTTATTGGTTATGCATTTGATTTTTTTCTGTTTCAGGGATGAGTTTGCAGCGGCACAAAGCGTTGCCGTGGATGCGGTGTATGGCATGATTCTTGGAATTATTGCTGCAAACGGGGTGCCGGAAGCGGTGGTAGCTGTGGTGATCGGCGGCGCGGTAAGCCTTGCGCTGCTTAGAATTGCTCCGCAGGCTTCCAAAGAGTCGGGAAAAGTCCTGAAACAGGTATCATAGAGGACAGGCGTTTTTTGTAAAGGAAGGATTTTGTATGCTGCGTGGAAAAAACATTGTATTAGCGGTATCGGGGAGTATTGCCGCCTATAAAATTGCCTATCTGGCAAGCATGTTAAAAAAGCTGGAGGCAGATGTCACGGTTTTAATGACAAAGAATGCGGTGAATTTTATTAACCCGATTACTTTTGAAACATTGACCGGGAATAAATGCCTGATTGATACGTTTGACAGGAATTTTGAATACAGCGTGGAGCATGTGTCTTTGGCGAAACGTGCGGATGTGGTGATGGTAGCCCCGGCTTCCGCGAATGTTATCGGTAAGTTGGCGAACGGGATTGCCGATGATATGTTGACCACAACAGTAATGGCATGTGAATGTAAAAAAATAATTGCGCCAGCCATGAATACCCATATGTATAGAAACCCGGTGGTGCAGGACAATATAAAAAAACTGATAGGGTATGGCATGGAAGTTATAATGCCTGATACCGGTTATCTGGCCTGCGGTGATGTGGGGGAAGGGAAGATGCCTTCCGAACAGACTCTGCTTGCCTATCTTCTAAGAGAGATAGGCCATAAAAAAGATTTATTAGGGAAAAAGGTATTGGTTACGGCAGGACCTACCAGGGAAAAGTTAGATCCTGTGCGGTTTATTACCAATTATTCTACTGGCAAGATGGGGTATGCCATTGCAAGGCACTGTGCGCAAAGGGGGGCGGAAGTTACCTTGATCAGCGGAAAAACCCAACTGGAACCGCCGCTTTTTGTACATACGGCGGAAGTGGAATCGGCGGAAGAAATGTTTGAAGCAGTGAAAGCATGTTATCAATCGCAGGATATTATTATTAAATCGGCGGCTGTAGCAGATTACCGGCCGTTGAATGTTTCCCTGGAAAAAGTGAAGAAGAAAGACGGGGAGCTGTCTTTAGCTTTGACACGTACAAAAGACATCCTGCAGTTTCTGGGGGAAAACAGGGTGGAAGGCCAGTTTATCTGCGGATTTTCTATGGAAACGGAAAACCTGGTGGAAAATTCCAAAGCAAAGCTGGAAAAGAAGCATGTGGACATGATTGTGGCGAATAACCTGAAACAGGAAGGGGCGGGTTTTGGGACGGATACGAATGCTGTTACGCTGATCACGAAGGATCAATGCCTGGAACTTCCGGTAATGAGTAAAGAAGATGTAGCAAAACATATCATTGATACAATACAAAGCATAAGTTTTTAAGGAAAAAAGCGCCGGCTGAAAAAAGCCGGCGCTGCTAAAAGAATCTGGATTATGAGGGAAAGTGTGAATAAAATTGGGTAAAAAGAAATGGCATAGTAAATTAACGGCAACAAGAACGATTGCGGCCGGCTTTTTAGGGATTATATTGGCCGGCACATTTTTGCTGATGCTGCCTGTTTCATCAGCGGAAGGAAACGTGACGGATTTTTTGACTGCGCTTTTTACTGCAACCAGCGCTACCTGCGTGACAGGGCTGGTGGTGGTGGATACTTATGCCGGCTGGTCAGTATTTGGCAAAGCTGTTATTTTGTTACTGATACAAATCGGCGGTCTTGGGTTTATGACGGTGGGTGTATTTGTGGCGGTTCTGATGAAAAAGAATATTGGCTTAAAGGAAAGAGGGATTCTTCAGGAGAGCATGAATACGCTTCAGATTGGCGGGATTGTCCGTCTGGTGAAGAAGATCACGATTGGGACTTTTGCGATAGAAGGAATTGGCGCGCTGCTTTTGTCCATTCGTTTTATTCCCCAGATGGGCTGGGCAGCCGGTATTTGCAACGGGATTTTCCATTCCATATCAGCGTTTTGCAATGCCGGATTTGACCTTATGGGGAGGAAAGAGGAATATTCTTCGCTGGTATCTTATTCCGGCGATTTTCTGGTAAATATAACAGTGATGCTTTTGATCATCATAGGGGGCATTGGTTTTCTCGTATGGGATGATCTGCAGAAGAAAAAATTCCGCTTTAAGGAATATTTGCTGCATACAAAAATTGTCCTTGTAATGACATTTGTTCTGATATTTGCCGGTGCGTTTCTTATTTATCTTTTTGAAAAGGATCATTTGATGGCGGATATGGGGGCAGGGGAAACCATTTTGACTTCATTGTTTGCGTCTGTGACAGCCAGGACGGCTGGCTTTAATACGATTGACGTAGGGGGGATGAGCGCCAGCAGCAAGCTTGTGACGATTGTTTTAATGTTTATCGGCGGAAGCCCGGGATCTACGGCTGGGGGGATAAAAACAACTACTTTTGCGGTAATGCTTATTTTTGTCTGGGCAAACCTAAGAAACAGCCATGGAAGCAATATTTTTGGAAGACGCCTGGAAGAAGAAGAAATCCGGAAAGCAAGTATCGTAGTAACGATTAATCTTCTGCTGGCTGTAACCGCCGCGATTATCGTATGCGCTATTCAGGCCCTGCCTATGGAGGATGTGCTCCTGGAAGTCTTTTCTGCGATTGGAACAGTAGGGATGTCGTCAGGGATTACGAGGGAATTAAATGTTATTTCAAGGGGCATGATCATCTTGCTGATGTACTGCGGAAGGATTGGAAGCATGACATTTGCCTTGTCCTTTACCGAACGGAAAAGGGTGGCCCCGGTACAGCTCCCCGCAGAAAAAATTATAATAGGGTAAATGATACGGTAACAAAAAAGTGCAGAAATGAGGTAAAATATGAAATCAATACTGATGATTGGAATGGGGAAATTTGGGCATCACCTTTGTTCAAACCTGGCAAAACTTGAAAATGAAATTATGATTGTGGATGAAAAAGAAGAGATGCTGGAGGATTTGCTTCCTATTGTAACTAGCGCTAAAATAGGGGACTGCACAAATGAAGAGGTGCTAAGAAGTCTTGGAATCCGTAATTTTGATATTTGCTTTGTCTGTATTGGAACAAATTTCCAAAGCAGCCTGGAAATTACCAGCCTGATTAAGGAATTGGGGGCGAAATACGTAATTAGTAAGGCGAACAGGGATATTCACGCGAAATTCCTGCTGCGCAATGGCGCAGATGAAGTGATCTATCCTGACAGGGATATCGCAGAAAAGCTGGCAGTAAGGGTAAGTGCGAACCATGTTTTTGATTATATTGAACTGACAGAGGAATACTCTATTTATGAGATTCCTATTATGAAAAGCTGGACAGGGAAATCAATAGGGGAAGTGGATATCCGGGCAAAATACCATGTAAATGTGCTTGGGATGAAAAAGGACGGGAAGTTAGATTTGCTTCCGGGCGCAAATTATGTGATGCGTGAGGATGAACATATTATGGTGTTAGGGAGAAAAGAAGATATTGACAAAATATTAAAACATATTCCATAACCGTTTACAAAAGTTTTATAAGAGGAAAAAAGGCTGCCAGAAAAGGGCAGCTTTTTTAAAGGAATATCCTTAAAATCTTTTCTTTTTTTTAATAGATATTTTATTGCATTAAAGGAAAAGTCAGAGTAGGATATATCTTTGTTATGACATCAAATATCCAGAAGATGGAAGAAAATATAGGATGCGGCAAGGAGGCTGAAACAGAGGATGTTTAAGATATTAAAATATTTAAAAGAATCGAAGGCGGCAGTGGCGGCGATCATTGCTTTGCTTATCCTGCAGGCATATTGCGATCTTGCATTGCCTCAGTTTACCGCAGACATTGTGGATGTGGGCATTGGGCAAGGCGGCATCGAACATGCAGCGCCGGACTGTATGCGGGAAGAGACTTTGGAGAAAATTGCCCTTTCCATGGATGATGAGGGGGAAGAACTGCTTAGGAGTTCTTACCGGAAAAGGGAAGATGGGATTTATGAACTGGCTGTAAGGGAGGAAGAGACAGTAAAAAGGCTGAATGAAAAAATAGAAGCGCCGATGGCGGCTCTTATTCTTTCCTCCCTGGAAGGGGTTTCGCTAGACAGCCTGAACAGCTCCATGGTTTCCCAGATGGCGATGAATGGGGTAAAGGCAGAATATGAAGCGATGGGGATAAGCATTGCCTCTGTTCAGACAGAATATCTTTTAAGAAAGGGCGGGGTCATGCTGGGTCTTTCCGTCTTAATGATGGCGGCTTCTATTTTTGCAGGGCTTTTATCGGCAAGGACATCGGCGAAGATTGGCCGGGACTTACGGGGGAAAGTTTTTCATCAGGTAGTTTCTTTTTCCGATGCAGAAATGGACCGTTTTTCCACGGCATCCCTGATTACGAGAAGCACCAATGATATCCAGCAGATACAGATGGTATCGGTTATGCTTCTGCGCATGGTATTGTATGCGCCTATTGTTGGGATTGGCGGCGTAATGAAAGTAGTGAATACAAAGACTGGTATGGGATGGATTATTGCGGTAGCCGTCCTTGCAATTGTGCTTCTTGTGATGATGCTAATGTCCGTTGCTATGCCAAAATTCAAGATGATGCAGACGTTAGTGGATAAACTGAACTTAGTATCCCGGGAAATCCTGACAGGTATTCCTGTCATCCGTGCTTTTAGCAGGGAAAGCTTTGAAGAAGAGCGGTTTGACAAAGCCAATAAGGAATTGATGGGGACCCAGCTTTTTACCAACCGCGTCATGACATTTATGATGCCGATGATGATGATGATTATGAACGGGGTGACTGTGCTGATTGTCTGGTTTGGGGCAAAGGGAGTGGATATGGGGAATCTGCAGGTAGGGGATATGCTTGCTTTTATTACCTATACGATGCAGATAGTTATGGCATTCCTTATGATTACCATGATATCTATTATGCTGCCCCGGGCAGGAGTGGCGGCGGAACGTATCGAAGAAGCGCTCCAAATGGAAACGGCAATCCATGACAAGGAAGAGACAAAGGACGGGCTTCTTACGGACGTAAAAGGGGTTGTCCGCTTTGAAAATGTCAGTTTCCGTTATCCGGGGGCGGATGAGGATGCTTTGGAAGGCATTGACTTTACGGCTTATCCAGGCGAGACAACGGCAATCATTGGAAGCACGGGCTGCGGGAAATCTACATTAATCCGGCTGATCCCCAGGCTTTACGATGTGACGCAAGGGCGGATTACCATAGACGGAATTGACATCCGGGATTTGTCCCAGCATAAACTGCATGATATGCTGGGGTATGTGCCTCAGAAGGGTATTCTTTTTTCGGGGGATATTGCATCCAATATCAAATTTGGCGGAAATTATATTACGGATGAGGATATGAAAGAAGCGGCTCAAATAGCTCAGGCTATGGAATTTATCGAAAGCAAGCGTAAAAAATTCGGCAGTGAGATTTCCCAAGGGGGGACTAATGTTTCCGGGGGGCAGAAGCAACGGCTTGCCATTGCGAGGGCAATTGCGAAACATCCTAAAATCTGTCTGTTTGACGACAGTTTTTCCGCTTTGGATTATAAGACGGATGCCGTGGTGCGTAAGGCGTTAAGAGAAAAGCTAGGCGATGCGGCAGTGATTATTGTTGCCCAGAGAATCAGTACCATTCTCCATGCGGATAAAATTATCGTGCTGGATGAGGGGAAGATAGCGGGAATGGGAAGGCACGATGAGCTGCTTGCGGACTGCGGGGCATATCAGGAAATTGCCCGTTCCCAGCTTTCGGAAGCAGAACTGGAAGGAGGCAAGGTGCAATGAGCGAGCAGAATGCAAGACCGGGACATAGGATGCATGGTCCGGGCGGCGGGATGATGCCGGGGGAAAAGGCCAAAGATTTTAAGGGGACGGCAGGCAGGCTTTTCCGTTATATGGGAGCTTATCAATATGGGCTGGCGGCTGTAATGCTGTTTGCCGTGGGCGGCACTGCATTCCATATTTTAGGGCCGAAAATATTGAGTAAAGCAACGACAGAGCTATTTAATGGTTTGATGGCGAAAGTTTCGGGGACGGGGGGGATTGATTTTGATAAAATAGGGGGAATCCTCCTGCTTTTGCTCGGCATATATGCATTGAGTTCCTGTCTGTCTTTTATCCAGGGGCTGATTATGACAGGGATTTCCCAAAAGCTTTGCTACCGTTTCAGGAAAGAGATTTCAGAGAAAATTAATAGGATGCCTTTGGAATATTTTGAGTCCAGGACAGTGGGGGAGGTTTTGTCACGGATTACCAATGATGTGGATACTTTGGGGCAAAGCTTAAACCAAAGCATAACCCAGCTTATAACTTCGGTAACGACAATTATAGGTATTTTGGTTATGATGCTGAGCATCAGCCCTGTCATGACTTTGATTGCCTTAGTCATCCTCCCGGTATCAGGGGGATTGATCGGGATTGTAGTAAAATTTTCCCAGAAGTACTTCGTGGCGCAGCAAAATTATCTGGGGAAAATCAATGGCCAGGTGGAAGAAGTTTATAGCGGGCATAACATTGTGAAGGTTTTTAATAGGGAAGAAGAGGTTTTAAGGGAATTTAATGAAACGAACGCCCTTTTGTACCAATCAGGGTGGAAATCCCAGTTTCTTTCCGGCATGATGCAGCCCATTATGATGTTTGTAGGCAATCTGGGCTATGTGGCCGTAGCGGTGAGCGGAAGCCTGCTCGCTATAAGGGGGACGATAGAAGTAGGCGATATTCAGGCCTTTATCCAGTACGTGAGGAATTTTACCCAGCCGATTACGCAAGTGGCACAAGTCTCCAATATGCTTCAATCCATGGCTGCTGCTGCGGAAAGGGTATTTGAATTTTTGAACGAAGAAGAAGAGGACGTCAATGCCAGGAACCCGGTTCATTTGGATAGAATAGAAGGCACAGTCAATTTTGAACATGTAAAATTCGGCTATCAGCCGGACAAAATCATTATCCATGATTTCTGCAGCGATGTAAAGCCAGGGCAGATGGTAGCTATCGTAGGCCCTACCGGTGCAGGGAAAACAACGATGGTAAAACTGCTGATGCGCTTTTATGATGTCAATGGAGGGTGTATTAAAGTAGACGGACACGATATCAGGGAGTTTAACAGAAGCGAACTAAGGGAAAGCTTCGGCATGGTGCTTCAGGATACATGGCTGTTTAAAGGAACCATTATGGAAAATATCCGTTACGGAAGGCTGGATGCTACCGATGAAGAAGTGATTGCGGCTGCAAAAGCGGCACATGCCCATCATTTTATCCAGACATTGCCAGGCGGTTATCAAATGGAATTGAATGAAGACGCCAGCAATGTTTCAGGCGGGCAAAAACAGCTTTTAACTATAGCAAGGGCGATTCTTGCTGATAACCGTATTTTAATTCTGGATGAAGCCACCAGTTCCGTGGATACGAGGACAGAGGCGCGTATACAGAAAGCAATGAATAACCTGATGAAGGGCAGGACCAGTTTCGTAATTGCCCACCGCCTTTCTACAATACGGGATGCGGATCTTATTCTGGTTATGAAAGACGGGGATATTGTGGAACAGGGAAATCATGAGCAGCTTCTGGCAGAGAATGGTTTTTACGCGGAGCTATATAATTCCCAGTTTGAAAAAGCAGAGGCAGCCCCTGTGTAAGTGAAAGAAACAGGGGCTAAAGGATAACGATAGGCTGGACATATTCGTTGATGAAAGGCGTATGGAATTTGCTGCAGGCGGCTGAACGGTAAATGTGGGAAACGCGTATGTCCTCTTCCAGCATAGCGGCGCCCAGGGGCGATAGGAAGGAAGCGGCATCGGCAAGTTTGGAAATGAGAGGGATGGAGGTATTCGCCTTCAGTATGCCGGGCAGTTTTCCGGATTCCCTCTTAAATCCAAGGATGCGGGCATAAAATATAAAATCATCCCGGATATATTCTTCCATCCTGGATGCCGTCATATGAAGGAGAATGTGGGTCAGGCACCGGCTCATGCGGGAATAGGCGGTGTCTTTGGATTTAAGAAGGGAGCAGAATTGTTCCAATCCTGCATAAGAATAAAGGTGTTTTTTTATTTTATCGGACAGGGCAGGCGTGATATCCTGGTAACGCTCAAAACCGTCCGGGGCTTCTGAGAGCAGTTGGTATTGAAGCAAGAGGGAAAAATCATCGCTTGTTACAGGGAAATTTTTCCCGTATGCTGTTTCCAGCAGCCGGAAGACAGAACCGGGGACATGGCATTCAATCCCTGAAATATTTCCGGCGGAGGCTATGCTGTCGCGGATGGCGGCAGCGGAACGAAAGGGCATATGGTTTGGCGGTATTTGGCCTGATAAGGAAATATCATGATAAGAGCTGCCTTCCCTTTGAATCGTAAGAGGAATGATGGAACTGTTTCTTTTTAATAAAGCTTTGATATATTCTATGCCAAGGATATTGTTAGGGGAGGCGGCGGCATCGGCGCAGGAAGGGCAGCAATGCTGCAAGGCCAGGCTTCTGGCTTTGGGAAAGGAAGAGCCGTTTTTCTGTTCTTGGCGTAAAACCGCGCGGTATTCCTCCGGTTCTTCCAATAGGATGGAGGCAAGGCGGGAGAGGGGTTTTAAATTTCCGCATTCGCTGCCGAAACATAAAAAGTCAACAGCGCCCAGTTTATCCAAAAGGCTGACGGCTCCCATAGCAAAAAATTCTGCGCTGCCTGTAGCATAGACGGCAGGCAGTTCCAAAACCAGATCCGCCCCATTTAAGAGAGCCATTCTGGTACGGGCATATTTGTCTATAACGGCCGGCATCCCCCGCTGCGTAAAATCCCCGCTGATAACCGCGACGATATAATCTGCGCCGGAAAGCAGGCGGGATTGTTCCAGATGATATTTATGGCCATTATGGAACGGATTGTATTCGGCGATGACTCCAGTAATTTTCATAAGCTTCCTCGTTTCATTTATTATATTTGCCTTTTAGGGTAACATGGTTTGAGACGTTATGCAAGTTGGATTGTGCATGGGCAGGAAGCTATCGAAAGAAAGCGGTCAATCAAAGATTTTCCGCTTGTGTGAACGGATGAAATCTTGTATAATTTCTTATAATAAAACCTTCGGAATAGTCAATTGCGGAACTGATAACTGTATGGATATTTTTAAGGCAAAGGTTGTGCAATCACCTATTTAAGATAAAAACGGGAAAGGAGTTTTGGGGATATGGCTTATATTGACATTATCAAGGAAAAGGCAAGAAGCGACAGGAAAACCATTGTCCTGCCGGAGACGACGGATAAAAGGACGTTGATTGCTGCAGCCAATATTATGGCAGAAGGTATTGCCAATATTATTATGGTAGGGAATGAAGAAAAAATTATGGATGGCGCAGGATGGCTGGAAGTTGACCTTGATGGGGCGAATATCATAGATCCTGCAGCAACGGATAAATTAGACGTGTACGTGGAACTTTTATATGAAACGAGGAAATCGAAAGGGATGACCCCTGAAAAAGCGAGAGAGATTCTTTTAAAGGATTATCTTACTTTTGGGGTAATGATGGTAAAAGCCAATGATGCGGACGGGATGGTTGCCGGGGCATGTCATGCTACGGCGGATACGCTGCGCCCGGCATTGCAGATATTGAAAACAGCCCCTGGCGTCAAGCTGGTTTCCGGTTTTTTCCTTTTGGATGTGCCGGACTGCAAATTTGGGGATAAAGGAACTTTTCTGTTTGCGGACTGCGGGCTGAATCAGGATCCTACGCCGGAAGAACTGGCAGCGATTGCAGATACCAGCGCAAAAAGTTTCAAACAGCTAGTAGGTTCAAAACCTATTATTGCAATGCTGTCCCATTCTACGAAAGGAAGCGCCAAGCATCCGCTGGTAGATAAAGTGGTGGAGGCTACAAAGATTGCCCATGAAAAATACCCGCATTTGCTGCTGGACGGTGAATTGCAGACGGATGCCGCGTTAGTCCCCCAAGTTGCGAAATCAAAAGCGCCTGGAAGTGAAGTGGCGGGAAAGGCAAATGTTTTGATATTCCCTAACCTGGACTGCGGCAATATTGGCTACAAGCTGGTACAAAGGCTGGCTAAGGCGGAAGCCTATGGTCCTATGCTGCAAGGCATTTCCAAACCGGTTAACGATTTGTCCCGTGGCTGTTCATGGCAGGATATCGTAGGCGTAGTGGCATTAACAGCGGTGCAGGCTCAATTGGCGTAAGGCTGTCCTGCTGCTGAAAGATACATAATGTGTGTAAAATAGCTTGACAAACCTATATATGGTATGTATAATTGACAGAGTGCAAAATCATAAGGAGCTAACTATGTTAATTAACCTTACCGATGTATTGACATCAGAAGGGAAAGTAAAGGAAATACAGGCAGAGATAGAATTTACACAGATAAGTTGCCGTATGGGTGATTTTCCAGTGACAGAAAAAAGCCCGGTTTTACTTACCTTAAAAAATCTTGGTATAAATAAGGCTTTGGTGGAAGGGCGGGCGCAGATGACATTAGCCATGAACTGTGACCGTTGCTTAAAATCCGTACCGCAGAAGATAACCCTTCATTTTGCAAGACAGGTGACAGCGCCGGAGGAATCCATGAATGAAGAAGAGGAAGATGAGCAGAATTTCATGGATGGTTATAGGCTTAACATAGACAGCTTGATAAGAAGTGAATGCTTTATGAACTTGCCGGCAAAGGTTTTATGCAAACCGGATTGTAAGGGGATCTGCATAAAATGCGGAAAGGATTTAAATACGGGGGAATGCGGCTGTGATACATTCGTCCCGGATCCGAGAATGGCGAGAATAAAAGATATTTTTGAAGCAAAAAGGGAGGTGTAACGATGTCTATTTGTCCCAAGAATAAATCTTCCAAATCAAGAAGAGATAAGAGAAGAGCAAATTGGAAAATGAGCGCTCCTACATTAGTAAAATGCAGCAAATGCGGCGCATTAATGGTGCCTCACCGTGTATGCAAAAAATGTGGCTCTTACAACAAAAAAGAAATCATTGCGGTGGATGAATAAAAAACAGTCCTCATTCAATGGTAAAAATCAAGGGGTCGTTGTATTTATGATGGAACAGGTCATGAATGCAACGACATCTTTTTGTCTGTTTTTCCAGGATGTTTTTTGGAATAACTGTTATAGCCTTCGCCGGCAGCGCTCTGTCTGTGTATTCTTTCGGCTTATCTAGGCAGGACTCTATAGTTTATATCCGTATTTGACGTAATGCCGGCATATCAATTTCAGAGGCAGGCGGATGTCTTAGATAAGTATGATATGCTGATAACAACGGAGCAGGAAATCTTATTGAAGTATCAGGGATTTTTTCTGATTCCCCCCATTATCGGCAGGGAAGACATCAAGCTTTTGTACCGGTATTTGAGCCAACGTTTCGATGACATGACATCTGAGGTGAGAAAGAGGAAGAGAGAAAACTTTGTCAAGGAGATCCGGGTAAGCAAGAACACCTTTCCTGATTGGAATATGGATACAATTATTGGAAGGAGTCATGACGGGCAGATGAGCTACCATACATTTGATCAGGATAAAGTGTATATCTGCAGAATTGCATCCGATCAGGAAAGCGCGGTTTTTATTTATAAATTGGACGAAACTGTATTATTCCTCCGAAAACGCATGAAAAAGATGGTATATGTTTCTTATTGCCCAGGCAATCAGGATGCATTTGTGTTCTTTGATATGGTTTCCGATGTTTTAAATGAAATGATATAAGATGTATCCGGACAATAAAACCTACGTAAGCCTGCATGACAAGAGCAGAGAACATGCATTGAATATTTTGTGGCTTCATGTTAAAATATCACAGACCGAAAGTGCAATTAAAAATTGCATATTATGTAGAGGCATGTATATTCTTGCCTTAAATAGAAACAGGTGAAAGGAAGATAATGTATGAAGTCGATCAAATCAAAAATTCAAATCAGTATGTTGTTGGCAGTGCTGGTCAGTTCGGCGCTGATCGGTGTGATTACAGCTTTATTGAATGCCAGCGGAATTGATGATGTCATGGCAAAGACTTTAGGCCCTGCTACACAGATGGCTGCAAATGCGGTGGAATGGAAGATGGGGAACTATTGGACGGCTCTCCAAGAGGCCGCTTCATCTGATATTTTCCGGGAATCTGATCCTGCTGATCCGGAACTGATTCAAGTTCGGGAAGACATCGCCCAGCGGAACGGCTTTCTTTATACTGGCAAAATGGATGCCAGCGGGGCTTCTTCCACGGGATATAACTATGCCGGTGAAGACTATTTTCAACAGTGCAAGTCTACAATGAAACCTTATATCTCTGATATTATGAACGACGGTCAGCAGATGATCTTCCTGTTGGAGGTGCCTATTATCACCGATGGCCGCTTTGACGGCGTGGTTTACGGCGGGATCAGCGCTGATTTTCTGTCAGAAATCGTAGTCAACTTGGCCATGGGCAGCAACGGCGTAGCCTATGTGCTGGACAATAAAGGCAATGTAATTGGTCATCGGGAGACTTCTATCGTGGAGGAAGGCTCCAATATGATTGAAGCTGCAAAAACGGATCCAAGCGTAGCGGATGTAGCGGCAGTGAATCAGCGCATGGTTCAGGGAGAAAGCGGATTCGGCGCATATAATTTTTATGGTGACAATAAATTTGTGGGGTTTGCCCCCATTGACGGAAACCAGGAGTGGAGCATCGCCATTGAGACTAGCCAGAGGGAGTTTAAATCTTCTTTGGACCGGAGCATTATGTTGACAGTTCTGGTAGTAGTCCTTGTTGTACTCGCTACATTCCCTGTGGCAGTTAAAGTGGGCAGGTCTATCTCCGGCCCAATTCAATCCTGTGTTGCCCGGCTTGAGAAGATGTCCAACGGAGATTTACATACACCGTCCCCGCAAGTGAAATCCAAGGATGAAACCGCCCAACTGGCAAAGGCGCTGGAAACGATGCTATTCCGTCTCAATGATGTGGCCCAGGATGTGTCCCATCACTTGGGAAAGATGGCGCAGGGGGATTTTCGCGAAAATATCGCCCGTACATATTGGGGCGATTTTGTAGCCATGGAGCAGTCCATGAAGACAATTCACAATTCCCTGAAGGATACGCTTTCTCAGATTAGCCAATCTGCCGGAACTGTGGCTAGCAGCGCCGTTCAGGTAGCTAACGGCGCTCAATCTTTGAACCAGGGGGCTACAGAGCAAGCCAGCGCAATCCAGGAACTTTCTGCCACGGCTGACAGCATCGCGGAGAACGCCAGACAGACTGCATCTGCGGCAGAAGAGGCTGGGCATTTTGTGACGCAGGCGGGCGCACAATTGGGAGTCAGCATGAATTATGTCCAAGAGCTGAACGCCGCTATGGAGAAAATTTCCAGTTCTTCCACGGAAATCAGCAAAATTATTGATGCCATTGAAAGCATTGCGTTCCAGACCAATATCTTGGCGCTGAACGCCGCTGTGGAAGCTGCCCGGGCAGGCAGCGCCGGAAAAGGCTTTGCAGTGGTGGCAGAAGAGGTGCGCAATTTGGCATCTAAGTCCGATGAGGCGGCCAAAGCCACCAAGGAGCTGATAGAGGGTTCTATCACTGCTGTTGCGGAGGGCGGCCAAGTGGTTGCTAAAGTAACGGAATCTCTGGATATGACCAGTTCCATTGCGGAAAATGTAACTATTAAAGTGGATGCGGTTGTAGAAGCGGTAGAAAGCCAGACTACCGCAATCTCTCAAATGACCGAGGGAATTGACCAAATATCTTCTGTTGTCCAAAATACTTCCGCCACTTCGGAGCAAGATGCCGCTACCGCGCAGGAGCTGTCGGATCAATCTCTGCTGATGAATAGCTTAGTACGCAAGTTCCAGTTGCGTTAAAAAGGAACCTGATGCTATCCCGTTTAAGCAGGCATATCAGCAAAGGCTCCTTACACAATAAATTTCATATTTGGCAAAGTTGTGGCAGAGGGCAAACCGGTAGCGCTGGTTCTGTTTAATAGCCGCCCGCTTGTTTTAACATAAGAAGCGCAGAAGGCGGCTATCTATTACAATAGCTTTCACACAGGGCGGCCGGCAAAGAATTCCACTCATAGCGGAAGATTTATGTCAAAATACCTGGATTGCCCCAATGACCCGTTGCATGTATTTGGTTATGGGATTTCTTACCATGAGGCAAAGTATAGTAATAAATCTGGCTGGAGGCAGGGGAAAAGAAGTGTGTTGTATTTACCATTGATGAAGAAATGCTGAAATTCCACACAAAAGATATGAGTTTTTGTGCAGAACAGGGAAAATTCCAAGTGTTTGTAGGGAAGAATTCAGAAGATGTATTGGAAAAGGGATTTTCATACTCAGAAATCTGACCCCAGGGAAAAAGATTGAGAAATAACCGGGAAAATAATGATAAGCGCTGCCGTGCTGATTTATATAGCGCGGCGGCGCTTATCATTATTTTCCCGTCAGATAAGATCCCAAAGCTGGAAGCTATGCCTAAAATTTGGAGCGCACGTTTCTGCCAGGCGACATGGACAGACCGCTTTCTTGGCCTGAATCCATAGAGAAAAGCTTTTCCGTTTTTTTATCTCATAAAAAAGAAAGATAGGCAGATGCGTGTACAAAACGGAAGTTGCATTGACAGGAATTTTTGGCGCCTGGATGTTAAGGACAGAAAGTTTTATAACATGAAAAAATGACTTGATTTTTGTATAGGGGTTTAGTATATTATAAAAAGGTATTAGGAGGTTTATCATGTCAGAAATGGTAAAAGTTGCTGTTGATGCAATGGGCGGGGACAATGCGCCGGCAGAAATTATAAAAGGGGCGTTAGAAGCTGCAAATGAGAATAGCAGCGTAAAAATTTGCCTGGTAGGGGCAGAGGCTATCATAAAGGAAGAACTGAAAAAATACAATTATAAACAGGAACAGGTAGAAGTTATAAATGCAACGGAAAAAATCGAAACGGCGGAACCGCCGGTAATGGCAATCCGTAAAAAAAAGGATTCTTCCATTGTAAAGGCATTACAGCTTGTTAAGTCCGGGGAATGTGACGCTTATGTATCCGCGGGAAGCACCGGGGCCACTTTAGTAGGCGGACAGGTCATAGTAGGAAGGCTAAAAGGCATAGAACGGCCACCGTTAGCCCCATTAATTCCTACAGAAAAGGGTACGGCGCTGTTAATCGACTGCGGCGCCAATGTGGATGCAAGGCCATCCCACCTGGTGCAGTTTGCGAAGATAGGCAGCGTATATATGGAAAGTGTCATGAAGGTCAAAAACCCAAGGGTGGCGATCGTAAATATCGGTGCAGAAGAAGATAAAGGAAATGCGCTGGTCAAGGAGACTTTTCCTTTGCTGAAAAACTGTCCGGACATCAATTTTGTAGGAAGCATTGAGGCTAGGGATATTCCTGCCGGATATGCGGATGTGGTGGTATGCGAAGCATTCGTGGGCAATGTAATACTAAAATTGTATGAAGGAGTTGGTGGAACGTTAATTAAAAAAGTAAAGGCAGGGATGATGACATCTTTGCGGAGCAAAATAGGGGCATTTCTTGTAAAGCCTGCGCTAAAGGAAACATTAAAAACTTTTGATTTGGAACAATATGGCGGGGCGCCGTTATTAGGCCTGAAAGGGCTTGTGGTAAAGACGCATGGAAGTTCTAAGGCAGTGGAAATTAAAAATTCCGTCCTTCAATGTGTCACATTTAAAGAACAGAAGATTAATGATAAAATAAAAGAAAAAATTACTTTGGAAGATGAATAAGAAAGGGCTGTAAAAATGGAATTTGAAAAACTGAAAAAAGTGATTGCTGAAGTTTTAAGCGTGGATACGGAAGAAATTACGATGGAAACAACTTTTACGGATGACTTAGGGGCGGATTCCCTGGATGTATTCCAGATTATTATGGGCATTGAGGAAGAATTTGATATTGAGATTCCGGCAGAGGAAGCTGAGAAAATCAGTACAGTTGAAGAGGCAGTTGAATTAATTAAGAGCGCAATGAATTAGTTACAAAAAGGTAAACTACTTCGGTAGTGAGTGATCGGAAGCCCTTTTCAAGGGCTTTTTCGATGTTTATGAGGGAATAAGATGCTGACAGAAGAAGCTATAAATGAATGTGAAAAAAAGATAGAATATTGTTTTCAAAATAAATTATTGTTAAAGCAGGCGCTTACCCACAGTTCTTTTGTGAATGAACAGCGCATTAAGAAACTGCCGGATTATGAACGGCTGGAATTTTTAGGGGACGCCGTATTGGAACTTACCTCCAGCGATTTTTTATTTAGGCATTTCCCGGATGTGAAGGAAGGGGAGCTGACAAAAAGACGGGCATCCATAGTATGCGGGTTTTCGTTAGCCCAGTGCATGGAGAAAATTGGCCTGGGCGAGTATATTCTGATGGGAAAAGGGGAAGAAACGACAGGAGGAAGGCATAAGGAAAATATCCTTTCCGACGTGCTGGAAGCAATTATAGGCGCAGTTTACCTGGACGGCGGCTTTGAAAAGGCAGTTGCCTTTATTCACCGGTGCGTCCTTTCCGATTTTGAAGATCGAAGACTGTTTTCCGACAGCAAGACTCTTTTGCAGGAATATGTCCAAAAGGAAAAGGGGGCTGTGCTGGATTATGCATTAGTGGATGAATATGGTCCGGACCATAATCGGGAATTTGTGGTTGAGGCGAGGGTAAACGGCAGGACAGTGGGGAAAGGCATAGGGAAAACAAAGAAGTCGGCGGAACAGCAGGCGGCGTATGAGGCTCTTTTGGCAGCTAAAGGGGAAGAAGAACAGATACAGGAGTAAATATGTATTTAAAAAGCATTGAAATACATGGGTTTAAATCATTTGCTAATAAAATAGTATTCCAGTTCCATAATGGGATTACAGGAATTGTAGGTCCTAATGGGAGCGGTAAGAGCAATGTAGCCGATGCAGTCCGCTGGGTATTGGGCGAACAGCGTATCAAGCAGCTAAGGGGGGCGTCCATGCAGGATGTGATTTTTTCCGGCACTGAAATGCGCAAACCTTTAGGGTATGCCTATGTGGCAATCACATTGGACAATGGGGATCACCAATTGGCAATTGATTACGATGAAGTGACAGTAGCCAGAAGAATATACCGTTCGGGGGAAAGCGAATATTTACTGAACGGTTCCCTCTGCAGGCTGAAGGACGTGAATGAACTGTTTTACGATACGGGTATCGGCAAGGAAGGGTATTCCATTATCGGGCAAGGGCAGATTGATAAGATTTTGAGCGGGAGGCCGGAGGAACGCAGGGAATTATTTGACGAGGCAGCAGGAATCGTCAAGTTTAAACGCCGTAAAACCGCGGCACAGAAGAGGCTGGAAGACGAAAAACAAAATCTGCTGCGCGTAGGGGATATTTTAGCGGAGCTGGAAAAGCAGATTGCCCCTTTGGAGAAGCAGTCGGAAACGGCGAAAGTGTATTTAAGGAAGAAAGAAGAGCTGAAAAGCCTGGATGTAAATATGTTCCTGCTGGAGAATAATAAAATCAGGGAACAGCTCAGGGAAGTAGAAGAAAAGTATGGAATCGCCAGCGAGGATTTAGAGAAAACGGCAGAAAAATATGAAAAGATCAAAGCGGAGTATGGACAGATCCAAGGACAGATTGAAATGTTGGATGAGTCCATCGAACTGGCGAGGACAAAACTTACGGATACAGAACTTCTGAGGGGGAAGCTGGAAGGGGAAATCAATGTTTTAAGGGAACAGATCAATTCGGCGAAGGGGAATGAAGGGCATCTGAAAAACAGGATGGAGTCTTTGCATAAAGAAATTGACGCAAAGAATGTGGATAAAGAAGAAATACTAAAAGATAAAGAAGAAATTGACAGGCAGCTTGCTGAAACAGAAAAAGTAAGAGATGACGCAAGGGGCTTGCTGGATGCTGTACAAAGTAAAATAGAAGAATTGAACAACAAAATCGAATCTGGGAAAAACACAATTATTGATGCGTTAAACAGCCGCGCAACGATTAAATCCCAGATAGGACGCTTTGACACGATGATGGAGCAGGTGAACATCCGCAAAGCAGAGCTGACTTCCAGGCTGCTTAGGGCGAAATCGGACGAGGTTAGGCAGGAAGAGACAATTAAACGGCTGCAGGAGGAATTTGAAAAGATCAACGGGCAGATCAGGGAGCTGAATGACTCCCAGTCCGTAATTGAAGAAAAATTAAACCATTTCCATGATGAGCTGGCGGATAAAGACCAGAGACTGAGGGATGCCCAGGTAGTTTACCATCAGGAGAAATCCAAATTGGATGCATTGGCTAACCTGACTGAGCGGTATGACGGTTATGGCGGCAGCGTAAAACGTGTAATGGAATTAAAAGAGGAAGAAAAAGGGATTATAGGAGTTGTTGCGGACATTATTAAGGTCGATAAAAAATATGAGACAGCCATTGAAACGGCGCTTGGAGGCAACATTCAGAACATTGTTACGGAAGATGAGGATACCGCAAAACGGATGATTGCTTTTTTGAAGAAGCATAAGGCAGGAAGAGCCACATTTTTGCCGCTGACGAGCATTACAAGACCGCAGGAAATGAAAACCCCGGAAGTCTTGAAGGAAGAAGGGGTTGTAGGGATGGCGGATGAGCTGGTCAGGACGGAACAAAAGTATAAAAACGTTGCAAAGACTATGCTCGGAAGAATCATCGTGGTGGACAATGTGGATCATGCCGTAAAAATTGCAAGAAAGTTCCATTATGGTATCCGCATGGTCACGATAGAAGGGGAGCTTCTGGTCCCAGGCGGGGCCATTAGCGGAGGAGCTTTTAAAAATAGCAGCAACCTTCTTGGGCGCAGGCGGGAAATGGAGGAACTGGGAGCAAAAGTAAAGGAGTATCTCACAAAGATTGATGAACTGCTGGAAGATATTGAAAGCACAAAAAAAGAAAGAAAGAAGCTTCGGATGGAACTGGAAGATACAAAGTCCAGTTTGCAGGATAAATTTATTGAGCAGAATACGGCACGGATGAATGTCATGAAAGCGGAAGAGCGTAAGAATGAGGCAGAAGAAGGATTTGAGGAGCTGAAAGATGAGGAACGGGAAATTGAAGAAAAAATCCTGAAGATCCAGTCGGAAAAAGAAGCTATTGTCAAAGAGCTGAAGGAATCAGAAGATCTTGAAATGAGTGTGCAGGAGCGGATTCATGCATATCAGGAGGAACTGGAGCAGAAGCGCAAAGAGGAATCGGAACAGGCTAAGGAGGTATCGGCAAGGGAGCTGGAAGCGGAAAAAATGCTGCAGCGCCAGGAGTTCCATAAGCAGAATGTAGAGCGTATTGACGGGGAAATTGGCCGTTTTGCAGCGGAACTGGAGGAAATTGCAGAAGGCTTAAAAAGAACTGCGGAAGAGGCAGGAGAGAAAGAAAAAAATATTCTGGCAATTGAACAAACAATTGCGGCATCCGATACATCGCGGTCGGATGCGGAGATCCGGCTGAAGAATGATATGGCCGGGCGGGAAAAGTTATCGGCGCGGCAGAAAAATTTCTTTACAGAAAGAGAAAAGCTGGCAGAACGAAAGACGGCCCTGGACAGGGAGGCATACCGGTTAAACGGGCAGAAAGAAAAGCTGGAAGAGTCCATAGAAAACCAGATCAATTATATGTGGGATGAATATGAGATTACTCTTTCGGATGCCGCTTCCCTGAGAAATGCGGAAATGACAGACCTATCCTCTATGAAAAAAGAAGCGGTATTGTTGAAAGAACAGATACGTAAATTAGGGGATGTGAACGTGAATGCGATAGAGGATTATAAGAACCTGACGGAACGGTACCAGTTCCTGAAAACGCAGCATGACGATCTGATAGAAGCAGAAAAAACCTTATTGAATATTATTGAAGAACTGGATGCTGCCATGCGTAAACAGTTCCATGAAAAATTTGATGAGATTGGCAAGGAATTTGATAAGGTATTTAAGGAGCTGTTCGGCGGGGGGAAAGGCACTTTGGCCCTGATGGAGGACGAAGACATACTGGAAGCGGGCATCCGCATTGTTGCACAGCCTCCCGGGAAAAAACTGCAGAATATGATGCAGCTTTCCGGAGGGGAAAAAGCTTTGACGGCTATTGCTCTTTTGTTTGCGATCCAGAATCTAAAACCGTCGCCTTTCTGCTTGTTAGATGAAATTGAAGCAGCTTTGGATGAAAGCAACGTGGGAAGGTTTGCCAAATATTTGCATAAACTGACAAAACACACGCAATTTATTGTAATTACCCACAGACGTGGTACAATGGAGAAAGCGGACAGGCTTTATGGCATTACTATGCAGGAGAAGGGCGTGTCTGCACTGGTAAGCGTTAATTTGATTGACAAGGAGCTGGAGGATTAGTAGCTTCCTGATGAAAACCGGAGGAAATATGAGCGGAGAAAAAAAAAGATTTTTCAGCAGACTAAAGGATGGACTTACGAAGACCAGAAATAATATTGTGCATGGAATTGATTCCGTTTTTAACGGGTTCTCAGCGATTGATGAGGATTTTTACGAAGAGTTGGAAGAAATACTCATTATCGGTGATATTGGCGTAAATGCAACAAATTCCATTATTGAAAAATTGCGGGCGCAAGTAAAGGAAAATCATATTAAGCAGCCTTCCGAATGTAAGGAATTCTTGATCCGCAGCATAAAAGAACAGATGCAGGTAGGGGAAACGGCATACGAATTTGAGCATAAGCAATCCATTATCCTTGTCATTGGCGTAAACGGGGTAGGGAAAACCACTTCCGTAGGCAAGCTTGCCGGTATATTAAAGGATCAGGGGCGTAAAGTATTGATTGCGGCCGCCGATACATTCCGGGCGGCGGCTGGGGAACAGCTTGCCGAATGGGCGAACCGGGCGGGGGTAGATATTATTAGGGGGGCGGAAGGCTCCGATCCGGCCAGCGTCATTTATGATGCAGTGAATGCGGCGAAAGCAAGGAATGTGGATGTGCTTCTATGCGATACGGCAGGAAGGCTGCATAACAAAAAGAATCTTATGGAAGAGTTAAAAAAGATAAACCGGATTATCGACAGGGAATTTCCAGGAGCGCATAGGGAAAATCTTGTGGTTTTGGATGGCACGACAGGGCAGAACGCTTTACAGCAGGCGATTGACTTTGGGGAAGTGACTAATTTGACGGGCATTATTTTAACGAAAATGGATGGGACTGCGAAGGGCGGGATTGCGGTAGCGATCCAATCGGAGCTTCAGATCCCGGTAAAGTATATTGGAGTTGGGGAAACGATTGAAGATTTGCAGAAGTTTGATTCAGATCAATTTGTAAATGCATTATTTGACATCCGTACATCGGATACGGAAGAATAAAAAGAGAAAAGTAAAAAATAGAAAGAATGACGGGCGCCAGAACGGCGGTGCATAGCGATGCATAGCGGTGCATAGGAAATAAAGCAAGGCAATGGACGGAGGCAAGATAATTCATGGAGGAAATGTTAACACTGGATAGATTTGAAGAAGCTTCGGAAGTAGTAAAGAAGGTGACGCAGGAAACAAAATTGGTATATAGCGATTACTTGAGCTTCCAGACGGGGAACAAAGTATATTTAAAACCGGAAAATATGCAGTTTACCGGGGCATATAAGGTAAGGGGGGCATATTATAAGCTGAGTACCCTGACCGATGAAGAAAGGAGAAAAGGGCTGATTACCGCATCTGCGGGAAATCATGCGCAGGGCGTGGCTTATGCTGCGAAATGCTATGGGGTAAAGGCAGTGATTGTTATGCCTAATACAACGCCTTTGATCAAAGTAAACCGTACCAAAAGTTATGGGGCGGAAGTGGTTCTCTTTGGGGATGTTTACGACGAGGCATGTGCGCGGGCTTATGAATTGGCAGAAGAAAAGGGGTATACTTTTATCCACCCTTTTGACGACCTGGCAGTGGCGACGGGGCAGGGAACGATTGCCATGGAAATTTTTAAGGAACTTCCTCTGGTAGATTATATTCTGGCTCCTATCGGCGGGGGAGGGCTTGCAACAGGGGTATCTGCTCTGGCAAAACTGTTAAATCCGAAGATAAAGGTGATCGGAGTGGAACCGGCAGGGGCTAACTGCCTTCAGGCTTCCATTAAAGAAGGAAAAGTGACTACTTTAGAAAAGGTCAGCACGATTGCGGACGGTACAGCAGTAAAAACGCCGGGGACAAAAATTTTCCCGTATCTATGCGATTATCTGGACGATATCCTGACAGTGGAAGATGAAGAATTAGTGGTTGCTTTTTTGGATATGGTGGAAAATCATAAAATGATCGTGGAGAATTCCGGCCTTCTTACGGTAGCAGCATTAAAGCATCTGAATGTAAAAGACAAGAGAGTGGTGGCAATCTTAAGCGGCGGGAATATGGATGTGATTACAATGTCATCGGTTGTACAGCAAGGCCTTATCCTCCGTGACCGGATTTTTACAGTATCTGTGCTTTTACCTGATAAACCAGGCGAATTAAGCCATGTAGCGGATGTGATTGCTAAACAGAACGGAAATGTAATTAAACTGGAACATAATCAGTTTGTATCCATTAACAGGAATGCTGCAGTGGAACTGCGCATTACGCTGGAAGCCTTTGGCACGGAGCATAAGAAACAGATTATTGATGCGCTTCGCAATAATGGGTACCAGCCAAAAGCAGTCCGGACAAATATTTGATAAAAAGAACCCTTGATTTTTTGCCACATGGGAAGCCAGGGAATTTTTTTATAGGAGGAAAAAATGGCGGCGGCCCATAGCCGCGCTTTTGATGTTGCCGCATAGAAAAATGGCGTGGGGGAATCTTATTTATTATATTAAGTAAAAAGGAACCGGAGTTTGAGTATGAAAGATAAGTCAGGACATGTAGCCACAGAGGAAAAGTATCTTGCAGAAATGGAGCAGGAGTATGAGAAAAAGAGGGAAGAAAGAAAATCAGTAAAACATATTTTACTTGATTATGTGATTATTACATTGTCGTCCATTGTTTATGCGGCAGGGGTCAGTCTTTTTATAGACCCTAATAATATGGCTCCCGGAGGAGTGACAGGGATAGCGATTATTTTAAGCCGCATGGTTCCGTTAGAGACAGGAACTCTTATTCTGTTCATTAATATTCCGATTATCCTGCTGGGGGCATGGAAGTTTGGCATCCGTTTTATTGTTTCTACTTTTTATGCCATTGCCATGACTTCTTTATTTACAAATATATTTGCCGCTTTGGGGGCGGCTACGGATGATATTCTGCTGGCGGCTCTTGCCGGCAGCGCCTTAATTGCAGTCTCAATCGGAAGCATATTTAAAAGAGGGGCAACGACAGGGGGGACGGATATTATTATTAAATGCCTCCGGTTAAGATTTCCGCACTTGAAGACAGGGGTTCTGTTTTTTATGACGGATGTATGTATTGTCACCGTTTCCGGTTTTATATTCAGGGATATTGATGCGGCGCTGTATGCAGGGATTGCGGTAATAGTGACTGCGGTAGTTTTAGACGTTGTCCTTTATGGGAGAGATGGGGCGAAGCTAGTGTATATTATCAGTGACTGCCAGGAAAGAATTACAGACAGAGTATTGGCGGACCTGGATGTGGGTGTTACACATTTAAGCGGCGCAGGGGCATACAGCAAAAAAGAAAAGAAAATAATTATGTGCGTGGTAAGAAAGCCTTTGATGCCAAGAATTGAGGAGATTGTAAAGGAAGAAGATTCTGACGCTTTTATGATTATTACCAGCGCTACGGAGATATTCGGCGAAGGATATAAAAGTTATTTTAGCGAGAAGATATAATGTGCTTATGGTAAAAACAGGGAATGGATAAGAAACGGGAAATACAGCAGATAAAGGAATAGAGGTACGGATGAATCACAAGGTGTTTTTGGATATTGAAGATATGGATAAGGAACAGGGTATTTCCCAGGAGTATATTCCAAGGATGCCTAGAAAAAGAAGAAAAAGGCGCAGGAGGGGAATATTCCTTCCGGTATTCTTATGCATGATTGCCCTCGCATCGCTGACGGGCTGTTTATTCCTCGTGGTAAAGAACAGATTGCTGGAGACGGAAAAAGAGGAAGCGGTAGCTTATTTAAATGAAATGAGGACGGAACCTTCCTATTCGGAAACACAAATGCAGGATATGATGGATGCTGCGGTTTTGGAAGCCGCCAGGCAAAAGGAAGAAGAAATTTTAGGTACGGTAAAGGGGATGATGGAAAACGGGGAGGGAACTGCTGCAATGCTGCGGGCGTTATATCCGGAGGAAATTGTGGTGGCAGCCAATAGCCGGTATTATTTTTTCCCGGTACTGGATACCTTAAAACATCATTCTTATGAGGAAGAGCAGTTCATTATGAATGATGACAATGTCTTAGAATATCTTTCAGACGGGGCTGTGGTATCTAAAAAAGGAATTGATGTTTCCAGATACCAGGAAAAAATTGACTGGGAAAAGGTAGCCGGCGACGGAGTGGATTACGCCTTTATCCGTTTAGGGATCAGGGGCGCTACGGAAGGAAAGCTGATATTGGATGAATCCTATGAAACGAACATGGAAGGCGCTTTGGAAAATGGGATCAAAACAGGGGTTTATTTTTTTACGCAGGCTTTAAATCAGGAAGAAGCGGAGGAAGAAGCGGAATTTGTCCTGGAACATTTGGAGGGATATGATATTTCCTATCCGGTGGTTTTGGATATAGAAGAGGTGACGACAAAAAATCCACGTACAAAGGATATGGAAAAGCAGGATTGGACAGATGTGTGCATTGCTTTTTGCGATAAGATTAAAGAAGCGGGATATACGCCGATGATATACGGTAATCTAAAGACCTTTCTGCTTATGCTGGACATGGGCCAGTTGGAAGAATATGAAAAATGGTTTGCTTATTACCAGACCCCATTGTATTTCCCTTATGAGTTCAGCATCTGGCAGTATACTTCTACCGGAAAAGTAGCCGGGATAAGCACGGATGTGGATATGAATATCAGCATGAAAGATTTTGGATAAAATCTGGATGTTAAAAAGCCCTATGCCGGATATCCGGGATAGGGCTTTTGATTTGAAGTTTTTCTGTTAAAATCCGGCCATCATCATTCCGGTTAACTGATCCCTGCGTACCGCATCCTCGGATCCTTTTGCTTTGGAAGCTATGCCGTCAAGTTCCATTTCGCTAACCGATGCGCGCATCAGCTTTTCCTGGAATTCTTTTTTGTCTTTTGCTGCTTTTCCGGCTCTTTTTTCAGCTTTTGCCCGCATTTGCAGTTTCATGGAGTTCTCTAGAGAGTTTAACATCTGTGTCATATCGGTCATCGTTAGCCTCCTTTAGATGTAAAACCGGTCAATACCGGTTGCGTATTTTGTTTTCTGCTATCATTATCGGCAATATTCCTTATTTTTTGAAGAGGACATGAAAAAATCAGGATGAAAACCCATTGTTTCCTGTTGATTGGAAAGAGTTTGCCAGACATTTCCTTGATAATACTGTGATAAATTTGATCAGAAAGGCGAAGGGGAATGGACTATGAGAAAAGCATCCTATGAGGCAGTAGGGCTGGAATAAACAAGGATAACGTAAGATGAAGCCATACAAACAACAGTTCGTAAAGAAAAAACACTTGACACTATGTTTTTCTTGTAGTATGATAAGCAAAGTGTTCAATAGGACATAGGAGAAATGTGATGGAAAAAATCGTGGAGCAAGGGCTGTTATATGATTTTTACGGGGAACTTTTGACACAACATCAGCAGAAGATTTATGAAGATGCTGTTTATAACGATTTGTCTATAAGTGAGATTGCTGAAATGCAAGGGATTAGCAGGCAGGGCGTTCATGATCTGATAAAGAGATGTAACCGTATTCTGGAAGAATATGAAAGTAAGCTACATTTAGTGAAGCGGTTTAATGACATTAAAGATAAAGTCCGTCAAATGAATGAACTGGCGGAAGATGAGTCGGCCGGGCAAGGCTGTTTAAGGGAAAAAATAAGGCAGCTTACTGGCGAAATATTGGAAGCGCTATAGGGATGTCTGAAAAAGGCGTTCCGGAAAAGATAGAGGTTGAACGTATGGCTTTTGAAAGTTTGACGGATAAACTGCAGAATGTATTTAAAAATTTGAGAAGCAAAGGGCGGCTGACGGAAGATGATGTAAAGTCTGCTTTAAAAGAAGTGAAAATGGCTTTGCTGGAAGCCGATGTTAATTTCAAAGTGGTTAAGCAGTTTGTGAAGGCAATCGAAGAAAGGGCAATCGGCGCGGATGTGATGAATGGGTTAAATCCGGGCCAGATGGTCATTAAGATTGTAAATGAAGAGATGGTTGCCCTAATGGGTTCGCAGACCACTGAGATTCAATTGCAGCCCGGAAAATCAATTACTGTAATTATGATGTGCGGACTCCAGGGCGCCGGCAAGACAACCACTACAGCCAAGATCGCAGGGAAATTAAAGTTAAAAGGGAAAAAGCCATTGCTTGTAGCCTGCGATATTTACCGCCCGGCAGCGATTAAACAATTGCAGATAAATGGGGAAAAACAGGGCGTAGATGTTTTTGCCATGGGTGAAAACCATAAGCCGGCAGATATTGCCAGGGCGGCAATAGAACATGCGAAAAAGAACGGGCATAATGTTGTGATTCTGGATACTGCAGGCCGGCTTCATATTGATGAGGAAATGATGACGGAACTGCAGGAAATAAAAAAAGAGGCGGAAATCCATCAAACCCTTCTTGTAGTAGATGCCATGACTGGACAGGATGCTGTGAATGTGGCAAAGGAATTTGACGGGAAGGTAGGCGTTGACGGAGTGGTTCTGTCTAAGATGGACGGCGATACCAGAGGCGGCGCCGCTCTTTCTGTAAAAGCGGTGACCGGAAAACCCATTCTTTATGTGGGCATGGGGGAAAAGCTGTCGGATCTGGAGCAATTTTATCCGGACCGGATGGCCAGCCGTATCCTTGGCATGGGCGATGTGCTGACACTGATAGATAAGGTACAGGCAAGCATTGACATAGATGAAGGAAAAGAAAAAGAAATGGCAGCCCGGATGAAAAAGGGCAAATTTGACTTCAACGATTACCTTGAAAGCATGAAACAGATGAAAAAGATGGGAGGGCTTGCAGGGATCCTGGGGATGATGCCCGGCATGGGCCGTCAGATGGGGGATCTTGAGTCTATGGTGGATGAAAAGCAATTGGCCAGGACGGAAGCGATTGTCCTTAGCATGACGCCTGCAGAAAGAGAAAACCCGAAACTGCTGAATTTGAGCAGGAAAAGCCGTATTGCAAGAGGGGCGGGGGTAGACATCGCTGTAGTGAACCGTTTCGTAAAACAGTTTGAGCAATCGCAGAAAATGATGAAACAGCTCCCGGGGATGATGGGAGGAAAAAAAGGGCGCGGACTGTTCGGCGGGATGAAATTTCCTTTTTGACTATGCGGGAAGCATAGATATGTATCAGGTTTTTATGCAGTAAAGTGATATATGACAGTAATAGAAATATTTTATTTCTATTTCTAATAAAGCAAATTTTAAGCAATGATATGCGGAGGTGAAAAAAATGGCAGTAAAAATCAGATTAAGAAGAATGGGTCAGAAGAAAGCTCCTTTCTATAGAATTATCGTAGCAGATTCCAGATCCCCAAGAGACGGAAGGTTTATTGAGGAAATCGGAACCTATGACCCGAAGACAGATCCCAGCACATTTAAAGTAGATGAGGAACTGGCAAAAAAATGGCTGGCAAATGGCGCGCAGCCCACAGAAATTGTTAACAAGATTTTCAAACTCGCAGGTATTACAAAATAAGTATACTTGGCCGCTTTTGGAGGTGGACTATGAAAGAATTAGTTGAAGTAATTGCAAAAGCACTTGTTGACAATCCGGATGAAGTTGTAGTTACACAAAAGGAAGATGGCAGAAACATGATTGTAGAGCTTCATGTTGCACAGTCCGATATGGGAAAAGTAATCGGAAAACAAGGAAGGATTGCAAAGGCAATACGGTCCGTTGTGAAAGCAGCATCATCCAAAGACAATAAGAAAGTGGATGTAGAAATCGTTTAAACAATGAATGCATAAAGCGATGGAAATAAGGATGGGAATTCCCATCCTTATTTTAAACAGGAAAAGGAAAGGAAGATATTTCTTTAAAAAGGAATCGGATATGGAAGATAAATTAAGGGTGGGCATTATATCCTCTACCCATGGGATTAAGGGAGAAGTGAAGGTTTTTCCTACAACGGATGACCTTAACCGTTTTAAGGAATTGAAAGAGGTGATTCTTAATACGGGGAAAGAGGAATTGACGCTTGTGATCGAAGGGGTTAAATTTTTTAAAAAGTTTGCAATTTTAAAATTTAAAGATATGGATCATATTAATGATATCGAGAAATATAAAGGAAAAGAGCTTTATGTGACAAGGGACAAGGCTCAAAAGCTGGAAAAAGATGAATACTTCGTTGCGGATCTGCTGGGCATTGCTGTGACAGATGACAATGGGCGAAAGCTTGGGAAGCTGAAAGATGTGATAGAAACAGGCGCAAATGATGTCTATATAGTGGAAATGGAAAACAAAAAGGAACTGCTGATCCCGGCAATCAAAGAATGCATTTTAAAAGTGGATATAGAAGCTGGGCAGATGGAAGTGCATTTGCTGGAAGGGCTTTTAGAAGAATGAAATTTTATGTGATGACTTTATTCCCGGAAATGATAGAACGGGGAGTGCAGGACAGTATTCTTGGACGGGCGGCCCAAAAGGGCTTTCTGTCTTTGGATGCGGTAAATATAAGGGATTATACGGCAGACAAGCATAAAAAGGTGGATGATTACCCATATGGCGGCGGGGCCGGGATGCTGATGCAGGCGCAGCCGGTTTATGATTGCTATAAGGCAGTAAGGGATAGGATAGAGAAACAGAAAAAGGGCAACGGAAAAAAGACGAGGGTAATATATCTGACTCCCAAAGGAAAGGTTTTCCATCAGAAAATGGCGGAAGGATTTGCAAAGGAAGAAGATCTGATTTTTCTTTGCGGGCATTATGAAGGCATTGATGAAAGGGTATTGGAGGAAATTGTGACCGATTATGTCTCCATCGGGGATTATGTGCTGACTGGAGGCGAATTGCCGGCTCTTGTTATGATAGATGCTATTGCGCGGTTAGTGCCGGGGGTATTGCACAATGAAACTTCTGCAGACGTGGAGAGTTTTCACAATGATTTATTAGAATATCCCCAATATTCCAGGCCGGAGCATTGGAATGGAAAAGATGTGCCGCAAGTGCTGTTGTCCGGCGATCATAAAAGAATTGAGGAATGGCGGCTAAGGCAGTCGGAAAGCAGGACAGAAAGTCTGCGCCCTGACTTGTATGAGAGATATCTCCGGAGAAAAAAGCTGATAGAAAAGCTGGAAAAAGAAAACAAGGCATTGTATGCGGATATGTCAGAAAGTTTGCGCCGGGGACGGGGGGAACTGGTTTATGAAGGGAAAGACGGCGCCATCATATGGGACAAGGAAGCGGGAACTTGTTTTCTTGCCGTTTTTTTGGAATCGGCGGCAGGAAAAATAGTGAATACGATACCTGCGGGCGATATCCTTTTCTTTGTTCTTCATCAGGAATGCCTGCTGGCTCCCATGGAAAAGTCTTATGAAATACTGGAAAAAAAGATATGCCGCCGGGCAGTCTTTAACAGGAAAACGCCTTTGGAAATAGCGAAAGATACAGTAATCAGGCAACTGGATGTATCTTTTCTGGAGGAAATCAGCGGCCATTATTCCATGGGATCAAAAGAATATGTTCAAGAACGGCTGGAAAGCGGCAATATGTTCGGCGCATTTATTGACGGGAAATTAGCCGGTTTTGCAGGGGAGCATATCGAAGGGAGTATTGGAATGCTGGAAGTATATGAGGAATACCGTAGACGCGGGATAGCGGAAAGCCTGGAAGCATATATGATTAATTATCATTTATCGAAAGGGTATTTGCCGTATGGCGATGTGATTGCAGCAAATTCCCCTTCTTTTAATCTGCAGAGGAAATTAGGGCTGAAGATTACGAAAGAGACATTTTATTGGGTTACCGTATAATCTCAGAAAAGGTTAGGGGAATGGCCCTGCTTTCTGTTATAGTTTATTTATCTCAAAGGAAAAAGAACTTGCATTTTTACCGTATTTATGATAAAGTATCGGTGTTGCGAAAAAATGGATGGTCCTCTGTACTTTCATGTAGTAAGAACATCTGAATAAGAAGGAGGCACAGATGAACGATATTATTAGAGAAATTGAAGCGGAGCAGATGAAAGAAACAGTAACACAGTTCCGGGCTGGTGACACGGTTAAGGTTTACGGCAAGATTAAGGAAGGTAACCGTGAAAGGATTCAGGTATTTGAGGGAATTGTCCTGAAGGTTCAAAACGGCGGAAATAGAACAACTTTCACCGTAAGAAAGACTTCCAACGGAATCGGGGTAGAAAAGACATGGCCGTTACATTCCCCTAATGTAGAAAAAGTAGAAGTGGTAAAGAGGGGTAAAGTAAGAAGGGCGAAACTGTTCTACTTAAGAGACCGCGTAGGCAAGAGAGCGAAAGTAAAAGAACTGGTTAGATAAGATAGGATAGGGCAATTACAATATGTAATTGCTCTTTCTTGTATGACAGGAAATGGCATGGTATTGGAAACATATTTTTATTCTGGGATGGGAAATTGTTTTATTTGATGGGATTCGGGAAAAAGGATGAGAAGAAGGCACAAAGGATTAAGCTTTTATGAGAAAAAGAAAAGAATCAACGCGCATGTCTTAAAAGAGATATTCGGTATGTTGTTTGGCACATTTGCTGCAGTACTTCTTGCTGCAGTGCTAATATATAACGTAGGGATGCGTACGAATGTGATCGGGGTATCAATGGAGCCGTCTTTGCATAATGGACAGGAAATATTGATTAACCGTTTTATTTATAAACTTTCACCGCCCCAAAAGGACGATGTTGTAGTATTCCTTCCGGGAGGGAATCAGAATGCCCATTATTACGTAAAAAGAATCATAGCGGTTCCGGGACAGAGGGTGCAGATTATGAATGGGATGCTTTATGTGGACGGGGTGCCGGAGGAAAATGAGATATATGATAAAATGGAGGACGCCGGAATTGCGGAAAATGAAATTTTTCTGGGCAATGATGAATATTTTGTGCTTGGAGATAACCGTAACAGCAGCGAAGACAGCCGTTCCGGCAATATCGGGCCGATTAACAGGGATATGATTTACGGGAAAGCCTGGTTTCATATGGGCGGAGGAGAAGATGGAATGGGGCTTGTAAAATAACGGCCCAAAATACGGAACTGGATATGTGCAGTACGGCAGCATGGGACTTTATGGCTGAATTCGGAAAAACAGACAGCGATATATGGAAAGGTTTGGTTTAAGAGATGAATTATCAATGGTATCCCGGTCATATGACAAAAGCAAGAAGGATGATGCAGGAAAATATAAAGTTAATTGACTTGGTGATTGAATTAGTGGATGCAAGGATTCCGTTGAGCAGCCGCAACCCGGATATTGACGAACTTGCAGGGAATAAATCAAGAATACTGCTTTTAAATAAAGCGGATCTGGCGGATGCTGAATATAATAAAAAGTGGGGCGCATATTTTAGGGGAAAGGGGCTTTCTGTTGTGGAGATAAATTCCAGAAGCGGAGCTGGGATTAAACTGATTCATGGAACGGTCCAGGAGGCTTGCAGGGAGAAAATTGAAAGAAACCGGAAAAGAGGCATCGTCAACCGTCCGGTACGCGCTATGGTAGTGGGCATCCCGAATGTAGGGAAATCCACGTTCATTAATGCTTTTGCCGGGAAAGCTTGTACGAAGACAGGAAATAAACCTGGCGTGACGAAAGGGAAGCAATGGATAAGGCTTGACAAAAGCCTGGAGCTTTTGGATACTCCGGGTATTTTATGGCCAAGGTTTGAAGCGCAGGAGGTAGGGATGCGCTTGGCTTTCATCGGATCTATCAATGATGATATTCTTCATATGGACGAACTGGCGATGGAGCTGGTATACTTTTTGCAAAAGAATTATCCGGAGGCATTCATTAACCGGTATGGGCTGGACGGTTTGGAAGATGTCTGCGGCGGCAAGCGGGAAGAGGCGGCTTTGGAAATTCTGAAGATGATATGCAAAAGTAAACATTGCTATTTAAAAGGGGAGGAATTTGACATAGCAAGAGCCGCTTCCATGGTAGTCGATGATTTCAGAAGCGGAAAATTAGGAAGGATTACGCTGGAATTTCCGGAAGTTTAGTTTTAGGGCATTGCAGAAACGAGGATGAGTATGAATAAAGTTTTAAAGGAAGTATTAAGTACCAGTTTATATCTTTTGATTGTATTGTGTTTGACTTATATAGTGATTCACTTTGTCGGACAAAGAACACAGGTGTCCGGCGGATCTATGGAGACTACTCTTAGTGAAAATGACAATTTGATCGTGGATAAGCTGACATACCGTTTCCAGGAGCCAAAACGTTTTGACATTGTCGTATTTCCTTTCCAGTATGCAAAGGATACTTATTATATTAAGCGGATTATAGGAATGCCGGGTGAAACTATTTTTATTGATGAAGAAGGAAGTATTTATATCGACGGGGAAATCCTGGAGGAAGATTACGGAAAAGAAGTGATAAAAGACGCAGGCCGTGCTTATGAGCCAATTACATTAGGGGAGGACGAATATTTTGTGATGGGGGATAACCGTAATAACAGCCAGGACAGCAGGGATCCTTCCGTGGGCAATATTTCAGGAAAGGACATTATTGGCAGGGCATGGATACGGATATGGCCATTAAATAAATTCGGCATATTAAGACACCAATAGACCTTGGGCATTTATGGCGGTAATATGAAAATACCTCAAAACGGATAATTCCTTGCAGATTGCAGATTCCGTAAAGCGGAATGAAAAAGGCGGCGCGGGGGTGGATATGGAACAGAAAATAAGCGGAATAAAAATGATTTTTCAGGCAGCCGGGACAGATAAGCTGCCTGAACTTATAGAAGCGTATTCAGCAGACACAAGGAGCGGGGTACAGGCTTTGGTTAAAAGCGCACAGAAAAGACTGGAAAACCTGGAAAAGGAAAAAGCGCGGATAGAAGGAATGAAAGAATTTGAATATAGGTACCGGGAGTACTCATATATTTGCGGCATAGACGAGGTGGGGAGAGGACCGTTAGCCGGGCCGGTGGTGGCAGGCGCGGTCATACTTCCAGTGGATTGTGACATTTTATATCTAAATGATTCCAAACAATTATCCGAAAAAAAAAGAGAAGAGTTGTATGATATCATTATGGAAAAGGCAGTGGCAACTGGAATCGGGTATGCATCTCCAGAGAGGATTGACGGGATAAATATTCTTCAGGCCACTTATGAGGCTATGCGCCAGGCAATCGGGCAGCTACGCGTCAGGCCGGATCTTTTATTAAATGATGCCGTGACGATCCCGGAAGTGACTATCCGGCAGATACCTATTATCAAAGGGGACGCCAGAAGCGTTTCCATTGCGGCGGCAAGCATTATTGCCAAGGTTACAAGAGACAGGCTGATGGTCAAATATGATGAAATTTTCCCTGGGTACGGTTTTGCATCCAATAAAGGATATGGGGCAAAGGCGCATCTGGAAGCCTTGAGGAAATACGGGCCTACGGTCATCCATAGGCATTCCTTTTTGAAAAAGATCTGATATGATTTTGCCTGTCATTTTAAGGAGGAAAAGAATTGAATCTAGCCGGTTTGTTCCAATATGGGAATAGAAATATGAAAAGCAGCGGCGCCGTAAAGGGAAAGACACAAAATATCCCGTCAGGCAGCCAGACATCACATGCCGTGAGAAACCTGTCCGCCGGGCAGTCGCTTCAAGGGGAAGTAGTTGGGAAAAATGGCAATGAAATACAGATCCGGGTGGATAAGGATGTTGTCATCACGGCAAAGCTGGATGCGGATATGAATGTTTCGGTAGGGCAAAGCTTAACCTTTGAAGTGAAGAATAATTCGGGGGGCCAGATAGCGCTGCGCCCGCTTTATGAAAACCTGACACAGGATGCCAATGTGCTTAAGGCTTTAGAGGCCGCAAAACTTCCAGTGACCGATGAATTGGTGCGGATGGTTTCTGCCATGATGGAACGGGGAATGCCGATTGATAAAAATGCACTGGCAGATATGGGAAAACTGATCATGGCAAACCCAGGAGCCGCCCCGGAAACCCTGGTGATGATGAAAGACCTCCAGGTTCCGGTAACTGCGGAAAATATAGGGCAGTTTGAAAATTACCAAAGATTTGAACATCAGATTTTAAGCAATATGACAGATATTCTTACGGAACTTCCCAATGCATTTGCCTCTATGGCAAGCGGAGGGGACGGCAATGCCGCTATCGGGTTTTATATGCAGATTTTACAGCTTTTTACTGGAACGGAGGCTTTAGAAAGCGATAGGGGGGCGATGCCGTCTGGAAATGTATTTACCGATATTGTGGAAGAGAACAAGGCGGAAGGAAGTAACCAGCCGGCCCCCGCCGGGGACGGAAAAGAGCTTGCTGCAGGCGGCAACGGGGATATTTTCTCTAAGCTGGACGCTGATTCCCTGAAGGAAGCGTATGTGCAGGCAGAGGGAAAGATGGAAGAAAGCCTCCTGAAATTAGCAGGGGAAGACGGGAAGCAACTGCAGGAAAATGCGGCCAGGATACAAGATAAGGAACCTTCTTACTCTATGCTTTTAGATGAAGTTCTGGACAAAAGCGGGAGGCAACAGCTTGCCGCTGCCCTTGGAAGGCTTGGTTTTTTGCCAAAACAGCAGGAGCTGGTGAAAAACGGGGAAATGCCGGTAGAACAGCTTTTAAAGGATATCCAGCATTTCCTTGCAGAAAAGGGCGACACGGCCAGCCAAAAAGACATCTTGCATCTTTTTGGAAGCAAGGAATACAATTTTATCTTGAGCAAGCAGATTAAGCAGCAATGGCTGATGAAGCCGGAAGATGTAGCCAATAAAGATAACGTGGAATCTTTTTACCAAAGGCTTAGACAACAGACCGGACGTTTGATGGAAGCGGCAGGGCAGGCTGGAAAAGATATGCCTTTAACCAAAAGCCTTACTGCAATGCAGAACAATATAGATTTTATGAACCAGATAAACCAGATGTTTCATTATGTTCAGTTTCCTCTGAAAATGAGCGGCGGGGAAGCCCATGGGGATTTGTATGTTTATACTAACCGGAAAAATACAAGAAAAGAAGATGGAAGCGTCAGCGCTTTGCTCCATCTGGATATGGAATACTTAGGATCTTTGGATGTTTACGTCGTGATGAAAGGAACAGATGTTAACACCAAGTTTTATCTGCAGGATGAGAAAATGATTGATTTTATTGCCGGACATATCCATATACTAAATGAGCGGCTGGAAAAAAGAGGATATTCCTTCCATGCGGAAATGAAAGTGAATGAGGAAGAAAACGAAAGCAGGGATGTAATAAAAAAGATAACGGCACAGGAGGCAAAGACGTCGCTTTTTGCACAGTATGCTTTTGATGTAAGGGCTTAAGCGCTGTGTAACGGCAGGCTTTGATACCTAATGCCCATAAGCGGAAGGATGGATCAAGGAAAGGGGGGCGGGTATGGATAAATACCAGAGCAGGAATAATAGGGGCTACCGGGGGAAAAAAGAAGAAACGGAAGAAAAACCGAAGCAGGCGATTGCCCTTTCCTATGACCCGGATGAAGAAGCCCCGAGAGTCATTGCCAGCGGAAAAGGAGCCCTGGCAGAAAGGATTATAGAAAAAGCAAAGGAGGCGAATGTCCCGGTTCATCAGGACAATAAGCTGGCTGATACGCTTTCGCGGCTTGAAATCGGAGATATGATACCTCCGGAATTATATGAAGTGGTAGCGGAAATCTTAGTATTTGTGGATGCAATGGATAAGATTAAAGCAAAGATGGATAAAAAGAAGTAACAGGAAAATAATATAGGATGACAAATCATAAAGAGGAAAGATTTGAATAAAAGAACAGTAGGGGAAAAATATGAAGAAATAGCATGCAGATATCTGGAAGGAAAAGGATTCCTGACTGCGGAAAGAAATTTCCGGTGCAGACAGGGAGAAATTGATATCGTAGGTTATCATGAAGAATATCTTGTATTTGTGGAAGTAAAATACCGGGCGACGGAATGTGCCGGTCATCCGGCAGAAGCGGTGACAAAGCAGAAACAGAAAAAAATATGCAGGACAGGGGATTATTACCGTTATAAGCATGGGATCGGGGATCACCGGGCGATAAGGTATGACGTGGTGGCTCTTTGCGGACAAGGAAACAGGATGGACATTACCTGGTATAAAAATGCATTCTGGCATGTTTTTTAGGCGGTTAAAAAACAGGAAGCTGATAGATGATAGAAAAAGAGGAAGGGATATGGGAGCAGAAAGAAGTATAAGGCAGCAGATGCAGTATGCAGCAGGCTGCAGTAATGTGAAGAGGAAGAAAAGTGTGGAAAAGCTAAGGCAGAATGTCCAAAATAGCGTGGAATATTTGACATTTCCGTTTTTGGAGGAAACAGGCATCGTAAAGCATCTTTTTTCCACCCGGATTGGCGGGGTAAGCGATGGGATTTTTTCTTCCATGAATTTAAGTTATACAAGAGGGGACCGGAAAGAGGCGGTAGATGAGAATTTCCGGAGAATTGCTGAAATTATGGGTGCAAAAATTTCCGATTTTGTGTTTTCGGATCAGACACATACGGTAAATATACGTAAAGTGACGGCAAAGGATAAGGGAAAAGGGATTACAGCGAAAAAAGATTATGCGGATGTGGACGGCTTGATTACGGACGAACGCGGGATTATATTAGCTACTTTTTATGCGGATTGTGTGCCGCTTTTTTTAGTGGACCGGAAACGCCGGGCTATTGGGCTGTCTCATTCCGGATGGAGGGGGACGGCCGGGCGTATCGGTGAACATACGCTTTATGCGATGAAAGATGCCTTCGGGACAAAGCCGGAAGATGTGTCTGTAGGGATCGGCCCTTCGATCTGCAAAGACTGCTATGAAGTAGGGGAGGACGTAGCGGAGGCTTTTGCAGCCCAGTTCCCAAAGGAAATGCTTCCAAAGATACTGTTTGACAAAGGAGGGGGAAAATATTTTTTGGATTTATGGAAGGCGAATTCTTATGTTTTTTTATCGGCGGGGATTTTAGAAGAACAGATTCACGTGACAGATATTTGCACCTGCTGTAACCCGGATTATCTTTTTTCCCATAGAGCCAGCGGGGGAAAAAGGGGGAACTTAGGGGCGTTCCTTTGTTTAGCTTAAGAAAATCTTAATGAAATTCCTATGCAGACTTTAAAAAAATAGAGATATATTATAGGTCAGGAGAGGATAATAAAATGGCAAAGATTCTTGTGTGCGATGATGACAAAGAGATTGTGGATGCGATTGAAATATATTTGATGCAGGAAGGGTACCAGGTATATAAGGCTTATGACGGTGAACAGGCGATAAAACTGCTGAAAGAAAAAGAGGTTCATCTTCTGATTATTGATGTGATGATGCCGAAGCTGGATGGTATCCATGCTACGCTTAAAATTAGGGAATACAGCAGTATCCCTATCATTATCTTATCGGCGAAGTCAGAGGATACCGACAAGATTCTCGGCCTTAATATTGGTGCTGACGACTATGTGACAAAACCGTTTAATCCGTTGGAACTGGTGGCAAGGGTAAAATCGAATTTGCGCAGATATACTACCCTTGGGAACCTGAATGTGGAAAATAACGCGTTATTCCGCGCAGGCGGGCTTTGCATCAATGATGATACAAAAGAAGTGACGGTAGACGGGGAAAATGTGAAATTGACGCCGATTGAATATAATATTCTGCTTCTTCTGGTCAAAAATCAGGGGCGGGTTTTTTCTATTAATCAGATTTATGAAAGCATTTGGAACGAAGAGGCTATTGGGGCAGATAATACGGTAGCAGTACATATCCGGCATATACGGGAGAAAATTGAAATTGATCCAAAGGAACCCCGTTATCTGAAGGTAGTCTGGGGTGTAGGCTATAAAATAGAAAAGCAATAAGGAATTTATCATGGGGGTTAGGATGAAAAGAAAAGTATTAAAGAAAGATACCAGAAGAATTCTTTTGATATTGCAGCACATAATGATTGTAGCAGCGGCAGTTTCCATATTGGCTGTGCTGACCGGTTCCAGCGTTATGCTGACCGGGGTGGACAAAAATTACAGTTATAGCATGGATACCAGGGAAAAAGGGGATTCTTATGAAGATTCTCTTTTATTTAACCATATCTTCGGAAGAGGCGTTGCGGATGTGGCACGGATGGTGGCGGTCCGTTCGCAAATGGAAACAAACGGCCATTTTAACGGTAATAAAGTAATTGATGTAGCTACTTTTTACTACCGCTATGAAGGCGTGCCGGAAAAATATGTGACGGCAAAATACCGTTTGGAAGACCTGATCAAATGGGCGCAATATGGATTTGAACATGAGGAAAAATGGTTTACAGGAGAACAGGCGGATGCATTTTTAAGCAGGCTCAGTTCCTATACAAAACTGGATTATAGTTCAGGGCAATTGCAGGGAGGGATTGTGACGCCTTTTAACGCCCAATTGGATGAATTTACGGAAGAATGCAGCATATCGGCAAATGGGCTGGAGGATGGGGAAATCCTAAGGGACGATACCAACGCTTCCGTGCTTTATAACCGTTATCAGACAGTGGACGGGAAGAATATCGAAGAATACACAGGAACCTGGAATGATTATTATGACTTATGTAAATATGTTCAGGGAACGGCGGAAGCGCTTTATAAAAATTATGAAGAATATCTGAGGTATAAGGAATTTTATGATGCCAATCATTCTAATTTAAGATTTTACATTATCAAAAACATTGGCGACCAAAAAGAAATTTATACCAACCTGCCTTCGGCAGATTTGCCGGAAGATGAGATGGAACGGTTATTTGAAAATTATGGAAAATATTTATATTTTAATCCTGAAAATATGAAATACGATTCTAATACAATGCTGGAGGAAAGTACGGTAAGACATGTATTCAACTCTTTTGAATATGCTTATCCGGAAACGATAAAGGTATGGATCGGGGTAGACACCTCTTATGCGGCGGATGATGTCTATATACAAGGCTTGAAAGGGTATGAAAGTTATATGCCGTATTATTGGCAGCTCATTGGATTTGCCGTTTTCTGCATGATGGTATATTTCCTGCTTTTGATTTATTTGACAGTCATGGAAGGCCGCAGTATCGGCAGTGAAGGGGATATCACAATAAAACTGAAGGATATTGACCATACGCCGACAGAGTGTATGGTAATCGCGGCAGTCTTATTGATCGGGGGGATTATCGTATCCTTAACATATATTTATGATTCCATGGCTCATGAATATTATTATACCACATGGTTCAAAGCGGTGGCAGGGACTGTAGCGCTTATTTGCGAACTATTGTTTTCCGGGTTTTATTATAGCCTGGTGCGGAGGCTGAAAGCGGATAATTTATGGAAAGAGAGTTTAGCTTTTAAAACGGCTGCAAATGGGAAAGCTATGGCATGGAGGATCTATGATAACGGGGATGTGATTGTTAAGACGTGGGTTCCTTATATTGCCTTCCTTGTCATTAACTTCCTTTTTGTTCTCTTTGGCTGGAAAGGCATGATAGCGGCAGCCGTCATGGACTTGGCTTTTGGGGTTCTGATTTACCGTAATACAAAGGACAGGCAGCGTATTGTGGAAGGGATTGAGAAAATACGGGAAGGTGATTTTCAACATAAAGTAGATGAAGAAAAACTTCACGGGGACAATCTTGCACTGGCCCGGGCAGTAAACAGCATTGGCGAGGGCATCCGCGTAGCTGTGGAAACAAGCATGAAGGATGAACGGTTAAAAGCGGATTTAATTACCAATGTATCCCATGATATTAAGACTCCTTTGACTTCCATTATTAATTATGTAGATTTGATTAAACGGGAAAATATTGAAAGCGAAAAAGTAAAGGGATATGTGAATGTTTTAGATACAAAATCCCAGAGACTGAAACAGCTTACGGATGACCTGGTGGAGGCTTCTAAGATTTCGTCAGGGAATATTTCACTGCAATGGGAGACGATTAATCTGGTGGAATTGGTGAATCAGACGATTGGTGAATTTTCAGAAAAATTTGAACAGAAACATTTGATGCCTATTTTCCAATGCATGAACAGCCGCCTGTTTATCAAAGCGGATAGCCGCAGAATCTGGCGGGTGGTGGAGAACTTATTTAATAATATTGTCAAGTACGCCATGGAAGGAACCCGTATCTATATTGATATGATACAACAGGAAAGCGATAATGGAAAAAAATATGTGGAATTTTCCCTTAAAAATATTTCTGCGCAGCCGTTAAATATTAATGCTGATGAGCTGACAGAGAGATTTATCCGTGGAGATGTGGCACGGAGTACGGAAGGAAGCGGGCTTGGGCTTTCCATAGCGAAGAATTTGACAGAGATCCAGAACGGGACATTTGAAATTATTTTGGACGGGGACTTATTTAAAGTTGTTTTGATATTTGAGCTGCTGGATATCTGAATCCTTTTGCCGCACAATTAGAAACTGTTTTTTTGCTGACTTTAGAAGCTGTTTGGAACCATATAGAAAGAGGATACTTCATTGATAGGCCTGGAACATCCTAAATGAAATATCCTCTTTTTAAAAAGCAAAGAATCCGGCTGGCGCAAAGGCTTTGGATTAGGTTTAAAGAAGAAGTTCTTCGCGGTTATTATATTTTGCCAATAGCTCATGAATTTTTTCCGTAGGAGTGGATACATTAGCCATGGAAGAATCATGGTTCATAAAGTCAATAATGGAAGCGAGGAATTTGCTCATATCGGCTTCCACATAGTAAGGGCGGTCTTTCAGTTCCGGAAGCTGATAAGTTAAATTAGTGGTGACAATCTTATCAAAATAACATTTTTCGTAAGCTTCATCGAAAGAAGCAAGCCCATCGGTAAATAAACCGAAAGTGCAGCAGATGAATACCCTTTTTGCATTCATTGCTTTTAGTTGTTTAGCAGTATCTATCATGCTTCCTCCGGAGGAAATCATGTCATCAATAATAATGACGTCTTTGCCGTCAATATTGTCGCCTAAAAATTCATGAGCCACAATAGGGTTTTTCCCGTTTACGATAGTGGAATAGTCCCTGCGTTTATAAAACATGCCTGTATCGACGCCAAGTACATTGGCAAAGTAAACCGCACGGTCAAGGGCTCCTTCATCAGGGCTAATGACAACGGTATGGTTTTTGTCGATAAGAAGATGCTCTTCTGTATGAAGCAAGGCCCGGATGAACTGGTAGGGAGGGATAAAATTATCGAAACCGGAAAGAGGGGCGGCATTCTGGACTCTTGGGTCATGGGCGTCAAACGTAATAAAATTGGACACTCCCATATTGCTTAGCTCTTCAATAGCATAAGCACAGTCCAGCGATTCCCGCCCGGTTCTTTTGTGCTGCCGCCCTTCGTATAAAAAGGGCATAACGACATTGATCCGATGCGCTTTTCCACATGCGGCAGCGATAAGCCGTTTTAAATCTTGATAATGATCGTCTGGGGATTTATGATTGATATAGCCGTTCATTTTGTACGTAATGCTATGATTGCAGATGTCTACAAGGAAAAAAAGATCTTTTCCGCGGATAGATTCATGAAATAAGCCTTTGCCTTCACCGGTGCCGAAACGGGGGCAGGAGATGGATGCGAGATAATTGTCTTCTACATAACCCTGAAAGGCAGGGTCGTTTTTGGCAATATTATTTACTGTTTTTCTAAATTCAATCAAATAGCGGTTGATGCTGTCTGCCAGTTTTGCGGCGGATTCGGTAGCCACGATTTTTAAAGGGGCAACTGGGATGGCAGCTTCCAGTTCATGTAAATTAGGCATAGTAACCTCCGTATGTAAAAATTGTATTGCTATATACTTTCATTTATATCATTCCTGATAGTGACACGTCAAGAAAATTCTAGTAGAATAAACAGGGACAGGTTGAGGTTGATCAAAAGGTAAAGGAGACCAACTATGAAAGGGAAAGGGCATACCGTAAAAAAAGTAGAAGAAGGCAGTATTGCAAAGGAGCTTGGAATAGAGCCTGGGGACAGGCTCCTGCAGATCAATGGCGAAGAAGTAACCGATATTTTTGATTATCAATATCTGCTGCAGGACGAATATATCGAAACGCTGGTGGAAAAGCCGGACGGTGAAGAGTGGCTGTTTGAAATAGAAAAAGATTATGAGGAAGATCTGGGGATCGTTTTTGAAAACGGACTGATGGATGAATACCGGTCCTGCTGCAACAAATGTATTTTTTGTTTTATTGACCAGATGCCGAAAGGGATGCGGGAAACGCTTTATTTTAAGGACGATGATTCCAGGCTGTCCTTTCTGCAAGGAAATTATGTGACGTTAACAAATATGTCCGAGAATGATATTGACAGAATTATGAAATACCGTTTGTCCCCGATCAATATTTCTTTCCAGACAACAAACCCTGATTTAAGATGCCGGATGTTAAATAACCGTTTTGCCGGGGAAGCGCTAAAAAAAGCGGATTTGCTTTATGAAGCGGGGATTACGATGAACGGGCAGATCGTTCTTTGCAAGGGAGTAAATGATAAAGAGGAACTGGAACGGACTATTTCGGACTTAACCAAATATCTGCCGGTTCTGGAAAGTGTATCCGTGGTGCCGGTAGGATTGTCAAAATACAGGGAGGGGCTTTATCCTTTGGAGCCATTTACCAAGGAGGATGCCAGGGAAACATTGGAAATGATTCATAAATGGCAGGAAAAAATATATCCCTTGCATGGGCTGCATTTTATTCATGCCAGTGATGAATGGTATCTCCTGGCCGGGGAAGAGCTGCCAAACGGGGAAAAATATGACGGCTACCTGCAGTTGGAAAATGGCGTGGGGATGCTCCGGCTCTTGCTGGATGAATTTGAAACGGCTATGGAAGAAGCAAAAAAAGAAGGCAGGATGGCGCAGAAAAGGAAAGACGGGGAAATGCGGACCGTATCCCTTGCTACCGGTAAACTGGCTTATCCGTATATTCTTTCCATGGCAAAGCGCATGGAAGAAGCTTTTGACTTTCTAAAAATACATGTCTTTGAGATTGTCAATGATTTTTTTGGGGAGAGGATTACCGTATCCGGCCTTTTGACAGGACAGGACATTGAAAAACAGTTAAAAGGAAAACCGTTAGGGACCCGGGTTCTTCTTCCGGAAAACGTATTGCGCAGCGGGGAGGATGTTTTTCTGGACGATATGACGGTGGAAGAACTGGAAAAGTCTTTACAAGTGAAGGTAGATATTGTAAAATCAAGCGGACGTGATTTTATAGATGCAATATTGCAAGATAAGACCGGATAATGAAGGCCGGTAAGGCAGGATTAAAATGAGGTGAAAAATGGGAAAGAAAAAAAAGCCGATTGTTGCAGTAGTAGGAAGGCCGAATGTAGGTAAGTCCACACTGTTTAATGCATTGGCCGGGGAAAAAATATCCATAGTGAAAGATACGCCGGGTATCACAAGAGACAGGATTTATGCGGATATCACTTGGCTTGGTATGTCATTTACTTTAATTGATACAGGAGGGATAGAGCCGGACAGCAAAGATATTATTTTATCTCAGATGCGGGAGCAGGCGCAGATAGCCATTGATACGGCAGATGTTATTTTGTTTATGACAGATGTAAAACAGGGGCTGGTGGATGCGGACGCGAAAGTGGCGGATATGCTTAGAAGGTCAAAAAAACCGGTAGTGCTTGTGGTAAATAAAGTGGATCATTTTGACAAGTATATGGCGGATGTTTACGAATTCTATAATCTGGGGATTGGGGATCCCTACCCGGTGTCAGCAGCGAACAGGCTGGGGATTGGAGATATACTGGATGAAGTATCCTCTTATTTTGGCCAGGCGGAAGATGATGGGGAAGAGGATGACAGGATTAAGGTTGCGGTTATCGGAAAGCCCAATGTAGGGAAGTCTTCGATTGTCAACCGCCTGATTGGGGAAAACAGGGTAATCGTATCGGATATCGCCGGGACTACCAGGGATGCCATAGATACAGAGGTAAGGCATAACGGCAAGGAATATGTATTTATTGATACGGCAGGATTACGGCGGAAGAACAAGATAAAAGAAGAACTGGAGAGATATATGATTATCCGTGCGGTCAGCGCCGTGGAACGGGCTGATATAGCAGTGCTTGTGATTGACGCCAAGGAAGGGGTTACGGAACAGGATGCCAAAATTGCCGGAATTGCCCATGAACGGGGCAAGGCAGTCATTGTAGCGGTAAATAAATGGGATGCTGTGGAAAAAGATAATCATACGATGAAAAAATATACCGCCAGGATAAGAGAAGTGCTGTCTTTTATGGCTTATGCGGAGATTTTGTTTATTTCAGCCGTTACAGGGCAGCGGCTGACAAAATTATATGAAACGATAGATATGGTGAATGAAAACCATTCTATGCGCATCTCTACAGGGGTATTGAATGAGATTATGGCAGAAGCGGTTGCGCTGCAGCAGCCCCCTTCCGATAAGGGCAAAAGGCTTAGGCTGTATTATATTACTCAAGTATCAGTGAAACCGCCTACCTTTGTTATTTTTGTCAATGATAAGGAACTGATGCATTTTTCGTATACCCGTTATATAGAAAACCAGATAAGGGAGACTTTTGGGTTTCGGGGGACGCCGTTAAAATTTTTTATCAGGGAGAGAAAGGAGAGGCCGTAAAGTGGAACGTATTGTATGTTTGGGAATCGGATATTTATTCGGGCTATTTCAGACAGCATATATTTATGGTAGAATGCATGGCATTGATATCAGGCAGTATGGGAGCGGCAATGCAGGAACGACCAATACCTTGCGTGTGCTTGGAACGAAAGCAGGGCTGATTGTTTTTGCTGGCGATGTGTTAAAATGTGTTTTGGCAGTAGCCATCAGTACGGCGTTATTTGGGAAAAGCCATCCGGATATGGTTTATTTATTTAAAATGTATGCGGCGGCAGGGGCAATTTTGGGTCATAATTTCCCGTTTTACCTAAACTTTAAAGGGGGGAAAGGAATTGCCGCAACAGCAGGGCTGATTCTGTCATTTCATCCTGCATTTCTCCCAGTAGGCATTCTTGTATTTTTTGGCATATTTTTTACGACACATTATGTATCGTTAGGTTCTTTGCTTGTATATGCGGTTTTTATCATACAGATTACGGTTTTGGGGCAGATGGGGCTGTTTACCGGCATGAGCCAGCCTCATTTGGTGGAATTATATATGATTGCGGCATTTTTGACGATAATGGCTTACTATAAACACCGGGAAAATATAAAGCGTCTCCTGAAAGGGGAAGAGCGGAAAACTTATCTTACGAAGAAAGAAAAATAAATGGGATGAAGGGAAAAAGGAGGAAGAACCATGGCTGATATCAGTGTGATTGGAGCCGGAAGCTGGGGGACTGCTTTGGCTTTGCTGCTTCATAAAAACGGGCATCATATTACGGTATGGTCCGCAATAAAAGATGAGATCGGTATGCTTTTAAAAGAGCATGAGCATAAAGAGAAACTTCCGGGGGTGAAACTGCCCGGAGATATGATATTTACCACTGATTTGGAAGCATCCATAAACGGGAAGGACATTCTGGTTCTTGCCGTTCCTTCGCCTTTTACAAGAAGCGTTTCCCATAGCATGAAAGAATATGTGTCAAATGGGCAGATCATCGTTAACGTGGCGAAAGGGATTGAGGAAAAAAGCCTGCTTACCCTTTCCCAGGTTATTGAAGAAGAAATTCCTCAGGCAAAGGTGGCGGTATTGTCCGGTCCTTCCCATGCGGAAGAAGTAGGACGCGGTATTCCTACCACAATTGTAGTGGGGGCGCAGGAGAAAGCAACGGCTGAATATTTACAGAATATTTTTATGAACGAAGCATTCCGCGTATATATCAGTCCGGATGTGCTGGGCATTGAGCTGGGGGCAGCGTTGAAGAATGTAGTGGCATTGGCTGCCGGGATTGCCGATGGGTTAGGATATGGGGATAACACGAAAGCGGCGCTGATTACCAGGGGGATTACGGAGATTGCCCGTTTAGGGACGGCAATGGGCGGGAGGTTTGAAACATTCTGCGGGTTAACCGGGATTGGGGATTTGATTGTAACCTGTGCTTCCATGCATTCCAGGAACCGTAGGGCAGGAATCCTGATCGGTAAAGGATATTCCATGGAAGAGTCCATGAAGGAAGTGAAAATGGTGGTGGAGGGAGTTTATTCGGCAAAGGCTGCGATGGCCTTGGCCCAAAAATACAATGTACAGATTCCAATCATAGAACAGGTAAATGCTGTATTGTTTGAAGGCAAGGAAGCGGGGGCTGCAGTGAAGGAACTGATGATCCGGGATAAGAAACTGGAGAATTCGGATATACCTTGGAAGTAAGAACCGTCTGCTTTTAACGTAACATATAGAAAATATAGGGCGCAATAGGCAGCGCAGAAACGAGGATAAGGATGAGTGAATTAAAACAAGGATTTTCCGGTACTGCTGAATATGTAGCATCCGGACAGTTAATGGCAAGCGTAAACGTGGCGATTGCGTTGCAAAAGCCTTTGCTGATTAAAGGGGAACCGGGGACAGGGAAAACTATGCTGGCGGAAGCGGTGGCAAAATCCCTTGGAAAGAGGCTGATTGTCTGGAATATCAAATCTACTACCAAAGCACAGGAAGGGCTATATGTATACGATACCATTCAAAGGCTTTATGATGGCCAGTTTGGGGAAGAAGGGGTGGACGATATTGCCAGATATATTAAACTGGGGAAACTCGGAGAGGCTTTTGAAAGCGATGAGCAGGTGGTATTGCTGATTGACGAAATAGATAAGGCTGACCTGGAATTTCCCAATGACCTTTTATGGGAACTGGATCAGATGGAATTTTACATTCATGAAACAAAACGTACAGTAAAGGCGAAGAACAGGCCAATTGTTATTATTACTTCTAATGCGGAGAAGGAGTTGCCGGATGCGTTCCTGCGCAGATGTATTTTCCATTATATAGATTTCCCGGGTGAAGAGCTGATGGAAGAGATTGTGCGGACTCATTTCCCGGATATAGAGGACAAGTTATTGAAAAGCGCCATGGATGTGTTCTATTGGATCCGTTCCATTAAAGATATCCGTAAAAAACCAAGCACCTCAGAATTGATCGACTGGGTCAATGCCCTTCAGATCGGCGGGATTCCTCTTGAAAAGATTCAAAAAGAGCTTCCGTTTGTAGGTGTTATCGTAAAAAAAGACGAGGATTTGGAAACAGTTAGGGATAGGGTGAATTAAAGCGTATGTTTGGGAAATTTTTTGACACATTAAAGGCAAAAGGCTTAGAGGTAACTTTAAGTGAATGGCTTACGCTGCAGGAAGCTTTGGATAAAGGGCTTTGCAACAGCAGCCTTACCCAGTTTTATTATGTGGCAAGGATGATTCTTGTAAAAAGCGAGACAGAATATGATAAGTTTGATTTAGCTTTTGAAGAGCATTTTAAAGGAGTGAAGTCGGAGAATGAAGTGACTTCCCAAATGCTCCGATGGCTGGATAAATCCGACATGATGGAGCTGGCTCACGAGGAAGCAAGGGATCACCTGAACCGTATGGAAGAGGTTCAGATTGATAAAGAAGATGTGGAAGAAAAATTTAAGCAGAGGCTGAAGGATCAGGACAGCGAACATAATGGGGGCAGCTATTGGATCGGGACGATGGGGAAGACTTCTTTTGGGAATACTGGCGGCAATGTGGGGGGTGTCCGTGTAGGAGGGACGACCGGTTACCAGTCCGCTTTTCAAGTAATCGGCGCCAGGAAATATAGGGATTTCAGGGAAGACAAAGTCATTGATAACCGGCAGTTCCAGCAGGCTCTGCGCAGACTCCGCCAATTTTCTACGAAATTGGATATTCCGAAAACAGAATTGGATATTGACGGCACAGTGGATAAGACTTGCAATAATGGCGGCTGTCTGCAGATTGTAATGGATAAACCGCGGAAAAATGCAGTGAAGCTTTTGCTGTTAATGGATTCGGGCGGGACGATGATCCCTTATACTACTTTATTAAGCGAACTGTTCCAGTCGGTGCATAAATCCAACCATTATAAGGATGTTAAGACTTATTTCTTCCATAACTGTATTTACAGCAAATTATATAAAACGCCGGAATGCGAAAACGGGGACTGGATTGATACGGAATGGATGTTCCGTAACTTGGACAGTGATTATAAAGTGATTATTGTAGGGGATGCGGCGATGGCGCCGGAGGAATTATATTCAACGACCGGAAATTACCGCGGCCCTAACGGTGGGCTGTCCGGCATGGACTGGCTTTTGCTTATGAAACGGCATTATAAGAAAATTGTCTGGCTGAATCCTAAGATGGCTCCTGGTCATGCCCCTTGGCGGGAGGCGGAAACGGCGATTAAAAATACCTTCCCAATGTATAAGCTTACGGTAGATGGGCTGAATCAGGCTATGGTGAAACTGATGGTGAATAAGTAGGCGGTTTTTTGCTGCTTACGGGTTATTTTTTGAGTGAAATTAATCTGTTTTTGGCAGTTGACAAGTAATGCATTTTAAGGTAGAATGCAGATAATTTGAATAAGAAAGGCTTGGAACGGAACAAGTAATAAGCGGAGGGAACCTACAGAAAGCGACCGGGAGATGAGAGGTGCAGGGGAAACTGTTTATGAATACATCCGGGAGCTGCATGGCAGAATGAAGCAGGATTTGCTGCTTTTAGTAGGCCGTGACGTATTTCCCCACGTTATGGCGGATGAGTATTGTTGAGGGTGACTTTTAGTTGAAGAGAAAAGATTAACTGCGGCTGTACTTTGTGAGGCATATGGCGAAAGCCATTTGTGAATATAGGTGGTACCACGGTAAAAACCGTCCTATGACAAATAGGACGGTTTTTTTGTATCCCAGGAAATTGCCCTGCAATTTCCTGGGATACAAAAATCCCCGGGGGATGCGGACTGCGCAAAATTACATTTTATTTGAAAGGAGAAAAAGAAAATGACAGTGTTTGATGAGTTAAAGGCAAGAGGGCTGTTAGCACAGCTTACGGATGAAGAAGAAATCAAGGAATTGATCAACCAGGGGAAAGCAACTTTTTATATCGGTTTTGATCCTACGGCGGACAGTCTTCATGTAGGCCATTTTATGGCGCTTTGCCTCATGAAGAGGCTGCAGATGGCAGGGAATAAGCCCATTGCGCTGATTGGCGGAGGAACGGCTATGATTGGCGACCCTTCCGGCCGGAGCGATATGCGTTCTATGATGACTATGGAAACAATACAGCATAATTGCGATTGCTTTAAAGAACAGATGAGCAAATTCATTGATTTTTCTGAGGGGAAAGCGATGATGGTGAACAATGCGGACTGGCTGCTTGGACTTAACTATATTGAAGTTTTAAGGGAAGTGGGGGCGCATTTCAGCGTAAACCGTATGCTGACGGCAGAATGCTATAAACAGCGCATGGAAAAAGGGCTTAGTTTTCTGGAATTTAACTATATGATTATGCAGAGCTATGATTTCTATGTATTATATCAAAAATATGGCTGTAACATGCAGTTTGGCGGCGATGACCAGTGGAGCAACATGCTTGGTGGGACGGAGCTTATCCGCAGGAAACTGGGAAAAGATGCATATGCTATGACGATCACTTTACTGTTGAATTCCGAAGGGAAGAAAATGGGGAAAACACAGAAAGGAGCGGTATGGCTTGACCCTAATAAGACATCCCCTTTTGACTTTTTCCAGTATTGGAGAAATGTAGCGGATGCGGATGTACTGAAATGTATCCGTATGCTCACTTTCCTGCCGTTAGAGCAAATTGATGAGATGGATCAATGGGAAGGGAGCGGGTTAAATAAGGCAAAGGAAATTCTTGCTTTTGAGCTGACGAAATTAGTTCATGGGCAGGAGGAAGCGGAAAAGGCGCTGGAGGGGGCAAGAGCCTTATTTTCCAGCGGGAATGCAACGCAAATGCCTACTGTCATTTTGACAGAGGAAGATTTTATGGAGGATAAGATTGACATCCTTACCATGCTTACGGTATCCGGGCTTGTGGCTTCCCGTTCAGAGGGCCGCCGGGCGGTGGAACAGGGAGGCGTCAGCGTAGATGGGGAAAAGGTAGCGGACGTAAAAGCTCTTTTTGAAAAAGAACAATTGGCCGGAGATGGGATTGTTTTAAAAAGAGGCAAAAAGAATTTTAAAAAGATGATTTACCAATAGGAGGCGCCGGTAAAAAACTCCTGATAATGATGCCCGAAAGCATTGGGCAAAGACCGGAAACCAACGGTTAAGAAACAAAGAATAATGTAAAGTTCCTCTGCATATATTGTAACAGCAAATATGGAAGGGGAACTTTTTTATGGATGCGCTGCATACACATAACTTATACAAAGACATACAATCCCGTACCGGAGGGGAAATTTACATAGGAGTAGTAGGACCGGTAAGAACCGGGAAATCTACCTTTATCAAGCGTTTTATGGATATTATGGTGCTTCCTTATATGACACAGGAGCATGAAAAAGTAAGGGCGCAGGATGAACTGCCGCAAAGCGCGGGGGGAAAGACGATTACGACAACGGAACCAAAATTTATTCCAAAGGAAGCGGCAAGGATTACATTGAACGATGATATTGACGTAAACGTAAGGCTGATTGACTGTGTAGGCTATATGGTAGACGGAGCTAGCGGGCATATGGAAGAAGATGCGGAACGGATGGTAAAAACCCCATGGTCTGCCGATGAGATCCCCTTTACCCAGGCTGCGGAAATCGGCACAAGAAAGGTGATCAATGACCATTCCACTATAGGGATCGTGATTACATGTGACGGAAGCTTTGGGGAAATACCGAGGGAAAGCTATATTCCTGCTGAAGAACGCACCATCCAGGAATTGAAAAAAATACATAAACCTTTTATTGTCTTAGTGAATTCAGAAAAGCCTTATTCGGAAGAAACCAAAAAACTGACAGAGGATCTCGCCAAAAAATATCAGGTCAGTGCAATGGCGGTAAACTGTGAACAATTAAAAAAGGATGACATCCATGCAGTAATGGAAAATATCCTTTATGAGTTTCCGTTGACGATGATTGAGTTTTATATGCCTAAATGGGTGGAAATGCTTCCGAATACCCATAAGATGAAAGCGGATATCATAGCCCGGATTAAAGAACTGATGGGACATCTTGGATGCGTAAAGGATGTGACGGGGAACAATATAAGCTTAGAAAGCGAATACATACGCAAATGCAAAGTGGATGGGGTCGATATGGCGACCGGATGCGTATCGGTATCCCTCGATGTGGACGATTCTTATTATTTTGAAATGCTCAGTGACTTAATCGGGGAAAGCATTACGGGAGAGTACCAGCTTTTATCCGTGTTAAGGGAAATGGCAAAGATGAAAAAGGAATATGTCAAAGTCCTTCATGCTGTGGAAGCGGTCCGCTGCAAAGGATATGGGGTCGTTACCCCGGATAGGGATGAGATCACTTTGGATAAACCGGAGGTAATCCGCCATGGCAATAAATTTGGCGTAAAAATCAAAGCGGAAAGCCCCAGTATCCATATGATACGGGCCAATATTGAGACGGAAATATCGCCCATTGTAGGAACGGAAAAGCAGGCAGAAGATCTGATCCGTTATATTTCCGATGCAGGGACGAGCGAAGAAGGCATTTGGGAAACAAATATCTTCGGGAAGACAGTGGAACAGCTTGTAAATGATGGAATTACCGGGAAAATAGCAATGATTGGGGAAGAAAGCCAAGTCAAACTGCAGGAAACCATGCAAAAGATTGTCAATGACAGCAACGGGGGAATGGTTTGTATTATTATATAAGATAAAACATATGTATACGGTTTTCTGGCAGACAGTCCTGCCGGGAAGCCGTATGTTTATGCCAATTATGAACGCTGTGCCATATCTCCCATGAGGATGCGTTTCTGTGCTTTGGTCAATCATTCTCCATGAAACTGGAATTCCTGTAGTTGCCTTTTTTGATATCTCATGGTATATTATTACTATTGACAAACGGAAGAGGGATGGTTATTGGTATGGGAAAAGAATATGAAAAACTTTTAAAATGCTATAAGAGCCTGCGGGAAAAAGTAAAATTTGAACCTAAGGTGGCGATTGTACTTGGATCCGGGCTTGGCAATTTTGCAGACAGTATACAGATAGTGGAGGAACTTTCCTATGGCGATATTGAAGACTTTCCGGTTTCTACTGTGCCGGGCCATGCAGGAAAGTTTATTTTTGGACATCTTGGAAATGTACCGGTTGTGTGCATGAAAGGGAGGGTTCATTATTATGAAGGGTATCCGATTAGCGATGTAGTGCTGCCGGCCCGCCTGATGAAGATGATGGGGGCGGAAATTTTATTTTTGACCAATGCATCCGGCGGAGTAAACGATACCTTCCAAGCCGGGGATTTGATGATGATTAAAGATCATATATCCTGTTTTGTGCCCAATCCGTTGATTGGGCCGAATATAGAAGAGCTGGGAACCCGCTTCCCGGATATGAGTTCCGTATACGATAAGGAGCTGCAGGAAATCCTTATGCAGACAGCCAAGGAACATAATATTCCGATGAAAGAAGGTGTCTATTTGCAGCTCACAGGCCCGTCTTTTGAATCGCCGGCGGAAATCCGCATGGTGCGTACCCTGGGGGCGGATGCGGTGGGCATGAGCACCGTGGTGGAAGCCATTGCCGCAAACCATATGGGTATGCGGATCTGCGGGATTTCCTGCGTATGTAATCTTGCGGCGGGAATGACGGAAAATCCGTTGACCCATGAAGAGGTGCAGGAAGCGGCAAATAAGACGGCTCCTTTATTTACAAAGTTAGTGGCGGAATCCGTAAAAAAATTTATATAAACCGCAGCAATGCGGCAAACCTTGAAAGGGGATAAAATATAGCGATGAATATCCGTTTTTATAATGCATTGATACTGTCGATGGAAGAGGACAGGCCTATTTTTAAAGGGGAAGTCTGGGTAAAGGATGAAAGAATTCTTTATGCCGGAACTTCAAAGGATAAGGATATATTTTTGGAACGTTTGCAAGAGCCTTGTATCATATGGGATGAGGAAATTGACTGTCAGGGCAACCTTTTGATGCCTGGATTTAAAAATGCCCATACCCATTCCGGCATGACTTTGCTGCGTTCCTATGCTGACGACCTTCCATTGCAGTCATGGCTGAATGAGCAGGTATTTCCTATCGAAGCGAAAATGTCAGCCGAGGATGTTTATCATTTAACGAAACTGGCCATTTTAGAGTATCTGACCAGCGGAATAACCGCTATTTTTGAGATGTACTTAACTCCGGAAAGCATTGGGCAGGCTTGCATTGACATGGGGATGCGCTGTGTCCAGGCAGGAGGAGTCAATAACTTCAGCCAGTCGGCGGAGCTTTTGGAAAAGTGGTATGAAGAACTGAACGGGAAACATCCGCTGCTTTCTTTCCTGCCCGGTTTTCATGCAGAATATACTTGTTCAAAAGAACTGCTGGAAAGGATTGCAGCTTTTGCCCAAAAGAAAAAAGCTCCTGTTTATATGCATCTGTCCGAAACGGAAGCGGAAGTGGAGAGCTGTATAGAACGTTATGGCATGACGCCGGGCATGTTTTTAAATTCCCTTGGAATGTTTGAACATGGCGGAGGGGCTTATCATGGCGTGTGGCTTACCGAAGAGGAAATGGCGCTTTTCAAGGAAAAAAATGTCAGTGTAGTTACAAATCCTGGCTCCAATACAAAGCTGGCCAGCGGGATTGCGCCCGTAAGCGGCTTTCTGAAAGCAGGGCTGAACGTAGCAATCGGAACGGACGGGCCGGCCAGCAACAATTGCCTGGACATGTTCCGGGAGATGTTCCTTGTGACAGGGCTTGCAAAATTAAAAACCAAAGACGCCTCCGCAGTAGATGCAGTAGAAGTATTGAAAATGGCCACCAGAAACGGGGCAGCGGCAATGAAGCTGCAAGAGGCCGATGTGCTGGCAGAGGGGAAGCTGGCGGATATGATTATGATGGATTTACATATGCCGAATATGCAGCCGTTAAACAATATCGCAAAAAATATTGTTTACAGCGGCAGCAAGCAGAATGTAAAAATGACGATGATTCATGGAAAAATCTTATACCGGGATGGAAAGTTCTATGTTCCGGATGAACCGGAGGACATTTATCGGAAGGCAAATGAAATCATAAACAGACTGAAAGGGTAGAGCCAAACAATATTTATTTTTGGTTGATAGGCAGAAATGCTTTTCAATAGATGTTTTATTACTTTTTATTTTTTAGGAGGTATAAGGAGATATGGAACAATTCTTCAAATTAAGAGAAAACAAAACAGATATTAAGACCGAAGTTATGGCCGGTGTGACAACCTTCATGACGATGGCTTATATTCTGGCAGTAAACCCAAGTATCCTTTCCGCTGCAGGGATGGATGCCAATGCGGTGCTGATTGCTACGGCGCTGGCTTCTTTCGTGGGAACTGCATTGATGGCCTTTCTGGCTAACTATCCGTTTGCATTGGCGCCGGGCATGGGGTTAAATGCTTATTTTGCATTTACAGTAGTGCTGCAAATGGAATATTCCTGGCAGATTGCTTTATTGGCTGTCTTTGTGGAAGGGCTTATTTTTATCGTGCTTTCCCTGACCAATGTGAGGGAAGCGATTTTTAATGCCATCCCCATGACTTTAAAATCAGCGGTAAGTGTAGGCATTGGCTTGTTTATTGCTTTTATCGGCTTACAAAATGCAAAACTTATCGTAAACGAAGACTCTACCCTGCTCACTTACCAAAAGTTTGCAGGGGAAGAATTTTCTACCGTGGGAATTACGGCATTGCTCGCCCTTATTGGAGTGCTGATTACCGCAACGCTTTTAATCAAAAATGTAAAAGGCGGTATTTTGCTCGGTATCGTTGCTACATGGGTGCTGGGCATCATCTGCGAACTGGTAGGGCTTTATGTGCCGAACCCGGATGCAGGCTGGTTCTCCACAATCCCTCATGCCATTGTAAGTTTTGACTTTTCCGCAATCGGAAACACCTTCGGGCAAGTATTCCAATCCGATTTTTCATCGGTTAAAATATTGGATTTTGTTGTTATTATGTTTTCTTTCCTGTTTGTGGATTTGTTCGATACGTTAGGCACCTTAATCGGCGTTTCTTCCAAAGCGAACATGTTGGATAAGGACGGGAAGCTTCCCAGAATCAAAGGCGCACTTTTGGCAGACGCAATTGCTACCAGTGTTGGCGCTATTTTGGGTACCTCCACAACTACAACTTATGTGGAAAGCGCTTCCGGTGTAACAGAAGGGGGCAGAACCGGGCTTACCGCAATTGTTACCGGTTTGTTATTCCTGTTAGCATTGATTTTCTCCCCGCTGTTTTTAACTATCCCGTCATTTGCAACGGCTCCTGCCTTGGTTATCGTTGGCTTCTACATGATGGGTTCCGTAGCGAAGATTGATTTCAATGATATGACGGACGCAATCCCTGCTTTCCTTTGCATTATTGCAATGCCTTTGGCTTACAGTATTTCGGAAGGAATTGCCATTGGTGTAATTTCCTGGACAATTATCAGCTTAGTATCCGGTAAAGCAAAGGAAAAGAAAGTAAGTATATTGATGTATGTACTTACCGTATTATTTATCCTGAAATATATATTTTTATAAAAAGTATACGTGAAAGAACGTATTCGTGTTAAAGTATAATAAGGACTGTATTGAGGAAAAGGAAGCATTCAAAAAAATGAGTGCTTCCTGTTTTCAATAAGAGGGAAAACGGTAAAGGCTTCATGATTTATCCCAAGCTTGCGGATATTGCATAGATATCAAATCGGTATGCGCAAAAGTTGCGCAGAAATGGAGTAAAAAATGAAAGTGACTTATATTTGCCATAGCGGCTTTGCCGTAGAATTAGAAGGCTGTGTATTGCTGTTTGATTATTATAAGGGGGAGCTGCCCTGCTGGGAAAAAGAAAAAGCGGTTTATGCATTTGCTTCCCATAAGCATCAGGATCATTTTCAATTAAAGATATTTGATTTGGCAAAAGAATACCCAAAGACGCATTTTTTTCTTGGAAGCGATATTAAGCTGAACGGGAAATATTTGGAAAGAAACCATATTTCGCCTTCAGTAAAAGAAAAAATAACAACGGTAGGAAAAAACAAACGATTAACATTTGATGAAATAGAGATACTTTCGCTCCGGTCTACCGATGAAGGAGTTGCTTTTATTGTAAAGGCGGAAGGACGGAGCATTTATCATGCCGGGGATTTAAACTGGTGGCATTGGGAAGGCGAGCCTTCCTTTGCCAATGAAAAAATGGGGAAAGATTATAAAAAAGAAATTGACTCTATAGAAGGGATGCATTTTGACGCGGCGTTTGTCCCTTTGGACCCAAGGCTTGGAAAGGCTTATGGTTTTGGAATGGATTATTTCCTGGAACATACGGATGCGGATAAAGTTTTTCCCATGCATATGTGGGAAAAATATGGGTGCATCGGAAAGTATAAAAAATCTTTGACAGGACGGCGGCATGAAAAGCAGATTATGGACATTCATAGGCCGGGACAGGAGTTTGAGGAATGGAATATATAGTGTTTGCGTGGGTACTTTTTGGGGTCATTGCCTTAATTATGCTGAAAGGATTTTGGGATGAAAAGAAAAAAAAGAAAGAATTTGTCCTTTGGCTATGGAACCATTATGGGGATTTGCCAAAACGGGATGGCTATCAGGAAGGGGAGATGAAAAAAATTTCCCGCTATTTCCGGGTTCATGAAGGGACAGGATTCCATATTGATGATATTACGTGGAACGATTTGAACATGGATGAAGTGTTCCAGCGGATGAACTATACTTTTTCTGCCGCCGGGGAGGAATATTTGTATTATCTTTTGCGGACCCCTATGCAGGATGCGGGAAGGGCAGTTAGACTGGAACAGCAAATCGAATATTTTATGGAAAACAAAGAGGAACGGATTGATTATCAGACTTTTTTTGCAGGGATTGGAAAAACGGGTAAATATTCCATATATGATTATCTGGATTACTTGGATTTGCTGGGGGAACGAAACAACTGGATACATCATGCCGGTAACCTTGCCATAGTTTTGTCGTTGGCAGTCATGCTGTTTTCTGCGCAGTATGGCATCCTTCTGCTGGTGATTGTAATGGGGCGGAATATAATCACTTATTTTAAATCGAAAAATGAAATTGATCCTTATGTGACCAGCTTTGCTTATATTTTGAGGCTGATGCAGAACGTAGGGAAAATGGAAAAACTGCCTGCCGGGGCATTTGCCGGAGAAATGGAAGAACTGAAAAAATGCAGGAAAAATTTGGGGAAATTTAAAACGGGTTCTTATATTATTATGTCTTCTGCGAGGATGAGCGGGTCAAGCAATCCATTGGAGATTATTTTGGACTATGTGCGGATGGTTTTCCACCTGGATTTAATTAAGTTTAACCGGATGCTAGCGGAAGTGCGGAAAAATAAAGCTTCCATCGACCGGATGCTGACTGTGGCCGGCTACATGGAGACCGTTATTGCTATCGGCGCTTTCCGCGCATCCCTGGAAACATATTGCATTCCCCGGTTTGATGGACGTAGAGGGATGAAGGCGGAGAATCTTTATCATCCGTTGCTGAATGATCCAGTGAAAAACAGTATTTTAACAGAGAAAGGCGTGTTAATTACCGGTTCCAATGCTTCCGGCAAATCCACATTTTTAAAAACAGTCGCCGTCAATGCGATTCTTGCACAGACAGTATATACTTGTATGGCTGACAGTTACAGCGCAAGTTTTTACCGGATTATGTCCTCCATGGCGCTTAGGGATGATTTGTCAGGGGGGGACAGTTATTATATTGTGGAAATTAAGTCTTTAAAAAGAATTTTAAATGAAATGGAGAAAGAGGGGAACCCAGTGCTTTGTTTTGTGGATGAAGTGTTAAGGGGAACAAATACCGTGGAAAGGATTGCCGCATCCGCCCAGATTTTGAAAAGTCTTTCCAAATCCTCTGTTCTTTGCTTTGCTGCAACTCATGACATCGAACTGACGCATTTGCTGGAGAAATATTATAATAATTATCATTTTGAAGAAGAAGTCATGGATAAGGATATTGTTTTCCACTACCGGTTATTGAAAGGAAGGGCGGCTACAAGAAATGCCATTAAACTGCTTGGCGTGATGGGGTATGATAAGGAAATCATACAGGAAGCGGAAGCTCTTGCAGAAAGGTTTTTGAGGGACGGAAGCTGGGACGCCAAGTGACAGCTTAAGATTCTTTTATGACCGCTTGACGATTCCATGAAAGAAGTGGTATGATTAGGAACAAAGGAATATCCGGGAATATGAAAAATAGACAGGAGGGATTGTTGGAATGGCAAACGTTATTTTATTTTTAAATTCCTTTTTCTCATATTTACTAGTTTTTGTAATTATTGTGGCATTGGTAATTGTAGCTTGTATCCTTGGCGTAAAATGGAGAAAAAGTTCGGATGCTAAAAACGGCGGGGCAGGACGCCCGGTTATGCCAGATAACGTAGACTTAAAGGAGTAAATAGAAATAAGAGGCTTATTTTACAAGAAGGCAGGGTGTTCATTTGATGGACACCCTTTTGTGCGGGGACCGGAAAACAAGGGTGGAAGGAAAAGAAGATGGGAAGATTTGACACGATACTATGGGACGTAGATCAGACTCTTTTAGATTTTAAAAAATCCGAAAGCTATGCCGTCAGGTTCTGCTTCCAAAAATTCGGGAAGGAAGCAAGCGACGAAACGGTTGCTGTTTATTCGGCTATTAACGAGCGTTTTTGGAAACAGATAGAAAAAGGGGAAATCAATAAAAAAGAAGCTTTAGTGGAACGGTTCCGTACCCTGTTCAAAGAAATCGGGGAAGAGGATATCGAGGCCTTGGCCTTTCAAAAAGAGTATGCGGACGCCCTTGGAAGCGTTTATTATTTTCAGGATGATTCCTATGAACTGTTAAAAAAACTGAAAGAGAAATACCGCCAGTATTTGGTAACCAATGGGGTAACGTTTACCCAAATGAAAAAATTAAGGCTGTCCGGCCTGGAGAAACTGGTAGACGGCATTTTTGTTTCCGAACAGATAGGGGCGCCAAAACCGCAGAAAGAATTTTTTGAACGGTGTTTTTCCAAGATTCCCGGTTTTTTACGGGAAAGAACCATAATTGTGGGAGACTCCCTAAGCAGCGATATGAAAGGCGGTAATAATGCAGGGATCGCTACATGCTGGTATAATCCGGCAGGGCTTGAGAATCATTCTGATGTTTCTATTGATTATGAAATTAGAAATTTGAAAGAAATATGGGGTATTTTAGAGGATATGCCGGATGAAAGGGTAGTTATGAACTGATGATAACGCCTGAAGTGAAAAACCGCAGGCGGCAGAAAGGGTATGATATGTCAATGGAACTTAAATTTGCAGATAGGATGAAAGACTTTGAGGAAGGGATTTTTCAAGTACTAAATGAGAAAAAAAATGAACGGCTTGCCCAAGGAAGAACTGTGTATAATCTTTCGGTAGGCACGCCGGATTTTAAGCCTGCCAAGTATATTATGGATGCGGTAGCGGAAGCGGCAGGAAAGCCGGAAAATTATAAATATGCTTTAGCAGACCTGCCGGAATTGACCGGGTCGGTTATCAATAGGTTTCAAAAACGCTACGGAGTAGAGCTTGCAGAAGAAGAAATCATGTCAGTTTATGGCTCGCAAGAGGGGATTGCCCATATCGGCCTTTCCCTATGCAACCCAGGCGATGGTGTGTTGGCGCCGGATCCGGGCTACCCCATTTTTACGATAGGGCCTTCCTTGGCAAATGCCAGGCTGATCCCTTATGCATTGACGCCTGAAAACGGTTATTTGCCTGATTTGGAAGGGATGGATGATAGTATATTGGCGGGCGTAAAATTCATGATAGTATCCTATCCTATGAATCCTATTTGCAAAACAGCTCCCAGGAGCTTCTATGAAAAGCTGGTTCCATGGGCAAAGGATAAAAATATTATGATTGTCCACGATAATGCTTATTCGGATATTATTTATGACGGCAGGGAAGGGATTTCCATTCTTTCTATCCCGGGAGCAAAAGAAATATGTGTGGAATTTTACTCTTTATCTAAATCTTATAATTATACAGGAGCCAGGATGGGATTTCTTATAGGGAACCGGGAAATGATTGCCAACTTCAAAAAACTGCGTTCGCAAATTGATTATGGGACTTTTTTGCCGGTGCAGTATGGCGCTATCGCAGCCTTGAACGGGCCGGATGACCAGATCAAATCCCAATGCATGGAATACCAGAAAAGGAGGGATGCCCTTTGCGGCGGACTGCGTTCCATCGGCTGGGACATAAAAGACAGCGAAGGAACTATGTTTGCCTGGGGGGCTATCCCAAAACAGTATGGCAGTGATGACGTAGCTTTTGTTATGGAGTTAATGGAGAAATCAGGAGTGCTTTGTACGCCGGGAAGCAGTTTTGGTTCCCTTGGGAAAGGCTATGTCCGTTTTGCCTTAACGATGCCGGTGGAAAAGATAAAAGAAGCAGTGGCAGCAATTGCAGCATCTGGAATGATCTTGCCGTGCGGATGCCAGGAATGACATAATTGGCTATTGACATAGGAAAGGTCATACACTATACTATAGAATAACCACTAAATATTGGTGGTTAATACACGTTAATCACTATATATAGTGAAAATATGTATACGCATAACGTGTGCCATGCACCCGTCATGCGTTTTTATATCATTGGGAGATTTAACAGGAGGTTGTGGAATGAGTAAAGAAGCCGCTGCAGCAGATCCCACATTAAACTATGGGGAAACATTTAAGCCGCAAAGACCGGTTCAGGTCGTTAAGAAGGACGGGAGCCTGGAGGCTTTTAACGTGCAGAAGGTGATTGACGCGGTAGGAAAAAGCGCTTACCGTGCATTGACCAAGTTTACGGAAGAAGAAAAACAGCATATCTGCCAATATGTGGTAGATAAAGTCACGGAGCTGGAACAGGACGAGATCCCCATTCCGATTATGCATAATATTGTGGAAAGCGCTTTAGAAAACGTAAAGCCTATCGTTGCAAAGAGCTATCGGGATTACCGCAACTATAAACAGGATTTTGTACGCATGATGGATGATGTTTATAAAAAAAGCCAGTCTATTATGTATGTAGGCGATAAGGAGAACGCAAATACGGACAGCGCTTTAGTATCTACAAAAAGAAGCCTGATTTTTAACCAATTCAATAAAGAGCTTTATCAGAAATTTTTTATGACCACAGAGGAAATCCAAGCCTGCCGTGACGGATATATTTATGTCCATGATATGTCAGCCCGCAGGGATACGATGAATTGCTGCCTGTTTGATGTATCCAATGTGCTGACCGGCGGTTTTGAGATGGGGAATATCTGGTATAATGAACCCAAAACCCTGGATGTAGCTTTCGATGTAATCGGGGATATTGTCCTTAGCGCAGCAAGCCAGCAGTACGGCGGTTTTACTGTGCCTGAGGTGGACAAGATTTTGGAGCCTTATGCGGAAAAAACATATCAGAAAAGCCTGGAAAAATATAACCGTCTGGGCATTGGCAAGGAAGCTGCGGAAGCGGAGGCTTACGATGATGTTGTCCGGGAGTTCGAGCAAGGGTTCCAAGGATGGGAATATAAATTTAATACAGTGGCCAGCAGCCGGGGGGATTATCCTTTTATTACAGTGACCGCGGGTATCGGGACAGGGCGTTTTGCCAGGCTGGCCAGCATCTGTATGCTGAATGTAAGGCGTAAAGGTCAGGGGAAGAAGGAATGCAAAAAACCGGTTCTTTTCCCTAAAATAGTATTTCTGTACGATGAGAATCTCCATGGATCCGGGAAACCGTTAGAGGATGTATTTGAGGCAGGAGTGCAATGTTCGGCAAAAACAATGTATCCCGATTGGTTAAGCCTGACAGGAAAAGGATATATTGCCAGCATGTATAAACGTTACGGCAAAGTCATATCCCCTATGGGATGCCGCGCTTTTCTTTCCCCTTGGTATGAGCGGGGCGGTATGCATCCGATGGATGATGAGGATATGCCGGTTTTTGTGGGCCGTTTTAATATTGGGGCCGTTTCCCTTCATCTTCCCATGATTCTTGCCAAATCGAGGCAGGAAAGCAAAGATTTTTATAAAGTTCTGGATTATTATTTGAACTTAATCCGTCAGCTTCACATACGTACGTATGCGTATCTTGGTGAAATGAGGGCTTCCACTAATCCTTTGGCATACTGTGAAGGCGGATTTTTAGGAGGCAAGCTGAAATTAAGCGATAAAATTAAACCTATCTTGAAATCGGCAACGGCAAGTTTTGGCATTACAGCTTTTAATGAACTGCAGGAATTGTATAACGGAAAGTCCCTTGTAGAGGATGGGCAGTTTGCCATGGAAGTATTAGAGCATATTAATAAAAGGATAAATGAATTTAAGGAAGAAGACGGGAATTTATATGCTATTTATGGAACCCCGGCTGAGAATCTTTGCGGGCTTCAGGTAAAACAGTTCCGCGCTAAATACGGCATTGTCGAAGGGGTGTCTGACAGGGAATATGTCTCCAACAGTTTCCATTGCCATGTGACGGAAGATATTACCCCCATTGAAAAACAGGATTTGGAATACCGTTTTTGGGAGCTTGCAAACGGAGGGAAAATCCAATACGTGAAATACCCCATTGACTATAATCTGGAAGCGATCAAAACTTTAATCCGCCGGGCTATGGATATGGGATTTTATGAAGGGGTAAATTTATCCCTTGCATATTGTGATGACTGTGGGCATCAGGAACTGGAAATGGATGTATGCCCCAAATGCGGCAGCCGGAACCTGACGAAAATAGACCGTATGAACGGTTATCTGTCTTACTCAAGAGTACATGGCGATACAAGGCTGAATGAGGCGAAAATGGCAGAAATTGCAGAAAGGAAGAGCATGTAAGAATGAGATATCACAACATAACCAAAGATGATATGTTAAACGGCGACGGCCTGCGGGTAGTCTTATGGGTTGCCGGTTGTTCTCATTGCTGCAAAGAATGCCATAATCCCATCACTTGGGATCCGGATGGAGGGATTCCTTTTGATGAAAAAGCAAAAAAAGAGATTTTTGAACAGTTGGATAAGCCTTATATATCAGGAATTACGTTTTCTGGCGGAGATCCTCTCCATGCAGCTAACCGCATGGAAGTGCGCAGCCTGATGGCGGAAATAAAGGAAAAATACCCGGATAAAACGATCTGGCTTTATACTGGGGATTTGTGGGAAAATATTTTCCATTTCCCTATGATGCAGTATGTAGATGTCCTGGTAGACGGTGAATTTCAGGCAGAATTAAAAGATGCCAAGCTTTTGTGGAAGGGGAGTAAAAACCAAAGGGTAATTGATGTCCAAAAATCCCTGCAATTAGAAAAATACGGCGCTTTCATACTGCATTGTGAGGATTATTCTACGCGGCCGGATATGACTGACTGAGTCAAACGTCATACGGGGATGGCACATAAATAGTTATTTGCTTATTTGAATGCAAAAGCCTGTGAAACAGTGACAGCCGGCAGGCTACACAAAAATATAATATGCGTTTTGCGCAAAAAGAAAATGGCTGCCAAGGCAGCCGTTCCCCGGCGGCATGTGTTTTGGCACATGCTTTTGCTGGGAATCAAGAAGGTGGCAGAACATGGAAAAGATTAAGATCAAATATTTTACAGAAGAAATAGAAAAATTAGCATATATAGGCGGCAAATCAGATTGGATTGATTTACGGGCAGCAGAAAGCGTAGATATGAAAAAGGGAGATTTTAAGCTTATTCCACTGGGTGTAGCGATGGAACTTCCCAAAGGATTCGAGGCTCATATTGTGCCGCGGAGCAGCACGTTTAAAAATTTTGGCATTATCCAGACAAATCACCAGGGAGTCATTGATTCTTCCTATTGCGGGGACAATGATCAATGGTTTATGCCGGCTTATGCTTTACGGGATACCCATATTGAAAAAAATGACAGGATCTGCCAGTTCCGTATCATGGAAAACCAGCCGGAACTGGAATTTGAGGAAGTACAGTCCCTGAAAGGGGAAGACCGGGGCGGTTTTGGGAGCACTGGAAAAAATTAAAAATATTATAAATGGTATAATTATAAATACTTTAAGAGAAAAAGAAAAAATAGGGCAGTATAAGAAACTCTTTCTACGACATAATAGATGAAAAGGATGTTGGACGGAAGGAGTTTTTTATTATGGGGACAGAAACAAAGGGTACAAGAAGCGGAAAAGAGGAAATCAAGCCGGGGAATATTTCTTCGTCTTTGAGTGAAAATATGCATTATTTAAACAAGGAGCTGGGAACGGATGCCAGTTTTGATATAATATACCGTATTGTACAGGTGGGAGGGAAAAATGCCTGCATGTACTTAATAGACGGTTTTTGTAAAGATGAACTGATGCAGAAGATGCTGCAATATTTTATGGATATTGCCCCGGAGGAAATGCCAAAGGATGCCCATGAAATGTCGAAGAAGTGCATTCCATATGTAGAAGTGGATATGGCTGCAAAATGGGAGCAGATTATTTGCTCTATTTTATCCGGTGTCTTTGTCCTTTTTATAGATGGGTATGAGCAATGCCTTTTGATTGATGCAAGGACTTACCCGGCCAGAAATGTTTCTGAACCAGAGAAGGATAAAGCGCTTAGAGGGTCTAAAGACGGTTTTGTGGAAACGGTTGTTTTCAATACAGCCCTTATCCGGAGGAGAATCAGAAGCACGGATCTAAGGATGGAAATGTTCCAGGCGGGCGAAAGCTCTAAAACGGATATTGTGCTATGTTATATGGATTCCCGCGTGGATCATGGCTTTCTGGAGGAATTAAAAACAAAAATTAACCATATACAAGCAGATGCCCTTACGATGAATCAGGAAAGCCTGGCAGAATGTCTGTTTGACAGAAAATGGTTTAATCCGTTCCCTAAATTTAAGTTTACGGAACGGCCGGATACCGCAGCGGCGCAAATACTGGAAGGCGATGTGGTAATCCTGGTGGATAATTCCCCCTCTGCTATGATTACTCCCACTTCCATTTTTGATATTGTGGAAGAAGCGGATGACTATTATTTCCCGCCAATTACAGGATCTTACTTAAGGCTGTCGCGTTTTTTAATTTCCCTTATGACTTATTTTGTGACTCCGTTGTTTCTATTGCTGATGCAGCGTCCTGAATGGATACCAGAAAGTTTCCGTTTTATTGCAGTAAAGGATATTGTAAACATTCCTTTGATTTGGCAGTTTCTTCTTTTGGAACTTGCTATCGACGGGCTGCGTTTAGCTGCAGTCAATACCCCTAATATGCTTAGTACGCCTCTTAGCGTTATGGCGGCTCTTGTATTAGGCGAGTTTTCCGTAAACAGCGGATGGTTCAATGCGGAAGTCATGCTTTATATGGCATTTGTCGCTATTGCAAGTTATACCCAGCAGAATTATGAGTTAAGCTATGCAATAAAGTTTATGAGAATTATTAATCTTATTTTAACGCAGCTTTTTGGCCTATATGGCTTTGTTGCGGCAGTAATTATTCTTTTGGCTGCTTTGATCTCCAACCGGACGGTATCGGGCAAAAGCTATGTATATCCCCTGATCCCTTTGAACCTGAAGCAGTTAGGGAAGCGGCTTATCCGTTACCGTTTACCCCATACTGAAAAATAATAATTTGAATTTTTACGGCTGGGATGATACAATAAAAAATCAAAGACTGTTTTAAGGAGGGAATTATTTTGCCGGAATTTAAAATCATTACAAATACAACTGCTGATTTACCATTGGACTATGTGGAAGAGAATCATTTAGGCTTAATGGTTTTTAATTATACAATACAAGGGGAAACTTACAGCAAAGGGAATGAACTGGACTGGAAAGAATTTTATGCATGGATGCGGGAAGGGCATATGCCAACTACTTCCCAGGTAAATCCGCAGGAATGCAGGGGATATTTTGAAGAGTATTTAAAAGAAACGGACAAACTTCTGTATATCTGTTTTTCATCAGGGTTAAGCGGCACTTATGGCAGTGCATGTATTGCTGCGGATCTGGTAATGGAAGAGAATCCAGGATGCGAAATCCGGATTATAGACAGCAAATGCGCTTCCATGGGGGAAGGGCTGTTGGTTCATAAAGCAGTGCAGCTACAAAAAGAGGGAAAATCTATGGATGAGATAGCCGCATGGTTAACGGAAAATATTCCCCATCTGGTACATATTTTCACTGTAGATGATTTAAACCATCTTTACAGAGGCGGGAGAGTGAGCAGAACAGCCGCCGTTATCGGGACTGTGGTGGGTATTAAGCCTATCCTTCATGTGGATGACGAAGGCCATTTGATCCCCATAAATAAAGTAAGGGGAAGGAAAAAATCTTTGAATGCTCTTGTGGATTATATGGAAAAAAAGATGGGGAAATACAGGGACAAGAATGATATTGTATTTATCAGCCATGGGGATGCGCTGGAAGATGCAGAATTTGTAAGAGATATGGTCAGCCAACGGCTGGGGATAAACAGCTTTATGATTAATCATATCGGCCCCACGATTGGAGCGCATTCCGGGCCGGGAACCATTGCTTTGTTTTTTATGGGGGAGTCGAGATAATATTTTAGGCGCTTTTTAGAAAATAAGGGATCTGCTGAAGGGAATTGCCGGGCGCTACAGTAACAAACCTTTTGACATGGGAACCTTATAAGAAAAGAAAGAAGAGGTATGGCGGATGATTGATCTGCAAGATAAAAGCCTTTGCCCTACGCTGGAGGAAATAGGGCTATATATCCGAAATCCGGTTTTTGGTGAGTTCTGTTCTGATATTCAACGTATTTATCAATGCCGGGAGAAGATTGAGTTCAGTTCCTGCAGTTTGGAAAGAGGGTGGAATGTTAAATTCAAAAAATCGGGAAAATCTTTATGCACGATATATCCGAGGGAATTGTACTTTACAGTCATGCTTGTAGCCGGCAGAAAGGAAAAAGTGCCTTTTGAAGCAATATTGCCAAGCTGTAGCGTAAAATTGCAGGAAATATATGCCGGGACAAAAGAAGGAAACGGGCAAAAATGGCTTATGGTGGACTTGGAAGATAAAGACGAAGTATACCGCGATATCTTCCGGTTTATGGAAATTAGGGCAATGAAATAAGCGCTTATTCCACGGAAAATGATCTGGAAAGGATTTCTGTGTGGATATCCGGTATTTTTTTTGGGGGATAAGGGATCAATACCCCGCCGCATACGGCAATGAAAAATGGACGATGAGCTGTTTGCGGAGGGGTATTTTTTTTATGCAGCCGAATATCTCTTAACCAAAAGTATTGGGCGGATGTTTTTACAATTATTCTTTACATCTGTCGAATTCCGGGTTGAATGCATAAAAGTTCTTAGAATCCAGTTTATCCTGCACAATCCGTAATCCTTCACCGAAACGGGAGGATTGAAGTAAAAACTTCTCATAAAAGTTCCTCATAGATTGCGTAATTTAGGCTTTCATGGTGTGGTGCTAAATGTTCCAAGTGATTTCAATGTTACCGTCTGCAATCCGAATGACTTTGATTAGCGTGTCAACTACCGCCTGTCTGTCCTCAAACGAGAGTGTTTCCCATGCTTTTACATGATTGGTTATCTGCTTTAGTCTGCCCTCTGTGTCTGTGACGTTTGCCGTGACGATTTTTTCCTGCAGGGTTTTCCGTTCCGAGTCTAATTCCGATACCTTTTCGTCTATGTACTTCATCAGAACGCCGCTTGCCCCAGACACTTTGGAGAGAAGTTCTTCGATTTCTTCCTCAATCTGTGTCAGACGGATTTTTTTCGTCATGTTCTTTTGTTCTTCTCCTGTATCAATTACGCAGGAAAGTTTCTGAAATTCTGACAGTCTTTCTTTAATAGAACCAAGCATATATTCTTCCAATACGTCAGCATAAATGGTACAGCCTGCTCCGTTACAGTTGCCATGATTTCCAGACTGGCTGCATACAAAGTAGCGTCCCCATTTTGTTTTTGCCTTGCGGATCGTCAGAGCATAACCGCAGTTACCACATTTTACCTTGCCTACAAGCCATGAATTTTTCGGTTTGCAGGTCTTTGTGGACTGTCTGTTGTTCAGACACCGTATACGGCAGGCTAACCATGTTTTAGAGGGAATAAAACCTTTATGCGGTGCAAGGACGATTTCTTTATCGGATAAGTCACATTGTTTTCTTGTGGTGGAAACAGAACCCTTGTAGAGATAGCAGGCATTGTAGCCCGTAAAATCACTTGCCGGGTTATAGATGTTTGCACCTTGACTTTGAAAGAACTGGTACACGTCAATGTCAGCTTCTACATATACAGGATTACGGAGCATTTCACTGATACGGGCGGTATTCCAGTTTGCGCCACGCAGATTTTTAATCTGGTGTTTGTTCAAGTACCGCACAATATCTCCGAGAGAATTGTCTGTGTCCGCATACATGGAATAAATCAGCTTTAACTGTTCGCTTTCCTCCGGGACTTCCTCATACATGGAAGTGCGTACATTGTCAATGACCGTACTTGTCAGACGGTAGCCGTAGGGAATACGTCCACCCATGTAAAAGCCACGCTTGCACCTTGCATAGTAAGCGTCTGTTACACGTTTCTGTATCGTTTCCCGTTCCAATTGGGCGAACACAATACAGATATTTAACATAGCCCTGCCGATCGGCGTGGACGTGTCAAATTTTTCCGTGGAAGAAACAAACTCTACATGATATTTCTGAAAGATCTCCATCATGTTTGCAAAGTCCAGAATAGAACGGCTGATACGGTCAAGTTTGTAGACAATGACACGCTTTATTTTGCCTATGCGAATATCATTCATCATTTTTTCAAAGCCCGGTCTGTTGGTGTCTTTGCCCGAAAAACCTTTATCCGTATATTCAATATAGGCTTCCCCGTGGGTTTCGTATCGGCAATATTCAAGCTGACTTTCTACGGATATGCTGTCCTTTTTTTCGATTGACTGTCGCGCATACAATGCGTCATATAATGCGTCGTACATTTAGTATCTACCTCCCAAAACGTAAGACGCATATCCACAAAACTGATCATATCGTTTGTATGATTGTTTTGCAAGGGACTTACGCATATTTTTTGAAAATCTGATAGAGCCGTTCCCCAATTTCCTGTCTGGTTTCCTGCTCTGATTTTTTTTGAAAGGCGGGGTAGATATTAGTAACTGTCAGCCTCATTTTATCTATGGAAAGACTTTCTGTTATAGAAAGGCTTTCCATTCGTATCTGGGTATCGGGTGTAGGAGAGTTATCCGTTTTTAGCATAAACTTTCTCCTTTGACGGTTTCCCTAAATTTTATGAGAAGCGGCAAGTACACTATACAGGAATAGCGTAAACTCCCCCTCTACTACTTACTACGCACGGGAGGTAAAAAATGGCAAGTTTTTTTGAAAAAATATTGAAAATGTTTAATATAAATTATATAATTGTATGAAACTAGAAATTCATTGTAAACGGAGAGCGTTTATGACAAATTTACTAGAAGAAATGGTTTTGGATTTTTCAAATGAAATAAAAGACAATTTTGCAACATATTCAGCTATTTATGTTTCCTTTGTAGAATATATAAAAGAACAGTATACTGATTATGAATATTCTTTAGAATATTTTTTAGAGCACGATTTTTCAAGAAGAGATATAATTAAATCATGTATAAGATATATTCAAAATAGTGCAAAAGTTAAAAAGGAGACAGCTATTGATAAATATCTAAATGCAATGACAAAATTATATGAAGAGTGTATTTCTAAAAAACATTTTAACAACAGAAATTTGTTTGCAATATTGCCATTTGGGAGTTTGAAATCCGAGGTTAAGGAGCAACTCAAAGACAATTATTTAAAAGAAAAAGAAGCTCTTGAAGCTATAAATGATAAGGACGCCGATAAAATACTGAATTATTTAACTCAAAATAAAACGAAAGGAAAAGTAGTTTTTTTGAGAAATAGTATTTTGTTAAAGCTCATTATATTATATGGATTTAAATTGGAGCGTCTAAAATATATGGTAGTAGAAGATGTTGATTTAGATAAACATATTTTAAATATACGAAATACAATCTATGATGGTATATCAATCCAATTAGAATTACCGTTTGGTATAGTACAAGAAATACGAAGCTATATAGAACTATTAAAAAAGGATATTGAGTTTTCTTCTAGTCAATTTTTGTTTTTGAGTAGTAACAAAAAAATAATTGATTCTTCTTTTGCACAAACAATTATTGAAAATATTAAAGATACTTCTTGCAATGTTACTTTAACAGGAATTGCAAAGTTTGCTATTATTAATATGATACGTGAAGGTATAAATAAAGCCAATATAAAATTAATTACAGGAATGCAAGATATTATTGTTGATGATTGCGAAAAGAAATTTTTAGAGCAGCAATTTCAAGAAGCAAATGATACTGTTATTTTGAATAGAGATATTAATAAAAAAATTCGTGGTATAGAAACATTTGATAAATTGCTAGAATAGCAAGCATAGGGATTGAGTACTCAATCCTGTAAAATTCCCATTTTCCACCTGATGGGACTTATGGGTATTTTATTTGTTAGGAAGAGTCCAAAACCCTCTTGAAAGGTAAAAAACGCTGGAAAATGACATTCATTCAATCAGTATTTTCCCGGCGTTTATCCGCTGAATTTATAGCCGACACCTAACACGGTTTTTATGTATGTCGGGTTTTTACTGTCCGGCTCTATCTTTTTCCTCAGATTGTAAATCACGTTGGCAACGCTTGAATGGCAGTTATCGCTATCTATGTTCCAGACGGCTTCAAATATCTGTGCCTTTGTGAGGACAATGCCGGGATTAGAAGCAAGGAGTACAAGAGTGCTGTATTCAAGACGGGTAAGGCTCACGTCCTCCCCGCCTTGAAGTACCCGGCGTTGAAATAATCTTATTTCCAATCCCGGAAAATGTAATATTGGGCAGGAAATGGGCTGAACGACTTCCAATTTTATGTATTTTGCCAACATGGAAAGTATTCTGTTGATTTCCTGTTCCTCGCTGTCCTCGTAGGTTAAGATTGCTATTTTTCCTATGTTATTATCCTCCTGTGAGTTAGAGTAGGTGTTTATTTTATACCCATATATGAGGAAATAACCATTCTCTGAACCTCACTTGTCCCCTCGTATATTTCTGTGATTTTTGCGTCACGCATTAAACGCTCAAATGGATAAGTTCTTGAATATCCGTCATAGCCTGCAAGCTGTGCGCAACGGCGTGTCACGTTTGTAGCC
>CAJTKK010000012.1 GCA_910576535.1 uncultured Lachnospiraceae bacterium | reverse complement strand
AGGAAGAAATTTAATGGTCATATATTGTTAGCAGGAGGTCTTTCGCTTGGAGGACAGGTGTTAGCAGAGATACTCTCACAACGGAATAATATTTGTGATTTTGCTATGATAGAAAGTGCGCTGGTCATGCCAATGAGAATAACGGAATATTTCATTGCCCCTTCATTCGCATTGTGTTACCCCCTCATAAAAAAGAGATGGTTTGCAAAATTGCAGTTCCAATACATGCATATTCAATCATCATTATTTGAATATTATTTTAATGATAGTTCGCTGATAAAAAAAGAAGATATGATTTCTTTTTTAAGAGCCAATTCCAGTTATAAGTTAAAAGATACAATAACTGGTTGTCAGGCAAAAACTCTTATACTTGTTGGTGGGAAAGAACAAAGAATTATGAAAATGTCCGCTGAATTGCTAAGTGAAAAAATGAATGGGTCAACACTGGAAATTTTACCTCAATATTATCATGGGGATTTAAGTATCAATCATAGCATGGAATATGCAGAAAAATTGTTACAGCTTATTCATGCGTAATAGTGAAAAACCACACGGAACTAAACGGAAATTGCAATCATTACAATAAAATAATCACACAGCCTCAGAGCGTATCGGAAGTAAGTCTATGCGCTCTATTTTTTATGTAAAGGAGCAGATTTATGAGCAAAGACAGCAACAAGCAATAAAGAGCCATCCGACAGTGCCCGCCCGCAAAATTATCGTGGAAAGCGGTATCCTAGTTGGATGAAATACCTTCCAAGCAGCAATTATTAGACCAGTTGGATTATAGGATTTATGAAATTAAGGAAGATCAGGAGATTTTATCATGAAAAGATCAGAATGCGAGACTATTTTTGGAGCAGACAAAGGCGCACTCTGCAATCCCGCCGGCCGGATGGAATGCGGCGTATGGCATCCGGAAAGGCTGCTTTTGGCGTATATAAGTGAATGCGCACTTGTATTTTAGGGGAGAAGAAGATATAATGCTTTACATATATGATGAAATGTGCGGAGGAAGCTTTCTTATGAAAAAAACAGTTCGGAACCTGATTATTATCCTGTTGGCGGCGGCAGCGGCTTTTGTTTATTACTATGTTTCCCTGCCGGCAATCAACATTCACTCTTCCGGCTTTTGGATGTTCATTATAACGATTATTATTGTAGTAATGGCAGTATATGCAGTCCGTAAAGCGGGAAAAGAATATGTGGAGTCTGAGGTGGCTGAAAAATTCGGCTTTAAGTTCAGCACATATGGGCTGAAAGAGGACAAAGCATTAAGGGGGATGGGAATTGTGCTGGCGGTTGTGGCAGCAGTATATGTCATAGGGAGCATACTTTCTTCTCCGATTGTAAACGCGAAAAAATATCAGGCTCTTTTGACGATTGAGGAACGGGAATTTACGGAAGATATCAAGGAAGTGGATTACCGGACTATCCCTTTGCTGGACAAAGAGTCGGCTTCGCTTTTAGGGAACCGTAAAATGGGCAGTATGGTAGATATGGTATCACAGTTTGAAGTGGCCGGCGATTATTCCCAGATTAATTATAAAGGAGTCCCGGTGAGGGTAACCCCTTTGGCTTATGCAAGCACAATTAAATGGCTGACCAATCAAAGCCAAGGGATACCCGCTTATATTTTAATTGATATGACGACGCAGGATACGGAATGTGTGAAGCTGGAAGAAGGCATCAGATATTCCAAGTCCGAATATTTTAACAGGAATCTTTACAGGCATCTGCGTTTTCAGTTTCCTACTTATATTTTCGACAGCCAGATTTTCTTTGAAATTGATGAAGAAGGAACGCCTTACTGGGTATGCCCGGTGAAAAAATTTAATATTGGCTTGTTCGGCGGACAGACGGTAGGCCGGGTGGTACTGTGCAATGCCGTTACGGGCGAATGTATTGACTATGCGGTGAATGATGTGCCGCAGTGGGTGGATAAGGTATATAATGCCGAACTTCTGATGGATTTGTATGACTATTCCGGGATTTATAAAAATGGGTTCCTGAATTCTGTTTTGGGGCAAAAGGACTGCCTGCAGTCCACCAATGGATATAATTATATTGCATTAGAGGATGATGTCTGGGTTTATACTGGCGTGACCAGCGTAAGCGGCGACCAGTCTAATGTAGGATTCGTTTTGATGAACCAAAGAACGATGGAAACCAGATATTATAAAGTGGAAGGGGCAATTGAAGATTCAGCGATGTCCTCAGCAGAGGGGCAGGTACAGAATCTTGGGTACCGCGCCACATTCCCCCTGCTTTTGAATATTGCGGATGAGCCTACTTATTTTATGGCATTGAAAGATGCGGCCGGCCTGGTGAAAAAATATGCCATGGTCAATGTACAGAAATACCAGTGGGTAGCAATTGGCGATACGGTGCAGGAGTGTGAACGGAATTATACGGAGCTTTTGAATACGAACGGCATTGTGTCGGAGAATACGGATTTATATAAAGAAGCGTCAGGCAGAATAAAAACGATAGCGCCGGTTGTCCTGGAAGGGACAACGCATTATTATATTTGCCTGGAAAACAGCGGGGATATTTTTGACTTGGATCTTTCGGACAGGGATTTGATCGGCATCGTAAGATATCAGGTTGGGGACAGCGTGAAGCTTCAGTATACGGAAGGATACGGGCTGCACCAGGTAAAAGCCATTGAGTAGAGGAATGGATGGGCCGTTTCACGAATGAAATGGAGGATAAAGAGCAGCAGCTTAGAAGCCAAAGACCCACGGCCAGGGGAAAACCTGCCGTATTTGGGGCCGCTTCGCCTCTTGACAGAGGAAGGGAAAAAGGATAGAATGATCGGTGTTTTCAGGTATTAGATGCAGATATAAATGATGGGCGTTGATAAGAAAAGATGGATGATAAAGGAGCAAATGAGAGATGGCAGAACCGTATAATCACAGAGAGGTGGAACTGAAGTGGCAGAAGATATGGGATGAAGAGAGGGCGTTTGCGGTTTCCGGAGATTATTCCAAACCGAAATATTATGCATTGGTGGAATTCCCCTATCCGTCGGGGCAGGGGCTTCATGTAGGACATCCCAGGCCATATACCGCGCTGGATATCGTGGCGAGGAAAAGAAGGCTGCAAGGGTATAATGTGCTTTATCCTATGGGGTGGGATGCTTTTGGGCTTCCTACGGAGAATTATGCAATTCAAAACCATATTCACCCGAAAATCGTGACGAAAAATAATGTGGAACGTTTTAAAGGGCAGCTTCATTCCCTTGGATATTCTTTTGACTGGGAGCGGGAGATCAATACAACCGATCCTGGTTATTATAAATGGACACAGTGGATTTTCCTGAAGCTATTGAAAGCAGGGCTTGCCTATAAAAGTGAAATGCCGATTAACTGGTGTACTTCCTGCAAAGTAGGGCTGGCCAATGAAGAAGTGGTGAACGGTGTGTGCGAGCGGTGCGGATCGGAAGTTGTCCGTAAAGTAAAGAGCCAGTGGATGTTAAAGATTACCGAGTATGCGGATCAACTGATCAAGGATCTGGACAGCGTGGATTATGTGGAACGTGTCAAAGTGTCCCAGAAGAACTGGATCGGCAAGTCCGAAGGCGCGGAAGTTGATTTTAAAGTAAAAGGTAAAGAAGAGACGTTAAGGATCTATACAACAAGGCCGGATACTTTATTTGGCGTTACTTATATGGTAGTATCGCCGGAACACCCAATGATTGATAAGTATAAGGACGAGATTAGGAATTGGGAGGAAGTGGTTTCCTACCGTGAAATGGCGGCGCGGAAATCAGATTTTGAACGTACGGAGCTGGCGAAGGATAAGACGGGCGTCGCAATTGACGGTTTATCAGCAGTAAATCCGGTGAACGGGAAGGAGATTCCTATCTGGATTTCAGATTATGTGCTGATGACTTATGGGACCGGCGCAATTATGGCAGTTCCTGCCCATGATGAAAGAGACTGGGAATTTGCCAAGAAGTTTGGCCTGCCGATTATTGAAGTGGTGGCGGGAAGCCCGGTGGGCGTAGAAGAGGCTGTTTATACGGATGTAGCGGAAGGCATTCTGGTAAATTCAGGTTTCTTAAATGGGCTGCATGTGGCAGAAGCAAAGAAAAAAATAATCGGATTTTTGGAAGAAAAAGGGATTGGGACGAAAAAAACCAACTTTAAATTAAGGGATTGGGTATTTTCCAGGCAAAGGTATTGGGGGGAGCCAATCCCGGTTGTGGAATGTGAAAAATGCGGATTTGTCCCGTTAGAAGAAAGCGAACTGCCTTTGGAGCTGCCGGAAGTAGAAAGTTATATGCCTACCGATAACGGGGAATCACCGTTGGCTGCAATGACGGACTGGGTGAATACAGTATGCCCTTGCTGCGGCGGGCCGGCAAAAAGGGAGACGGATACGATGCCTCAATGGGCAGGCTCTTCCTGGTATTTCCTCCGTTATACGGATCCGAAGAACGAAAATGCTTTGGCCAGCAAGGAAGCGCTGGAATACTGGATGCCGGTAGACTGGTATAATGGAGGAATGGAGCATACGACGCTGCATCTGTTATATTCCCGGTTCTGGCATAAATTCTTATATGACGGGAAAGTAGTTCCTTGCCCGGAACCTTACCAGAAGCGGACTTCCCATGGAATGATTCTTGGCTCTAATGGGGAAAAGATGAGCAAATCCCGCGGGAATGTAGTTAACCCGGATGATATCGTCAGGGATTACGGTGCAGATACTCTTAGGACATATGAAATGTTTATCGGCGCTTTTGAATTAAGCGCGGCCTGGTCTGAAGATGGCGTAAAGGGCTGCCGCCGTTTCCTGGAAAGGGTATGGAAGCTGCAGGATATCCTGACGGACAAAGAAGGATACAGCTCTGACCTGGAAACGAAGATGCATCAGACCGTAAAAAAAGTCAGCAATGACTTTGAAAATTTAAAATACAATACAGCCATTGCAGCAATGATGGCTTTAATTAACGAGTTTTACAAAAAAAATACGGTGACAAGAAAGGAATTTAAAACACTTCTTACGCTGTTAAACCCGGTGGCTCCCCATATTACGGAAGAACTGTGGGAACGCGTAGGCTTTGACGGCAAGGTTTACCAGTCTTCGTGGCCGGAGTATGAGGAAGCGAAGACAGTAGAGGCTACTGTGGAAATTGCGGTGCAGATTAACGGTAAGGTAAAAGCAGTGATTCAGGCAGCGAGCGGCATCAGTAAAGAGGATGCGGTCGCAGCCGGGAAAGAAGCGGTGATAGATAAAATAAACGGGAATATTGTAAAAGAAATCTATGTCCCTGGCAGGCTTGTCAATCTTGTGGTGAAGCCATAGGATAGGAAATGCCCGGGTTTTGGGGAAGATGGCTTCCGGTTTTGCGTAGAGGCAAGAAGAAATAGGCTGACTGTTGCGCTGCGGCGGTATGAAAACATGCCGTTAAGGCAGCCTGCCGCAGGCGCAATCAGCAAAAACGGGAAACTTAACGCTTTTTTTTCATAGACATGATTTTATTTATTTTTTCTGTTTCTTCCGGTGTGGAATATTTGCGTAAGGCAGCTACAATAGCTTCTATTTCATTATCGTTAAAAGATATGTTCTGATGCTTGCCTTTTTGGGCGATGGACATTAGAAAGGGAAGCATTTGTTCTTTTTTCAGGTTCTGGCTTTCAAAGACCAGCATTTGAAGAAACTGCAGCTTGGCCTGGTCAATATCTGCTACTAAAGGGTCATTCATCCATTCGTTCTGGTTCATGCGGGTTGTTACCTCCAAACATTTCAAACATTGTTTTTTGCTCAGGGGAGAGCATTCCCATGAGCATTTCCATGATTCCATTGTTCTGATTGTTTCCGTTGCCGGGAAAATCAGTTTCTGGCCCGCCCGGATGATCCGGGTCACTGCCGGGAGGAAAGAGATTGCCTAAACCTTCCGGGAAGAAATCTGGGGCAAAATCTTTCATCATTTCCATTGTGCGGCTCATTTCTTTATACATCTCTATAGAACGGAAAATATCGGCGATCTGCCCAAGCTTTTTTTTCTCTTCCCCATTACAGAAAGGGAGAAGTTCGGAACAAATTTTATGGATATTGAATTCTTCTTTGTTAAAAGAGCAGCCGCTCAATTCATAAGAATGGGAATAGCATTGGTCAAGGGTATGGCGAAATTCCAGATATTTGATGAAAACAGCGAGTTTTTTCCGCTCCGGTTCATCAAAATAGGGCATTAAAATTTTTAGCATTTGTATATGGTTGTTCGTATATAATGTATCAAAGGCAATGATTTTGCCTTGTTCGTCTTTTTCCATAGAAATCCCTTAACCCCATTTGCTTTTTAAATCTTATGTAAGGATGAAATAAAATATACACTTTTCCGGCTCCTTGTATAGCAAAAACAACACTGCGCAGCTATGGGTGCGGAATAAGAGCTGAATTGCTAAGGATGGAGGGAGCAGAGTGCGTAAAAACAGGCATTTTTGATCTTTTAAGAGAAAATAGGCTCATAAAGAGCCTATTTTCAAGATGTGTGCCAGTCTAAGCTTTAGAAAGAATTTCCGCAGCAGCAGAGAAGAAGGAGAATCCAGATGATGCTGTCGCATCCGCAGCCGGAATTGCCGCCGCCAAAAAGGCCGCCGCCGAACCCACAGCCGTCGCTGCTGTCGCCGCCGTTGCAGCAGCAAAGCAGGATAAGGATCCAAAGAATAGAATTACATCCGCAGCCGGATCTGTTGCTATTGCCGCAGCCGCAGTTTGTTGCTGTTAAATCACTCATAGTGTTGCCTCCAAAAATATTTTATTTATGCTTTATACTATGTGCCATGGCTTGCCAGTGTTTCCCGCAAGAGAAATAAATTTTGAAAAAATTTTAAAAATGTGCTACAATATATGGACAAAATACTTGAATTAATTTCAAGGTATAGTAAAATAAATTATATATGCAATCAGGGGAAGCAGGAAATTGTGCATATACATATAATAAGGAATAGGTCGTATGAAGGAGAATCGGTGAATGGCGGAAGGTCATATAGTTGCGGGGAGGAAATTCCGCACTAAGACGGATTATGAAGCTGCCTTAAGGGACAAAAAGAAGATAGATAAAATTTGTTCTGAATTTGATTTAAAGAATCCAAAAGCAGTGCTGGAATTATATGGAAAGCTGAAAGCAGGCGATTACCGTTTTGAGACCATGGTAGGCAATGATTTTGATGATAAGGTCTTTGAAATGGCCAGCCGGCTGCAACACGGTAAGGCAGATGACAAAACAGGCCAAAACAAAAAGGGCAGCAGGAAGAAGGGGAAGGATGTCCAGAAGAAAGGAAACGGGCCGGAAAAGAAAAAGAACGCGGTATCTTTGGAAGATTTGGATGAGGATATGCAACGGGAAGTGGCCTCCTGGCTAAAGATAAGGGATAGGAGGAGACGGCTTTTGCTGATGTTCTGTGCAGTTGGAGCTGTCATATGTTTTGGATATTTTGCCGCTTATTATTACCGGGCGGAAAAAGCGGATAACGATTACGGGCAGCTTGCGGAACTGAAAAACAGTGATGTGCTTGCAGATACGAAAGAAGAGCCGGTCGTGGTTCGAGGGCATGAGGAAGAGATAGAGCTGCCGGATGTTCTGGATGAATATAAAACATTATATAATAAGAACAGAAGGCTAATTGGATGGCTGAAAATTGACGATACAATAATAGACTATCCTGTGATGCAGACAAGCAACAATGAATATTATCTGGATCATAATTTCAATCAGGAAAAGGATAGCAACGGCAGCATTTTTATGGACGCATCGTGTAAGGCATACCCTAGATCACAGAACCTGATATTGTACGGGCATCATATGAGATCCGGGAAGATGTTCGGTGACTTGGAGAAATATGCCAGGGAATCATATTATAAGGAACATAGTGTAATCCAGTTCGATACTATATATGAAAAGAGCGTTTATCAGGTGATGTATGTGTTTAGGGCGAAGGTGCTGAAGGAAAATGAAATAGCTTTCAAATATTATCAGTTTATAGATGCTAATTCCGGCGAGGAGTTCAATTCTTATATGAAGGAAATGGCGGGGATGTCCTTATATGATACCGGGATAACGGCAGAGTACGGCGATGAGCTGTTGACATTATCTACTTGCGACCATTCACAGACGGATGGAAGGTTTGTGGTGGTGGCGAAGAGGGTTCAGTAATAAATAGTTATAGCTTTACGATGGAGGAGAGCGGAAATGGCTAAGGGTAAGAAAACAAAAAAGAAAAATTGGAGATTGAGAAGGCAGCTACGCAAGACATTAGGCTGTTTATTCATGATCTCGGCGCTGATCGTGACTGCAATTCCGGTGCAGCCTACGGAAGCGAGCGGCGGGACAGACGGATGGGCGGACGGAACGGATTTGTGGATCACTTCCAGCGCTCTTCCGGTGGATATTAAAGGCGACCATACGGAAATTGTGTATTATACAAGGGATGGCCTGTTCCGTTTTGCCTTTGTGAGCAGTCCGGAAAACCCCACGAATAAAATAGCGGTGATCGGCGGATACGATTCCAGGTATCTGGAAGGGGGGAAACTGTCCATCCCGAATGTCGTGGATGGATTTATACAGTATACGGATGCCCTTGGAACGGATAAAGGATTCGTGGCTGCCAGCAAAAACGGTTCGCCGTTGTTTTATAAGCCGGTGATAAAGACAAAAGAAACAGTGGTAGTGGATAACGGCTATGAAATTGCCCGTGATGCGGACGGGAATATGCTGATGAAGCCGGACGGAAGCGGATGGGAAATGGTTCCGAACATTACGGAAGAGACGAGGGAAGTGACCCGTGCCGCAGATGAATATGTGCCGTGCTGGGCAACGGACTACGATAAGTGGCATGATGCATCCACCGATGAAGATGTCCAGTTATATTATTTGGATCCGACGGACGGGCAATACAAAGAATGTACGGGCAACGAAGTGAGGATCCGGGATGCGGATGTAAGATATATTTCCGGCAAGGCAGTGGAAGTTCTTGTCCAGAATGCAAACCAGCCCAATGAAAAACACGTTTGGAGCGGGGTTGGAGGCAAAGTGGGGGCGGGTAATGCCGGGTTAAGCCAGGATGCGAACGGCAACCCTATCTGCACTGGTGTTTTTGCAGGGTCGAAAGGCGCGAATATTACTTCCTTGACAGTAGGGGCGAAATTACAAGGGATAGGGGACTATGCTTTTTATGGCTGTACCAACCTATCCACGATTGATTTAAAAAACGGCCTGCAGATTCTTGGCAATCATAGTTTTGAGAATTGTACCCGTATGTCTACGGTAAATATTGAATCGAATGCGGCTGTCCAGGTACTTGGCGATCATGCTTTTGCAGGATGCAGGGGGCTGACAGAATTTGCCATTCCTCATGCGCTTGAGTCAATCGGGGATTTCTGCTTTAAGGATTGTATCCGTCTGGAGAATATTCAGTTAAAACCCCAGACCGGCTCCAACAGCCTTAGAAGAATTGGTTATAAGGCATTTGAGAACTGTGAATCTTTGAAAGCGCTGGATCTTCCGGATACTTATAACGGCGCAGATAAAAATAACAATAACTATTTTCATTTGTCTACCGTAAAGGGATGCAGCTCCCTGGAACGTATTTCTACATCCAGCAAATCACTGGATCTTGTCACGGATGAAACAGTGGATGGAACAAGTTATAATTTTGAAGCTTTTAAGAAAGATATGCCGGAGACCTTTTATGTGGAGGGACCAGGTTATCTGACTAGCGTAAGTGAAGATAAGAGCAATAGAACCCCGGTACACGTAACAGCCAATACGCAGCATATTGCATTCAGCTATTTGGAATATTCGCCAAACCCGGGGAAATATGAAATCGTGGATTATGCCAGGGATGGTGCGGATAATCTTTTGGATGACCCCGGAAATGAAGTGGAACTTGTTTTTGCAGTCAACAAGGCACAGCAGTTGACAGATTTTGAAATATGGGGAGACTGGAAGCTGGCAGCGAATATTGTGCTTCCGGAACAGATTGGCCCTTACGGGGTGCTGGAAATTAACGAAGGCAGTTTCAGCGATAACTGCTACGTGAAAAAAATTACGCTGCCCAGTAAACTGGAAGTGATCAACAGCAATGCGTTCCGGGGATGCCACAGGCTAAAACATATTATTTTTAATGATACGTCAAGTATCATGTCGATTGGGAGCGGGGCATTTGACACCCAGGTGGCTTCAACGGTTCCTATGCATACTTGCGGGGAGAATTTGGAAGCGGAGCCTTATTTAAGCTTTTCGGGAGCCATAGCGGATTCGGAAGGCCAGATGACAGAACCGTATAAATATGCGATGAAGTCCAGCAGCAATATTAACCAGGGCGAGCAGCCTACAACGTATATTACTTATTATAGCGGATGGCCGACCAATCTTACGGTTCAATATAACAAAGGAACCGGAATGGCGGAACTGATTGATTATCCCACAAGGGAGGAAATTAAAAACGGATTTTCGGCGGACGCAACGGATCCGCGGACGGAAAATGGCTATAAATACCCTTATATTACCCAGTCAAGGTCGGATGCTGCATCCGGCGGCGCGAGCGGTATGGATGCCGTAGATAAATATAATGAGTGGAAAAATAACGGCGGCGCGGAACCTACGGAAGAAGAAAGGGCGGTTGCAGAATCCGCAGTGTTTAATATGGTTATCCCGAATGGGGTAACGGCAATAAAGTCCGGTTTGTTTTCCGGTATTATTCCGTCACAGGTAAAAGGCGACCTTCCGGAGACGCCGGCAAAGAAAAATGATGATGTGAAGTCCATTACTTTGATGAGCATAGAAACAGTGGAACCTTATACATTTGCAAACCTGGAAAGCCTGGAAACCTTTAATATGAACGGGGGAAGCACGCTTGGCAATTATGCATTGTATAACAGCAATAAGCTGAAGGATGTTTCGGTAGGACCTAGCGTAACTACTTTAGGAACCCGCCCTTTCAGGGGATGCGACATACTGGAAAATGTGAATTTTGACCCGGAAGGAACTTTCCGGTGTACGAATGCCATTATTTTTGAGAAAGAAGCCGGAGCGGAAGGGGCCAATACGGGAGTAGTGCAATGTCTGGAAACGAGGGGTGCGACAACAGGCACTACCACGGTGAAAGCGGACGAAATGGCAGGGGTAAAAAAGCTTTATAGGGAAGCGTTTATGAACTGCGACGGTATCGGCGAAGTGGATTTATCCAAGTCTTCGATTAAAGAAGTTCCGGAGCTGTGTTTTGCAGATTATGAAAGAGACCCGGATAATGCGGATGGGCAGCCAGCCCGTGATAACCGTTTAGGAAGGGTAGTGCTGCCTTATGGCACGACGCAGATCAAAAAGGGCGCTTTTTGGAACAGCAATGTGTATGGGGTGGTGATTCCTGCCAGCGTATCCTATATTGAACCGGATGCCTTTTCTTATACAGCCGGTATGGTAGGAAGCCCGGATAAACCTTGGGATGGGTCAGACGACCCGATATTTGCCAATGGTTCTTCCCCGAGAATTACGTTTATCGCAAGGGACGGTTCCCCGGCGGCTATATATGCAGAAAACTACGCATATATAGAATCTACGGAGACAGACGAACTGAAGGCGAGATATACCGTATATTTCTTTGATGCGTTTGACCCGCAGAACCCGGTTCTGATTGCGGAAGTCCAGGTAATGCATGGGGAAGATGCGGAACTTCCGGAACCTCCGGAACATGAAGGATATGTATTCGATTACTGGATTCCTGCAGATGCATGGAAAGCAGTATCGGCTGATAATTTAACCATTAGCGCTATGTATAAGCCAGTAGATGCAACGACTTATACCGTAGATTTTATCGACTGGAACGATGAAATTATTGTATCGCGTACGGTAGTGGAAGGAGAAGCGGCGGAAGCGCCAGTGGATCCGGAAAGAGAAGGCTATCTGTTTTTAGGATGGAGGCCATCGGATTTCAGCAATGTAACGGAAGATATGAAAATCTATGCCCAGTATGAAAAAAGAGACCCGGCAAAATATGTAGTTTCTTTCTATGACTGGGATGGCAATCTAATCCGTGCGCAGCAAGTAGAAGAGGGCGAAGATGCCATTGAACCGCCTAATCCTACGAGGGAAGGTTATACATTCTCCGGCTGGCTTCCGGCAGACGGATGGAAGAATGTAACGAAAGATATAGATTTGTATGCCCAATATACTGCCGGGGATGACAATAATCCGGATGACCCGGATAACCCGGATAACCCGGATAACCCGGATGACCCGGATGATCCGGATGACGACAAAAAGCCGGATGACAACAAAAAACCGGATGGTGACAATAATAAAGGGGATAATAATAACAACAATAACAATAATGGAGGAACCAGCGGAAACTCCGTGTCTGAGAACGCTACAAAATATAAAGTCGTAGTGCATGGAGGAAGCGGTTCCGGGGAATATACGGCTGGCACAATTGTTCCGATTAATGCTTATGCGAGAGCGGATGGCACAGTGTTTGATAAATGGACCAGTTCTTCCGACGGCGTAGGTTTTGTGAATCAGACGGCGATTTCAACCACGTTTACGATGCCATCAAATAATGTGGAAATTACGGCAAACTTTAAAACCGATAAATCTTCTTCTGTAAGCGGGAATTCAAGAAGCGCCCGTAGGAATTCCACAACGACGGTGGATGTAACGAAGAACGGGATTTCCAATGAAGGCTTGGCTTCAGCAAATGTAAAAGGGTCTTCGGACAATTTCGTGATAAGGGTAACGGATGATGCGCAGGCAACGGCAGCGGTAATTGCCGCTTTGGAAGCAAGGTATGGTGATCTGAGCAATATTGCATATCTGCCGATGGATATCAGTCTTTTTGATGCATCGGGACAGACAAAAATAACGGATGTATCTGGGATTAGCGTAGATATCACCCTTCCATTGCCGGATGGCCTGATACAATATGCGGGCAATAATAAAGCGGCCAGCGTGGTCGATGGCCATTTGGAGGATTTGGGGACGAAGTTTACGACGATTGACGGAGTGCCATGCGTCCAGTTTACAGCTACGCATTTTTCACCATACACAATTTATGTGGATAAAGGGAATCTGACAGAGGGGCTTATTGATGCAACGCCTAAGACCGGCGACCCGATTCATCCAAAGTGGTTCTTGGCTATGGGGCTGGCATGTATTTCTATCATATTGTTCTGCAAAAAGGATAAGAAACAGCCTAAAGTAAAGGCGGCTTAAGTTCGGGGGGAGCCTATGCACAAAAAAAACAAAATATTAATAGGATTGCTGCTGCTATGTTTTGCAGCAGCGGTCTGGTTTCCTATGGCCGATGCCAGGGCAGCTTCTGCTTCATCGGCTGATTTTCAGATGAAGGGGGATACTTTAATGAAATATACAGGCACGGCTAGCGCCGTGTCTATTCCTACTTCTGTGAAACATATTGGCAAGGAAGCATTTGCCGGCCATACGGAGCTTGTGAAAATCGAAATCCCGGGATATGTGGAAAGTATTGATTACAATGCGTTTAGCGGATGTTCTTCCTTAGAAGCAGTGGCGGTTCCGGATACGGTAACAACGATCGGTAACGGCGCGTTCAGCGGCTGCAGCAATTTGAAATCGGTGGTATTGGGAAAGAAAACAGAGAAGCTGGGAACGGGGATATTTGCCGGATGCCATTCGCTTTCTTCTTTGAGAGTGCATAAGGATAATGAGTATTTATCCTATGAGAACGGAGTTGTTTACAGCAAAGATAAAAAAATGATATATTTCATGATACCGGGATATGAAGGCGGGACGTACACCATGCCTTCAACGGTAGAGGAAATTAAAAACAATGCATTTTGGGGATGCCAGAAGCTGAAAAAGATACTGATTGGAAGCAACGTAAAATCTATACCGGATTATGCATTTACCAACTGTACAAGCTTAGAGAGCGTGTCATTTCCTTATTCGCTGCGCAATATTGGGATGAAAGCGTTTGCGGACTGTATCAGCCTGGGAAATACGGAAATTCCCATGTCAGTGGCGCAGATTCATAAGACTGCTTTTGATGGTTGTGTAAAATTGAGGATTATTGCGGAAGAAGGTTCTAAAGCGGCTCAATACGAAGCGGAAAGAGATAAATCCAATGTGGCAAACGCGGAATATCAGGATATTGGGGGGCTGGATGATGAAGAGGAATCTCATTCCGGGGAAGAATCAGGAAATGAAGCGCCTGGGCCTTTGGGAGGCAGCCTTCTGGGGCAAAGCAGGATTGTAGGCGGCAATGCGGTTGTTTTTATAGACAACGGGCAGTCTAAAGTGCTTTCCGGGAATCAGGAGCCGGAACCCGGGAGCAGTGAAGCCGCTGCGGAGATCATGAAAGGAAACAGCCAGGGAGCTTTTCCAAAGTATACGATTGTGAATAATGAAAAAATAGCATCCCAGGCTTATTATAAGAACGACGGGCTGACGGATTATCAGATTCCGGAAGGAATAAAAGAAATAGGGGAGTTCGCTTTTGCAAGGTCAGGGCTTACCGGCATTATTATCCCGGAAGGAGTAACATCTATCGGCTATGGGGCATTTTATCACTGCGATGCCCTGGAAAATATAGAGATACCTTCTTCCGTAACGGAAATAGAACCTTCGGCTTTTGCGGAAACAAAATGGATGGAATCCCGGAAAAGCGATAAAAAGAATCCATACACGATCGTAGGGGATGGGATATTGATTGCTTATGGCGGAATGGAAAGCCAGGTGAAAATCCCGGATGGGGTCAAACAGATCGGGGCGGAAGTATTTAAAGGAAATACCCGTATAACGGGCGTGACATTGCCTTCCAGCGTTACTGTAATAGGCGAAGATGCTTTTGCCGGCTGCAGCAGTTTAGTCAGCATATCTGGAGGGGATTACCTGACGGAAATTAGGGACAGGGCTTTTGAAGGCTGTCCGATCAGTACGGTAAAAATCCCTGCATCGGTAAAAGAAATTGGGCTAAAAGCCTATGATCTGTCTGAGTCAGGAAAAAAGGACGGGACGAAAAATGTGGTGCTTCTTGGGCAAAGCCTGCCTACAGTTTCTTATGAAAAAACAGCAACCCGTTTAGTGAATGAGGAATATAGGGATGCAGTTTTTAAAGACGTGCAGGTAGCCATTGTGGACGACAGTATCACTGCGGCAGATATCGCAGGAACCGTGCTGGATTATCATGCAGGAGGGTTCCGTGGGCTGGTGTGCAGTGTGGAACAGCAGGCAGGGGCAGAAGAACCGGGCAAACTAAAAGTAAAATTCTCTATGCAGCCGGAAAACGGTACGGGTGCAAGGATTTTGCCCCGGCAAGTGACAGTATATGGAAAGCCTTATGAATTGACAGGGCAGGAAGAAATGGAATATCTTGCGGGAACAGGGAATGAGGAAGCAGAAGGGGTTGTGACTGTAGAAACAGACAGCAGCACCTTGCCTGAAAAACCGGCGGCGGCAGCGGAGATTCCAGGCAGCCAAGGGAATTATATTTTACGTATCAGCGATAACAAGGAAGATGGAAAAACAATTATGAATGCTTACCGGCGGGCAGTTTCCGGCGGGCAGCTCAAAAGCCTGCAAGTGTATAATTTTACTTTGTACGATGCAGAAAAGGGTACACCGATTACGAAAATGGGAAGGCAGAAAGCTGTGGTTACGCTTCCGAAACCGAGAGGTATTCTGGCAGACAATATCCAAGTGGTATGCCTGGATGAAGACGGGCAGCTAGAAAAGGTAGATTCCCGTATGATAACGGTGGACGGGCAGCCATGTATACAATTCGAGGCGAATCACTTCTCCGTTTATGGGATCTGTAATTAAAACAATATTAACTGGAAAAAAACCGGCTCTGACAGCAAGGTAACGAATAACCGCTCTTGGCATAAATTAATTAAAAAGCCAGGAGCGGTTTATGTTTCGCGTCAGACAACAGATTGGTTGTACGGATGAAGTGATGGATTCTTGCATAGGAAGAGAGTTTTCAAAGGAGGATGCTGTCCGGGTTGCGGTTTTGGATACGGGAATAGGGAACCACCCTGACTTATCCGGCCGGGTAGATGCATTCTTTGATTTTCTCCATGGGGAAAAGTATGCCTATGACGATAGCGGGCATGGAACTCATGTGGCGGGCTGTATAGGAGGAAGCGGAAAGGCCTCTGGGGGAATGTATAAAGGAATCTGCCCATGGTGCCGGATGATCGTAGGAAAAGTGCTGGACCGCAACGGCGACGGCAATATGGACGATATGTACCGGGGCGTCGAGTGGGTATTGGAAAATAAAGAAAGATATCATATCAGGGTAATGAACATTTCCATCGGCATTGGCCATATAGAAAATGAAGAAAGAATGCAGGAGCTTTTGAAAATCGTGGATGAAGCTTGGGACAGCGGCATGGTCGTGGTTTGTGCGGCAGGCAATATGGGTCCGGAACCTATGACTTTATCGCCATTAGGGTCCAGTAAAAAGGTAATTACCGTCGGGTGCCATGACGGCGGGTTCTATTCAGGGAAAAGCTCTTTGTGTGAAAGCTACTCCGGCAGGGGACCTTCCCCCTATGCAGTAAAAAAACCGGATGTGGTAGCTCCCGGGACCGATATTATATCCTGCAATGTTGCCTGCCGTTCTGCTTTCAGGAAGTATAGGAATGCTTATGTGAAAAAAAGCGGCACATCCATGGCAACGCCTATTGTATCCGGCGCTGCGGCATTGCTTTTGCAGAAATACCCGGAACTGTCTAACGAACAGGTAAAAAGAAAGATTAATTATAGCGCTACGGATATGCATGAACCTTGGACGAAGCAGGGATGGGGGATGGTCAACGTAGGAAAGCTCATTAAAATTGCGTATTGACACTTATGGTATGATTGTATACAATTATACCTGACGTGTAATACGTCAGATACAAGCACACGGCAGACGGTGGGATGGGCTGCCGTCTTTATAGTTGGAGGGTTAATTTCCTAGAAGGATGGAATGAGTGTGGAGAAAAAAATGAGCAGTTATGATGTAAAACAGGAAGTGACGGACAAGTACTCTTTAAGGGGACGCGTATTTCATAAAGTCAGGGAAGATATCCTTAGCGGTAAGTATAAAGAGCATGAAGAACTGAAGGAGGTTGCCATCGGTGAAGAACTTGGCGTAAGCAGGACGCCGGTGAGGGAAGCGTTCCGGCAGTTGGAGTTAGAAGGGCTGATTCAGATTGTCCCCAATAAGGGAGCATATGTTACAGGGATTACCGCAAAAGATGTGGAAGACATTTATATGATACGTTCTTTGCTGGAAGGATTATGCGCAAAATGGGCAACGCAATACATCACGCAGGAGCAGTTGGAAGAACTGGAGGAAAACGTGTATCTGGCAGATTTTCATGCCGCCAAAGGCCACCTGGATCAGATGGCGGATTTGGACAACCGTTTTCACCATATCTTATATGAAGCCTGCAGCAGCAAGCAACTGGCAAGGTTGTTGATTGATTTTCATGAATATGTCCTCCGGGTAAGGAAAAAGACGCTTTCCAGCGGAGGAAGGGGCAAGATATCCAATGATGAGCACCGGCAGATTATGGAGGCTATTAAGGCAAAGGACGGGGACAGGGCAGAAGCGCTGGCGCATGAACATATGATTAACGCATATGATAACATGGTGAAAAACGGATTGTATCAGGTCTATCCGGCTGGCGGGGAGGAAAGCCCTGAGAGAGATAAATAATAAAAAGCAGGGGATAGGATGATAAAACAAAAGGAAACGGGGTATACAAATAAGCGGCAAAATAGTAAGATGTAAGGAAAGAAGAGAAAGGAAACTGTTAAACAATTAGCTATGATATTAAGAATATTATATAAGAATAAGGAGAGAAAAGATGGACAAGATTAAGATGATAACCCCATTGGTGGAGATGGACGGGGACGAAATGACAAGAATTCTCTGGCAGATGATCAAGGATGAGCTTTTAGCGCCTTTTATTGATTTAAAAACAGAGTATTATGACCTGGGGCTGGAACACCGCAATGAAACAGACGACCAGGTTACGGCAGATTCGGCGGAGGCAACAAAGAAATACGGCGTTGCCGTAAAATGTGCCACGATTACCCCGAATGCAGCCCGTATGACAGAATATCATTTAAAGGAAATGTGGAAAAGCCCAAATGGGACGATCCGTGCTATTTTGGACGGGACGGTATTCCGCGCCCCTATTGTAGTCAAAGGGATTGAACCTTGCGTAAGAAATTGGGAAAAGCCGATTACCATTGCGCGCCATGCTTATGGCGATATTTATAAAAATGTGGAGATCACGGTTCCGGGGGAAGGGAAGGCAGAGCTTGTTTTTACAGCAAAAGACGGTTCTGTGACAAAGGAAACGGTTCATGAATTCCAAGGGGCTGGCATTTTGCAGGGAGTACATAATACGGAAGCTTCTATCCAAAGTTTTGCAAGAGCCTGCTTCAACTATGCTTTAGACACAAAGCAGGATTTATGGTTTGGGGCGAAGGATACAATTTCTAAGAAATATGACCATGATTTTAAGGATATATTCCAGGAAATTTATGATGCGGAATATAGGGGGAAATTTGAGGCAGAAGGGCTTGTATATTTTTATAGCCTGATTGATGATATTGTAGCCAGGGTAATGAAAGCAAAAGGCGGCTTTATCTGGGCATGTAAAAATTATGATGGGGATGTCATGAGCGATATGGTGTCATCGGCTTTTGGTTCTTTGGCGATGATGACTTCCGTTCTTGTTTCGCCGTCAGGGGTGTACGAATATGAAGCGGCTCATGGGACAGTACAGAGACATTATTACAAATATCTGAAAGGGGAGGAAACTTCCACCAATTCAGTAGCGACTATTTTTGCATGGACAGGCGCACTGCGCAAAAGAGGAGAGCTGGACGGGATAAAAGAACTGATGGGATTTGCAGATAAATTAGAGAGGGCTACGCTGGCAACGATTGAAGCCGGAAAGATGACCAAGGATCTGGCGCTTATTACAACGCTTAAGGACGTAACGGTATTAAACAGCGGGGATTTCATCAAAGAAATCAGGAAAACATTGGAGGCTATGTAAGTCTTACCGCGTAAGGTAAATCAGATGGCTGTGCTTTACCAGGGGACGCCGCAGTGCGGGCGTCCCCTGGTTTTTGCCGGGAAGGTAATGGGGTTATGATTCCGATTCCAGGGCTTCCCATCGCTCCATAAGGCTGTCAAGCTCGGCATGAATGCTGTCTTTTTCTTTGGATAGCTCCTGAAGCCTGGCCACATTCGTGCAGACGTCAGGCCTTGCCATTTGACTGTCTATTTCCCCATCTTTGTTTTCCAGCATCTCGATCCGTTCTTCAATCCGTTTGATTTCGTTTTCTTTTTTCCGCTGTCTTGCCTGCTGCTCTTTTTGCTCTTTCCAGCTAAGTTTTGCAGCGGAGCTGTTTTCCTCGGCATGAGAGACGGCGGCGGTATCTGCTGATAGAGAAGCAGCAATGCTTTCCTGTTTCTTTTCCAGATAGTAGTCGTAATTGCCAAGGTAGTTTGTTAAGGTATTGCCGGATAAGTCCAGGATGCGGCTGGCTGTCCGGTTGATGAAATAGCGGTCATGGGAAACATAGAGGACTGTTCCCGTATAATTGTTTAAGGCATCCTCCAGAATTTCTTTGGAGGAAATATCCAAATGGTTGGTAGGCTCGTCAAGAATAAGGAAGTTCGATTCCGACAGCATCAGTTTGGCAAGGGAAACTCTTCCCCGTTCGCCGCCGCTGATATCCCCAATAAGCTTGAATACATCGTCCCCTGTAAATAGGAAGGCGGCAAGAGTATTGCGGATTTCCGTATTTGTCAGATTAGGGTAATCATCGGAGATTTCTTCAAACAAAGTTTTTTCCATATGAAGGACATGATGCTCCTGGTCGTAATAACCTATGTGGACGTTAGTCCCAAGGCGGATAATGCCGCTGTCCGGGGCAAGCAGCCCGTTGATTATTTTCAGGATGGTGGTTTTTCCGGTTCCGTTGTCTCCGATAATTGCTACATGTTCTCCTTTTTTCAGTTGAAAACTGATATTTTCAAACAGCTTCAGGGAGCCAAAGGATTTGGACAGGCCTTCCATGGAAAGGACGTCATTGCCGCTGATATATTTTGGTTCCAAAGAGATGTGCATATCGGCACGCGCCTGCGTGGGCTTTTCCAGGCGTTCTATTTTTTCCAGCATTTTTTCACGGCTTTCTGCCCGTTTGATGGATTTTTCCCTATTAAAGGATTTGAGCTTGGCGATGACTTCTTCCTGATGTTTAATTTCCTGCTGCTGGTTCATATATGCTTTTAACTGGGCGGTGCGCAGAGCCTCTTTTTTGATGGCATAATTGCTGTAGTTGCCGGAAAAGACAGTAGCCTTCGTCTGGTCGATTTCTATAATTTTATTGGAAATCCGGTCTAAAAAATAGCGGTCATGGGAAACAATGACGACAGCTCCCTTATAGTTTAAAAGATAAGTTTCCAGCCAAGTAATGGAGGACATATCCAGATGGTTGGTAGGCTCATCCAACATAATCAGGTCCGGTTTTAAAAGCAGCAGCTTTCCAAGGGCTACCCTGGTTTTTTGCCCGCCGGAGAGTGTGGAAATAGATTTTGAAAAATCTTCTTCCGGAAAACCAAGCCCTTTTAAAACACCGGTCAGCTCGCTGCGGTAAGTATAACCGCCGTTTGATTCAAACTGGTGGGTGAGCATGGAATAGGTATTCATAAGCTGTTCCAGTTCTTGGCCGGAAACGGTCTTCATTTCCTGTTCTGTTTTCCGGATGCGGGTTTCCAGGTTAATGATGTCCTGCTTGACAGTAAGCAGTTCATCATAAATGGTACGGCTGCTGTCAACGGATTGATGCTGGGCGAGATAACCGAAGCTTTTATTCTTGGAGAACGTTATATTTCCTTCATCTGCGTCCATTTCGCCGACGATAATGCGCAGCAGGGTGGTTTTCCCCGCCCCGTTTATGCCGACAATGGCGGCTTTATCCTGGTCTTCTATATGAAAAGAAACATTCTTTAATATACTTTTTTCATTGAATGATTTGCAAATATTCTGGCATGACAGTATCATTCTTTTTTCCTCCAAACAAAAGATAGCCTTAAGGCGTTTCCCTCCATTGTACATAGTGAGGGAGACGCTGTCAATAAGAGCGGAACATCTATTTGACATTATTTTAACAGTCTTATATAATAATAAAGAATACTAATATAGGGGGCAGCACCGTGGAAGAAAAGGAAATTTCACAGGCGGTTATTGGACGCCTGCCGCGATATTTCAGATATCTGGGTGAACTGAAAGATGAGGGGATTGAACGGGTATCTTCGCAGGAACTGAGCGATATTATGCAGGTCACCGCTTCGCAGATCAGGCAAGATCTAAATAATTTCGGCGGTTTCGGGCAGCAAGGATATGGATATAATGTGGAGTTTCTTTATGAGGAAATCGGAAGGATTCTTGGGATTGACCGGAAACATAACCTGATTATCATAGGGGCGGGGAATCTGGGACAGGCGCTTGCGAATTATATGAATTTTGAACGCCGCGGGTTTTTATGCAAAGGTATTTTTGACAATAATCCGAAACTCTACGGAAGAAAAATAAGGGGAATTGAAGTACAGCCTATGGAGTCCATGGAGCGGTTTGTACCGGAGAACAATATTGATATCGCAGTGCTGACGATACCGAAGGGAGAAGCGGCAGGGGTTGCGGAAGAGCTGATCCGGTATGGCATTAAAGGGATCTGGAATTTCGCCCATGTGGATTTGAAGGTGCCGGAGGGGGTACAGGTAGAAAATGTCCATCTGTCCGACAGCCTGATGAAGCTGTCTTATAATATTAGCAGATTCCAGAATGACAAATAGGCCAATGATGGCCGTGTAATGACAGAGGTGAGGGTATTATGGCACGTTCAGAGAATACATTCAGGGAGGCATTGGCAGGGAAGAATATCCCCCTGCTGACATTAGACAATAAATGGCACCAGCTTTTTACCCAGGCGCAGACTGAGATACCGGCGGAAGTGCGGCGTGGGGAGGATCAGTTGAATGAACTGATTCGAAAGCAGGGGAAGTTAAATACAGAGTCCAAGGAAATCAGGAAGCTGAAGAAGAGGCTGATGACGGAAATCATGGAGCTGGCGGATTCCACAGGAGGCAACCCTGATGCAGCTTCCGAAAAAAGGATGGAGGACAACAGACGGCTGATTAATGAGTGCAATGAAAAGCTGGAGGATTATGCCAGGGAGCTTAGGCTGCTGCCGGAAGAGATTGCACGGATCAATTATAAGCTGATGCTTGCGACGATGGATATCTGCTATAAAAGAATTGCGGAAAACACAAGGGAAATTGACGGAATTGACCGTTGGGTTAAGGATATAAGGATTGAGATTAAGAAGAAACTGATCCGCAAGGATGAAAGCGAAAAGGCGGTTTTTGATTTATATTCTTACATGCATGATATTTTTGGCGCGGAAGTAATAGAGATATTTGATATAAAATATAACCCTGGAGAGCGGAGAAAGGCCAGGGCTGAGAAGGCAGCGAGAAAAAGAGACGCTGCTATCCAAAAAGGGATTGCGGCGAAAAAAGGATAAAAAGAGCAGAAATGGATGGAATACGCCGAAACGGAGTTTTGGCGTATTTTTAAATCGTTGGGCATGATGGCGGGAAAGTTGACTGGGGATGCGCATTTTACGCGAAATGAAAAGGAAAGGAAAAAATGTGCGGATGAAAAAATATTTAGTTTCTTCAAAAGAAATGAAAGAGTATGACCGGAATACAATAGAATATTTCGGGGTGCCTTCCGTAGCTCTTATGGAGCGGGCGGCTATGTCTGCCGCAGAAGAAATCAGGGCGAGATTTCCGGCAGGGAAGGAACGGGTATTAATTGTAGCGGGATGCGGAAATAACGGCGGGGATGGCATTGCTTTGGGAAGGATGCTGGGGCAGGATGGCTTTGATGTGGATTTTTGCCTCATCGGTGACCGGGAAAGATGCAGCGGGGAGACAAAAACACAATTGGAAATAGTGGAGAAATATGGATATTTTCTGCAAAGCAAAATAGAAAATAAGGAATATGATATTATAGTGGATGCGTTATTCGGGATCGGGCTTTCCCGGAAACTGGAAGGAGAGTTTGCGGAGGCTGTCCGGCAAATGAATAAAAGAAACGCGTTTATCTGCTCTATAGATATGCCTTCCGGCATCCATACGGACAGTGGGGAAGTGATGGGGGAGGCGGTACAGGCGGATCTTACGGTAACATTCGCATTTGAAAAGATAGGGCATTGGAGATACCCGGGACGGCAGTATGCAGGGGAAGTTATCTGCAGGAACATTGGGATTACGCCGGAGAGCTTTTTGGGGTGTCCTCCTGAAGTCTATACTCTGTCCGGGGCGGCAGATGAAAGGATGCCAAAAAGGTATGGGGGAGGAAATAAAGGTTCTTTTGGGAAAGTTTTAGTGATTGCCGGAAATGTGAATATGAGCGGCGCCTGTGAACTATGTGCAAAAAGCGTCTACCGGATGGGGGCGGGCATGGTAAAAATCATGACGCCGGAGGAAAACAGGATCATTGTCCAGGCGAATATTCCCGAGGCTCTTCTTTCCCCTTACCGGATAAAGCATGAGGAAACAGGGGAAACTCTGGAAGAACTGCATAAACTATTGGAAAAAGAAATGGAATGGGCGGATTGTATAGTGATTGGGCCTGGCATAGGGAAGGGCATGGAGTCCTATGCGCTTTTAGAGCAAGTCATAACCGGCGGAGAAAAGCCTCTTGTCATAGATGCGGATGGGCTGAATATGCTGGCAGAGAGCCATAAGCTGAAGGAATTGCTGGCAGAGAGGGGAAAAAGGGTTCAAAATACTGTCCTGACCCCCCATCTGGCAGAATTTTCCAGGCTTTATGGCTGCCTGCTGGATGAAGCCAAAAAGGACATTTTTCATCGGGTGAAGGAAATGGCAAAAACGTATGGCTGTGTGGCTGTATGCAAGGATGCGGGAACTGCAGTGGCGACGCCAAAGGGGATGGAAATTTATTGGAATACCGCCGGAAATGACGGTATGGCTACGGCAGGAATGGGAGATGTGCTTGCAGGAGTGATAGGAGGCCTTCTGTCGCAAGGGATGGAAGCCGGGAAAGCTGCTGTCCTGGGAGTATATATTCATGGATTGGCAGGGGATTTGGCGGCAGGGGAAAAAGGGAAATATGCACTGATGGCCGGGGATGTGATCAACTGTCTTGGAAGCATTACGAAACAGGGGAACGGATGATGCAAGGGCAAATGGCGGGAAAGCGGGAAAGATGACCGGTATAGAAAGGCAAGGTATGAAATGATAGAAAGATACAGCAGAATATATGCAACCATTGACCTGGATGCAGTCCGTTTTAATATGGATGGGATGCAGTCCAGGCTGTCAGAAGGAACAAAGGTAATAGGGGTTATCAAGATGGATGGGTATGGGCATGGCGCTGTCCCGGTAGCGAAGGAATTAGAACCGCTTGATTATATTTATGGGTTTGCTGCCGCTACGGCAGAGGAAGCCCTGATTTTAAGGGCTGCGGGGATTAGAAAACCGTTGTTGGTCTTAGGTTATGTATTTCCTTGCAGCTATAAAGAAATGATAGAAAAAGATATCAGGGTTACTGTTTTCCGGGATGATATGCTAGGGCAACTGGCGCAGGCTTCCAGGGAGGCGGGGAAAAATGCAAAGGTTCATATTAAAATTGACACGGGCATGTCGAGGATCGGCATCCGCCCGGATAAAACAGGGATGGAGTTTGTAAAAAAGGCGCTGAGTATACCGGAAATAGAAATAGAAGGGATTTTTACCCATTTTGCAAGGGCGGATGAAAAGGAGAAAGCCCCGGCAAGGCATCAGCTTGCGTTATTCCAGGATTTTACCGGGAAAATAGAAAAAGAAACCGGATATGCAGTCCCGGTCTGTCATTGTTCCAACAGCGCAGGAATCATAGAATTGAGAGAGGCGGATATGGATGCCGTCCGTGCAGGGATTGCTATGTACGGGTTATGGCCTTCCCCGGAGGTGGCAAGGGACGGGGCGGACTTAAAACCCGTGATGGAATTAAAGAGCCGGATCATTTATATAAAAGACGTAGAGCCGGGAACGGAAATAAGCTATGGGGGGACTTATACCGCCAAAGAAAAAAGAAGGATAGCTACAGTCCCGGTAGGATATGGGGACGGTTATCCAAGGGGGCTGTCGAATAAAGGATATGTTCTGGTTCATGGGAAAAAGGCTCCGGTAACCGGGAGAATATGTATGGATCAGTTTATGATAGATGTTACGGATATCCCTGATGCAGCGGAAGGGGATATGGTAACTTTAATAGGGAAAGAAGGAAAAGAACAGATTACAATGGAAGAATTGGGGGAACTGTCAGGACGGTTTCACTATGAACTGGCCTGCTGCATTGGGAAAAGGGTACCCCGGATTTATTTGAAATCAGGGAAAATAAGAGAAACCAAGGATTATTTTCAGGATTTTGAATAGAAATTGAATACCTTCAGATAAACTGGCAATAATTTAGCCATAAAAGTTTAAATGAAGGGTGAGAAAAATGAAACGTGGAGATATTTACTATGCGGATTTAAGGCCAGTCATCGGTTCGGAGCAAGGCGGTGTGCGGCCAGTGCTGATTATCCAGAATGATGTAGGGAATAAACACAGCCCAACGGTAATTTGCGCCGCTATTACTTCTAAATTGAATAAGGCGAAACTGCCTACCCATATTGAATTGAATGCAGATGAATACGATATGGTCAAGGATTCGGTTATTTTATTGGAGCAGTTAAGGACGATTGACAAAAGACGGCTGAAAGATAAAGTATGCCATTTGGACAGCGGGATTATGGATAAAGTAAACGAGGGGCTGTTGATCAGCTTGGAATTAGGGGTATTCTGCCATAATACATAAGATGGTTACAGTTCATGGGAATCCATTTTCAAAGCAGGAACGGCATATCGAGGAATTGCCTGGGGCAGGCTCCCGTTTTCAGGATGCGGCATCCGGTTGGAATGCGGCAGGCTGGAAGCGGGAGCCTTTTTTGGAAAGTGATATTTTAAGGGATGCGGGGACGGAAGGTAACTTAGGATTTCATGGTTTGTCCTGCTGATTGCTTGACGAATGGAAACTAAGATGGTATAGTTACTGTGATTATTTGGGTCTATATTTATTTTTGAATAAAAGGAGATGGGATTATGGACGATGGCGGGCCTACTGCCAGTATAATTTTATTTATAACCCTTATATTGACAGATATGTTTTTTTATGGGTTTGGTTCAGCAATTAATAATTTGAACTATAAGGATGTTGAGAAAAGGGTCAAAGAAGAAAATGATAAAAAATCCGGCAGGCTGGCAGAGATTATAGAAAATCCGGCAAAATATATCAATATGGTACAGCTCATCGTGACGTTAATTAATATTGTCATGGGCAGCTTTTACCTTGGACTCTGGCTCAGGGGGATGCGCCGGCTGGTGGCTGCCTATGTGAAGCCGGGGACGGTCTGGGCGGCAGCCATGGGGGCAGGGGTTACCAGCGCGGTTACGCTTATTCTTACTGTAGCGGCGCTGACTTACATATTACTGACCTTCGGTGTGCTTCTGCCTAAGAAAATGGCGGCACGGTATCCGGAAAAATGGGCGTATATGTGCATTAACCCGGTTTACTGTGTGATGCGCGTGCTTTCCCCTTTTACCGGACTGGTAACGGTGAGCGTAAATGGGATCCTCCGTGTGCTTGGCATGAAGGTGGATGACGGTTTGACGGATGTGACAGAAGAAGAAATTATTTCAATGGTGAACGAAGGGCATGAGCAAGGGGTTCTGTTAGCTACGGAAGCGGAGATGATTACGAACATCTTTGAATTTGGCGATAAGGAAGCGCATGATATTATGACCCACCGGAACCATATGGTAGCCGTGGAAGGGGATATGCCCCTGAAAGATGCGGTAGCTTTTATGCTGGATGCCAATAACAGCCGTTTTCCTGTATATGAAGAAAACATTGATCATATTATCGGCATTCTTCATCTGCGGGATGCTATGCGTATCCATGCCTTGGAAGAAGATGTCAATCTTCCGGTAAAGGAAGTGGAAGGTCTGTTGCGGGAGGCAGTGTTTATTCCGGAAACAAAAAATATCGACGCCCTGTTCCAGATGATGCAGTCAACGAAGACGCAGATGGTGATTGTGGTGGATGAATATGGGCAGACTTCCGGGCTGTTAGCCATGGAAGATATTTTGGAAGAAATTGTCGGGAATATTCTGGATGAATATGACGAAGACGAAGAACACATTGAGGCTACCGCCAATGCGGACGAATATATTATAGAAGGAAAGACTCCTTTAGAAGAACTGGAAGAGCGTTTTGCCATTTCGTTTGACGAGAAGGAGTTTGAAACCTTAAACGGTTTCCTGATTTCCAGACTGGATAAGATCCCGGAAGAAAACGAGGACTTTGATATTGATGTGGAAGGCTATAATTTCAGGATTCTGTCCGTGGAAAATAAAATGATACAAAGTGTTTTGGTAACAAAAATTAAACAGCCGGAACCGGAAGAAGGAAACGGCGGGGAAGAAAAAGGGAAGGAAGAGGATTAAAAGATGTCAGGACATTCAAAATTTGCAAATATTAAACATAAGAAAGAAAAAAATGATGCGGCTAAAGGGAAGATTTTTACGATTATCGGACGTGAAATTGCTGTCGCGGTAAAAGAAGGGGGACCGGATCCGGCCAATAATTTTAAACTGGCTCAAGTGATTGCGAAGGCAAAAGCAAACAACATGCCCAATGATACGATTGAACGTGGGATTAAAAAAGCAGCCGGCGATGTGGGGAATGTCAACTATAAGTATGTGACTTATGAAGGATATGGGCCGGGAGGCATTGCCATTATAGTGGATGCTCTGACCGATAACCAGAACCGCACAGCAGCGAATATCCGTAACGCGTTTACAAAAGGGCAGGGAAGCATCGGGACGCCGGGCTGTGTGTCTTTTATGTTCGATAAGAAAGGACAGATTATCATTGCGAAGGAAGACTGCCCGATGGAAGCGGATGATTTGATGATGACGGCCTTGGATGCCGGGGCGGAAGATTTTTCGGAAGAAGAAGACAGTTATGAAATATTAACGGCCCCGGATAGCTTTGAGGGGATAAGCAAAGCATTGGAAGAGGCGGGAATCGCTATGGTTTCTGCGGAAGTGACAATGATTCCCCAAAATTATGTAGAGCTGGCTGATGAAACAGCGGTAAAGAATCTCCAGAAAACATTGGATCTTTTAGATGACGATGACGATGTGCAGGCTGTTTACCATAATTGGGATGAATAAGCCGGGAAAGAAAGGAAATGCCAGCTTACGGGCGGAATGAGGAATGGAGGGCATGGAATGAGCAGAAAGTATGAGAAAGAAACAATATGCGTACAGTCGGGATGGAAACCGGGAAACGGGGAACCGAGGGTTCTTCCTATTTATCAAAGCACCACATTTAAATATGAGACTTCGGAACAGATGGGGAGGCTGTTTGATTTGGAAGAAAGCGGTTTCTTCTACACTAGGCTGCAAAACCCTACCAATGAATATGTCGCAGAGAAAATATGTGAGCTGGAAGGCGGTATAGCGGCTATGCTGACTTCCTCAGGGCAGGCGGCAAACTATTACGCAGTATTTAATATCTGTGAAGCGGGTTCCCATGTGGTAATGTCTTCTACCGTGTATGGCGGGACATTCAACCTGTTGACAGTAACGATGAAAAAAATGGGGATTAGCTGCACTGTTGTTGACCCGGATGCGCCGGAAGAAGAACTGGATAAGGCATTCCGGGAAAATACCAGGTGTGTGCTGGCAGAAACAATTGCGAACCCGGCGCTGGTAGTTCTGGATATCGAAAAGTTTGCAAAGATTGCCCATGCCCATCAGGTTCCCCTGATTGTGGACAATACTTTTGCTACACCGGTAAACTGCAGACCTTTTGAATGGGGAGCGGATATTGTGACCCACTCTACCACGAAATATATGGATGGCCATGGGATATGCGTGGGCGGTGCAATTGTGGATTCCGGCAATTTTGATTGGGGAAAATATCCGGAAAAATATCCGGGGCTGTGTTCGCCGGATGATTCTTATCATGGGATTACATATACAGAAAAATTTGGAAAGCTGGCTTATATTACAAAAGCGACTTCACAGTTAATGCGGGATTTAGGGTCAGTCCAGTCGCCGCAAAATGCTTTTTTATTGAATGTGGGGCTGGAAACGCTGCATCTGAGAGTTCCAAGGCATTGCCAGAATGCGCTGCAGGCAGCTTCTTATCTGGAAAAACATGAAAAAGTTGCTTGGGTAAATTATCCGGGGCTTCCTGGAAATAAATATTATGAAAGAGCAAAGAAATATATGCCGGAGGGAACTTGCGGGGTCATTTCTTTTGGACTAAAGGGGGGACGGGATGCGGCCGCTAAGATGATGGACAGGCTGCAGTTAGCGGCGATTGTGACGCATGTGGCAGATGCGCGGACTTGTGTGCTTCATCCGGCCAGCCATACCCATAGGCAGATGAGCGATGAACAGTTGATAGAGGCAGGGGTTGCCCCCGACTTGATCCGTCTTTCGGTTGGAATTGAAAATGGGAAGGATATTATAGAGGATTTGGAACAGGCATTGGATGGGGTTTAAAGGAGCAGGCTACTAGCATGAGAATGAAAAAGACATGGTTAAGCTATGTATTATGGCTGTTTGTTTCGGCAGGGGCGGTTATTTTATTTACGGTGTATCTGTCCGGGATCAGCACAGGAATGACAGGCGCCAATCCAAATGCGGTTTTAGGCTTGGCTTGTGCAGGGATTGCAGCTGCTGCAATCATCTGGTTTTTGGGGCATAAGATAGCGGAAACTTGGGGAAGCCGGGTTTTGCAGGACATCCGTTACCGGAAAACGTTTGAGCTTTTATGCGTGACAGGCATTTTGGCAGCGGCTGTTTTTTACCGGGTTTCCATTGTAAGCCTTATGGATGTATTAAAGGACAGCGCCTATTATGAAATGGCAATGATAAAAAGTTCCGGGGGAGTGCCGCAGATAGCTCATGGCGCTTCCTATTTCTATACAGTAATACTTTCTTTTGTATTGTCATTGAGCGGGAATTATATGACGGCGGGCGTATATTTACAGTTACTGCTTCAAGTCTTATCCTTGCTTCTTCTTTATCTTGGAACCCGGCTGCTTGCCGGGCGGACAGAAGCAATATGCGCAATGGCCATTATGGCTTTTTTGCCGGAATATGCGCATCGGGTCTGTGAGTTGACGCCGGAAGTGTTTTATTTCTTTCTTTTTTCGGCGGGGCTTTGCATAACCGGGCTTTGCGCAACCGGGCTGCGTGGGAAAAAGAAGGGGGGAGGCAGTGATGCAATATTTGCCATAACCGGTTTATATATAGGGATGATGGGATATCTGGATGCGTTTGGGTTTACTCTTCTTCTGTTTATCGGGGGGTTATATGTCAAAGAATGGATGGACGGGAAAGACGGCCTGGAAAGAAGAAGCAGGAAAAATAGGCGCAAGCCAGCCATTTTCCCTTTTCTTCTCTGTCTGTCAGGGATGGCTTTGATGCTGCTTTTTTTGACCGGATGGGATGCGGTTTTATCCGGCAGCTCTTGGAAAAGTATCTGGGAGACGTGGGGGAATGTTTCGTCAGCAGGAGGGGGATTCCGGTTTCCGGCAGGCCCTGACAGGAATATGGCGGCAGGGGCCATTCTTTGTTTTGGCGGGCTGTTAGGGGGGATTGGATTTTTCTTTCACAGGCAGCAGAAGCAGGATGTGTGGATTCTTTTTCTCATGGCGGCAGCTATCTGGGATATGTTGCCGGCGGGGAAAGCAGGGTATCATATTTTTACAGCTTTTGCCTGGGCAGTCTTGGCAGGGCTTGGAATTGCCTCCATGGGAATTGACAAGGGAGAGGAAGCGGTTAAAATATCCGTTCCGGAGCTTGTGCTGGAGGACATGGATAAAATGGCGGAGGAAGAGGAAAAACCTTCGGTGAAGCTGATTGAGAACCCTCTTCCTCTTCCGAAAAAACATGTGAGGCGGGAAATGGATTATGACAGGATTGTGGAATGGGAGAAGATGAAGTTTGATGTTCCGGTAGAAGAAACGGATGATTTTGATTTTTAAAAACAAGATATGGTATAAAAATTGGATTACCATGCAAACTAAAGACATAGTGTGAGAAGAAGTTATCACGTTCACAGCAAAGCTGTTTGGCAAATGACTTCCAAGCCTGCGGAGCAGGCTTTACGCGGAGCAGGCTTTGCGCGGAGCAGGCTTTGCGGGAAAGGACTCACACTGGAAAATGCCTGGAATACGGTATTTTTATTTGGGTCATGAAAGTGAAAAAACGGAAAGCTTTGGCATGGAGGTTGGCATGGGAAATCAAAAATCGAAGAACGGGAAAAATGCAGATACAAAAGGAAAAGGGGAAGAAAAGAAGACAGAGGAAGAAAAGCATAGGGAAGAGCTTATTGAAAAGACTGGTCAGGTAACGCTGGATAAAAATGATAAAAAGCATAAAATTCATCTGATTACGATTATTGGGGAAGTGGAAGGGCATGATAATTTAAACGGCGCTTCTAAGACAACCAAATACGAGCATATCCTGCCGGAACTGGCGGCGATTGAAGATAGCTGTGAAGTGGACGGTCTGCTTATTTTGTTAAATACAATGGGCGGCGATGTGGAGGCAGGGCTTGCCATTGCGGAAATGATTGCTTCTTTGAGCAAACCTACGGTATCTTTGGTATTGGGGGGGAGCCACTCCATTGGCGTGCCGATAGCGGTGAGTACGGATTATTCTTATATAGTGCCTACGGGGACGATGGTCATTCATCCGGTAAGAATGAACGGCATGGTGATCGGGGTGCCTCAGACTTTTGACTATTTTAAACAAATCCAGAACCGCATTACCGGCTTTGTCTGTAGCCATTGCAAAATAAGCAAAGCAAGACTGGAAGAACTGATGATGGAGACAGGGGTTCTTACGAAGGACGTAGGCACTATATTGGTAGGGCAGGAAGCAGTCAATGAAGGAATTATTAATGATGTGGGCGGGATCAAGGAGGCAATGCAGCATCTGCATGAAATGATTGGTGACAATTAGCTTTTTAGATGCTATACTATATAAGTTAAAAAGCTTGGAAAGAAATGGAGGATGGGCAGTATGGCATCTGGACAGGGAAAAAGAAGCGGTGCAGGACGTAAAAGTGCATCGGGGAGATCCTCGTCCCGCGCTCCGGCATCAAGAAAAAGAAAAGGAAACAGCAGGACGCCAAGACAGGCGGAACCTATGGATAGTGCAATTAAAAATGAAGTGATGCTGATTGGCGTATTTGCGCTGGCAGTTTTTTTATTTTTATGTAATTTTGGCATTGTTGGGGCAGCGGGGGATATCATAAGCGATGTGATGTTTGGCTTATTGGGTATCCTGGCTTATATTGCCCCAGTGTTATTATTTTTGGCGGTTGCTTTTGGCATTTCTAACAGAGGGAGCCTGATTGCCGTAAGAAAGATGGCAGCGGCGCTTATCCTGTTTTTCATTGCCGGGATGGCCTGTGATTTAGCGGCAGGCGTATGGAAAGAAGATTCTCTTTACAGCGTAAAGGAAATTTATGAAAGATGCAGCGCAAACCATAATGGGGGAGGGGTCTTGGCGGGTACCCTTGCCTTCCTTAGTTTCCGTTCCCTGTCTATGGTAGGCACTGTGCTTCTTCTTATTGTTTTATCGGTTATCTGCCTGGTGATAGTAACGGAAAAATCTTTTGTCAAAGGCATGAAAAATGGAGGGCAAAGGGTATATGAAAGGACAAGGGAAGGAACTTATGCCCATAGGGAGAGGGTAAAACAGCGGCGGAAGGAACAGGATGAGATACGCAGGAGACAGGAAGAAAACAGGCGTATAAAAGAAGAGGAAGAAGAAAATGAGAGAATTCTCCGGATGGATAAAAAAGTATCCGGCGTGATGCTGGACACAGCCTTGTCCTCCAAAGAAGAAAAACGGAAAAAGAAGACGGATGCCGGAAAAATAGCGGCAAAGGAAGCGGTAGGAGCGGAAATCAGGGATGATATTCATGAGATTATATTGAACGACCTGGATGAGAATAAAGTGGAGGAAGTGGAAGTCACCATAAAACAAAGCGGAGGAAGTTTTCATTCCAGCGAATATGATCATATACATATTACTGCTGACGGCCGGACGGATGGGAAGGAAACGGAAGAAATATCCCATTCCGGGATGAGGCCGGTGGCAGAGCCTGCAGAAAATAAGGAAAAACCGGTTAAAGAAATGGAGGCCATGGCAGGGGGAAGCATGGTGCAGGAGCCGGATGCACCCCGGGAAAAGAACAGCCCCGGGAAGGCAGAAGAAGAGGGCGTTTTGCCGGATATGGCGGAAAAACTGCAGGAGGTCAAGGAACCAGCGCCCAGAAAATACATCTTCCCATCCCTTCAATTATTAAAGAAAGGGATGAAGAAAGGGAATGGAAGTTCCGCTATGCAGCTGAAGGAAACGGCCATGCATCTGCAAAAAACCCTGGCAACTTTTGGGGTAAAAGTGATGATTACGGATATCAGCCAAGGGCCTACCGTTACAAGATATGAGCTGCAGCCGGAACAAGGCGTAAAAGTAAGTAAGATTGTGGGGCTGTCGGATGATATTAAACTGAACTTGGCGGCTACGGATATAAGGATAGAAGCGCCGATACCGGGAAAAGCGGCGGTGGGGATCGAGGTGCCGAACAAAGAAAATGCCGCCGTGCCTTTGAGGGATCTGCTGGAGTCCAAAGAATTCCAGGAATTCCCTTCCAACCTTTCCTTTGCGGTAGGCAAGGATATCGGAGGAAAAACGGTAGTTGCGGACATTGCCAAGATGCCCCATATGCTGATTGCGGGATCGACAGGTTCAGGAAAATCTGTCTGCATTAATACATTAATCATGAGTATTTTATACAAAGCCCATCCGGATGATGTAAAGCTGATTATGGTGGATCCTAAAGTGGTGGAACTTAGCGTGTATAACGGGATTCCCCATTTGCTGATTCCGGTGGTCACAGACCCCAAGAAAGCAGCATCGGCTCTTCACTGGGGTGTGGCGGAAATGACGGAACGCTACAATAAATTTGCTGATCTTAATGTAAGGGATTTAAACGGATATAATAAAGCAGTGGAAGGGATGAAACAAAAAGGGGAGGAAGCTCCGGCAAAAATGCCTCAGATCGTCATCATTGTAGACGAGCTGGCGGATTTGATGATGGTCGCCCCAGGAGAGGTGGAAGAATCCATCTGCCGTCTTGCACAGCTTGCCAGGGCAGCAGGGATTCATCTGATTATTGCTACCCAAAGGCCTTCTGTGGATGTAATTACCGGGCTAATCAAAGCCAATATGCCAAGCCGTGTGGCATTTGCCGTATCCAGCGGCGTGGATTCCCGTACGATACTGGACATGAACGGGGCGGAAAAGCTGCTGGGGAAAGGGGACATGCTCTTTTATCCCCAAGGATACCCAAAACCTGCCAGGATCCAAGGGGCTTTTGTCTCCGATTCTGAGGTGTCCGACGTAGTGGACTTTTTGAAAAACCAGGCAATCGGAAATGTGTATAGCGATGATGTCCAGGAAAAAATCCAGACAATGGGAACTGGTGCGTCTTCTGCTGCGGGCGGCAATGGGGAAAGCAGCAGGGACACGTATTTTGCGGAAGCCGGCAGATTTATTATTGAAAAAGATAAGGCCTCCATCGGTATGCTGCAAAGGGTATTTAAGATCGGATTTAACCGGGCAGCCCGTATTATGGATCAGTTATGCGACGCAGGCATTGTAGGGGAGGAAGAAGGCACAAAACCGAGGAAAGTGCTGATGAGTATGGAAGAATTTGAGAGGCTGATAGAGGAAGAGGTTTAGGGAAGCTGCGGAAAGTTTGCGGAAGGAGGAACAACGGATTTCTTTAAAACGGGGCGGCTTGTAATGGATATTGCAGATTTGCGGTTTGGAAAGGAGCAAGGGCATAGGGATGAAAACGGATATTCAGATAGCACAGGAAGCGGTGATGGAACCGGTGGTAAAGGTAGCCGGAAGGCTCCATATAGACGAGGACGATTTGGAATTATACGGAAAGTATAAAGCAAAGATTTCAGGCCGGTATCTGGAAAAAATAGAAAATAACCCGGACGGTAAGCTGATTCTTGTGACTGCAATTAACCCTACGCCGGCCGGGGAAGGAAAGACGACTACCAGCGTAGGGCTGGGGCAGGCTTTTGGCAGGCTGGGGAAAAAGGCTGTTATTGCGCTCAGGGAGCCTTCGCTTGGCCCCTGCTTTGGGGTCAAAGGGGGAGCTGCCGGCGGCGGTTATGCCCAGGCTGTGCCGATGGAGGATTTGAATCTGCATTTTACCGGCGATTTCCATGCGATTACTTCTGCCAATAATTTATTGGCGGCTATGCTGGATAACCATATACAGCAAGGGAATGCATTAGGCATCGACACGAGGCAGATCGTATGGAAGCGGTGCTTGGATATGAATGACAGGGTTTTACGCAATATTGTGGTCGGCCTTGGCAGTAAAATGGATGGAACGGTAAGGGAGGATCATTTTGTCATTACTGTTGCATCGGAGATTATGGCAGTACTCTGTCTTGCCGCCGATATGGAAGATATGAAAAAGAGACTGGGAAAAATGGTAGTTGCTTATAATTATCAGGGGATGCCAGTGACTGCTGCGGATCTGCAGGCCGTAGGCGCCATGGCGGCGCTGCTGAAAGATGCCATGAAGCCGAACCTGATACAGACTTTGGAGCATACCCCTGTTTTAGTGCATGGAGGGCCTTTTGCCAATATCGCTCACGGATGTAATTCCGTCAGGGCTACCAAGGCAGCTTTGAAAATGGCGGATTATGTAGTGACAGAAGCTGGTTTTGGGGCTGACTTAGGGGCTGAGAAATTTTTTGATATTAAATGCAGGATCGGAGGATTGAAACCGGATGCGGCAGTTTTAGTGGCTACGGTGCGTGCCTTGAAGTATAACGGCGGGACCGCGAAGCAGGATTTAGGGAAAGAAAATTTGGAAGCACTGGAAAAAGGAATTGCGAATTTGGAAAAACATATCGAAAATCTGCAAAAATACGGCGTGCCTGTAGTGGTTACCCTGAATTCATTCCTTACGGATACGGAAAAGGAGATCGCATTTGTCAAAGATTTCTGTGAAAAAAGGAACTGTGAATTTGCGCTTTCCACAGTATGGGAAAATGGCGGAAAGGGAGGTATCGCCCTGGCGGAAAAGATATTGGAAACGCTGGAGAAGAAAGAGAGCAGATTCCGCGTATTGTACGAAGATGAGCTGCCGTTAAAAGGGAAAATAGAGACAGTGGCAAAAGAAATTTATGGCGCAGGGAATGTCTGCTATGCCCCGGCAGCGGAAAGGCAGTTAAAGCAGTTGGAGGCCCTTGGCTTTGGGCATCTTCCGGTTTGTATGGCAAAGACCCAGTATTCCTTATCGGATAATCCGGAACTATTGGGGAGGCCTGAAGATTTCACCATGAACGTAAGGGAAGCGTATGTTTGCGCAGGGGCAGGGTTTGTTGTGGTATTGACCGGAGCGGTAATGACAATGCCGGGGCTGCCTAAGGAGCCTGCTGCATTGCATATTGATGTGAATAAAGACGGGATGGTTACAGGTTTATTTTAAAGAAGGATAGCTGCCGGGGCTGCCTGCGGTATCCGTATTAAATGGAGTTTTTGGCATTTGCCGGGATGGGAGAATATATGGCAAAAATAATAGATGGAAAAGCGGTTTCAGGACAGATAAAGGAAGAATTGAAGGCAAAGGCTGCAGAATGGAAGGAAAAAGGCATAGAAATTACCCTTGCTGTCATACAGGTGGGCAAGGATGCAGCTTCCAGCGTATATGTAGGAAACAAGAAAAAAGCCTGCGCTTATATCGGGATCCGTTCCCTGGCGTATGAGCTGGAAGAGGAAACAACGCAGGAAGAACTGCTTGCTTTGATTGACGAGCTGAACGGAAGAAAGGATGTGAACGGCATTTTAGTCCAGCTTCCGTTACCGGCTCATATTGATGAAAGCAAGGTAATTTCGGCGATTGATCCGCAAAAAGATGTCGATGGCTTTCATCCCCAAAGCGTTGGAGCTTTATGTACCGGGCAGGCCGGGTTCGTATCATGTACGCCGGCAGGGATTATTCAGCTTCTAAAGCGTTCCGGCATTGAAATTGCGGGAAAGGAATGTGTGGTAATTGGAAGGAGCAATATTGTAGGGAAGCCGATGGCTTTGCTGCTGCTATGGGAAAACGGGACTGTGACAGTAGCGCATTCCAAGACGGAGAACCTGAAAGAGGTGGCAAGACGGGCAGATATTTTGATTGTTGCCGTAGGAAAGCCTCAAATGATAACAAGGGAATACGTAAAAGAAGGGGCAGTAGTTATTGATGTGGGCATTCACCGGAAGGAAGACAATAAACTTTGCGGGGATGTGGATTATGACGATGTCATGTCAGTCTGCAGTGCGATTACCCCGGTACCGGGAGGGGTAGGGCCAATGACGATAGCGATGCTGATGAATAATTGTGTGGAATCCATAAGACTCCAATCGTAAGAAAGGGAAGGGATTCATTTATGAAATGTCCAAAGTGCGGGTATGAATGGATCAATGACCATTTGTATTGCGACAATTGCGGGGAGGAATTCCGGATTGTGCCGGATTTTGAACCTGAAATTGAAGAAGAAATGAATGAGACATTATCTACCCTTCTTGTGGAATTGGTGCAGGAGAAAGTTCCGGAACTGAAAGAAAAGGGGAAAGGTAAAAAAGCTGGAAAAAAGAATAAAGAGGCAGCCTGGGAAAGAAAGAGGGGAAATTGGCTGAGAGCGGCTATTTTTCTCTGTATTCTGATGGGGATTTTAGGGATAACAGGAGTATGCTGGTACAAAAATTATTCGATATCTTATCAGATAGAAAAGGCGAGGGAATGTGCCGGGGCAGAACGTTATGTCCAGGCGGTTTCCTATTTGGAAAGAGCGCATGAGCTGGATAAAGAAAACGCAGAGATTATTTTTCTTATGGCTGATTATTATTACATTCAGGAGAAATATGAAGCGGCAGTCCATACATTAATGGAAATTGTGGATGCAGAGGAAGTTTATCAAGAGGAAGATTTAGAAAGAGCTTATGATAAAATCATATCCATTTATAGCGGCACCGGGGACTATCAGGCAATTAACGAGCTGCTTTTGAATTGCAGGAATGAAGAGATCGTTGCGTTATTCCAGCAGTTTATTGCGAAACCGCCGGAATTTAGCTTTGTGGAGGGCAGTTATGAAGAGGTTTTGCCTTTGAAATTAAGCGCAAATACTTCCGGGAAAATTTATTATACGCTGGATGGCAGCATACCGGATGAAAACAGCGAAATATATACAGCCCCTATTTTTCTGGAAACGGGGACGTATACGGTAAAGGCTTGTTTTGTGAATGACTATGGAATAAAAAGCGACATCGTAACGAATACATACAGGATAGATGTCATTATGCCTACACCCCCGGAAGTATCCGTATATAGCGGGGACTATTATGAACCATATATGATTGAGGCTTTGGCGGCGGAAGGCTGCAGGATTTATTATACGACGGACAGCACGGATCCGACGCAGGATAGCCCGTTATATACTTCTGCGCTTCCTATGCCCCTTGGGAAGTCCGTGTATAAGTTTATTGCAGTCAGTGAAGAAGGGGTGGCCAGCGATATCACAGTCCGCACTTACAAATTGACGCTCAATACAGAAATTACTGTGGATATGGCAATTTCCAATGTGATCAGCGCACTGATAAAAGCGGACGTCCTGCTGGATGAAACGGGAAACATGCGGGGGATGAGCGGGCATAATGTTTATAAATTGAATTCGGTTATGCGGATTGACGGAAGCGGCGATTTTTATGTTATTTACGAATATTATGAGGATGCTACCGGAATACAGACAAGAACAGAGCGGATATACGGAGTGAACATCCAGGACGGGGCAGCCTACAGAATTACATATGACGAACAAGGGAAGATTGTTTTGGTGGATATCTGACGGTTTTACTTTGTTTTTGCTTATTTGGGTTGCGCTTTTTACAGATTTACAGTATCATGTTAAAGACAGATTTTAAAAATGACTGTTCAGGCAGCCGGCATCCCGGTACCGGCTGGCGTTGCGTGATCTGTTTTTGTTTAACGGATAAATAATGATAGGCTAATATGGCAATATAGGAGGAATAAAATGTATAAGATTTTAGAGGCAAGGGAGCTGGCGGCAAATATATATCTTATGGAAGTGGAAGCAAGCCGTATTGCGAAAAGGTGCGAGCCGGGGCAGTTCCTTATTGTCAGGACGGACGATGAGGGGGAGCGGATCCCTTTGACAATCTGTGATTATGACAGAGGAAAAGGAACGGTAACGATTGTGTTTCAGATTGTGGGGGCTGGGACACAAAGGATGGCAAAATTAAGGGCCGGGGATTATTTCCAGGATTTTGTAGGTCCTTTGGGCTGTGCCTCTGAATTTGTAAGTGAGCCTTTGGAAGAACTTAAGAAAAAAAATATACTTTTTGTGGCAGGCGGCGTAGGAACCGCTCCTGTTTATCCGCAGGTAAAATGGCTGAAGGAAAAAGGCGTGGATGCGGATGTGATTATTGGGGCTAAGACAAAAGAGCTGCTTATTTTAGAAAAGGAAATGGAAGCGGCAGCGGGCAATCTTTATGTAACTACGGACGACGGGTCTTATGGAAGAAGCGGTATGGTGACGCAGACGATAAAAGACCTGGTGGACGAAGGGAAACATTATGATGTGTGCGTGGCAATAGGGCCTATGATAATGATGAAATTTGTCTGCAAGATGACAAAAGAACTGGGGATTCCTACTGTAGTAAGCCTGAACCCGATTATGGTAGACGGTACCGGGATGTGCGGCGCCTGCCGGGTGACGGTGGACGGGGAAGTGAAATTTGCCTGTGTGGACGGACCGGAATTTGACGGTCATAAAGTAGACTTTGACCAGGCAATGAGGCGTCAGCAAATGTATAAAACAGCAGAGGGCAGGGCGGCTTTAAAAGAAGAAGAGGGCGATACCCATCATGGGGGCTGCGGAAACTGCAATTAAGGAAAAGCGGCTGCTGTTGAATCGCTGCAGTTTGCCAGGCAGCAAGACGGGTAACAGGCGGATTTGCGCTTGCGGTTCAGATTCCGCAGATTGAGAGAAAGGCATGGTTATTAGAATGGACGTATTAAAGAAGGTGCCTGTACGTGAACAGGATGCAAAAGTGCGCGCAGCCAATTTTGGTGAGGTGTGCCTTGGATATAATAAAGAAGAAGCGATGGAAGAGGCCAACCGGTGCATTAACTGTAAAAATGCGCAGTGTGTTAAGGGATGCCCGGTTGCGATTAACATTCCAGGCTTTATTGAAAAAGTAAAGGACGGGGATATAGAAGCGGCTTATCAGGTAATCAGTGAAGCCAGCGCCCTTCCGGCAGTCTGCGGGCGGGTCTGCCCCCAGGAAAGCCAGTGCGAGGGAAAATGCATCCGGGGCATCAAGGGGGAACCGGTTTCCATCGGGAAACTGGAACGCTTTGTAGCGGACTGGGCGAGGGAGAACGGGATAAAACCCGCCGGCGTAAAGGAGAAAAACGGCAAAAAGGTAGCGGTAATCGGCTCCGGACCCGCAGGGCTTACCTGCGCCGGGGATCTGGCGAAAATGGGATATGAGGTAACGGTTTTTGAAGCCCTGCATGAAGCGGGAGGGGTGCTGGTGTATGGGATCCCGGAATTCCGTCTCCCCAAGGAAGATGTAGTGGCCAAAGAGATTGAGAATGTAAAAGCCCTGGGCGTAAAGATAGAGACAAATGTCGTGGTAGGTAAGTCAGTGACGGTCGATGAGCTGATGGAGGAAGAGGGCTTTGACGCAGTATTTATCGGCTCCGGGGCAGGATTGCCCAAATTTATGGGAATCCCCGGGGAACAGGCAAACGGTGTATTTTCTGCAAACGAATATCTTACAAGAAGTAATTTAATGAAAGCATTTGACGAAAAATCCCCTACACCGATTATGCGCGGGAAAAAGGTAGCGGTAGTAGGAGGAGGCAATGTGGCCATGGATGCGGCAAGGACAGCGCTGCGCCTTGGGGCTGAAGTGCATATCGTTTATAGAAGAAGCGAAGAAGAGCTTCCTGCCAGGGTGGAAGAAGTACATCATGCTAAGGAAGAAGGGATTATTTTTGACCTGCTGACCAATCCGGTAGAGATTCTGGCGGACGAGAACGGCTGGGTATGCGGCATGACCTGTGTGAAAATGGAACTGGGGGAGCCGGATGAATCAGGAAGGAGAAGGCCGGTAGTAAAGCCCGGTTCGGAGTTTGTGATTGAGGCGGATACCGTGATCATGTCTCTTGGAACATCCCCTAATCCGTTGATTTCCTCTACCACAAGCGGACTGGAAACGAATAAGTGGAAATGTATTGTGGCAGATGAGGAATTCGGCAAGACAACAAAAGAAGGCGTATTTGCCGGCGGCGATGCCGTTACGGGGGCTGCTACGGTGATCTTGGCCATGGGCGCGGGCAAGGCCGGGGCAAAAGGCATTGATGAATATTTAAGAAACAGGCAGTCTTAGACCAGGCTCCCTGTCATATGGGAAATAGGGCAGCCGTCCGTTTTGCAAAAAACAGGACGGCTGTTTTGCCTATCATGGTTTGGCAATAGCATGGATATTCCCATGTGTGGAACAGAAGATAAAAGGAGGGGGAAAACAAATGGGATATGACGGGAACGGGGATTTTTTGGAGATTATTCAGGGAGAGTATGGGAGCAACAATGAGGAAAGCATCAGCGGAACGGTAGATATTGACAGTATGGACTGGCAAGGGTGGCTGGATGAGACAGACTGGATGATTGATGAAAAGGATGAATATCTGGAAATTGCAGAGATTGGTTTTGGGAATTGGGGATGCGGCATTGATATAGATATTTCATTGGAATTTGAACTTGATGTAAGCGATAATGAAACACTGCTGCAAATAATAGAAAAAGCAAAGCGGGAAAACTGCAAGAAACTGTCTTTACATATGATGGAAATAGCGGTATTGCCTGCGGAAATAGGAGGGCTGGAGAACTTAGAATTTTTAGCCATCCGGGTATCAGGAAAAGGTAAGGTTTTTTGCCTTCCGCCAGAGATAGGGAATCTGGATCATTTGGAAGTATTGGAACTTTATGACTGTATGCTGGAGGCTTTGCCGGCAGAATTTTCCAAACTGTCCCATTTGAGAAGTCTTAATTTGAATAATAATAATTTCCGGATATTTCCGGAAGAGATATTGCAGCTTAAGAACTTGGAAGCTTTGGCAATTAATAGGAACTTTGAAATTTTGCCGGATGGAATATGCGGTCTGACCAATTTAAAGTATCTTTTTCTTCCGGAGGCAAACATATCCTGTTTGCCGGAAAATATCGGGAATCTCAAAGATTTGGAGACACTAAGTATATGGGGGACAAAAATAGACAGGCTGCCGGATTCCTGCCTGCAATTGTCAAAGCTAAGAAGTTTAAGCCTGACAAAATCTCTTTTCAAGGATATCCTCCCGCCGGAGATTGCCGCACAGTCTCCGCTTGAGGCGGTGAATTACCTCATCCGGTACCAAAATGACAGGGAAAAAACAGAAGTGAATGAGTCAAAAATGATTATTGTAGGGCAGGGGGGCGTGGGAAAAACTTGCCTTCTGAACCGCTTAGTCAAGGATGCTTATAGGGACACCGTTTCCACAGAAGGGATTGACATTGCCCCCTGGGAGTTTGAATGGAAGGGAAAGCAATACAAACTGAATGTCTGGGATTTTGGCGGACAGGAGATTTACCATGCAACCCATCAGTTTTTCTTAACCAACCGCTCTCTTTATATCTTTGTCTGGGATGCGCGCCAGGAAGAGGAATATGGAAGAATTGATTATTGGATGCACACCATTGAGTCTTTTGCCAATGACAGCCCGATTATCATTGCCGTGAATAAATGCGACAGCAGAAGCAGCATCAAACAACTGGATTTAAAAAGCATGAAAGAGAAATTTCCCCAGATCATAGATTCTTTCAGGGTAAGCTGCAAAGAAAATAGAGGGATTGGATCTTTGCGCAGCATGATTTGGGAGGAGACGGCAAAACTTCCTCTTATGGGGATGGTCTGGCTGTCAAGCTGGTTAAAAGTCAGACTGGAACTGGAAACCATGGCAAAAGAAAAGAATACGATTCCCTATAAGGAATATCAGCAAATATGCCGGAAATATAACATTATGCAAGGGGAGGCGTTAAGCCTGAGCAAATATCTGCATGATTTGGGGATTATCATTAATTTTCATAATGATTTATATTTAAAAAATATCGTCATATTGAACCCTGAATGGGGAACCAATGCGGTGTATAAGGTATTGGATGCACAGGAGACGGTATTAAAGGACCGGAACGGGATTTTAAAATATGAGGATTTGCATAAGATATGGAAAAATGCAGAGGAATACCCGGAAGAAATCTATCCGGTTCTTCTGCGGCTGATGGAGAATTTCCAGCTTTCTTTTGAAATCAAAAAGAATGAGGAATATTTAATTGCGGAATTGCTGGAGAATGAAGAGATCCTGATCCAAATGGATGGGGAGAAGAAGAAAGAACTGAATTTCCAATATCGTTATGAGTTTCTTCCGGCGGGCCTTATGACAAGATTTATCGTAAAAGCAAATACTTATCTGGCAGAGGAAAAGGGGAGAAAAGCCTGCTGGAAAAAGGGCGCATATTTGCAATATGAAAATGCAGTGGGCATTGTCAGGCTCTTTGACGGTATTTCGGATAGAAGAATCGAAATCAAAGTGGCAGGGGAAAGCAGCAGGAACAACAGGGATTTGCTGGTATTTATCAGGAAGATCTTCCATGAGATTCATAACAGCATACCTAAAATAAAGTATACGGAATATGTAAGATGCAATTGCAGTGAAGGCTGCACCTATCTGCATGATTACCGTTATTTGCTGAAACTGGAAGAACATAGCGTATGGGAAGAACGGTGCAGGGATTCTTTAATCATGGTGGACATTTCCAAATTATTGGACGGCGTCAGTAAAACAGTAAACCGGAACAGGAGAAGGGGGAGGATGATGAATCCGATACAGATAAACCCGCAAATTACAGTAGAAAATTATAACACGAACAGCAGTGAAAATATCAATTCCGTGCAAAACACCATAACGGTTCAAGTCAGGAACAGCATCAACGAGCTGCAGGGAAATATCAATGATTTGAAAGATGAAGTGATGGAAGAAGCCCCGGAATTGATAAAAGAGTTTGAAAAACTGGAAAAAAGCACGCAAAAACTGAACCAGGCGAAAACAAAAGAAGAAATCGTGCAATCCGGGGTTCTTCACAAACTAAAACGCTTCTTGGAAGAAATGCAGGATCCTGGGTCGCAGCTTGGGAAAACAATAAAAGGAATAAAATATGGCGTAAAAATCGCACAGGAAATAGGGGAAAAATACAACAACATTGCACAATGGTGCGGCCTGCCGGCAATCCCTAAAATACTTCTATAAAAGTCATACAAAAAAGACCGCGTAAAACCAATAGGAACAAAGTTAATTAAGAAAACATTAATAAATTTCCTTCCCTAAAATTAAAGCGAAACATGATATAATGTGGGAGGAAAGAAATCTGCCCCAGGCGCCCAAAACACTAACCCCAATCATCAAAAAAACATGGAGGTAAGATTATGGTACATCATATTGTTTTATGGGATTTAAAAGAAGAATTAAAAGAAGAAGAAAAAAGAGAAGCCGCAGCCGCGGTCAAGGCGAAACTGGAAGCCGTAAAGGATAAAGTAGAAGGCGTGATTTCCCTGGAAGTCATTATAGACGGGCTTCCCTCCGGGAATAAGGACATTGGACTGATTTCCTCTTTCCAATCGGAAGAAGCGCTGAATGCTTACCAGGTTCATCCCGCCCATGTGGAAGCGGTCGGCTATGTAAAAAGCGTTACATGCAACAGGACATGCCTTGACTATAATCAGCCGGAATAAGGCCGTATCTGTCTATATAGGTAAAAAGCGCGGAAATGAGATGCAAATTTGGGGTTTGCATCGTCCGGCTGCGTAAACGCTACGGAATGGAGATTGATATGAATGAAAACAAAAATGCGAAACTGCTGACTCTGGGGATTGCCGTTGTGCTGATCCTGATTATCTGCGGCATCAGTGTAGTGGTGCATCTTCTCAACCGGAAAGAAAGTTTAAGCACAAGCAGTATGCTGCAGGAAGATATTATGGAATATGCCGATGCTTCCCAGGAACAAAGCGTGACGGTTTCCGATATTGCAGAAGAAGAAAAAGCACAAGAAGACAACAGGGAAGAGGAACAGAAGGAGGAAGAAGAGCCGGCTTTGGAAGAGGAACCCGCAGTGATTGTAAAAGAAGAAGAGAAAGTTCCTGATAAAACCATTATGGAAGAGGCTGGGGAACAGGCATCTTTGGAAAATGAGCCGACGACTGCCAAATGGCAGAAAGAAGCCGGGGAGAATCTTGCGGCGGCAGAAATTGATCTGCCCAGGCAGATGTCCGAAATGAGAGGTTACTGGGAAGCCGGGAATATGGAGGCAGTGGAGGATCTGGCATATTTGCCCAGATACCGTGCGGCTTCTGAAAAACTAAGCGGCACAACCAAATATTATTATTTTGGCGATACGGACGAAAAGAAACGTCCTAATGGCAAAGGGCTTGCAATGTATGCGGATAACCAGTATTATTATGGAGAGTGGGAAAATGGTGTCAGAAGCGGAGGCGGTATGTGGGTGAAGTTTTATGTGTATGACCAGAATGCAAAAGCAAAAGACAGCATTTATCTGCAGCACAGTTATTCCGGCACATGGGCGGATGATTTGCCAAACGGGGACGGTGCGGAACATTATGACTTTATTGATGAGAATCTGGAAAGCAATGTGGGCTATAACCGCAATTTTATCGGGAATTTCAAAAACGGTCTTTATCATGGGGAAATTTATATTACCAATTATTACAGCGACGGCAATTCCAAGGAATGGAGCGGCGCTGCGAAAGACGGGGTGTGGCAGCCGATGGGGGAAAAGGATAAAAAAGGCCAGTTCCCGGTCATTGTTGATCTGACCGATCCGGATAATTACCAATGGATGGCGGAGAAGGCCAATCAGAATAACGGTGTGGATGGAATCATATCTGCAGCCAAATAAATAATCTGGGAGGAAGAAAGATGCCTTGGTGTCCAAAATGCAGGAATGAATATGTGGAAGGAATGAAAATCTGCGCTGACTGCGGCGCAGATTTAGTGGAGTCTTTGGAGAAAAGGGAGAGCATTCCCTTGATTTTCGGCGATGAAGAACAGATGAAAAAGTTAAAGGAGTTTCTTACATATTCCGGATTCATTACAGCGGATTTAGCGAAGGATGAAAAAGAAGGGGTATATGAATTATATGTCGGGGAAGCGGAAAGACAAAAGGCGGCCGCTGCGGTAAGGGTATTTTTACAGCAGGAAGCGGAGATGGATGGAAAAGCGGAAGTTTCCTCTCCCGGTAAGGATACGCAAGGAGACACAGAAGAGGAAAAAGAAGGGGATATGCAGGAACAGAAGGAGGAAGCGGGCCGCGGCCTTTACCAGGACAGTGCAAAACAGGCGGCGGACAACCGTTCCTCCGGTTATATGCTTATGGTAATCGGGGGGCTTGGCCTGATAGCGGTCGGCCTGATAGCGGCTGGCATCATCCGCCTGCCGTCTATCATGATCAATAAGTATATATTCTGTTTTGTCATGGGGGCTTTGTTTCTTTTATTCTTCCTTATGGGAACCGCTGCTATTAAATCCTCTAAGTCGCTGGAAAAAAAGGCAGCAACAGAGAGCGTCTTATTAAGCGAGATCAGGCAATGGTGCGGGGAAAACATTTCTGCCGGGAAAATAGACGAGGGTCTTCTCCAGGAAGAGCAGGAGGGGGAAGAAATCAAATATTTTAAACGTACGGATAAAATGAAACAGATGATTTCCCGTCAGTTTATGAATTTGGACGAAGGATTTCTGGATTCCTTTGTGGATGATTATTACCAGACGGTTTTTGAGGAAGAAGCATGAGGATTACAATCATAGCGGTAGGCAAGGTAAAAGAAAAGTTTTACCGGGAGGCTTTTGCAGAATATGAAAAAAGGCTCGGAAAGTATTGCCGTATGGAAGTGATAGAGGTAGAGGATGAAAAAACCCCGGACAGGGCGGGGGAAGCCCTGGAAGACCAGATTAAGGAAAAGGAAGCTTTGCGCATTTTAAAGTATATCAAAGAAGATGCCCATGTGGTTGCTCTTGAGATACAAGGAAAAAAAATGGATTCCATTGCTTTTGCCGCAAAAATGGAAAAACTGGCAACCTACGGAACCAGCCATATCCAGTTTATTATTGGCGGTTCCTTGGGGCTGCATCCTAAGGTATCCCAAAGGGCGGATGAGAAGATCAGTTTTTCCGATATGACATTTCCTCATCAATTAATGCGCATCCTGTTAGCGGAACAAATCTACCGGGGCTACCGTATCATCTGGGGAGAACCTTACCATAAATGAAAAATAAGGAAGATAGGGGAGGAATGGCAGAAAAGTAGTATTCTTTGGCAAAACAGAACATATATTATTCCATGATGAGAAACAAAAAATTAACCGGAAAACAAAAACTGGAAAGAAGAAAAGAGATTATCGTGGAATCCTTAAAGCTCCCAAAAGATTCTATGCTGGGGGCTTCTATTGTCACGGTGACAGGCAACCGGGACGCTTTTGTGGAAAATTATAAAGGGATTCTGGAATATTCCCCGGAAGCAATCGTGCTGCAGGGAAAGACATGCCAAATCAGCATTATAGGAAAGAAAATGTCGATTGATTACTATACAAATGAAGATATGAAAATTACAGGCTGTATTGAATGTGTCCGCTATCATAATGCATAAACAAAGCGTGGCGGAACGGCAGATGGAGGCGGGAAGTTTTGCAATGGATAGTAAAAGGGGATAGGATATGCTTCAATTTATACAGTATTTGAAAGGTTATGTCTGCATTATGGTATGGGGATATTCGCCGGAACGGTTTATGAATTTATGCAGCAATCATGATATTCTTCTTTGGAATATCGAAAGCCATGGGGAATATTATACCATGTGCATCACTGCAAAGGGATTTAAGAAATTAAAAGGGATTGTAAAGAAAACGGGAACAAAGGTAGCCATACAAAAGCGTTGCGGACTGCCTTTTTTTGTGCCTAAGATGAAAAGAAGGAAAATATTCCTGGCAGGACTGGGCGGAAGCCTGGCTTTCTGGATGTGGATGTCTACTTTTATCTGGGCAGTGGATGTTACCGGGAATTATTCGATCTCTGAAGATATTTTCATGGATTTTTTAACGGAAAATAACATTTATGTAGGAATGAAAAGGAATCAGGTGAATATTGAAGAGCTGGAAAAGAAAATACGGCAGGATTTCGGGATCGTAACTTGGACTTCGGCTAAAATAGATGGAACCCGCCTGGAAATCCAAGTGCGGGAAAACGAGGTGGAGGGGGATCTGGAAGATGGGAAAGAGAAGGAAGCGGACCGGATGGAAACAGAAGCGGGAAAAAATGGAGCCGGTTCTGACCTGGTTGCGGAAGAGGACGGGGTGATCGTGAGCATGGTGACGAGGCAGGGGGTGCCGCAGGTCAGCATAGGAATGGAAGTAAAAAAGGGGGATGTATTAGTTTCCGGCAGTGTGCCGGTCTATAACGAGGATGCCACTGTAAAGTTTTATCAATATTACGATGCCGATGCCGATATTTACATCCGCAGGCAGTTAAAGCGGAAAGAGGAACTTCCTCTTTGTTATAAGAAAAAGGAGTATACAGGGGAAGAGAAAAAGGAAATGGTATTTGCCGTTATGGATAAAGACTTTGTTTTCCGTTTCGGAAAAATAAAATATGAAAATTTTGATAAAGTAACGGATAAAAAACAGATAAAGCTTTTAAAAAATTTTTATCTTCCTCTTTATTTTGGCAGCAGCGTAAACAGAGAGTATGTTTGGAAAGATAATATTTATACGAAAGAAGAGGTAAAAACGGTATTTTCTGAAAAATTAATAAAATATATCGCTAGTTTGGAGGAAAAGGGGGTACAAATAATTAAAAAAAATGTTACAATAAATAAAAATCAAAAAAAGTGGCAAATGGATATGGATTTTCAGATTGTAGAGAAAACAGGGAAAAATGTGGCGGTGGAGCCGAAGATGGCGGCAGAAGATATACCGGCGGGGGAAGAAAGGGAAACGGCGGTACAATAGCCTCCGGCAGAGGAAAACAAAAAGGAAAGCGGGCAGGGATTTTCATGGACTTGACAGAACGCCGGATGGATATTCCGGCAGAATATATGCAAAATATATTCGGGTATTATGATAATTATATCAGGAAAATAGAAAATGATTTTAACGTGACCATCGTAGACAGAAATGGAGCGGTGAAGATTACGGGAGACAGCCGGGCAGTACAGCAGGCGGAGAACATCGTGCGCCAATTGGCAGAATTATCGAAGAGAGGGAATACGATCCGGGAACAGATCGTGGATTATGCGATTATGATGGAGATGGAAGAAAAAGAAAATGTATTGATTGAAATAGATGAGGAATGTATATGCCATACAGTGACCGGCAAGCCCATCAAACCTAAAACTCTTGGACAGAAACAGTATGTGGATGCTATGAAAAATCATATGATTGTCTTTGGGCTTGGGCCTGCGGGGACAGGGAAGACGTATCTTGCAATGGCGATGGCGATCACAGCATTTAAAAAAGAAGAGGTAGGGCGCATTATATTGACGAGGCCTGCGATTGAAGCAGGGGAGAAGCTTGGTTTCCTGCCGGGGGATTTACAAAGCAAGGTAGATCCCTATTTAAGACCCTTATACGATGCGCTTTATCAGATCATGGGTGCGGACAGCTTTGCTAGAAATATGGAAAAAGGGCTGATAGAAGTTGCTCCTTTGGCATATATGCGTGGACGGACGCTGGATAATGCGTTTATTATTCTGGATGAAGCCCAGAATACAACACCGGCTCAAATGAAGATGTTTTTGACCCGTATCGGTTTTGGCTCAAAGGTCGTCGTAACAGGCGACAGTTCCCAGAAGGACTTGATGCCAGGGGTAAAATCGGGGCTGGATATAGCGGTGAAAGTATTAGGAAAGATCGAAGATATTGCATTCTGCAGCCTGTCGAGCAAGGACGTGGTAAGACATCCGCTGGTGCAAAAAATTGTCATGGCTTACGAAGATTATGAAAAATCAGCCGAAAAAAGACAAAGCAGGGCAAGAGAGAAAGCAGGCCGCAGGAAAGAAGAGCGAAGAAGATAGTGGCTTGGACAGGCTGGGGAAAGGGGCATAGCGGTAAATATGACATCATATGTAGAAAATGAAACTGACGTAATATTTGTTTTTGACGGGCACAAAGTGATAAGGCAGGTCATGGAAGCCGTCCTGGAAACGGAGGGTTGCCCTTATGAAGCTTCTATTAATGTGCTTTTAACGGATGATGATGGGATCAGGGAATACAATAGGCGTTACCGTGGGATAGACCAGGCTACGGACGTGCTTTCTTTTCCTAATATAGAATATGCCATACCGGCAGATTTTTCGGTTTTAGAAGGCAGAGAAGCGGATTATTTTGATTTGGACAGCGGGGAGCTGGCGCTTGGGGACATTATTTTGTCTGTGGACAAGGTAAAAGAACAAGCGGAAAAATATGGGCATAGCAAACGGAGGGAATTTGCGTTTTTAATCACCCATAGTATGCTTCATCTTTGCGGTTATGACCATATGGAGGAAGAGGAAGCGTCGGTTATGGAAGAAAAGCAGAACTATATTTTGGGGCAATTGGGAATTACGAGAGAAGAATAAAAACGAGGAACAGCAGGATATGAAGCAGAAAACGAAAATAAAAAAAACAGGCAGGGGAAAGAGAAAGGAATGGATGCTGGGAACTGGACTGATTGTCTATCTGATTACATTTATCCTCCGTATCCCTTTAATCCGTATGGTAGGGGATAAAGGGCTGGGCTTTTTTTCTGCCGGGATGGAAATCTTTACGGTAACCAGTGCGGTGTTTTGCTATGGTGTTTCAAAATCCGTAGCCATATTGGTAAAATACAGGGCAAAAAGGGAGATGTTTAAAAGCGCAAGAAAAGTATATAGGAATGCGTTGTTTTTTACCTTATTGTCTGGTGCGCTGATGACTTTGTCTGTGTTTTTTTGTTCTAAGTTTATTGCACAGACGCTTTTGCTGGAGTATATGGCATATCTTTCCATTGCAGCGGTGGCTCCTGCAATTTTGCTGTCAGGGCTTTTGGGTGTAATGCGGGGATATTTGCAAGGGATGGGAGCCATGACGCCTACGGTGCATGCAAGGCTCTTGGAAAAAATGATTATGTTTGCGGCCTGCCTGCTTTTGGCGGGGGCATTGTCCGCATATGGAAAAAAGGTAGCGGCATTGCTTAGGGACACGGAATATGCGGCGGCGTACGGGGCGATGGGCGCAGCAGTGGGTGTTTCGGTGGCCTGCGGGTTCGGTCTGCTTTACCTATTGCTGATCCGGCTGATATATGCGGGGACTTTTAAGCAGCAACTGGAAAGTGACACGGCTAAATATGTAGAATCCAACGGACAGGTCAGTTCGCTGTTTCTCTCCACGGGGCTGCCTTACATTTTGTGTGCGCTGCTTTATAACATGAACTATCTGGCAGAACAGAGGGTTTTTAATTATGTCATGAATAAACAGGACAAAGGAAGCTTAAGAGTGGCGCACTGGGGTATTTATTATGGAAAGTATAGCACGGTAGTGGGGATTGCTTCGATTATCTGCGCGTTGGCCGCAGTTTATGGTATGCCTAAAATAGCCCAGATGTATGACAAGCAGGAGTATGGGGAAGTAAAATATAGGATAGGAAGCATTGTACATAATTTGGCTATTTTGACAATTCCATTTGCTGTGTGGGCGGCAATGCTTGCGAAACCTATTGTAGGGATGCTGTTTACAGGGGATCAGAATACGGCCATAAAACTGCTGCAGACAGGTTCGTGTGTGATTGTTTTTTTCCCGTTTGCGTATTTTTTTATGTCGCTGCTGCAGCGGATGAGAAAGATGAAGATAGTGATTACGGGAGGCTTGGCGGCATTTATTGTTCATTTAATTTTTCTGCTGGTTTTGATCAGTGTTACGAAGTTAGGGATCCAGGCAGTGGCCTTTAGCTTGTCGGTATTTTGGGCGGTGGCTTGTATCATAGGTTTTGCCGGAGTAATGCGGTATACCCAGTATGCCCCGGAATGGATACGTACTTTTGGGGTAACAGCAATTTCAGCAGGAGGTTCCGGGCTGGCTGGAATGCTTCTTAGCAAAGTAATGCTTCTTTGGGCAGGAAATATTGTGACTTTTTTTGTATGTTTTTTTGTGTGCGCAGTTATTTACCTTGTTATAATGATACTATTAAAAGGGATCAGGGAAGATGAGCTGGAGGATATGCCTGGAGGAAGGCTCCTGGCTGCTTTGGCGGAGAAAATCCATCTGCTGTAGGGAAACAGCGGGCCGTACCGTCAGAGGACGGCATCGGGGACAGAGGCTGGTAAAAGATAACGAATAAAAATGTAAAATTTGGCTGATACTGTTTACAAAGGAGAATGGGAAATGAGATTTGTAAAACGTATCAGTCTTTTTTTTATTATGCCAATGGGTATGTATGCCTTGGGGTTTTATTCCCATATAAAGCTGCAGGAAGAGTTCTATCCCGGGAAATATGCCCAGATAGAGAAAGAAGAAAAAAACGCTGTAGCCAGCGAAAGCCAACAGATTATTCCTACTGCCTTAGAAGAGGAGCAGGTGATCAGTGCAGATACCCAGTACATTATTGAAGAGGTAGATTTAAAAAAGGATACTTCGGTAGAAACAAAATGGAAAGTCCCGGATAAATATATTGGCATGAACCGGCAGCAGCTAATAAAGGAAATGGAATTGTATCAGCAGTCTCCTTCGTTACAGGATCAGGAGCTTGGCTTTGTCAGCGCAGAAGTGGTTTCCTTTTCCCGGAAGAGAGTAGTGGTACGCAAGAGCTATATTTTTAAGGAGGTAAGTACCAGTTTTTATTTAGTCAATGAAAAAAATTATGTAGTGGTATATTGCGATGACTTAAGGACAGTGTATATGAATACGAATATTACGCTGGATTCTTTGCCGGATATATTAAAACAGGAAATCATACAGAATAAATATATAGCATCGGAAGAGGAACTGTATAATTTCCTGGAATCCTATTCCAGCTAAAATAACGGCGCTGCTGATCCAGGATCAGCAGCGCCGTTACATATTCTGCCGCTTATGGCATAGAAGGGCTTTTGTTTGTGGAGGGGAGATGGATCTTAACTTGTTCCACATATTCCTGCAGACTTTCCGCCTGGGCTAAGGATTCCGCCGCCATACCGTCGTTTTTGCTGGCAATATCCATAAGTGAGATAAGGTTTTCATTGGCATGGGAGACGGCGATTGTCTGTTCGCTTACCGTATCGGAAAGCTGGCCGGAAATTTTCCGGTATTGAGTGGTCAGTGAAGCAATTTCCTGGAAAGTCTGGGCTGTCTGGTTTGCTGTTTTCAGCCCGGCTTGTATCGTTTCCGAGGAACGGATAATTAATTCCCCGGTCTGCTGCAGCGCATCAGCGGTCTGGCTGGAAAGATGGTTGATTTCTCCGGCAACTACGGCAAATCCCCGGCCAGCCTCACCGGCTCTTGCCGCTTCGACGGATGCATTCAGGGACAGGAGGTTGGTCTGGCGGGAAATATTTTCAATTAACATGCTGACTTTAGAAATTTCCTCTACCGATGCACGGATCTGGGAGATGGCATCTAACATATTTTGCATATAGCTGTCGCCTAGGGCAGTTTTTTGCCCTGCCAACTCGGCGCATTGTTCAATTTGAAGGACATTTTCCTTATTTTTTTCAATGGAAGAAGTAATGGCAGCCATATTTTCTTCCATGTCGTGCAGAAGGGAAGTCTGGTTCCTGGATCCTTCCATAAGCTGTCTTGCATAACCGGACATATCGGCAGAGGAATGGTTCATCTGTATCATTGTCCGGTTTAAGGCATCGGTAATATTGCTGAGGGAATGCTGTATGGAAACAAAGTCCCCCTGGAAATCATCAGGGATATTAATTGTGTAATCTCCGGAAGAAAGGGAGCTTAAACAATATTCAATATCCTGTATGTATTTTTTTAGGCTGGCGATTGTCTTGGAAAGGGCGTCCGTCAATATACCCGTTTCATCATGGCTGTGGGATAAAACAACTTCATCGTGCAAATTGCCGCCGGCCAAATCCTGCAGCCGTTTCGTGGCAGCGGCCAAAGGGCTGGCAATTTTCTGGGAGACGGGAACAATATATGCGGCTGCAGCCAGTAAAAACAAAATGGACAACAGAATGGAAAGGGAGGTGGAAATAACTGTTGTACCCATAAATTCATATTTTGGCGCATAAACAAACAGTGACCAGTTGGTTCCGGTGATGGGTGCGTAGCCTGTGTAATAGTGTTTGGAACCAAGCTTCATTTTTGTGGAGCCAACCTGGAAAGAGGTTACCTTATCGAAATATTCTATGTTTTTGGATGAAGGATATAAATCATAAATATTTTTATGATCAATGATGTTCTGCAGATCCCGGTCCCCGATGATATCCCCTTCTTCGTTCAGAATGCAGGCGGTTCCGGTATTGCCGATCACTAATTGGCTGATGACATCGTTAAGAAGATCATATTTGTAGCTTCCGATCAGATAACCGGTTACATTTCCTTCGCTGTCTTTTAATGGGGCGCCGATGCAAAGCTGGAGAAGGCTGTTATCGTAGAATGGTTCGCCGATCACGATATTTCCAGTCTGGGTCAGCAGGGCATAATATTTTGTGCCGGAAATAGAGGCAGGCGAAGCATCATCGCCGTAAAGCTTTGATCCGGAAGTGTCATAGGCAGAAATCCAGACAAATTCAATCTGGCTTTTGATTTCATGAAAACGTGCCTGTTTATCCTGTGCGGATATGGTATCGTCAAGGAATATAGGCTCTTTAGAAAAATTGAATATCCGTTCCGTGAGAAGATGAAGGTTGGAGCTGATATTCTGCGCAGCGATCCTCGCAGTCATCTGCATATTGTCTAACAGGACAGTATTAGTGGAACGGGAACTGCCGACAGACATAATTGCAGTGATAAGAACCGTTACCAGAATGGAAACGGACATAACATAGAAAATAATCTTGTGTTTTAAATTCTGGTATTTTTTCATGATAAATCTCCTTTGTTGCATTTTCAAAAGCTCTGTTTTATCATAGCATATTTTGGGAGATATTCAAGGGATAACTTGGTGATGCCAAATGCAGCGGAAAGCCTTTGGATACAGTATGGGAAAGCGGAAAAAGGTTTCATAAGGGACGGGGATGGGGGAAATATTTATGTTTGACAATGGATTCAAGTTATAATAGTATGAAAAGAACTGGATGACCCATGCCGCCTGGAGGGTGTGTATGGCACGGAAGCCTAAAGGGTATGGAAAGGAAGATTTAAGTGGGAAGAATTGCAGTAATTGGAGGGGGAGCGTCGGGGATGATGGCGGCAATCACAGCGGCCAGATCTGGCGCGGAAGTAACGTTATATGAAAAAAACGATAGGGTAGGAAAGAAAATTTTGGCTACCGGCAATGGAAAGTGCAATTTTTCCAATAAGGATTTAAGTCCAGACCATTATTATGGAAACAAAGAAAAGCTGAAAGATTACTTGAGCAGATTTTCAGGGGAGGATACCTTGTTTTTCTTTCAACAGGCGGGAATGCTTGTCAAAGAAAAAAGAGGTTGTTTATATCCCTGGTCAGAGCAGGCTTCTACGGTGCTAGATATATTGAGGCGGGAAATGAAAGGCATAAAGACGGAACTTTCCGCAGAAGTGAAGGAAATTTCCTGGAATAAAAAAGAGAGGGCTTTTACGGTTTTGCTGTCATCAGAAAGAAAAGCGGAAGGGTATGATGCGGTTGTCCTCGCTTGCGGGGGATGCGCGGCGCCTAAGACTGGGTCAGACGGCAGCGGGTTTGCCCTGGCAAAAAAGCTGGGGCATCATATTGTTCCAACGGTTCCGGCTTTGGTACAGCTAAGATGCAAGGACGACTTTTTAAAAGCAGTGGCGGGCGTCCGGTGCGAGGCTAAGATTTCTCTATATGAAAAAGGAAAAGAAGACAGGCTGGTGCAAGAGGAAGAAGGGGAACTGCAGTTTACAGATTACGGCATATCCGGGATACCGGTTTTTCAGCTTAGCCGTCAGGCGGCATATTTAATGGCGGAAGGAAAGACCGGGGCGGCATCTATTGATCTTCTGCCCCAGATAGACAGTTTAACCTATGATATCATATGCGAGGATAGAGTGAAGAGGACAGAGGATAAGACTCTGGAAGAATTTCTGCTGGGGCTTGCAAATAAAAAGATAAACCTGATGATCATCAAAGAAGCTGGTTATAAACCGGGGGATATGGCAAAGCGGCTAGGGAAAGGGCAGTTAAAAAGACTGCTTTATTCTTATAAGGAACTATGGGTGCATCTTCTGGCTGCCAATTCTTTTGAACATGCGCAGGTAACGGCCGGGGGCATAGATCTTAATGAAGTAACAGAAGAAATGGAATCTTTAAAGCGGCCGGGGCTGTATTTTGCAGGCGAAATGCTGGATGTGGATGGAAGATGCGGCGGCTACAATCTGCAATGGGCGTGGACGAGCGGGTATATAGCGGGCAGGAGTGCGGCAGAAAGGATCTATAGGGAGCAGTACGGTAAGGAGTAAGAATATGATACGGATCAGTCAGATCAAGCTTAAGCCGGGAGCGGACGAGGCAAAAGAAAAACTTTTGGAAAACAAAATAAGAAAAATTTTAAAAATAAAAGAAAATACATCTTTTTGTTTTGAGATTGTAAAGTGTTCCATTGACGCGAGAAAAAAGCCGGATATTTTTTATTCGTATACGGTGGATGTAAGCGGTTTAAAAGAACAGGAAATAATAAAAAGAATAAAGGGGAACCAGGTTAGCGTGGTGAACCCGGTGAAATATTGTTTTCCGGTTTCAGGGGAACAAGATATGAAACATAGGCCGGTGATTGTAGGGGCAGGGCCTGCAGGGCTGTTTTGCGGGTATATGCTTGCCAGATATGGTTACCGTCCTATAATACTGGAACGGGGGATGGATGTAGACCATAGACGCAGGAAGGCGGAAGAATTCTGGCGGACGGGGCGTTTGGACAAAGAGTGCAATGTACAGTTCGGGGAAGGCGGGGCAGGAACTTTTTCCGATGGGAAATTAAATACATTAGTAAAAGACAAAGAAGGAAGAAGCAGGGAAGTATTGTCTATTTTTGTAGAGGCTGGGGCTCCGGAGAACATTTTATATGAAGGAAAGCCCCATATAGGAACGGATATTTTAACGGATGTAGTGAAAAATATGCGAGAAAAAATAACGGCGTATGGAGGCGAGATCCATTTTTGTACGAAAATGACGGATTTATGCATCGAAAGCGGCAGAATCAAGGAAGTAACCGTAGAAAGGCGTGTGCAGGAAGGAGCTTCCAGGGCCGGGACAGTTGTCAGGGAAACAATAGAAACGGATACAGCAGTGCTGGCAATCGGGCATAGCGCAAGGGATACCTTTGAAATGCTATATCAAAAAAACATACCGATGGAAGCGAAAGCTTTTGCCGTAGGGTTCCGGGTAGAGCATCCCCAATGGCTGGTGAACCATTCCCAGTATGGGGCGGCAAAACCGGAGTTTTTACCGCCGGCTTCTTATAAATTGACTGCACAGACAAAGGAAGGGAGAAGCGTTTATTCCTTCTGTATGTGTCCGGGGGGATATGTGGTAAACGCTTCTTCCGAGGAAGGGCGGCTGGCGGTAAATGGGATGAGTTACAGCAAGCGGGACGGGTTAAATGCGAATAGCGCGGTCATTGTCTCTGTATCGCCGGAGGATTATGGAAGCGGCCATCCTCTTGGGGGGATTGCGTTCCAGCGGAAACTGGAAGAACGGGCGTATGCGGCCGGTCATGGAAAGGTGCCGGTAGAGTATTACGGGGATTTTAAGAAAGCAGTGCAAAAAGCAGATGCGGAAAAGAAAGAAGAAGGGAACGGAAGCCTTGGGCAGTATGCCCCTCAAGTGAAAGGGGAATGGGGATTTGGCAATGTCCATGACATTTTGCCGGATGCATTAAACCGTGCCTTTGTGGAGGGGATGGAAGATTTTAACCGGAAAATTCCGGGATTTGGGGCAGAAAATGTAATTTTGTCAGGCATAGAGAGCAGGACGTCGTCCCCTATCCGTATCCGGCGGGATGAAAGAGGACAGTCTGAAATTACCGGTTTGTATCCATGCGGGGAAGGGGCAGGATATGCCGGAGGAATTATGTCGGCAGCTATGGACGGCATCCGTATGGCAGAACAGATTGCCCGGGTATACCGGCCGTTTCCTGCCAAAGATCAATAGGCAATGATAGATGCACGAAAAAGAGAAAGAGAAGAAAGGGGCAAAATATAGTTCATGAAGGAAAGCGCTAGTTGTGTCTCTTTTAGGCAGAGACTAAAAGATAAAAAAAGAATTGTAGTAAAAATAGGGTCTTCTTCCCTGCAGCATCCGGAAACAGGGGATCTGGATTACACAAAGCTGGATGTCCTTGTCAGGGAACTTTGTGATATGCGCAATAAAGGGAAGGATGTGGCGCTTGTCACTTCCGGCGCGATTGCCGTGGGAAGAAAAGCGGTACATCTGAAAGATTCCTGCCAGCCAGGGGAGCGGACAATTGCAGAGAAACAAGCATGTGCCGCTATAGGGCAAGCCAGGCTGATGATGATATACCAGAAAATTTTTGCGGAATATAACCAGGTGGCAGCTCAAATATTAATGACCAAGAATACCATTGTCGATAATTTAAACAGATATAATGCCCACAATACATTTTCAGAACTTTTTAAATTAGGGGTGGTTCCCATTGTGAATGAAAATGATACGGTCGCTACTTATGAAATTGAATTTGGTGATAATGACAGCCTCTCGGCTATTGTGGCCGCATTAGTGGAGGCAGATCTTTTGATCCTGCTGTCGGATATTGACGGGCTTTATACGGATGACCCAAGGAAAAATAAAGATGCGGAATTCATTCAAGTAGTGGAAGAATTAAGCAGCGAATTAATGGAAATGGGCAAGCCGTCTACCGGCAGCAATGTGGGAACCGGGGGGATGAATACGAAACTGGTTGCGGCAAAAATAGCCACAAGCTCCAATATTGATATGGTTATTGCCAATAGCAAGGATATCAAAGCGCTGCACCGTATTTTGGACGGGCAGGATATCGGCACCTTATTTGTAGGCAATCAGAACACGTATTTTGACTTGCCGGAATTTGTAGAGAAAATGCATTCATAGACGGCAACTGTCAAAGGAAAAGGAGAAGGAAAAATGGACAGCATGGAAGTGAAAATTGCGCGGATTAATGAGCTATACCGTAAATCCAAAGCCGAAGGACTGACGGAAGAGGAAAAGAAAGAACAGGGCAGGCTGCGCAGCGAATATGTTGCCAATGTGCGCGCCAGCCTTAGAGGACAATTAAACCAGATAGATATTCAGGAAAAAGACGGCTCCATTACAAACCTGGGAGAAAAATATGGAGACAAAAGCACGCATTAGGAAAAGGGCATTAATGCTCCGGAACGGGATGGATAAGGAAGAACGGAATAAAAAAAGCTGCGCCATTACGGAACATATTATGGGAACCCATTGGTACCGGAATGCGGATATTCTGCTCGTTTATGCGGCCTATCAGAGCGAAGCGGATATAGGAGGCTTGATCAGGAAAGCTTTGGGGGAAGGAAAGCGGGTATACTGTCCCAGGGTAAAAGGGGATCACATGGACTTTTACCGCATTTATTCTACAAAAGATTTAAGGGAAGGATATTGCGGGATAAAAGAACCGGTAGCAAAAACAGACAGACTGTTTACTCAGGAAGAAGCAGACGGAAATCAATGTCTGATGCTGATGCCGGGAAGCGCTTTTGACCGGGAAGGGAACAGGATTGGCTATGGGAAGGGGTATTATGACAGGTATCTGGAAAAATTTCCGGGCATCCCGGCTATCGGGGTATGCTTCGCCTGTCAGGTGCAGGAGAGGATTCCGGCGGGCCAATATGATAAGAAGGCGGATAGGATAGTGACGGAAACAGGCATTTATGAAAGTAAAAGAAGCGGAAAGGATAGGGGCATGGATTTAGAACGGATGGGAAAAAAAGCGGCAGAAGCAAAGTATCTATTACAGAAGCTGCCGGCGGAAAAGAAAAGGCAGATGCTTTTAGCGGCAGCAGAAGGGTTAATTGCTGATACAGAGTATATTTTGGAAGAGAATGCGGAGGATATCAGGCAAGGGGAGGCAAACGGTATGCATCCCGGGATGATAGACCGTCTGCGCTTAAGCGGGGAAAGGATCCATGCAATGGCGGAGGGGTTAAGGCAAGTAGCAAATTTAGAGGACCCGGTAGGGGAGGTATTGGAAACGTTTACCCGGCCCAATGGATTGACCATCCGGAAAAAAAGGGTGCCTTTCGGTGTCATCGGCATTATTTATGAATCCCGCCCTAATGTAACGGCAGATGCTTTCGGGCTTTGTTTCCAGTCCGGCAATGCGGTAATTTTAAAGGGGGGAAGCGATGCCCTGAGATCGAATATTGCAGTGACTGCGTCAATACGGAAGGCTTTGAGGGAACAGGGGATTTGTGAAGATGCCATTCAATTGATTGAAAGCACGGACCGGGAAATCACTTCACGCTTTATGAGGTTGAACCAATATGTGGATGTCCTGATTCCCAGAGGCGGAGCAGGATTAATCCGCAGCGTGGTGGAAAACAGTACCATTCCGGTGATTGAGACAGGAACAGGGAACTGTCATATTTATGTGGACGAGTCGGCAGACTTTGACAAAGCGCTTCCCATTATTATCAATGCAAAGACACAGCGCATCGGCGTCTGCAATGCCTGTGAATCATTGGTGATCCATAAAGCCATAAAAGACAGCTTTTTGCCAATGCTGGCGCAGGCCTTGAAGGAAAAGCATGTAGAAATGCGTGGGGATGAAACAGTATGCGGGATCATAGAAGATGCTTTGATGGCGCAGCAAGAGGACTATGGCAGGGAATATCTGGATTATATAGTATCCATAAAGACAGTGGATGACATGGAAGAGGCGATTGCCCATATTAACCAATATAGCACAAAGCATTCCGAAGCGATCATAACAGAAAATAAGGAAAATGCCGATAAGTTTTTAAATGAAGTGGATGCAGCCTGCGTATATGTGAATGCGTCAACCCGCTTTACGGATGGTTTTGAATTTGGTTTCGGGGCGGAAATAGGGATCAGCACCCAGAAAATGCATGCCAGGGGTCCCATGGGGCTGAAGGAGCTGACTTCTTATAAATATACGATAGAAGGAAATGGGCAGATACGCCCTTAAAAGTACTCCCGTCCGGCAGAAAGTGGAGAAAGAATTTGCAAGATAATGCCCCGCTGTTTTAAGCGGGGCTGTTTCTTTCATCTGCTTTTTATTCTGACTTTACTTCTTTCCAAAGGCTGTTATACATTTGATCCGCTTCTTCACCCAGATACTGGAAAGTTTCCAGGTTCTGGAACTGGTTCAAATCGGGGAAAGCGATCGGTGAGTTACGGATATCATCGTCTTCAATCAAATCCCTGGCCGCATCGTTCGGGGTAGAGTAGGTGATATATTCAAAATTCATTAGGGCGATTTCAGGGCGGCACATGAAATCAATGAATTTTTCTCCGTTTTCCTTATTGGGCGCATTTTTGGCAATGACCCAGGAATCAATCCATACATTGGTTCCTTCTTTTGGGATAACATATTCCAGGTCAGGGTTTTCCCGTTGGGTATAGATGGCTTCCCCGGAATAGATTACGCCGATGGCCGCCTCGTTGCCGATCATTTTATCTCTTACCTGGTCTACTACATAAGCCTGAACCAAAGGTTTTTGCTGGATTAAGGAGTTTTTTGCAGTTTCCAGTTCGCCGGCATCGGTGGAGTTCATGGAATAGCCATTCAGCTTCAGGCCGACCATAAAAGCATCTCTAACGGAATCCTGCATTAAAATATTGTCCTGGTACTTTTCATCCCAAAGAACAGTCCAACTGTCAATAGGCTCATCGACCATGGTTTTATTGTAGAGGATGCCTACAGTACCCCAGCAGTAAGGGACGGAGTATTTGTTATCAGGATCAAATTCTTCCGATCTGTCCCAGTACTGCGTACCGATATTTGCTTTGGCATTAGGGATATTGTCAAAATTAAGTTCTGCCAGCAAATCATTTTCAATCATTTTCTGGATCATATAGTCGGAGGGGCAGATTACGTCATATTGCGTAGCCCCGGCCTCTACTTTTGGGAACATGATTTCATTGGTTTCAAACTCATCGTAAATGACTTGGATGCCTGTTTCCTCTTCAAAAAGGCTTATGGCTTCCGGATCGAGGTATTCCCCCCAGTTATATACGACGACTTCCCCGTTTTCGTTACCGGCGGCATTTCCACAGCCTGAAGAAAATAAAAAGAAGATGGCGCATATGGGCAGAAAGAATAGTTTGCTGATTCTGAATTTCATTTTGATTCCTCCTCGTGTTCTGTTATTTTGTCTAAACTTTTTCTTTCGGCGCTTTATTGATAAGGAATAAGAGCAGAAGCACCGTGACAAAAATAATGGCTGATAAGGCATACATTTCCGGTTTGATCCCTTTTTTGACTTCGGTATAGATCTTGGTGGAAAGAGTATCCACACCGGCCCCTTTGGTAAAATGAGTAATGATAAAGTCGTCCAGGGACATCGTAAAAGCCATAAGGAAACCAGATAGCACACCGGGAAAAATATCCGGGAAGACTACCTTAAAAAAAGCATGGACAGGGGACGCCCCGAGATCTAAGGCGGCCTCGTAAGTGCTTGGGTTCAGTTGTTTCATCCGGGGCATGATGCATAAAATCACGTAGGGGATATTAAAAGTAATGTGAGCTAACAGGATAGTGCCCATACCGAATTTGACTCCAAAACTGATGAAAAGGAGCATAAGGGAAATCCCTGTAACAATATCCGCATTCAGCATCGGTATGTTGGTTATGCCCATGATGACGGCGCGTTTCCGTTTCCCCATTTTATGGATGGCAATACATGCTATGGCGCCAATAACAACGGCTGTCAGGGAAGATATTAGGGCAATAAAAAGGGTGTTCCATAAGGCCTGCATAATTTCCCGGTTATCGAACAGGGAAATATACCATTTCAATGTGAATCCGCCCCATTTCGACCGGGTGCGGCTGGCATTGAAGGAAAGCGCCATCAATGTGGCAATCGGCGCGTATAGAAAAACAAATATCAGAAAAATATATATTTTTTTCACGGTTATTTTCATCATAAGAAGCTTCCCTCCCCGTCTTTATCAAAGATAGCGGAAGCCGCCATATTAATAATAATGAAAACCATCAGCACAATGGACAGGCCGCTTCCCAAATGCCAGTTGCCGGCCTGGGTGAATTCTTCTTCAATCACATTCCCGATTAAAAGTATTTTGCTGCCGCCTAAAAGTTTGCTGATGACAAAGGTAGTCAGGGCAGGGATGAACACCATGGTAATCCCGCTGATGATGCCGGGGATAGACAGCGGGAGAGTGATCTTGAAAAAAGTCTGTATGTTATTGGCGCCTAAGTCTTTTGCCGCATTTACCACATTGGCGTCAATTTTTACCAGAGAATTATAAATGGGCAGTACCATAAAAGGCAGGAAGTTATATACCATGCCAAGGATAATGGCATAAGGGGTGTTAATGATATTCAATGCCGGCAAATGAAAGAAAGAGAGGATGTTGTTGATGACCCCTGTTTTTTCCAGCAATGTCTGCCATGCTAAAGTACGCAGCAGAAAATTCATCCACATAGGAAGGATGAAAATCAGTACGATGAAGCTATGCTGGCTTACATTCATATTGGCCAGTATCATGGCTAAAGGATACGCCAGAAAAAAGCAGATAACCGTACTTATCAAAGATAAGCCAAGGGATATCCACAATGCTTTGGCATGTTCCGCGCTCATGACCGCTGTTATGTTGTCTATTGTGAAAGCTCCTGTTTTATCTGTCAGGCCATAATAAAATACCATCCCAAGGGGGACGATGATAAAAATGACAGCCCAGACGATGTATGGTGAGGAAAGGAGTTTCCCCGTGAGTCTGTTATTCTTCAATTGCTGCCGCCTCCTCGTCTTCCGATGCCGGTTTGTTCATGATCTGGATGTTGAAAGGGTCAACTTTAATGCCCACTTTGGCGCCTACGGGGAACATGCCTGTGGAATGCACCAGCCATTCAAAACCGCCTGCCATGACTTCCATTTCGTAATGCACTCCTTTGAAAATAAGATGGGTGACCGTTCCTTGCAGCGTGCCCTCTTCCGGTTTTACCAGCTCCACATCTTCCGGGCGTATTACCACATCCACCGGTTTGTTACATCCGAAGCCGGTATCCACGCAGCCGAATTTGACGCCCAGAATGGAAACCAGTTTATCTTCCAGCATGACTGCATCAATAATATTGCTGTCTCCGATAAAATCGGCGACAAAAGCATTTTCCGGTTCGTTATAAATGGTTTCCGGCGTACCCACCTGCTGGATATAACCTTGGTTCATGACCACAATGGTATCGGACATGGTAAGGGCTTCTTCCTGGTCGTGGGTAACATAAATAAATGTAATGCCCAGTTCGTTTTTCAGACGGATCAGTTCGTATTGCATATCCTGGCGGAGCTTTAAGTCAAGGGCGCCTAAAGGTTCATCCAGAAGAAGAACTTTTGGCTCATTGACAATAGCTCTTGCAATAGCAATTCGTTGCTGTTGGCCGCCGCTGAGGGAATCCGGCATACGTTTTTCAAAACCCTCCAGATTGACCAGTTTTAAGGCGTATTTAATTTTATCGTCTATGTATGTTTTCGGTTTATTTTTTATTTTCAGCCCAAAGGCAATGTTTTCCGCAATATTCATATGGGAAAAAAGGGCATATTTCTGGAACACGGTATTTAGCTGGCGTTTATTTGGGGGAAGGTTTGTAATATCCTGCCCGTCAAAAATAACCCGGCCCATGTCGGGGGTTACAAAACCGCCGAGGATACGCAGTGTCGTCGTCTTGCCGCAGCCGCTTGGACCTAAAAGTGTCAGGAATTCATTTTCATGGATATTCAGGTTCAGCTCATCCAGGACCATTTCACCGTCATAGGATTTGGATATATCGGCCAGATTGATTAGTTCTTTGTTCATCTTGGATACCTCCGGTACATGATATTCTTAAGTAAATGCAAATAACCGCAGCCGTCTAAAAGCTGGGCGGTGAACTGACCCATAAGATGACAGCCCCTGTTTTTGGGCTTGCCGTTATGTAATGGGTCGTGTTAGGGATAAAGTAAAAGGATTCCCCCTTTTTCGCCCGTATTGCTTTTTTGCCCATTACGACCGTAATGCTTCCGGACAGCACATAGCCGAATTCTTCCCCTTCGTGGGGATTATCGGGGTAGGTGGAGCCGCCGGGTTTTAGGGTAAGGCGGATCGGCTCCATAATATTTTTCTGTGCATTGGGGATAATCCATTCCACTGTGTTGCCCAGTTCTTCGTCCACTTTTTCAAAATAATCCGAATCGTGGAAGACAATCTGTTCTTCCTTAGGGCTTTCGGCAAAGAATTCCTGGATGTCTGTGCCAAGGCATTGGAGGATATCCACTAATGTTGCAATGGAGGGGGATGTAAGATCTCTCTCTAGCTGGGAAATAAAGCCTTTGGACAGTTCGCACCGGTCTGCCAGTTCTTCTTGGGTTAATGCCTTTTGTATTCTTAATTCCTTCAATCTGTTTCCTATTTTCATCGTGTCCGCTTCTCTTGAAATTAAATGATAATAAACACAAAGTTTACTGTTACTAAACAAACGCTGATACCCATTATACTAGGAGTTACACGGATGTCAATAGGGAATGACAAAAAAAAATAAATGTGTTACAATAAATGAAACATTCTATATTTATGGAGGAGAGCGGTCCGATGGAAAAAGAAAAATATGTGGCATATGTTTCAACCTATACGATGGGCAAGGGTGATAAACACGGGATTAAGATTTATGATGTGGACATGGAAAACGGAAGATTGTGTGCAAAAGACCAGGTAGAGATTACGAATTCTTCTTACGTAACGATCTCCCATAATAAGAAGTATCTTTATTCGATCACGGATTTTGGAGTAGAGGCTTTCCGGATATTGCCGGATGGAGGGCTTGAGATGATCGGCCATGCATCCATTAACGGGATGAGGGGATGTTATTTATCGACGGATTATGAGGACAAATATCTGTTTGTGGCCGGATATCACGACGGGAAGATTACTGTGCTTAGGCTGAACGAAGATGGGTCGGCAGGGGATATTACGGATGAGATTTTCCATAAAGGGCTGGGGAGCATTGCGGAGAGGAATTTCAGGCCCCATGTCAATTGCGTGAAGATGACAAGGGACAATCACTATCTTTGCGCCGCTGATCTGGGGATGGATCATGTAAAGGTTTACCGCCTGGATAAGGAAAAGGGGACATTGAACCTGGCGGATGTGATTAGGAGCGAACAGGAATCGGCGCCCAGACATCTGAAATTTTCGCCGGACGGCACTTTGCTTTATATTGTCCATGAATTAAAAAATTATATTGATGTATATGGTTACCGGGAGGTAAACCATAACCCGGAATTCGAGAAACTGCAGACAATTTCTACGCTGAATGACTATCATGCCAGCGGTTCTGCAGCAAGTGCGCTGAATTTCTCTACGGATTACCGTTATATGGTAAGCTCCAACGCAGGGGACAACAGCGTTATCGTATACCGGATTGATTTTGAAAGCGGGCTTCTGTCAAAAGCGCTGTGCCTTCCTGTTAGCGGCGACTATCCCAAAGATGCGGCCCTTTTCCCGGATAATAAACATTTGGTGTCTTTAAATCATGAATCCGATACAATGACTTTTTTCAATGTGGATATGGAAAAAGGGCTTCTTGTCATGAATGGGCGGGAAGTCAAAGTAGATAAACCCAATTGCATTATTTTTCATAAGCTGGGTTAATGGCATAAAAATCTTTCAAATAGGAAATGCGGGAAGACATATTCCCTATCATAGCGTCCACCAGCGTGAGGGCAGCCATTGCTTCCACCACGACAACGGCACGGGGGACGATGACGGGATCATGTCTTCCTTTTATTTGAATACGGATGTTTTCCCCGTTTTTATTTACTGTCTCCTGTTCCCGGAAAATAGAGGGGGTAGGTTTTATGTATGCGCGCAGGATAATTTCGGAGCCGTCACTGATGCCGCCCAGGATGCCGCCTGCATGATTTGTTTTTTTGGTAATTTTCCCGTTTTCGGAAACAAAGGGGTCGTTATTGGAGGAGCCGCTTGCAGCGCTTGCCTTGAATCCGTCGCCGATTTCAAAGGCTTTGACCGCGCCGATGGACATGACGGCTTTTGCCAGATTGGCATCCAGTTTTTCAAAAACAGGATCGCCGATGCCGGCCGGAACTCCTTGGATACGGCATTCAATAACGCCACCTGCGGAGTCTTTGTCAGCTATGCAGGAAGCCAGATACTCACTGGCTTTTTTGTCCGCTTCGTCATCCGGCATACAAGTAGGGGTTTGGAGGATGGCCTCCCTATGAAAGGAATTTTTGCTGATGCAGACCGGGCCGATGGACCGGGTATAGGCAAAAATCTCTATCCCAAGCGTATTCAGAATCTTGGCGGCAACGGCGCCGGCAGCTACCCGGCCTATGGTTTCCCGGCCGGAAGAACGTCCGCCGCCCCGGTAGTCGCGGAAACCGTACTTGGCGTCAAAAGTGTAATCCGCATGGCCAGGACGGTAATAAGAAGCGATTTCGCTGTAATCCCGGGATTTCTGCGAGGTGTTTCTTACAATAAGGGAAATAGGGGAGCCGGTGGTAAGCCCGTCAAAAACGCCGGAAAGGATTTCCACAAGGTCATCCTCTTTGCGGGGGGTGGAAATCCGGGTCTGTCCGGGTTTGCGGCGGTCTAAATAGTTTTGGATATCTTTTTCGCAGAGGGGGAGGCCGGCCGGGCAGCCGTCGATGACTACGCCCAAAGCTTTGCCGTGGGATTCGCCCCAAGTGGATATTTTAAAAAATGTACCGAATGTTGAACCTGACATAAATAGCTCCTTTTCTTCCTGATGCTGTTTTTTTGATATGGGATTTTCCGCCATAAGCTTTTTGTTTGAAAGCCTGATGGCATTTTATTCATTATATATAATGAAAGGATGGGTGGCAATAGTTTGTGCCGGATATCTTGCGCAGGAAGGAGGGATATGGTAAAGTGGAGATGCATTGCCTGGCGGTAAGGCCGGGGCATGAAGGCGGAATGGATTGGTTGATTCGGAAAGGTAATGGAAAAAAGTATGTATCGGTTATTAAAGCAGGAAGGAAGGGCGAAAAGAGGGGAATTCCATACAGTGCACGGTGTCATTCAAACACCGGTATTCATGAATGTAGGAACGGCTGCCGCTATCAAAGGAGCCGTTTCCACAGAGGATTTAGAAGGAATAAAAACACAAGTGGAGCTGTCCAATACGTATCATCTCCATGTGAGGCCGGGGGATGAGATTGTAAAGAAAATGGGAGGGCTTCACAAATTTATGTCGTGGGATAAGCCGATCTTGACGGATTCCGGGGGCTTCCAGGTTTTTTCCCTGGCATCTCTAAGGAAAATAAAGGAAGAGGGGGTTTACTTTAATTCCCATATCGACGGCAGAAAGATTTTTATGGGGCCGGAGGAAAGCATGAGGATACAGTCCAATCTGGCTTCCACCATAGCCATGGCATTTGACGAATGCCCTTCCAGCCGGGCAGACAGGGGTTATGTCCAGGCGTCTGTGGAACGGACTACCCGGTGGCTGGCGCGCTGCAAAGAAGAAATGCGCCGGTTGAACGGTTTGGAGGATACGGTGAACAGACAGCAGATGCTTTTTGCGATTAACCAAGGCGCTGTTTTTGCAGATATCCGCATAGAACATGCAAAACGGATTGCAGAAATGGAGTTGGACGGTTACGCTGTAGGAGGGCTGGCAGTAGGGGAGAGCCACGAAGAGATGTATCATATCTTGGAAGAAACCGTTCCCTATCTGCCAGTGGAAAAACCCGTTTATCTGATGGGGGTGGGAACACCGGCAAACATTTTGGAAGGCGTGGAACGGGGCGTAGACTTTTTTGACTGTGTTTATCCGAGCAGGAATGGGCGTCACGGACATCTATATACAGGATTAGGCAAGATCAATCTGTTTAATGCAAAATATGAGACCGATGGCCGGCCGATTGAAGAAGGCTGCGCCTGCCCTGCCTGCCGCCGTTATTCCCGTGCGTATATCCGCCATCTGTTAAAGGCGAAAGAAATGCTTGGAATGCGCCTTTGCGTCCTCCACAATCTTTACTTTTACAATACGATGATGGAAGAAATCAGGGATGCCCTGGATCATGGCTGTTTTACGGAATATAAAAAAAATAAGCTTGCTAAAATGGAAACATTATCCCAAGCATAAGCAACCCGCAAGGGTACGGACGGTTTTCTTCTGACCGTTCCGCTTTCGGGAATGCAGTTATGAAAACATATATTTTCAGAATTTCATTTGCTGAACCCAATTTTCTCCACAAAGTACTTGTTTTCTCTACTGATTTTGTGTATGATGTTTATTAGGTCATTTTTAGGCTGGAGTGAAGATAAAGTTTAGGAGGAATTACGAATGGGTATACTGTTGGCAGAAGGTGCGGCAGGCGGAGATGGAATGGGCGTCATTATGATAATAGAAATCGTGCTGATTTTTGTTGTGTTTTATTTCATTATGCTCCGTCCGCAGAAAAAAGAGCAGAAAAGAGTAGCGGCTATGCTGGCTGCACTTGAAATAGGGGATTTCGTCCTGACAAGCAGCGGCATGTACGGCACGGTGATTGATATTACGGATGACACGGTGATTGTAGAATTTGGCAGTAATAAGAACTGCCGCATACCTATGCAGAAATCAGCAATTGCACAGGTGGAAAAATCAGAGGCAGAAGGAAAGTAATCATGATAAAAAACGTCAATACATTAGGTGTTTTCAGCTTATTGAAATTCCTGGTATTGGCGTTTTTGCATGGATTTTCATGGGTTTTTACGACAGGCTTGAATTTTTGGATATTATACGATATTATGTTACAAGTAGGCTTTTATACTTTACTACGGCAAAGAATCGGGCAATCCAGAAACAAAGAACAAATGTAAGGAGTGGACAATATCATGGAACTGAAAATTGCATGTATTGCAGGCGACGGCATTGGGCCGGAGATTGTAAGGGAAGCAAGAAAAGTATTGGACAAAATAGCGGAGTGTTATGATCATGAAATAAAATATACGGATATTTTAATGGGAGGCGCATCCATTGACGTTCATGGGGTTCCTCTGACCAAAGAAGCGGTGGCTGCAGCGGAAGCGGCGGATGCAGTGCTGATGGGTTCGATCGGCGGGGATGCGTCTGTTTCCCCATGGTATAAACTGCCCCCTAATCTGCGGCCGGAGGCGGGGCTTCTTGGCATCCGCAAGGCATTAAACCTTTTTGCGAACTTACGCCCTGCGGTTTTATATTCTGAACTTTCCGGGGCATGTCCGTTAAAGACGGAAATCAGCGGCAAAGGATTTGACATGCTGATTATGAGGGAATTGACTGGCGGGCTTTATTTCGGGGAAAGAAAGACCGTGGAGGAAAACGGGATAAGAAAAGCTGTCGATACGCTTGTGTATGACGAAAATGAAATCCGCCGTATTGCGGTGAAGGGTTTTGATATTGCAAAGAAGAGAAAGAAAAAAGTAACCAGCGTGGATAAAGCCAATGTGCTGGATTCTTCAAGGCTTTGGAGAAGCGTGGTGGAAGAAGTGGCAAAGGGTTACCCGGATGTAACGTTAGAGCATATGCTGGTGGACAACTGCGCAATGCAGCTGGTTAAGGATCCGGCGCAGTTCGATGTGATCCTGACAGAAAATATGTTCGGCGATATTCTTTCCGATGAAGCGAGCATGGTAACCGGATCCATCGGTATGCTGGCATCCGCTTCATTAAACGATACGAAGTTCGGCTTGTATGAACCAAGCCATGGTTCCGCCCCGGATATTGCAGGCAAAGATATTGCCAATCCGATTGCCACTATATTATCAGCAGCTATGATGCTCCGGTATTCCTTTGACTTAGATAAAGAGGCAGATGCAGTGGAAACGGCTGTAAAAGAAGCGCTGAAAGAAGGTTATAGGACAGCGGATATTATGTCGGAAGGCTGCCGGAAAGTGTCTTGTACAAAGATGGGTGATTTACTTGTGGAAAAAATTTGTAAATAAGAAATGGCTCCGTAATTTCTTATCAGACAAAGAAAATGGGGCATTTATTTTATGGTTCGCGTGGATGGCGGTTTATTACGGTTTCCGGATGTTTTTTTTGACGCCATGGTATGATGAACTGTATACATATTATTATTTTATCAGCAGGGGGCCTGTTTATGCGGCAATTCATTGGCCGCTGCCGAATAATCATGTGGGCTATTCGGTGCTTTCCGGGTTCTTGAATCTGCTGGGCAGTCCGATCCTGGGCCTAAGGGGAGTATCCTATCTTGCCGCGATGGCAAACTTGGCTCTGCTTTACCGGATAGGGAAGAGGTGTTTTCGGGAAGGATGGTCATTTTGCTGTGTTGTTTTCTATTCTTGTATGCATCTGGTGAACCAGTTGGCAGTGCAGGGGAGAGGATATACATTGGCGGTTTCCTGTTTTCTGACAGCCGTTTTTATGATACAGAAAATCGGGTGGGAAGAAAAAGAGGGAACGGGAAAGGATGCTGGAAGTAAAAAAAATATCAAATATTACATTCTTTTTTCCCTGTCCCTGACATTGGGCTTGTATATTCTGCCAAGCAGTGTGTATTGGGTGATTCCGGTATGCATAACAGGAGGGTTGTTTCTTCTTTTTAACCACAAAATAAAGCCGCTGGTTTCTTTGATTATAAGCAGTGTGATTGCGGCATGGCATACTTTGCTTTTGTATGCGATGATATGGCTGGCCATTGGTTCCAATCTGCTAAGCAAGGCAGAAGGAGGGGCTTTTTGCGGACAGGGGCATACCGACATTATCCTTTCGGCGCCCTTTTTGTCTCTTAAGACTGGCATGGATTATATGCTGGCTACGCCTTATATACAAAGCGTGGAAAGAGAAGGGTACTTTACCAGGCTGGCAGAATGGTTCCGGTCTTTGTTTGATTTATACTATCTTAGGCTGGGAGATGCTTTGCTGCTTGTTATGGCTGCCGGTTTCGTGTCCGCCTTCTGGCAGGGCTGGAAGGCATATAATGAAGGACGCAGGGAACGCTTTTTTCTGCCGCTTTTTGCTGCAGTGATTTTACTGCTTATGCCGGTATTTTTGACAGTGCAGTGCGCTTTGCCGTATTTTAGGGTTTTTTCTTATATTGGCGTCCCGGTTTCCATATTGCTATGTGTGCTGCTGCAGGGGATTGCCGAAAAAGTAGAAAGGCTATTTCCGTTTCCCATATGGAAAGCGGCGGGGGCAGCCTGCACATTATTGGCAATTGTATTGCTGTCTTCCAAAGGGTATAATGGTGAGTACGGTTTGTCCGAATATTATGCAAGGGATGCTTTGGATAATTCAGGGGTGGAAGCAGGAGGGAATTTGTGTGTTACCGACTGTTATCAGCAGTATCTGCTGAAATTTTACTATGGCCTGGAATGTGAAAATACTGTGGCGGAAGAGGCGGATATTTTATTTTTACATAAAGAAATGACTGTCCCAGGCGGGGATTTCCGCTGGGAGTTCTATTATACTTATGATACAGTTCCCTGGGATATGGTAGAAGAGGGGATGCACCCTGTTTATGAAAATGAAGAATATATTGTTTATAGAAGAAAGTAAAAAAGGAATGGGATGTCAGGCTTGTGCCTATACAGCATCCGCAGATCTGCCATATGCGCAAGGCAGCGCAGAAATTAGGGCAAGGACGGGAAAAAAGAAGAAAAGTTAGGAGAGATGAAAATGAGAAGTGATTCCGTAAAGACAGGCACCCAGCAGGCGCCGCACAGAAGTCTGTTCAATGCGCTCGGTTATACCGAGGAAGAAAGAAAACGGCCGATGATAGGTATTGTGAGTTCCTATAACGAAATTGTGCCGGGACATATGAATCTGGATAAAATTGTAGAGGCGGTTAAGCTTGGGGTGGCTATGGCAGGCGGGATGCCGGTGGTCTTTCCGGCGATTGCCGTATGCGACGGGATTGCAATGGGCCATATCGGCATGAAATATTCTTTGGTAACCAGGGATTTGATTGCGGACAGCACGGAGTGCATGGCTTTGGCTCACGGTTTTGACGGGCTTGTCATGGCGCCGAACTGCGATAAAAATGTGCCGGGGCTTTTGATGGCAGCGGCAAGGCTGAATATCCCTACGATTTTCTGTTCCGGCGGCCCGATGCTGGCGGGTCGGGTGAAAGGGGAAAAGAGAAGCCTTTCTTCTATGTTCGAGGCAGTAGGGAGCGTGGCGGCAGGAACCATGTCTATGGATGAGCTTTGCGAGTTTGAAGAGAAAGTGTGCCCTACTTGCGGTTCCTGTTCCGGTATGTATACGGCTAATTCTATGAACTGCTTGACGGAGGCGTTGGGAATGGGGTTAAAAGGCAACGGAACCATTCCGGCGGTATATTCAGAGAGAATCCGTTTGGCAAAACATGCAGGTATGAAGATAATGGAACTGGTGGAAAAAGACATTAAACCAAGGGATATTATGACGAAAGAGGCATTTATCAATGCTTTGCGTATGGATATGGCTTTAGGATGTTCGACCAATTCCATGCTCCACCTTCCGGCGATAGCCCATGAGGCAGGGGTGGAACTGGATTTGGAAGTGGCAAATAAACTTTCGGCAGAGACGCCGAACTTATGCCATTTGGCTCCGGCAGGTCCTACTTATATGGAAGATTTGAATGAGGCGGGCGGTATCTATGCAGTAATGAACGAACTGGATAAAAGAAGTTTATTATATACGGATTTGATAACTGTAACAGGAAAGACAGTAGGGGAAAATATCAAAGGATGCATCAACAAAAATCCGGAAGTAATCCGTCCTTTGGAGAACCCTTATAGCGAAACAGGGGGCATAGCCGTGCTGAAAGGCAACCTTGCACCGGACTCCTGTGTAGTAAAGCGTTCCGCTGTAGTGCCTGAAATGATGGTACACGAAGGGCCGGCAAGGGTATTTGACTGTGAAGAAGATGCGATTGAAGCGATAAAAGGCGGAAAAATCGTGGAAGGGGATGTGGTGGTCATCCGCTACGAAGGGCCGAAAGGAGGCCCTGGCATGAGGGAAATGCTAAACCCTACTTCCGCCATCGCGGGCATGGGGCTTGGCGCCAGCGTAGCTTTGATTACGGACGGTCGTTTTTCCGGCGCTTCCAGAGGGGCATCCATCGGCCATGTATCGCCGGAAGCGGCAGTGGGAGGGCCGATTGCCTTGGTGGAAGAAGGGGATATTATTAGCATCAATATTCCGGCGAATACGATTGATATGAAAGTAACGGAAGAAGAACTGGATAAGAGACGGGAAAAATGGCAGCCCAGAGAGCCGAAAATAACATCCGGTTATCTGTCGCGTTACAGGGAATTAGTAACCAGCGGCAACCGGGGCGCTATCTTGGAAGTACCACATAAATAAGGGCATGAGGAGGAGACGGTTATGCAGCTTACAGGCGCGGAAATTGTAGTGGAATGTTTAAAAGAACAGGGAGTGGATACCGTTTTCGGATATCCGGGGGGAACGATTTTAAATGTATACGATGCTTTATATAAACATAGTGATGAAATCAAGCATATTTTGACTTCCCACGAACAAGGGGCGGCCCATGCGGCGGACGGTTATGCGCGGGCTACCGGAAAAGTGGGCGTGTGTCTTGCTACCAGCGGCCCGGGGGCAACAAACCTTGTAACAGGGATTGCAACCGCATATATGGATTCGGTGCCGATTGTGGCGATTACCTGCAACGTGAATCTGCCTCTTTTGGGCAAGGATTCCTTTCAGGAAGTGGATATTGCCGGGGTTACCATGCCGATTACCAAACATGGCTATATCGTAAAAGATGTGGCAATTTTAGCGGATACCTTGCGGAAAGCATTTAAAATAGCCGGAAGCGGCCGGCCGGGACCGGTATTGGTGGATATTACCAAAGATGTAACGGCGAACCTTTGCGAGTATGAACCGGCGGCAGCGGAAGCGTTGAAAAAAGTGGATGCAAAAGAGAAGCAGTATACGAAAGAGGACATCGACTATGTAGTGGAATTAATAAAGAATGCGAAAAAGCCTTATATCTATGTGGGCGGCGGCGCAGTGATTTCTGAGGCAGCAAAGGAAGTGACGGAGTTTGCAAAGAAATTGGATGCCCCTGTCTGCGATACATTGATGGGGAAAGGTGCATTTGACGGACGGGATGCATTGTATACAGGGATGATTGGAATGCACGGAACAAAAACCTCCAATCTGGGTGTTAGCGCATGCGATTTATTGATAGCTTTGGGGGCTAGATTTTCCGATAGGGTAGTAGGAAATGCGGCGAAGTTTGCAAGCCATGCCAAAGTAGTCCAAATTGACATTGATGCGGCGGAAATCAATAAAAATATCCGCACGGAGGCATCCATCGTAGGCGATTTGAAGGAAGCGCTGACTATAATCAATGAACGCCTGCCCCAGATGGAGCATAAGGAATGGGTGGAACATATCCAGGAATGGAAAAGGAAATATCCTCTCAATTATGATAAGAGCAGCTTGTCCTGTCCTTATGTCATCGAAGAGCTGGATAGGATAACCGGCGGGGAGGCAATTGTTACTACGGATGTCGGGCAGCATCAGATGTGGGCGGCACAGTATTATAAATATTCTAAGCCAAGGACATTTTTAAGTTCCGGCGGTCTGGGCACTATGGGATACGGTCTGGGGGCATGTATCGGGGCGAAGATGGGCAAGCCGGACAAAATCTGCGTGAACATTGCAGGCGACGGCTGTTTCCGGATGAATATGAATGAACTGGCCACAGCCAGCCGTTATGATATCCCTATTATCCAGATTGTCATCAACAACCATGTGCTGGGGATGGTGCGCCAATGGCAAACATTGTTCTATGGGCAAAGGTATTCCCAGACAGTGTTAAGCGATAAAGTGGATTTTTGCAAAGTGGCGGAAGGCTTAGGCTGTGAAGCAATACGCGTAACGAAAAAGGAAGAGGTTGCCCCTGCAATTGAAAAAGCAATTGCCCAAAAGGGCCCGGTTTTGATTGAGTGCGTAATCCCTGAGGACGACAAGGTATTCCCTATGGTTCCGGCAGGAGAGGCTATCAGCGAAGCGTTTGATGAGACGGATCTTAAGAAGAAGGAAAATGAATAAAAATAGGATGAGAAAAACCGGAATCGCAATTGGAACGTTTTTTTTCCTGCTTGCGGTATCTTATCTGGGTTTGGCTGAATATTATAAAAACGTGTTCAGCTATGGCATATGGATGAATCATGTTTATTGCACTGGAAAGACAGTGGAGGAAGCGAACAGGGAGCTTATCGGGAATTGTTTTTATGACGGGCTGACCTTATACGATGATAAAGGAAATGCTTTTTGGATAGAGGCGGAGGAAATTGACTTTTCTTTTGATTTTGAGGAGGCCTTGAGGGAATGTTTTGCAGAACAGAACCCCTATCTATGGATCAGCAATTGGTTCCAGGCAAAAGAAAATATACTGGAGCCGGTTATTTCCTATGACGAAGAGAAGCTTCAGGAAATTTTGGGGTCTATTCCGGCCTTTATGGGGAAAAAGGCGGAGGAAAGACAGGTATTTATCCAAAAATCCGATCATGGGTATATACTGGTAGATGAAAGGAAAGGCGTTCTCAACGAAGAAAAGGCAAAAGAAGCTATCCGGCAGAAGATGCTCTCTTTGGAAGCAGAGCTGGATTTAAAGAAAAGCGGCTGCTATGAAGACCTTTCTTATACAGCGCGGATGGAAGAGGAACTTGCCAAGTGGGAAAAAATAAAAGAGTTTCAGGAATGCCGCATTGTATATGTCTTTGGCAGGGAACAAATCCCAGTAGACGCATCGGTTGCCTGTAATTTTATTGCGGTGGATGAAGACGGAGGCTTTCTTTACGATGAAGCAGGGAATCTGCTGCAGGATAATAACAAAATTGAAGAATTTGTCGATTCCCTTGCAGACGAGTATGATACAGTAGGGAAGCCCCGGCAGTTTGAGACGACGAAAGGGGATACCGTATTAGTAGGGGGAGGAACTTATGGGAACCGGATAGACCGGGAAGCGGAAAAAGAATATTTAATACAAGCCTTTTCCGGCCGGGTGGCAGAAATTCATACACCCCAGTATCTTCAGGAGGGATGGGCATATGGGAAAAACGATATCGGCGGCACATATATTGAAGTAGATATGACAGAGCAGATGATGTATTATTATTTGGATGGGAAGCTGCAGCTTGAAACGCCTATTGTGACAGGAAATACCGGGCGTAGATGGGAGACTCCGGAAGGAGTCAATTATGTGTACGGAAAAGCAGTTAACAGGGTTCTAAGCGGGCCGGGCTATGCGTCCCATGTAAATTTCTGGATGCCGGTAAAGGGAAATATTGGAATCCATGATGCCCCGTGGCGCAGTGAATTTGGCGGGGATATTTATAAAACCGCCGGTTCCCACGGCTGCATCAACACGCCGTATGAAGCAATGGAAAAGCTGTATGGGATGATCAGGACAGGGACGCCAGTGGTGATGTTTTACCGTGGAAATTGATGAAAGCGGAAAGTGAAATATGAAATAAAAAGCAATGAATATTATGTATGCATACAGGAGGAAAGAAAAGTGTCCAGAGTTTATAATTTTTCGGCAGGACCGGCGGTTCTGCCCGAAGAGGTTTTGAAAGAAGCGGCAGATGAAATGTTGGATTATAGAGGAACCGGCATGTCTGTAATGGAGATGAGCCATAGGTCAAAAGCTTATGATACCATTATCAAAGAGGCTGAGGCAGATTTGAGGGATTTGATGGGAATCCCGGATAATTATAAAGTATTATTCCTGCAAGGCGGGGCAAGCCAGCAGTTCGCCATGATTCCTATGAACCTGATGAAAAATAAGAAGGCAGCTTATATTGTGACAGGGCAATGGGCGAAAAAGGCTTATCAGGAAGCAAAGATATACGGGGAAGCGGTGGAAGTGGCGTCGTCTGCGGATAAGACTTTTTCCTATATCCCGGATTGCTCCGACTTGGATATTCCTGAGGATGCGGATTATGTGTACATTTGTGAAAACAATACAATTTACGGTACGAAGTTTAAAACATTGCCGGATACAAAAGGCCATACGCTGGTAGCGGATGTATCTTCCTGTTTTTTGTCGGAACCTGTGGATGTAAGCAAATATGGGGTGCTTTACGGCGGTGTCCAGAAGAATATCGGCCCTGCGGGCGTAGTGATTGTTATTATCAGGGAAGATTTGATTACGGAGGATGTGCTTTCCCAAACCCCCACCATGTTAAAATATAAAACCCATGCAGACGCGGATTCCCTTTATAATACGCCTCCGGCATACGGGATTTATATATGCGGCAAGGTATTCAAATGGCTGAAAAAGCAAGGCGGCCTTGAGGCGATGAAAGAGTATAACGAAAAGAAGGCGAAGATTTTATATGATTTCCTGGATGAAAGCAAGTTGTTTTGCGGTACGGTAAGGAAGGAAGACAGGTCTTTGATGAACGTTCCTTTTGTAACAGGGAATGAAGAGCTGGACGCTAAATTTGTAAAAGAGGCAAAAGAGGCAGGCTTTGAGAACCTGAAAGGGCATAGGAGCGTAGGCGGTATGCGTGCCAGCATCTATAATGCTATGCCGGCAGAAGGTGTGGAAAAGCTGGTGGAGTTTATGAAAAAATTTGAAGCGGAAAATGCCGAATAGGGAAATGGGCTGCTGACAAAAGGAAATGGGAGGATGGAAATGTTTAAATATCATTGTTTAAATCCGATTGCGGATATCGGGCTGGATAAATTTACGGGGAATTATGAAAAGACGGAAGATGTGAACGAGGCAGACGGGATTTTAGTCCGCAGCGCAGCGATGCATGATATGGAATTGCCCGAAAAACTTTTGGCGGTAGCAAGGGCCGGAGCGGGGGTAAACAATATTCCTTTGGATAAATGTGCGGAAAAGGGAATTGTTGTTTTCAATACGCCGGGGGCTAATGCCAATGGAGTAAAAGAACTTGTCATTGCCGGTATGCTTTTAGCCTGCCGCGATATCGTAGGGGGCATCAACTGGGTTTCGGACAATAAGGACAATGAAAATATTGCAAAAGCTGCGGAAAAGGAAAAGAAGAATTTTGCAGGAACGGAAGTGCAGGATAAAAGGCTGGGCATTATCGGTTTAGGCGCAATCGGCGTAAAAGTGGCGAATGTGGCAAAGCATATGGGGATGGAAGTATATGGATTTGACCCTTATGTTTCCGTAGACGCTGCCTGGAATCTGAGCAGGGATGTAAAACATGCATTGAATGTAGAAGAGATATATGAAAGCTGTGACATTATTACCATCCATGTTCCGCTTTTGGACAGCACAAAGGGGATGGTGGATAAGGCGGCTATCGACAAGATGAAAGACGGTGTGATCTTGCTGAACTTTTCCAGGGATTCCCTGGTGAAAGAGGCGGATGTGTTAGAGGGCATCCGGTCAGGGAAGATACGTAAATATGTAACCGACTTCCCCAATCCTATGACAGCAGGACAGGAAGGCTGCATCGTGATTCCCCATTTAGGGGCATCTACGGAGGAGTCCGAGGATAACTGTGCCAAAATGGCGGTCAAGGAAATGATGAATTATCTGGAAAACGGCAATATCAATAATAGCGTAAATTACCCGAACTGTGATATGGGCATCTGCTCCCAGGCGGGAAGAATTGCAATTTTCCATAGGAACATTGCCAATATGATTACAAAGTTTACCGCCTGCTTCGGCGATGAAGGCATTAATATTACGGATATGATGAACAAGTCCAAAGGGGAAGTGGCTTATACCATGATAGATTTGGAAAGCCCGGCAACAGCCGAAATGATAAGCAAACTGCAGGCAATTTCCGGCGTGTTCCGTGTCAGGGTAGTAAAATAGCAGATTTGCAGGAAACAATGGCCGGGCGGAAGTAATGCCCGGCAAAACTGTCATTTTTGGAAGTGGCAGGAAAACGGCAGACAGGGAATGGACAAGATGAGCGGGATGAGAAGAAAAAAGGTTATATTATGGATGGCAGGATGCCTCTTTTGCGGCATGGCGTTGATGGGATGCGGCCCCATGGGGCAGTTAAGGAATGTTGCCCGGGCAAATGTGGATACAAAAGACCGGAGAGAGGAAAATACAGAAGATGAGGATAAGGCGGCTGCTAAGATACCTGTATTAGGCGGGGATGCAGTGGAAGGCTATGAAGGGTTTTCTTATCTGCATGAGGATTCTCTTACGGCTTATATGGAAGAAGATGCGGAAAACGGGAGAATAAAGCGGAAAACGGTTACCGTGTATATTCCGGAAGGAAAAAACTCCGGCAAGAACGGGGAACTTTCAGGTACGGCATCTGCGGATGTATTTGGGGTATCCTTCTATTTCAGCCTGAATCCATATGATATATCTGACGATAAAAAGGAACCGGCAACGGAAAAGCTGCAAGGATATATGGAAAAGACTTATCCTGGAAGCAGCGGAAAAAAGGAAGGGGACGGCAGCAGGGATTACGAAGACCTGGAAGTTTCCGGGGTCAGGGGACTTGGGCAGGATGCCGCATCTGCAACGGCAAAATATTGCAGATGGAATGCAGAGAAGGAAGAATATAGCGTAATTTACGCCACTTACTATTTAAAAGAATTGGAACCGGATGTGCTTGCTTTGCTGGAGGTGGAAATTGACAGCGGGGAAGTAACCTCAAAAACACCGGAGCTGCTAAAAGAACTGGAGGCTTTCTACGAGGTAAGTTTGGAGTGGAATAGCAGCGGGGCGCAGGAAAAACTGGAGGATTATCTTTCCAGGAAAGAAGAGAAGAAAATTCCGGGAATGATAGAGTTCCAATTCCCGAAAGGATGGAAAATAGATGAGAACTATTCCGGGGAAGAGCTGGTTATTTATGCGCCGGGAGGGGACAGCGACGGAGCCGGCTGCGGGATTGCCATTACGAACCTGGATGCCATGGGCTATACCGGTGAGATTTTTGACTGGCTGGAGGATGGGGAATATCTGGAGACGTTTATACAAGAAGGGCTGGGAGACCATGCCGATGGCCTGACGGTGCAGGACTATGGCACGACCTGCATCGGAGAGACTACGTTGGCCAAATTTGTTTATAATGAAGCAGGGGAAATGGTGGACTGCCAGCTATATTTTGGGAAGGGCAGCGAAAGCATGTATCTTGTAGTAGCCATTCAGTTCCAGTGGCTGGAGATGAATACTTTTGAGGTGGCAGAAGAACTGCTTGAAAAAGGAAAGGTGGAGTGACAACTTTGTAAAACGGAATTCCCCTATTTCTTCCGGTATTTTCCGTGATAACCAAAAGGCCCCTCGGTGGCCAAGAGGACAGACAGTTTTGCGCTGCAGATTTGCGGCGCAAAACTTCTTCATATCCAGGCACTGGGTTTTGGCGGCTGCCTTTTTCTGATGTATTTGATTATCATAAAGTATTGGCCATGCCGGAAAAGCCTTGCTTGTTTTCCTGCAAGTCGGCTTGGAATTTGGCTTCTGCTTCTACGGAAGCCTCACTGGCAAGATCCATATAAAGGATAAAAATATCCTCCAGGCTTTTCTTTTGTTCTTTTGCAATTTCCTCCATAATGGGGCGCAAGGCATCTAATTGCACTGATACTTGTGTTTTTTGCGGATCGATGTCTTTTAAGGCTTCTTCCGCATAAGCGCTGATTCTTTCCCATATCTTTCTATTTTCATCTGTCATATCGGTATCCCTCCTGATGATAGATTAACTGCCTTATTGTCTTTGATCCGCAATGCCAGTGGCAGTCTTATCCATTCTGCGCTTTTCCGGGCAATGGTTTGCGGCATGGAAAACGATTGGCAGTTTAAAAACAACACCGGATTTATTTTATCACTTGATGCTTGTGCTGTATAGGTTAATTTGTTAAAATAATTAATAGAATAAAAATGGAGAGGATAAAATATATGGCGGACATTAAACCTTTTAGAGCAATCCGTCCAAAGAAAGGGCTGGAGCGGCAAATAGCGGCGCTCCCCTATGACGTATACAGCAGAGAGGAAGCGAAGCGGGAGGTGGAAAGGGAGCCTTTGTCTTTCCTGCGGATCGACAGGGCGGAAACACTGTTTCCGGACAATGTGGATGCTTATGCAGACACTGTTTATGAGAAAGCGCATGATCTGTTATGGGAGATGGTAAAAAACGGGGAAATGGAAGAAGATCCTATAGAATGCTATTATATGTATGAGCTGACGATGGATGGAAGATCCCAGGTTGGAATTGCCGCATGTGCTTCGGTGGATGATTATTTGCAGGAGGTAATTAAAAAGCATGAAAATACAAGGGAAGAGAAAGAACTTGACCGTATCCGCCATGTAGATAGCTGTAAGGCGCAGACCGGGCCGATTTTTCTTGCATACCGTTCCCATCCAGTGATTCGTAAAGAAATGAAAAAAGCGGGAAAAGGGAAACCGTTGTATGATTTTACTGCTTCTGACGGGATTACCCATAGGGTATGGAAAATAGAAGACGGGGAAACGGTGGAAAGGATTAGAAAAGCGTTTGGGGAAGTGGAAAGCATCTATATTGCGGATGGGCATCATAGATGCGCTTCGGCGGTGAAAGTATCCTTAAAAAGAAGGGAAACGAACCCGGGTTATACGGGAAAAGAGGAATTTAACTATTTTCTTTCCGTCCTGTTTCCCGATGACCAGCTTATGATTATGGATTATAACCGGGTGGTGAAAGACTTGAACGGGCTTTCCAAAGAAGAATTCTTAACCCGGGTTTCGGAACGTTTTTTTGTGGAAGAGAAAGGGAGGGAACCCTATAAGCCAAAAGAAAAAGGCTGTTTTGGCATGTATCTTGCGGAAAAATGGTATGAGCTTAGGGCTAGGCAGGAGGAAGAGAACCCGGGGATGCCGCCGCAGGGCATTGCCCCTTGCGGTGGGAATGGCATGGGGAAAAGGGATATAGGGGGTGTTTTATATCCGGAAAAAATGTTGGATGTGGCAGTGCTTCAGGATCGGCTGTTTGCCCCAATACTTGGCATTGAGGATCCTAAGACAGATAAAAGAATTGATTTTGTGGGAGGAATACGGGGGCTGGAAGAACTGGAACGGAGAGTACATACGGATGCTGCAGCAGCATTTTCTGTATATCCGACTTCTATTGAAGAATTGTTTGCCGTGGCGGATGCAGGGAGGCTTATGCCGCCGAAGTCCACATGGTTTGAGCCAAAATTAAGAAGCGGGCTGTTTATCCATAAAATATAACATACAGACGATAGAAAGGGCAAAGGTATATCTATGAATAACAAACTTTATAAATTAATGAATTGGCCGGACATAGAAGAAATCATTTATTCGGAATCGGATAATCCGCACCGGATACTGGGCGCGCATATGAGCGGGGGCAATACTTTGATACAGGCTTATCTGCCGGGTGCAAAGAGCGTGATGGTACAGAACAAAAAGGATAAAAAAAGTTATGAAATGGAAATGGCGGATGAAGAAGGTTATTTCGCCGTACTGATTCCAGGGAAAATTCCTTTTTCTTATGAATATATTGCGGAGTATGAGGACGGCAGCCTAAAAAAAGTAAAAGATGCCTATAATTTTGCGCCCCAGATTAGCGAAAGCGATATGGACAGGTTTGCTGCCGGGATCCATTATACAATTTACGAAAAGCTGGGCGCGCATCCTATGGTTATTGACGGGGTAAAGGGGGTGTACTTTGCCGTGTGGGCGCCGAATGCGCTGCGTGTGAGCGCGGTAGGGGATTTTAACGGCTGGGACGGCCGCATCCATCAGATGCGCAGGCTGGGCAGCTCCGGTATTTTTGAGATTTTTGTGCCGGATGCAAAAGCCGGCCAGAATTATAAGTATGAAATAAAGGTAAAAGGAGGGCTGACATACTTAAAAGCGGATCCTTATGCATTTGGACAGCAGCTTCGCCCGGATACGGCTTCCGTCATCAGGGAAAGCGTAGGAAAAACAGAAGGCGGCGCTTCCGGCAAGGTGGTGTGGGAAGATCAGGAATGGGTGAAGGGACGAAAAGACAGGCAGGGCAGTGATAAGCCGGTCAGCATTTATGAACTCTATCTCGGATCATTTAAGAGGGGAGAGGACAAAGAGTATTTAAACTACAGGGAATTGGCTCCTCTTGTGATAGATTATGTAAAAGAAATGGGGTATACGCATATTGAACTGATGCCCGTAATGGAGCATCCTTTCGACGGTTCCTGGGGCTATCAGGTGATCGGGTATTATGCGCCTACGGCCAGATATGGAACAAACGAGGACTTTATGTTTTTTATGAATGAAATGCATAAAGCAGGGATTGGGGTTATCTTAGACTGGGTTCCGGCTCATTTCCCGAGGGATACTTTCGGGCTGTCTAACTTCGACGGCACCTGCCTTTATGAACATCAGGATCCAAGGAAGGGAAGCCATCCTCACTGGGGGACATTGATCTATAATTACGGGAGGCCGCAGGTTTCTAATTATCTGATTGCTAATGCCCTTTATTGGATAGAGCAGTACCATGCGGACGGGATCCGTATGGACGCGGTAGCATCTATGCTTTATCTGGATTATGGGAAAAATGACGGGGAATGGGTGGCGAATTTCTACGGCGGCCATGAAAATTTGGAAGCGGTGGAATTCTTAAAACATTTGAATTCTATTGTAAAGAGACGCAATGAGGGCGTTTTGATGATTGCGGAAGAGTCTACGGCATGGCCTAAAGTAACAGGGGATGTGGAAGATAATGGGCTTGGGTTTAATATAAAATGGAATATGGGCTGGATGAATGATTATCTTGGCTATATTGCTTGTGACCCTTATTTTAGGGCGCATCATCACAATGAGCTGACATTTAGCATGATATATGCTTACAGCGAGCAGTTTATGCTTGTATTTTCCCATGATGAAGTAGTCCATGGGAAAGGGACTCTTATTGGAAAAATGCCAGGGGAAATCAAAGAAAAATTTGCTAATTTAAGGCTGACCTATGCATATATGATAATGCATCCGGGTAAAAAACTGTTGTTTATGGGGCAGGACATAGGGGAATTTGACGAATGGAATGAAGAGCGGGAAGTAGAGTGGGGTCTTACTGTTTATGACAGCCATAAAGGGGTGCAAAATCTTGTAAAAGCGTTAAATAGGTTGTATACTTCATCGCCGGCCCTTTATAAATACGATACTTCGTGGGAAGGGTTTGAATGGATCAACTGTATTTCATCCAATGACTGTATGCTGGTATTTATGCGCAAGGCTGACCGGCCGGAAGAAACGCTGGTAGCGGTAGCTAACTTCGCCAATGTATGGAGAGAGTTTACGGTAGGCGTTCCTTATGCCGGAAAGTATAAAGAAATATTGAATACAGATGCTGAAGAATTTGGCGGGGAAGGCAGGGTCAACGCAGAGCAAATAGGATCTGTGGAAGAAGAATATGACGGTAAGGCAAACTCTATCCAAGTGAGCAGCGCGCCATTGTCGTTAAGCATTTTTTCCTATATTCCATACACAGAAGAAGAAAAGAAAGAAATTGTCAGAAAGAAAGAGGAAAAGGAAAGAAAAGAACGGGAAGAAGCGCTGGAGCGGGAACGTCAGGAAAAAATAGAGCAATTGGAGCGGGAGCGCCTGGAGAAAGAAGCGGAAATTGAGCGCGCCCTGCAGGAGGCTAAAGAAGCAAAAGAACGTGCGGAGCAAATGCGGAAAGAAGTGGAACTGGTAAAAAAAGAAGAAAAGAAAGTGATGGAACAGCAGAAAGAGTCCGAAGAGAAGCAGCAAAGGACAGAGGAAGAAAAAACGCATACAGAAGAAAAGAAAAAACAGGCTGCAAAAAAGAGTCCGAAAACAGTAAAAAAGGAAAAGAATACCGGGACGAAAAAGAAATCATAGGTAACATATGAGGTTGAATCATGGACAGGATGGAGGCGCCGTTTACGGCCACAGAAGAGAATGATATAGGAATGATAGAGAGTTTTTTCCAGGAACTGCCGGAGAAGGCGTGGCATTTGGGGGCAAGAATCGTACTGTCTGCTATTGTGCTGCTGATTGGGGTACAAGTGGTTAAGGTGATCCGCAGGCTGGTAAAGAAGTCTTTGGCGAAAGGAAATGCGGATCAAGGAGTGATACAGTTTATTGACTCTTTTCTTAAGTTTTCTTTATACGTGATTTTATTTATTACAATAGCGTCCGGTTTTGGGCTGGACGCTGCAAGTATCTTGGCTCTGCTTGGTTCGGCCGGTGTAGCCATCGGCCTTGCCATTCAGGGAAGCCTTGCCAATTTTGTGGGCGGCGTCCTGATTCTCCTTTTGAAACCTTTTAAAGTAGGCGATTATATTAAAGAAGATACTAACGGCAATGAAGGTTCTGTAATTTCCATTGAACTGTTTTATACAAAATTGTCAACCCCGGATAACCGGGTGATTGTGCTGCCAAACGGCGCGCTTGCCAATTCCAGCCTGACAAATGTAACAGCCTGCGAAAGCAGGAGGCTGGATATTAAAGTAGGGATATCCTATGATGCGGATATCCGTAAGGCTAAGGAAGTCCTTCAGAAAGTATTGGAGGAAGATGAGTCCGTCATAAAGAAGGAAGATCATTTTGTCTATGTAGATGAACTGGGGGAAAATGCTGTTCAACTGGGGATCCGCTGCTGGTTTTTCACCGATGATTTTTGGCAGGGGAAGTGGCGGTTGACAGAAAAGGTGAAGTATGCTCTGGATGAAGCTCATATTCCCATTCCTTATCCGCAGATAGATATTCATTTAAAAGAAAAATAAATGAAAAAATTTGAAATTAGTTCTTGCAAAAAAAGCGAATACCCATTATAATAGCATTTGTTGAACGCTTCCATGGCTCAGTTGGTAGAGCGACGCATTCGTAATGCGTAGGTCAAGGGTTCGAGTCCCTTTGGGAGCTGGATGGCATAGTACAAGCCATAAGAAAAGATGTTTTCCTTATTACCGGAAAACATCTTTTTGTGTTTTTATAGAAAAGCCCTTCGTCCAAAGGGCATAAATTGGCGAAGAACCGAAGCCTCTTCAGGAAGGGCAAAGCCGCGCTGCTAAGAATTCTTAGGCGCGGGAATGCGTGGATACTTATGTTCCTATCCGCTTCGCGCGGTTTTTACTTAAACAAATTTAACGGCGGTGCCGTAAGCCATAACTTCTGCGGCTCCCTGCATAACGGCGGAAGAAGCGTAGCGGATATTGATAACAGCATCTGCCCCCAAAGCTTCTGCTTCGCCAACCATTCTTTTGGTAGCCAGGGCGCGGGCATCGTTCATCATTTCCGTATAGGCGCCTAATTCCCCGCCTACAAGCGTTTTAAATCCCTGTGTGATATCCTTTCCGATATTTTTGGACTGTATGGTGCTTCCTTTGACAAGCCCCAGCATTTCCAAGTTTTTTCCTGTAATGTAATCAGTATTGACTAAGATCATCTTCTTCACCACTCCTTATTTCTTTAATCCGTTCTGCCATAACATAAATACTTACCCCGGCTAAGAGAAGCGGGATAAGCCCCAGCAGAAGCTTTAGCGCGGGAGGGACGGGAACACACAGGAAAAGAACGCAGATACCCGCATAATAAAGGAATAAGAGGATGCCAATTATAACAGGTGCAATCATTTTTTTGCCGTGAGAGTTCATAGTAACGCCTCCTTGCTATGTTAAAAGTATTATTGTATTAATTGAATAATACAATATAACTATATACCATAGATGATAGGATGTCAATAGGAATTCTGATTATGTAAAGAATGTTTGTGGCAAAGATGCCGGAATTTATAGGGCATTTCCGGCATAAGCTTTGTCGATTTGAATAACAGCAAAATAGGTTTCATCTATGCGCTGTATTTCTTTTTTCAGAAAATCCGCGATGGATTCATCGCTTTCCCGGTAGGCAAAAGGCACTACAATATCAAAAATAATATTGGTGTGGGTAGGTCCTTTTACTACCCGGAAGTCATGGAAACAGATTTCCGGGTAAGAGGATTGCAATATATCGGCGAGATTCTGTTTTAACTGGTTGGTCTGCGCATCGTCGGTAATGATGGGATCCATATGGATAACAGCTTCGCAGTGAAGTTCATCGTGGAGCTGGTGTTCGATATTGTCAATCATATCATGGAGGACTAAGAGATTGCCGTCTGCGGATACCTCCGCATGGAGGGAAATCATGACACGCCCCGGCCCATAGTCATGCACAACCATGTCATGAATGCCTTTTATATGTTCATAACTCATGACAATGGTTTCCACGTTCTTGACGAATGCAGGATCGGGCGCCTGGCCAAGCAAAGGGCTGATGGTATCCCTTGCGGCGCAGTATCCGGCATAGAAAATGAAAAAGCCTACAAGGATACCGCAGTAACCGTCGATTTTCAGCCCGGTAAAATGGGCTGTCAGCGATGCAATCAGAACTACCGTAGTGGCAAGGGTATCGCTCAAACTGTCGGTAGCGGTAGCCTTCATGGCTGCACTGTCTATTTTTTTGCCGATGTTTTTATTATAATATGCCATATAAAATTTAACAGCAATGGAAACAGCCAGAATAAGGATAGTGAGGGGGCGGAAAGTGACCGGCTGGGGATGGAGGATTTTATCAAAGGAGGAGCGGATCAGTTCAAAAGCCATGATAAGGATGGCAATGGAAACAAAAAGCCCGGACAGATATTCAATCCGCCCATGCCCGAAGGGGTGATGGGGGTCTGGCTTCTGCCCTGCCATCTGAAAACCTACCAAGGTAATTAAGGAAGAGCCGGCATCGGAAAGGTTGTTGAAGGCATCTGCAGTTATGGCGATAGAATTGCTGAAAAAACCCGCCAGAAATTTTCCGGCAAATAGCAATATGTTCAAAGCAATTCCCATGCTGCCGCAAAGAACTCCATAAGCTTTCCTTACGGCGGGGGAAGAAGTATTGTCTTTCTCTTTAATAAAAAGTCTGGCAAGTAACGATATCATTATTTTCACTCCTAAGTCATTATATATGAGTTCCCATATCCATTGAGGGTATGGCTATTTTATCCCTTTTTGGGGAAAAATACAAATACTATTTTTCTTTTCCGCTTTTTCTTTGACGGTATTCCCGGGGCGTGCAGCCATAACTTTTATAAAAATATTTGGAAAAATAACTCAAATGATTAAATCCGCAGGAAAGTGCGATGTCTGTTATGCTCCGGCTGGTGCAGGAAAGGAGGCTGCAGCTTATTTTTAACCGGTAAGCATTGAGGAAATCAATTGGGGGCTGCTGCAAAAAATGCTGGAAAATCCGGCAGCATTTGCTGCGGCTGACATTGCCGGAAACGGCAATGTCGGCTAAGGTTATTTTTTCGCTGTAATGCTGGTAAAGAAAAGAAACCATTTCCTTTTGGATTTTTAAGTCATCCTTTCTCTTCATGTCCGGCCGTTCCCTATGACGGGTAAGAACATTCCTTTGCCATAGCCTGCCCCAGAGTGTATGCATGAGGGCAACAGCTTCCAGTTCATATCCTTCCGTTTCTTTTAGCTTAGCAATTTGGGCAAGGAATTTTGAAATTTCCATCCCTAATTGCTGCCCGTGGCCAAAATATAGATATTCCAAGCTGCCGTCTTCTAAGACAGGGGAGACATACCTTCGCAACAGGGCATGATGGCTGGAAAATAAGGAAGGGTGGAAGAGAATGCAGGAAAACTGGCAGTCCTGTTGTTCAAAAGAACTTCCATAATGCATTTGACGGGCGTTTACCATAAGGGAATCCTTTTCGTTTAACACCAGCCTTTGTCCGTTGACGTAGTAACACATCCGGCCCTTTAAAATATGAATCCATTCGATATCCTCATGCCAGTGGCAGGGGGCGCTTCTTCCAGGGTAGGCGGATAAATTTGCCGTGCGGATAGAAAGGGGGATTCCTGTTTGCCCGTAATTAACGATTTCAGAAAGATCCTGCATCAATTCAAGTTTTATCATATTTTTGTTTCCTTCTTTTTGGTACGATAATTATAATAAATTGAAACGATATTGTTAGAAACTGTTCCATTGAGACACTATAATTATAACAGGAAAGAGAGGGGAAAGGAATCTGAGAGAGGAGGAAATGATATGACGAATAAAGAACGCAGGGATGCACAGATGGCTTACATTTCAGACGGCAGTGTTTTTGAGGAACAGCAAATATGCAGAAGAAAACTGCAAAAATTGAATTTCATGGATCGTTCCGATTTTGAAGGGATAAAAAAGGCGGTAAAAGATTTGCTTGGGAAATCGGAGGATGCGTGGATAAACCCGCCCTTTTACTGTGATTATGGGACACATATTGAGGTGGGGAAAAATTTTTTTGCTAATTATAACTGCACTATTTTAGATGTGGCAAAGGTAAAAATCGGGGATAACTGCCAGATGGCTCCTAACGTGGCCATTTATACGGCTGGCCATCCGGTTCATCCGGTCAGCAGGAATTCATCGTATGAATATGGAAAAGAAATCACAATAGGGGATAATGTCTGGATCGGCGGGAATACAGTGATCTGCCCCGGCATCCATATTGGGGATAACGTGGTGATTGGGGCGGGCAGCGTAGTAACGAAAGACATCCCTGACTGGTCGGTTGCCGCAGGAAACCCTTGCCGCATCATACGGAGAATTACAGAAGATGACAAGAAGAAACTTTTTGGCAATGAGGAAATTGACGAAGAAGCTTGGACGGATATCGTAAACAGGATGGAGTTTTCATCCATCCGGGAATAGCCGTGCAGTCTGTGTTTTGGCGCTGCTTTCCGCAAACCCGTTATGTCTGGAAAGCAGTGGGAAATGAGGATAAAAATGAAAATAGAACATGTAGCATTGTATGTGGACGATTTGGAAAATGCAAAAAATTTTTTTATGAAATATTTGGAGGCTGTCCCAAATGCAGGGTATTATAATCCCAAAACAGGTTTACGTACTTATTTTCTGTCATTTACGGATGGAGCCAGACTGGAGATTATGAATAGGCCGGATATGGAGGGCAATGAAAAGAAAATGACTCAAACGGGCTATATCCATGTTGCTTTTAGCGTAGGAAGCAAGGAAAAGGTGGATGAGCTGACAAAACGCCTGAAAACGGATGGATATGAAGTAATCAGCGGTCCCAGGGTGACCGGGGACGGGTATTATGAAAGCTGTATCCTGGATCTGGAAGGGAATCAGATTGAAATTACGATATAATGTTGTCAGAAGGCAAAGCTCATGCCGGCGTGCATTTCTATATTTACAACAGCAGAAAAAATGGGTATAATTACAGACGGATTATAATATATGCCGTGAGAGTGAAACGGTATTTTTATCCGTGTTTGAGCGGCTTAGAAAAGCAGCATGGGAAGTAAGGGATAAGAAATGGTAAAATATAGAAAAAGGAGAAGAGGAAAATGAGCAAGAAACCAACAGTGTTAATGATTCTTGACGGCTATGGGCTGAATGACAGAAAAGACGGCAATGCGGTGGCAGAAGCGAATACGCCGGTAATGGACGGTTTGATGAAGGAGTGTCCTTTTGTAAAAGGGAATGCCAGCGGCATGGCAGTAGGCCTTCCGGAAGGCCAGATGGGCAATTCGGAAGTGGGGCATCTGAATATGGGAGCCGGACGTATTGTATATCAGGAATTGACAAGAATCACGAAAGAGATTCAGGACGGGACTTTTTTTGAGAATCCGGCATTGATGGATGCAGTAAATAATTGTAAGGCGAATGATTCTGCCCTGCATATGTTCGGCCTTGTATCCGATGGCGGCGTACACAGCCATAATACACACATTTACGGGATTTTGGAACTGGCGAAAAGAAACGGGCTTTCTAAAGTATATGTCCACTGCTTCTTAGATGGAAGGGATACGCCGCCGGAAAGCGGCAAAGGCTATGTGGAAGAACTCGAAGAGAAGATGAAGGAAATCGGCGTAGGGGAAGTAGCTTCTGTAATGGGCCGTTATTACGCAATGGACAGGGATAATAACTATGATAGGGTAAAGCTTGCATATGACGCTCTGACCAAGGGCGAGGGCCTGACTGCAGCGGGCGGGCCGGCAGCGATCGCAGAATCATATGCAAGAGGGGAAACGGATGAATTTGTGAAACCTTCTGTTGTCGTAAAAGACGGGGTTCCGGTGGCTACGATCAAAGATAAGGATTCCGTGATTTTCTTTAATTTCAGGCCTGACCGGGCAAGGGAGATTACAAGGTGTTTCTGCAATGATGAATTTACTGCTTTTGACAGGGGGGAAAGGCTGGATTTGACCTATGTATGTTTTTCCGATTATGACCCTACCATCCCCAATAAAGAAGTGGCGTTCCATAAAATTAGTGTGGAGAATACCTTTGGGGAATGGCTTGCGGCGAACCATATGACTCAGGCCAGAATTGCAGAGACGGAGAAATATGCCCATGTAACCTTTTTCTTTAATGGAGGGGTGGAGGAACCGAACGAAGGGGAAGACAGGATTCTTGTGAATTCCCCCAAAGATGTGGCTACCTATGACTTGAAACCGCAAATGAGCGCTTATGAAGTATGCGGGAAACTGGTAGAGGCTATTAAATCCGGCAAATATGATGTGATTATCATTAATTTCGCAAACCCGGATATGGTTGGTCACACAGGCGTGGAAGCGGCGGCCATTAAAGCAGTGGAAGCGGTGGATGAATGCGTAGGAAAAGCAGTGGAAGCGGTAAAAGAAGCAGGCGGCGCGATGTTTATCTGTGCGGATCATGGCAATGCGGAACAGCTTGTGGATTATGAGACCGGTGAACCTTTTACTGCCCATACGACTAACCCGGTGCCGTTTATCCTTGTCAACTATGACAAAGAGTATACCTTAAGGGAAGGCGGCTGCCTGGCGGATATTATTCCTACGATGATTGAAATCATGGGGAGGAAGCAGCCGGAGGAAATGACAGGGAAATCTTTGCTGATAAAGAAATAATGTGCCATCGGAAAGAATCTTTTTATGGTGCGTATGATCAGATAGGCTGCCGCTGCAGGAACTGGAGTCCTGCGGCGGCAGTTTTGCGTAGAAAGGGATTGCAGTATAGATTTTCCGCACAGAAAAGACCCAAAATTCGGGCGCTTATGTATGCATGTTCCGGTGCCAGATGAAAAATAGAATCAGGCTGGCAGCGCAAAGCGCTATGCCAAAAGAAAAGGCCAGCGGCAGTCTTGCCTGAGCGAACGAACCATAAAGCAGATTGGTGGCAATGGCGGCGCTGTCTATGATCATGGCATGGATGCTTAATGCGGTAGCCCGGTATTGGGCATGAACCTGCTGATTCTGGATTTCTGTCCGGAAAGGCTGAAACAGGGTGTCCGAAAAGCGCAGAAGGAAGATTCCGCAGACAGAGGGAAGGGCATGTTTGGATAAAGCAAGGATCGTACAGCAAACAGCGTACATGCTGCAAAAAAGAATTCCTGCAGATTTTACCCCGGCTTTTTTTGTAATCCGGGCAGAGCAGAACCCGCATGTGCCAATGAATGTGGCTGCAATATAAAGATATCCTATTGCAGAATTGCTTAAGCCGCATTTTTCATATTGCATTTGATTGAGAAAAACAGTAATGGTCTGGTGGGTTTCGGTTAAAAAGGCGGTTAAAAGTAAAAAAAGAAGCAAATTTTTATTATGCAGCGTCTCGAGTAAAACAGCCTTAAACTGGCGTATGCATATTTTGCCGGATGCCTGGCTTTTTACCTCGGTTACCCCTAATGAAAAAAGCGCAGCAATTCCATAGCTAATTACGGTAAGCAGGCCTGAGAGCTTATAGTTTTCTTTGACAAAGAGGGTAAATACAGCAGCGGCTGCCAATGCCCCTGCCATTTGCAGGCTGTTGTATATTCCAAAAACTTTTTGGCTGTCTTTGCCTTTGCTGGAAAGATAAAGAATGCTGGTATCTACACCGGAAAAGCCTGCCAATACAACGCTAAGCATGATGCGTTCTGTTAAAAACCCAGGAAAATCTGTAGCCTGCCAAAATACGATTTTTGAAAAGAAATACAGAAAGCAACAAAAGATAAGCGTTTTTCTATATCCGATTTTATCGGCTGCAATTCCCCATGGGATTTCCAGTAAAATACAGAAAGCAAAAGAAATGCTTTCAATCACAGTAATCTGAAAAATAGATATGCCTTGCGCCTGTCTGTATAATGTAGCGACAGGCCCATAAAATACCATGCCTTGCAGTAAAGCAATGGCATACATAAGATAAATATTCCGTTTCATTGATGAATAAACCCTTTCCATTTTTTCATACACAAACAAAAGTGCAGTTCATGCACTTTTACATCCAACGTTTTTGCGCATTTTTTGAATAGTCAGCAGATGTTCTATTCCACGGCTGCCTTTTGTGAAAATAACCAAATGGCGCCGGGTCTTTTGTCGCCCGGATTTTAATTTGAAATTAGCCCTGCAATGTCCTATGCTTGCGCACGATGATCCAGTATGGCGTTTAGGTGGGTTTATTTTTCATAAGAATACCATTCCTTTTTTGATTTTTCTTCGTTTCGGTTCCGTATTTAGTATATCATATGCTGTATTTTGCATCAAGCATGGAAAGCAATAGGTTATCCGGATGGGGATGTTTTCCGGATGGCAATTTTTTTGATTTCCGGATTCTGTTGACAAATAAATAAGATAGTTGTATATTAAGTGTATTAATAGTGATAGTACAGTATAAACTGTAAGAAAAGAAAGAAGGAAGGAGTGCGTATGATAATTCTGGATTATAAGGATACCAGGCCTATTTATGAGCAAATTGTAGAAAAGTTTAAATTGCTTATATTAAAAGGCATCCTGCAGAAAGATGAGCAGATGCCGTCGGTCAGAAGCCTGGCGGTGGAGCTTTCCATCAATCCCAATACGATTCAAAAGGCATATGCGGAGCTGGAGCGGCAGGGCTATCTTTATGTAGTAAAAGGGAGGGGGAACTTTATCTCTGATAATAAAAACCTTTTGAGCGAAAGGAAAGAAGAGCTGAAAAGCAGGATGATAGTCCTTTACAAGGAAGGGAAAGAACTGGGTATGACAAAGACGGATTTTATGGAGTGCCTTCAAAAAATAGACGAATAGGCAGGGGAACAGTTAACTGTACAGTCTGGCATACCAAAAGAAGCAGGAAGGCGGAGGCTTTGCTGTAATGGAAAGGGAGGAGAGGCAAGATGATTGAAATAAAAAATATCAGCAAATCATTTGGGGATGTACTGGCTGTAGACCGGGTGAGCGTTCAGATGAAAGAAGACACGGTATTCGGCCTGATCGGAACCAACGGTGCAGGAAAAAGCACTGTGCTACGGATGATAGCAGGAGTGCTGAAAGCGGATGGGGGAAGCATCGAGGTAGACGGGATTCCCGTTTTTGACCAGGTGGAGGCGAAGAAAAAGATATTTTTTATAGCGGATGAACCTTATTTTTTTGCGAATGCAAACGCAGCGGATATGGAAAAATATTTTTCTTCCGTATATGAAAATTTTAACAAAGAGAAATTCTATCAATATCTGGATGGATTTGGCCTGGAGAGAAAAAGGAAAATTAATACGTTCTCTAAAGGGATGAAAAAACAACTGGCGCTTTTATGCGGTATTTGTTCCGGCACAAGGTATTTGCTGTGCGATGAGACTTTTGACGGGCTTGACCCGGTAATGCGCCAAGGGATAAAAAGCATTTTTGCGAAGGAAATGGAAAACAGGGGGCTGACGCCTATTATTGCTTCCCATAATTTAAGGGAGCTGGAAGATATCTGCGACCATGTGGGGCTTTTGCATAAAGGAGGAGTCCTTTTATCCAAAGATCTGGAAGATATGAAATGCAATATCCAGAAAGTGCAATGCGTATTTGCATCAGGGGAGGATGGAAAAAAGGTGTTAGATGGGCTGGATGTAGTGAAACAGGAGGAAAGGGGGTCGCTGCAAACTCTGACGGTAAGAGGGACGAGGGAAGAAATTGCCGGACGGTTTGCCACGGTGGATACGGTATTTTTTGAGGCGCTGCCTCTTTCTTTGGAAGAGATATTTATTAGTGAAACGGAGGTGACAGGATATGATATCAAAAAACTCATTTTGGGCTAGCATGAGGGAAAACAACAAGCGCAGAATATGGCTTTGGATGATATCCGTATTGTTCTGGTTTTTTTATTATCCGGTATGCATGGCTATGCTGATGAGCCGGAAACAGGGGCATAACCGTATCGACGGGCTGACCGGCGCTGCGGCTAAGGAACGTCTTACCAATGCGGCGTATGAATGGCTGACCTACAATAACGGTGCAATTGTATTCGCTGTAGCTGTTATTGCCATTATATGTGCAATACAAGGATTTTCTTATTTATATAGCAGGAAAAAAGTCGATATGTATCATAGCGTTCCGGTAAAGAAATCCCAAAGGTTTGTTGTTATTTTTATGAATGGTGTGTTAATTTTCTTTGTGCCTTATGTTCTGAATTTGTTTTTGGCTATTTTGGCTGCATGGATAAGCGGAGGAATGAACGGGCATAATTTCATAGCGGCAATGATTGCTATGGTTTTGGAGCTTGTTCTTTTTTTAGGGGTTTATGGGCTGGCGCTGATTGCAGTGATGATGACAGGAAAATTTATTATTACAGTATTTGCCGTTCTGATTTTTCTGGTCTATGAATTGTCGGTGCGTTTGATCCTGCAGGAATACCAAAGAGGTTTCTTCTCTTATTATTCCGCTTATTCTACAGACGACACACTTTATCTATCGCCATTGTCATGGGTAATGGGGGTAATGGAGGCTGTGGATACGGCAGGGGAAAAAATGGGGCGTGCTTTGTGGTCGTCTATGCCTTCCCTTTTTGCAGCGCTGTTCATGACGGCGGCTTTTATTGGCATTGCTTATTTCTGCTATATAAAAAGGCCGGCCGAAGCCGCAGGGAAAGCAATGGCTTTTGAGAAAACAAAAGCGGCGGTGAAGCTTTTTCTTACAGTGCCTTTTAGCCTTGGGATGGTCTGGGTTATCAGCAATTTCGCAGGTTCTAATGGCGGTTTTGCCATTTTTGGAATAGTAATGGCAGTGATTTTGAGCAATTGTATTATTGAGGTGATATACGAAGCGGATTTAAAAGCCGCTTTCCGCAAAAAATACCAGATTTTAATTTCAGGGGGATGTACGGCAGTCATTTTTTGTATTTTTGCTTTTGACCTTACTGGCTATGATGCGTGGACGCCTTCGCCGGAAAAAATTGAATCCGCTTCCTTCCTGTTTTACGATGCTAACCGCTGGGGTCATTATTTGGATGAAAATATGCACTATATAGATCCGGCGGATTATGCCTTGTCCAAGCCGGGCGTGACGGATATAGAGGCCATTTGCGGATTGTCCCAAAATAAAGCAAACGGTGAGGATGGCGTCGTTTGGCTTGACATCGCATACCGGATGAAAGACGGGAAGACTGTCTGGAGGAATTTTGCAGTCAGCGCCCAGCAGGAAGACCTGTTAAACAGAGTGATTGGCTCAGAAGAATATAAAAAAATGGCCTATCAGCTTTATGATGATGACAGTTTTGCGCATCTTAGAGAATATAAAGTAGATGAACTGACTTTTAGCAGCGGGTTCAGGGTTGATAATCTGCCTCCTGAAGATTGGGAAACTTTACGGGAAGCATGGAAAAAAGATATGCAGAACCTCTCTTATACTAGTATGCGGGATGAATTTGCCTGCGGGAGGATTGAAATAGATTTTGCGGTGGCACAGAACGGGGGAGGCTGGTCTGGGTATGATATATATCCTTCTTTTACCAATGTCCTTGCTTTTTTGAAAGAGCGGGGAGTTAACGCAATGGAACCCTTGGATACGGAAAATATTGCAAGCATTACAGTCTGCAATGAGCATTCAAAGGAACGGGATGCCATATATAAGCAGAAGCTGGCGGAGATAGGGGAAGCGCAGGCTTCATTGTTTATGCATTCGGTGGATACGTCAGTGACTAAGACGTATACGGAGAAAGAAAAAATAGATGAATTAGTGGGGGCGTTGTACCATAGGGAGTTATCAATGGCATGGAAATTGCCGGGTACAGTAAATGGCGATTATAGCGTGACGGTGCAGTACAAAGACGGGCAAGCGGACAGCGCCGTGTACCGGGGATCTTCCAGCGCATATCTTATCACGGATAGGATTCCTTCCTGGCTGGAGAATGAAACTGCATATAAATGAAGAGAAGACGGCGCTTTCCTATACTTTACCGGGTGCGGAATTATCTTGCAGAAAACATGGAGGAATGATTTTTTGAAATAAGGAAATAAATATAGAGGAAATAGTTTATACAGAGTGCGGATTAATTTTTGCACAAGAATCTGGGTGCAGGCCTTGGATGACAGGCTGGCAGGAATGGAGGAAGCTATGAATCTATATTTAAAAATTACGGACGTCCGCGGAAGGGAGATCCTGGATTCCAGAGGTAATCCAACCGTGGAGGCGGAAGTGACGGTAGAAGGCAGTATCGTAGGGCGTGCCGCGGTTCCTTCGGGAGCGAGCACAGGCCGTTTTGAGGCGGTAGAGTTAAGGGACGGGGAAACCAGATATTATGGGCTGGGTGTAAAAAATGCAGTGAAAAATATCAACACAAAGTTGCGGGATGCCCTGGTAGGGAAAAATGTGCTGGAACAGAGCCTGATTGACCGGATCCTGCTGGAAACAGACGGCACTGACAACAAAGGAAATTTAGGGGCAAATGCAACTTTAGGCGTTTCGATGGCATGTGCCAGGGCGGCGGCTGAAGCCTTGGAAATGCCCCTTTACCGGTATTTGGGAGGGGTACATCCAAGGCTGCTTCCCGTGCCGATGATGAACATTTTAAATGGCGGGAAACATGCGGCAAATACGGTGGATTTTCAGGAGTTTATGATTATGCCGGTCCAAGCGGAAAACTTTGCGGACGGCCTGCGGATTTGCGCAGAAATTTATCATAACCTGAAAAAAATATTAAATGACAGAGGCTTGTCCACCGGGGTAGGGGACGAGGGAGGTTTTGCGCCGGATCTGCCGGATGCAGAGGCGGTTCTTTCTTTGATTGTGGAAGCCATAGAAACGAGCAAATATATTCCCGGGCAGGACATTAAAATTGCGTTGGATGTGGCCAGCAGCGAACTATATAATGAGAAAACGGGTATGTATCATTTTCCGGGTGAGAGCAGGCTGACAGGCAGTGAAGTAGTCAGGGATACGGCTGAGATGATTTCCTATTATGAAGAGTTAATCGAAAAATTCCCCATTATTTCTATTGAAGATGGACTGGCCGAGGACGATTGGGACGGATGGAAAGAATTGACGGGGCGGCTGGGAGGAAAAATCCAACTGGTAGGCGATGATTTATTTGTTACCAATACAAAACGGCTGGATGCAGGGATTAAATTACAAGTCGCTAATGCGATCTTAGTGAAAGTAAACCAGATCGGCACTGTATCGGAGGCGATGGAGGCAATTGAAATGGCGCATAAGAACGCATACCGGGCAGTGATTTCCCACCGGTCAGGGGAAACGGAAGATACTTTTATTGCTGACTTGGCAGTAGCGGTAAATGCCGGCCAGATCAAAACCGGAGCGCCCTGCCGGTCCGACAGGGTAGCGAAATATAACCAGCTTCTTAGGATCGAAGAAGAACTGGGGGAAACCGGCGCCTATAAGGAGCCGTTTAATAAGATTTAGGATGGAACGTACCTTATATAAGGCCCGGGCGTTAAAAGGACTGCAGGCAGGAAAAGCTTATTAGAAAAATTCCCCAAAACACTTGAAAACTTCCCGTAATTATGCTAGACTTAAATTCGCGTGTACTAGGAGGTGTAGAAATGCAGGCTTTGAGAACAGTATTACTAATAGTCTTTATCATAATTTGTATAGCGTTGGTTATATTAGTATTAATGCAGGAAGGAAAATCGGCGGGTTTAGGTGCAATCAGCGGCGCGGCGGAGACATACTGGGGGAAGAACAAAGGACGTTCCATGGAGGGCGCTTTGGTGAAAATCACGAAGTATTTGGCAGTCGGCTTCATTGTATTAGCAGTCATCTTAAATCTAAATGTATTTTAAGGAAAATACGAAAGCGCTCTTGCAGGGATCAAGGGCGTTTTTGTTTTTCCCATAATCTAAAAAGCCTTCCGGGCTTTGGGTATGGGAAAGGCAATGATGCGCAGATGTTTTTTATCGTTAGGGAATCAGAGGGAAAATGGATAAACAATTACAAGAAAAAAGAAAAAAAATAATATGTGAACTGATACAGGATCAAATTTATGTTCCTATGAAAGAAAAGGAAATGGCAGCGTTTATGCAGGTAGCAAAAGAGGACCGGGAAGAATTCCATAAACTGCTGGATGAACTTTTGCGGGAAGGCCGGATTGGCATGACAGAAAAGGGAAAATACGTAAAACCGGGCAAAGATCTTTTAAAGGGAATCTTTATCAGTAATGCAAGAGGCTTTGGGTTTGTGGAGATAGAGGGGATGGAGAACGATCTATTTATTCCTGAAGACCGGGTAAACGGGGCTTTCCATAATGACACTGTCCAAGTGAGGCTTTTGCCGGAGCAGTCAGGGAAACGGCAGGAAGCGGAGATTGTGCGGATCCTGGACCGGGGTATAACACAAGTGGTAGGGACTTTTCAAAAAGGGAACAATTATGGTTTTGTTGTGCCTGACAACACAAAGCTGGCAACAGATGTTTTTATTCCTGCTGAGCGGTCTAAAGGCGCCGTTGACGGGCATAAAGTAGTAGTAGAGCTGACAAGCTATGGGAAGGAAAAGAAAAAACCGGAGGGAAAAGTAGTTGAGATACTTGGGCATATCAATGACCCTGGCGTAGATATCCTTTCTATTGTAAAAAGCTTTGATATTCCTATGGAATTTGAAGAAAAAGTTTTAAACCAGGCGGCAAGGGCAGCTTCGGAAGTGTCTGAGGCGGACAGGCAAGGCCGGGAAGATTTAAGGGATCTTTTAATGGTGACCATTGACGGGGAAGATGCGAAAGATTTGGATGATGCGGTAAGCCTTGTAAAAGAAGGGGACCATTATCTTCTTGGCGTCCATATTGCAGATGTGTCGAATTATGTGCAGGAGAATTCCGCATTGGACAGGGAGGCGTTAAAACGCGGCACTAGCGTCTATCTGGTGGACAGGGTGATCCCCATGCTCCCCCATAGGCTGTCTAATGGTATTTGTTCCTTGAATGAAGGGGAAGACCGGCTGGCATTGAGCTGTCTGATGAAAATAAATGCAAATGGCGAAGTAACGGACTATCGGATTGTGGAGTCAGTGATCCGTGTAGACCGCCGCATGACTTATACCAGCGTAAAAAAGATTTTAGAAGATAAAGATGAACAGGAAAGGAAAAAATACGAAACTTTTATTCCTATGTTTGAGGAAATGGGAGTTTTATCCGGCATACTTAGGGCAAAAAGAAAGAAAAGAGGATCGATAGATTTTGATTTCCCGGAAACAAAAATCATATTGGACGGGGAGGGAAAACCGGTTGATATCAAGCCGTACGACAGAAACACGGCTACTAAGCTGATTGAAGATTTTATGTTATTGGCGAACGAAACGGTGGCAGAACATTTTTACTGGATGGATATGCCGTTTGTTTACCGCACCCATGACAACCCGGATCCGGAGAAAATTAATCAGCTTGGGATATTTATCAGCAATTTCGGCTATGGCATGAAAACAGCCAAAGAGGAAGTGCATCCGAAAGAAATCCAAAAGCTTTTGGGTAAGGTGGAGGGAACGCCTGAAGAAGCGCTGATCAGCCGGCTGGCTCTGCGCAGTATGAAGCAGGCAAAGTATTCGGTAGAATGTACCGGTCATTTTGGCCTGGCGTGCGGGTATTACTGTCATTTCACCTCCCCAATCCGCAGATACCCTGATCTGCAGATTCACAGGATAATTAAAGAGCATTTAAGGGGACGCCTGAAGGAAAACCGCATTCAGCATTATGAAGCGGTCCTGCCCCAAGTAGCGGACAGGTCATCCAAAATGGAACGGAGGGCAGAGGAAGCGGAACGGGAAACGGATAAGCTAAAAAAAGTCGAATATATGGAAGGGCATATCGGGGAGCATTATGAAGGCGTGATCTCAGGAATTACGGGCTGGGGGATCTATGTGGAACTGCCTAATACAGTGGAAGGGCTGATTCATGTATCTGCCTTGAACGGGGATTATTTTTGCTATGATGAAGCAAATTATGAAATGGTTGGAAGGAATACCGGGAAAAAATATAAATTAGGGCAGAAGATTTCTATTATTGTGGAACGGACGGACCGGTTTGCCAGAACGGTAGATTTTGTGGAGGATGATTTTGATGAGTGAGCAAATGAAGCTGGTTGCCAACAATAAAAAAGCATATCATGATTATTTTGTAGAAGAAAAGTATGAAGCAGGAATTGTGCTCCATGGTACGGAAGTAAAATCCATGCGTTTGGGGAAATGCAGCATTAAGGAATCGTTTATCCGTATAGAGAATGGGGAAATCTTTGCTTATGGGATGCATGTCAGCCCTTATGAAAAAGGGAATATTTTCAATAAAGACCCTTTGCGCGTAAAAAAACTGTTGCTGCACCGGAAAGAAATTAATAAACTGATGGGCAAGATTGCAGAGAAAGGGTATACCCTTGTCCCTTTGCAGGTTTATTTTAGGGATGGAAAGGCCAAAGTGGAAATCGGGTTGGCAAAAGGGAAAAAATTATATGACAAGCGGCAGGATATTGCGAAAAAGGATCAAAGAAGGGAGGCGGAAAAAGAACTGAAAATAAAAATGAGAGGATAATGAATTGAATTTTATAAAAATATATTATATAATAATAACACGCTAGGGGAAATCCTGGCGGTTATAAGAAATGAAAATAAGGGATAGTAAAGGTTTCGACAGGGGCTTTGCAGCTGGAGAAGCTATCCGCAGGCGATGCGTCAAATCGCAAATCTAAATATAAACGCTGAAGACAATTTAGCATACGCTGCCTAAGGGCAGCTGTCCGCCCTGATGCACCTACACACCAGGAACCGGGCATCGACTATGTAGGAAACGACATAGGCAAAGCTTTGAGCTTATGGGCGTAAAATGAAGCTACTGAATGTACAGGGGTGTCAATTTCCCGGTGCAGGAGGGAATGAAATATAATTGACTATGATAGTAGAAGGACAGGGAATGGGTCTTTGGACGCGGGTTCGACTCCCGCCTATTCCATTATTTGTGGTAAGGAGGAAGCCACGAAACGGAGATGCCTTAAAATGTAAAAAAAAGCTGCGGCAACTTTGCTGCAAAAGGGGAAGTCGATACTTCCCTTTTCTATTAGGGAAATGAGGGAAGATGAAGGAAGATGAATGAAAATAATAATATTGTAAAAGGATATTGTTTTGGCACGGCAGAAGATGCGGAAATTGCCAGACAGGAAGAAAATAAGATTGACTATTTAGAAGAGCATATGGATTACGGAAAAACGGAAAATATGCTGCTTATATATAAGAAGGCAGTGGAAAGCCGTATTTTTAATACACCTGTTGGATGGGAATATTTAAAGACGCTTCAAAAGGAACTGAATGAACGCAATGACCTGAAAGAAGAAGTGCCTCCAGTGGCTTTATACACAGTGTTTGCTCATAGAGTAGGCGATGATATCAAAATACCTTCCCCAAGGATTCCTGAAAAAGCGAAGGATAATACAAAGAAGAAATTTGTTACGTCCGTGGTCGTTAATGTGATCCTTACTGCGGTGATTGCAGCCATGTTTTACATTGCTTATCAAAGCGATCATCCTAATATATTGAATTATGAGAATAATCTTGTGAATAAATATGCCCAGTGGGAACAGGAATTATCGGAGAGGGAGAATGCAGTCCGCGAAAAGGAAAGGAATCTTATGATAGACAAATGATTTTCACAATTTTAACATAATTTGAGGTTATACTAAAAACCAATTAGAAATAGATGCTTGGATAATATCGTGGAATAAGCGCTGTAAGAAGGAGTTTTTGATATTATGGATAGGCTGAAAATTTTAGTGGTAGATGATGAAAGCAGGATGAGAAAGCTGGTAAAGGATTTTCTTGTCAAGAACAATTATGAGGTTGTGGAAGCAGAGGATGGCAGCGTGGCATTGGATATTTTTTTTGGACAGAAAGATATTGCGCTGGTGATTCTTGATGTGATGATGCCAAAAGTAGACGGATGGGAGGTCTGCAGGGAAATACGGGCATATTCCAAAGTGCCGATTATCATGCTGACGGCCAAAGGTGATGAAAGGGACGAACTGCAGGGGTTCCAGTTAGGAGTGGACGAATATATTTCCAAACCTTTCAGCCCCAAAATATTGGTGGCGAGGGTAGAGGCGATTTTGCGCCGGACGAATCAGGTGAATGCGGATGAAGTGATACAAGCCGGCGGGATTCAGATGAATAAGGCGGCTCATATCGTATCAATTGATGGGAAACAGATAGATTTAAGTTATAAAGAATTTGAACTTTTGGCATATTTTATGGAGAATAAAGGGCTTGCGCTTTCCCGGGAAAAAATATTAAACAGTGTGTGGAATTATGACTATTTTGGGGATGCCAGGACAATAGATACCCATGTGAAGAAACTCAGGAGCAAGATGGGAGAGAAAGGGGAACTGATAAAAACAGTTTGGGGCATGGGGTATAAGTTCGAAGCACAGTAGCAGTATGAATGATAAGGATCTGAAATGAAATATTCAATAGAAAAGCAATTTGCAATGATATTTATAGGGCTGATGTCTGCCACTATCCTGTCATGCTGGTTTATCAACAGCACATTCCTCGGCGAAGTATATATGGATAATAAAACAAAGGCGCTGAAAAATGCTTATTCGGCCGTAAACCGTGCGTTCAGTGCCGGAAACGTAATGACGGAAGAGTTTGATATACAGCTCCAGAAAATTATTGAAACAGATAATATCAGCCTGATCGTGCTGGATACGGATTCCCGGATGCTGATAACTTCAAGGAATGACCAGGAAATAATGAGCAAAAGGCTATGGGATAATTTTTTTAATGATTTTGAAGATGAATTGGGGAATATCATTTTAGAGGAACAGGAAAATTATACGGTACAAAGGATTACGGATTCGAGGACGCTGACGGAATACATTGAAATATGGGGTGTTTTCGACAACGGAAATATTTTTTTGTTCCGGACCGCTTTAGAAGGTATCCGGGACAGTGTGGCAATTGCAAACCGGCTGTTAGCCTATATCGGGATTGCGGCGGTGGTGATTAGCGGCATTATAATTGTCAGCGTATCCAGGAAAGTGACAGAGCCGATCCTTGAATTGACAGAAATCTCAGAACGTATGGCCAGGCTGGATTTTGACGCGAAGTACTGCGGGAACAGCAAAACGGAAATTGCCTTGCTGGGAAATCATATCAATGAGCTTTCCAATACGCTGGAAACTACTATATCTGAATTAAAGACGGCAAATAATGAACTGCAGAAGGATATTGAATATAAAAATGAAATTGATGAAATGAGAAAGGAATTTTTATCCAGCGTTTCCCACGAACTGAAAACACCCATTGCATTAATTCAAGGTTATGCGGAAGGGCTAAAAGAAGGAATCAATGATGATGCGGAGAGCAGGGAATTTTACTGCGATGTCATCATTGACGAAGCTTCCAAAATGAATAATATGGTCAAGAAGCTGCTGACTTTAAATCAGCTTGAGTTTGGAAATGATATTGTTTCTATGGAACGTTTTGACATTGTGGCATTGATTAGGAACTATATCCAATCGGTGGATATCCTGACAAAACAAAAAGATATCAGGGTGCGTTTTGAAAATGCGCCAACAGCGGTTTATGTATGGGCGGATGAGTTTAAGGTGGAAGAAGTGTTCGGCAATTATTTCAGCAATGCCATTCATCATGCTTCCGGGGACAAAATTATAGATGTGAAGCTGACCTGGGCGGGCAAAGCTGTGAGAGTTTCCGTGTTTAATACTGGCGACCCGGTTCCGGAAGAAAGTCTTTCCCATTTATGGGAGAAATTCTATAAAGTGGATAAAGCCAGAACGCGTGAATATGGGGGAAGCGGGATCGGGCTTTCCATTGTAAAAGCTATTATGGAATCCATGAACCAGGCTTATGGGGTAACGAACTATGATAATGGGGTTGCCTTCTGGTTTGAGCTGGAAACAAATTAATGCAGCTTTCTCTTTTCAGGAATGGCAATCTAGTGTATAATGAGAAAGCGTAAGATAATTGATAGGATTGAGGGCGGCAGACGGGAAGGAGTTCTTATGCCGGTAGAAATGGGAGTATGATGATGAAAAAGTGGAACAAGTTAGGAATGATATGTATTATGGCAGCGGCATTGCCGGTGACGGCATGCGGCATTAAGGGGGTGGAACTGACCGAAGAACAGAATTCCCAGATTGTGGAGTATGCCGCTGGTTTACTGCTTAAATATGATGTGAACCATCACGGCAGGCTGGTGGAGGAAAAAGAAGCGGAAGAAGAAACGCAGCAGGTATCGGAAGAGGTTCCGGCAGCGGTTGAAGAAAAAGAGGAAGAAACTGTTCCTGAGAATACGGAGGAAACGGAGACGGTAGATGTTTCTGAAGAAGAGGAAGCAGAGGTTGAGAGGACAATTGAAGAATTTTATCATATTGACGGGGCAGCTATTTCTTATCTGGGATATGAAATAAAGGATTCTTATCCGGATGCAGGCGGAGATGATCTGTTTTTTGCGATGAAAGCATCCACTGGCTGTAAGCTTTTGGTCATGAATTTTGACGTGGCTAATATTGGCGGGCAAGATTTGAACATTGACATGGTTTCCAAAGAATCTAAGTTCAGGGTATCTATTAACAATGCCAGTCCTAAATATGCTTTGACAACGATGCTCATGAATGATTTAGCATCCTATATAGGCACAGTTCCGGCAGGTTCTTCGGAAAATCTTGTTTTGGTCTGTGAGATTCCGGAAGAAGAGGCAGGTTCTGTCGAAACAATTTCTTTATTAATGAGAAATGATTCTGAGGAAGGGCGGCTTACGTTAAACTAAAATTTGTGCGGAAACCGGCTGCGGATGAGATAATTAAAAAAAATGTAAAAAAAAGTTAGATTTATGGTTGACAAGTTTATTTATTGGTGCTATACTCAATTTCGTTGCCGGCGAAATAAACAGCAGGCCGGCGGCAGGACAGGAACCTTGGCAAATGAACAGCAATGCAGCCCTGAAAATCCGAGAGGAAATTCAGA
>CAJTKK010000011.1 GCA_910576535.1 uncultured Lachnospiraceae bacterium | reverse complement strand
AGTTAATATTTTGTACGATAAGGACATTTTTCTAAAAGAAAATTTTAGGGAAGTGTCCTTTTGTTATGGTCAAAACGAAATGGAAAATGGGGGATTTGGGAATGGGAATTAATGCTCATGTACGATAATGTAACACACGAGAAGTTGATAGACAACAGTCCCTGTTAATCCGTATCTGTTTATTAAAATTTAGAATAACCAAGATTTCATATTGATATTTTTGGATTTGAAGCGTATAATAAACCAAGAAATTAGGATTTGAGGTGAGAGCATGGAAACTATTTATGGGGAAAGAGCAAAAATCTTTAAGGCTTTAGGTGATGAGCGTAGGTTACGCATTTTAGAACTTTTGCAGAATGGGGAAAAGTGTACTTGCACTTTAACCGATGAAGTGAATATGCCTCAATCTTCGCTTTCTTATCACATGAAAATTCTATGTGAAGCAGGTATTGTGACAGGCCGTGAGGACGGTAAATGGACACATTATCAAATCAGCAAGCAAGGCAGTGAAAAGGCGCTGGCTCTATTGAAAGAGACTATTGCTGTTGACGAAACAAATATGTGAGGTAATAAGTGTTCAAACATCTAAAAGCCGTTCCAATAGGGCGACGGTTTTTTTCAAAGGTATTAAATCGAAAATTTTTGATTTATAGGAAAGAGAGGTTATGATATGCAGACACTAAAAAGTGTTTGGGATTTTTTTCAGAATGAAATCCTCGGTATGAAATGGCTAAACCAACTGGTAGGAAATCTGTTAGAAACATGCGGTTTATCTACTGAAACCCGGTTGGGTGGAAGTGTTCAGTTTTTCATCTACGATGTCATAAAGATTATGGTATTACTGGGCGCTTTGATTTTGGCAGTTTCGTATATTCAAAGTTATTTCCCGCCGGAGAGAACAAAAAAATATTAGGGAGATTTCGAGGAATAGGTGCAAATATAATAGCTGCCCTTTTGGGAACGGTTACGCCATTTTGTTCTTGTTCGTCTATTCCGTTATTTATCGGATTTACCAGCGCCGGGTTGCCGTTGGGTGTTACATTTTCCTTTTTAATTTCTTCTCCTATGGTAGATCTCGGATCGCTTGTACTCCTTATGAGCATATTCGGATGGAAAGTGGCAACTGTGTATGTTTTGCTCGGACTAATAATTGCCGTTGCAGGAGGTAGTTTAATCGAAAAACTGCACTTTGAAAATGAAGTGGAAGAATACATTAGAAATGGAAAATCCGTTGATATTCCGCAGGAAGAATTGCACTTTAAGGATAGACTTCATTTTGCATGGGAACAGATGGTATCTACCGCAAAAAAGGTTGCCCCTTATATCTTAATCGGTGTAGGTATCGGAGCAATTATTCATAACTGGATACCGGAAGAAATCATTGTAAAAATACTCGGAGATAATAACCCATTTGGTGTAATTATCGCAACTATTGCCGGAGCGCCCATGTATGCAGATATTTTTGGAACAATTCCGATTGCAGAAGCGCTGCTGGCAAAGGGAGCATTGCTGGGTGTTGTTTTATCCTTTATGATGGGTGTTACCACTTTGTCCCTGCCTTCCATGATTATGCTTCGTAAAGCTGTAAAACCTAAACTTTTGTGGACTTTTATTTCAATATGTACTATCGGAATTATACTGGTTGGCCATTTCTTTAATGCCATACAGCCAATGCTCATTTGAAATGAGGTGGAAAAAGCAATTGAAATTATTACGAGGTTTTGAAAAAATGCTTTGAAAGCGAAAAAATAAATGGAGGTATTCATTATGACATTATTTAAAAGAAAAAACAAAGAAACTAAAGCGTCTGCTTGCGCTTGTAATACCGGCTGCCCGATAAGTAAGGCAACGGAAATCAAGCAGGAAAAAGAGGGTTGCAGGAAAACAGTGGACGGGATTTGCTGTATTAAGGTTTTAGGAGCTGGTTGCAAAAACTGTCATGCACTGTTAGAAGCAACGCAGGAAGCGGTTCATTCAATGGGATTTACTGTTGAGGTGGAATATGTTACAGACATGGAAAAAATCATGCAGTATGGCGTTATGAGTATGCCGGCTCTTGTTGTAAATGAACAGGTTGTTTCTATGGGAAAGGTACTGAAACCAAAAGAAGTAGAAACACTTTTGAAAAAATTGATTTAGCCCAAAGCGTGGCCGCTCTTTCTGATAATTTAAGATAGAAAAATTATAGATTGATGATATAACATCATTCTTATCAAAAAATGAAGAGAATCAGCGGTATCAATAGATGAGTCAACATATTACAGTTGTAGCTTATAATCCATTATGGGTAAAGAAATATGAGGAAGAATCCTTTTTGATTAGGGATATCCTTGCTGATAACTGTATCGCAATCTACCATATCGGAAGTACATCCGTACCAGGATTGGCAGCAAAACCGATTATTGACATTATGGTGACAGTAAGAAGCCTTGAAAAAGTTAATCGTGTTGCAGAAGCCTTTTCTGAAATAGGCTATGAATATCTCGGCGAATTTGGAATAGTAGGCAGACGCTATCTTCGTAAAGGAGGAGATGAAAGAATCCATCAAATTCATATCTTTCAGATGAATGATTGGAACAACATAGGAAGACATCTTGCGTTTCGTAATTATATGCGCACTCATGAAGAAGAACGAACGGAATACGCAAAACTTAAAATAGAACTTGCACGGAAATTCCCTGATGACATTGATGGATATGGTGACGGAAAAGAAAATTTTGTGGGGAAAAAAATGCTATTGCTAATGCGATTACAAATGGCGAGAACGGTATTTGTCGAGTTATAGCCGTTGACCGGAATGGAAAAGCTATCCTGCCTTGCGGCGCTTGCCGAGAATTTATGATACAGCTTATGCCAGAGAATTATCGTTCCATTGAAATTATGTTGGATTACGAAAAGGAAAGAGTCGTTACACTGGGAGACATTACCCCTGAAAGGTGGATATAGCTCTAATATGGAGTAGAGATGTGATAAAATTCTCTAAATAAATTATTATTTATCGGAAGGGCAGAGAGATAATGAAGAATAATATTTTGCTAAAATATAGAGTTTTATGTGCAGAGGAAATTTGCCGGGAGCTGTTCAGGGATTTTATCCGACATCAAATTGTTACAAAATGTTGGCGTAAAGAAAATGACAAATGGATAATTAAAGACGCGCCTTTTGTTGATGACTGGACGGAAAAGGATTATCAAATTTTAATTTCCTGTTTGAAAAATACAATTCTTTCTAATGGCTTAGTGTATGCTGCTTTTTGTGATGGGAAATTAAAAGGCTTTGTTTCAGTGGAACCAGAAATATTTGGCGGTGAACAGGAATATTGCGATTTATCCAGTATCCATATATCAGAGGATATGAGAAATAAGGGGATCGGCAAAACACTTTTTCTCTTGGCGAAGAAATGGGCGAAACAAAAAGGGGCTAAAAAACTCTACATATCTGCGCACTCAGCCGTTGAGAGCCAAGCCTTTTATAAATCAATGGGTTGTGTTGAGGCGGAAGTTTATAATCAAAAACATGTCGAAGATGAACCATATGATTGTCAATTAGAATGCAGTCTTTAGGAGGCAGGATTGTTTTTTTCAGCGGGGACAAGTTGATACGGGCTATCAACGCCGAGTAGGAAACGGCGGTATTCACTTGATGCTGGATAGCGAACCGAACAGCGGCTTCCAGACGGTTGTGCTTGATAGAGTGCATGGAGCAGGCCGTCCGGGAACGGTTCTTGTAAGTGGAGCAAGAGTAATAGATATTTTCCCCGCAGCCGGCACATGTCAGAAAACCGCTGAACAAGTGAACCTTCCGCCTTTTGGGGGATATCCGGGTATCGCGTACCAGCAGGGTCTGCACCTTGTCAAAGGTTTCATGGGTGATAATCGCCTCGTGGGTATTGTGGACGCACACCCATCCCTTCTCCGGCACAGCCGCTCATCCCGGGGGAGGGGAACAGCGCCCGGGGGAGTTGCCCCGCGCTTTGGCGCTGTTTGTCGCGAAGCCAGGCAAAAAAAACACTTGCGCGGCAAAATACTACGCAAGCGCATAAAATGAGGTGATTATCTAAATTACAACAAACTTCGCATCGTATAATAGAATATCCTTGTCTGTGTCCTGGGCTTTTTTTGACGAGTCATAGGAGCGGACAATATAGAAAGATACGGCTAACCTCCTTAAACGGCGGCCCGTATCTTTCAAATGGAAAGAGCCGATAACCGCATTTTTAGTCTGCGTGTTATCGGCTCCTGCATCTATGCGTCTGGTCTTGTGATAACTGTTATTTTCATGTTTTTTGCATCAGTTAGAGTCCCCTTTTTGCATTTTGGACAGTAAAGAGGATAATTTTTCAAAATAGTATCGTCTCTTAACCTGTCACGGGTTTTACCTCCACAAGCAGGGCATAGTAACCAGCTTTCTTGTCTCATGCCTAATCTCCAACGGTTGCTTTTCCGGATAACATCTTGGGACATTTTGTCTCAAAGAAGGCGGGTTGCGTCACCGCCGCTATCGTGTCTGTTCCTTATCGTCCCGCCCGTCCGTCAGTCCGGGCAGATGGTCGATGTTGGCCTTGAGCGCCATGGCCTGCCGCATATCCCGCTGAGCCTGTCGGTATTCGGCATAGAGAGCCTTTTTCTTGTTGGTCCGCTCCCGCCCGCTGTCCTTAATGATATTATTCCATTAAAAAAAGTAAAAAATATTTACTCATAAATCTTTCCCATATATAAAATTTTTGCCAATACTTTATAGTCCAACTTTTCAAAGTTTATTTGATCTTCAAACATATAGCAATCATCTATCCAACTTGCTATTTGTCCTAAATAATCAGTAATAGTAGTATTTGCCCATTCTTCGGGATGCTCTTTTGCATCCTTAGCTAATTGAATGACAAAATTTAAGAAATCGTCCATGTTAGATATATTGTTTATCTGTTCTATCGGGTCAGTCATGGTTTTCTCCTTTATAGCGTCCAATTCAGCAAAATATAGCCTGCCAGTAAATTAAATATATCACATTCTTACCCAACAATCCACGTGTTGTGGTCAAGCATTTTTGCCCTCAAGGGAAACGGCGATAAACCTCTGGTTTTTGGGCTTGATAAACGAGATTTCCACGGCGGGGGTAAAGGACAGCTTTTTCTCGTTCACCATAGACTGGAGTTCCGGCACATGCTGGGTCAGCCGGATATACGGCTGCACCTGCTTGTAATTCATGCCGTTGCGTCCCGCCACGATTTCCGTGGAGCGCTTCTCCACGTCCCCGGCGGCCACGCCCTCCAGCTTTTCCCCTGGTGGCAGATGGCCTCCATCTGCATTTTCGGCGGCTGCGCCTTTTCCATCGGCAAAATCTTTTCCCGGTGGCACAGGTTGCCGTCCGTCATAGCGAGGATGGCCTCGTCATCCGTCATGTTGCGGACGATATAGGGCATATTCCCAAACCCGGCCAGCATCGAATAAGCTGGGCTGGGGATTTTCTTCCTGGCCTGAGTCCAGTTTTTCGTCTGTCATTCGTTACCTCCTTTTTTATTTTTCTGAATGTTGCACAAATCTTGCGCTAAAAGTTTGTTGCTATTTTTTCGCCTCCCTCCCGGCTATCCACGCAAAAAATCCCCCCGTTTTTTTATGCCGGACGGCTTTTTGCATGATGTGACAGCTCTAATTAAATTGTTTTGCGGGTGTAGGCTCCGAAAAAACTTGATATTACAGTGTTCCTGATAGGAGCCAGTCATAGGATGATGGGCATGGGGGGACGAAGGAGGATATCCTTGCCGTCTTTTACCCGGAAACGGATGTGGGCAGGATGCGGGAGATTAGGAAAATGTTTTATTCTTTAAAGACTGATTCGTTTTGAAAATAAAAAATAAGCCTGGCTGGATGGAATTATAAATAAGATTCAGGTATAATATTCCAGGACAGGCTTATTTTGCCAATGGCGCTATGGGACGGATGATGCGCTTTGCTTTACAATGTTTAATTCTATTTTTTGATTTTTGAAATCAATGGACATTGTAATGCTCCCGTTTTTGATAAGGATAAAAACGGTGAGAAACAGCAGGGAAATAGGTACGATAAAAACTGCCAATAGCGTAAATATGGGATGGTTTGAGAAAGCGGTTTGCAATATTGCTGCAATGGTATTTTTTATCATGTTTTGCTCCTTTCTGCTTTGCTGTATATTCAGCATAGCAGGGAAAGAGGGAAATGTAGTTATGCCGGAGTTGGCAAAAGGTTGTGGTGAAGTTGGGATAAATCTGCGCAGGGGGGATGAAAGCGATGGAAAAAAGATTGTCATTTGCTTCTTATGCAAAGTGTCTGCAGAAGGCGATGAAAAGCCCGTATAATAAGCAGTTGAAGCTTGCTGGGCCTGTTGCTTTGGCTAACAGGGCGGACTTTAAGGGGGTACATTTTAACGATATAGATTTACTGCAAGTAGATTTTATGGGATGTAATTTAAGCAGAGCTGATTTTAAGCGTTCTATTATGAAGGATACATATTTGCATAATGTAGATTTGCAGGATGCAAAGCTGAACGATGCGGATTTAAGTTATGCAAAGCTGAGGAATGCGAATTTGGGGAATGCGGACTTGCGGTGGGCAAGCTTGCAGGATGCAAAATTAAGGGACTCTAATTTAAGTGGCGCATATCTTGATAACGCAGATTTAAGCAGGGCGGATTTGCAGGGGACAAATTTGCAAGGCGCAAGCTTAGAGGAAGTAAACTTAAAAGATGCCGATTTAGGGAATGCAAAGCTAAACGGCATATGTTGCAATGGGGGGAAATTATGTGGTGCAAACTTACAAAATACAAGTTTATATGGCGTCAACTTAAGCAAAACGGATTTAAGGAATGCGGATTTGCGTGGAGCAAATTTAAGGAATGCCAACTTCATCCATGTAGATTTAAGAGGCGCTATTCTGCCTGATGGATACATATGCGGTAATCAAAAGATGCAGATAGCGCATTTAAAAGGAATGGAAATATCAGGACTGGAAATAGAATCATAGAACGGCAACGATTAATCCCATGTCCCGGTTTCCGCTTTGGAAAGCCCTTTTTTATGGCAAACAGGACAAGGCAGGTTTTCTATGTTTTCTATTAACTGCACATCCTGCCCGCATTTTGCGCATTTTCCGGCAAACGCTGTATGGACGCTGCCGGTTTTTAAATAAGGTATGCTTTCTATGGTATTGCAATTCCTGCAATAAGAAAGACGGTAAGCGAAGTCAAACCAGGGAAATTTTTCCCCGTTAGTACAATTGTCAATTTCTTTTTGGACATCTTCCGGATATAGCACGGCAACCCGCTCCAGGTTTCCGTGCATGAATCCGCAGCCGGTGGGGCATTCCCATTCGGAACCGCAGGATGCGCAGGAAACTTTTTCCATCATTCCCATTTTCTAAGACTCCTTTCCCGGCGGCTTATCTTAAAAGATCCAATATACCGTCTGACTGGTGGTTGGCCTGTGCTAACATGGCTTGCCCGGCTTGAAGCAATATCTGCATATTAGAATATTGTACCATTGTCTTTGCCATATCGGTGTCCCTGATACGGGATTCTGCCGCCGTAGTATTTTCTACAATATTATCCAGATTGCTGATGGTATGTTCAAGACGGTTCTGGATTGCCCCGTAGTAGCTTCTGACATTGCTCACATAGGAAATAGCGTCTTTGACAGAATTAATGGCATCAACGGAGTCCTCTATCGTTTTCAGGTTAGTATCGGTTAATCCAATCGCTTCCGTGTTCATCTGGTAAAGATCAAATTCGATATACTCTCCTGCTTCATCTCCAACCTGGATTCTAACCTTTGAAGCGCCGCCGGAAAAATCTACGTCAATCTGGCCGATCTGGAAATTACCGCCGGTAGCCCCGGAACCGATAATAGGCTGTCCGGCTCCCCCGCTGGACAAGCTATTAGAAATAACAGAGCCGGCGCCATTTTTGGAATGATAGGCTAGTTTTCTGGTAAATTCCGTCAGAGCCATATCTCCGCTGGTAAACAGTGATTTTATCTGCGATTCACTCATTCCGGTATGCTGTTTGAGCGCACTGTCCAATGTGCTGCCATTAAGCAGCGACTGGAACACTTTATTCATTCCGGCTGCGATATTCTGGCCTGTGACATTACCGCCCCCGTTTGCAAGGTATCCGATATAGGCTGATGCAAGATATCCATGCCCGTATGGCCTGCCGCCTACAGTATACTTCTGCAGATAATTCTTGATATTCGCATCTTGGCTTGTGTCATTTTCGTTTGCCAGTTTTTCCGCATAATATAACAGTTCATTATTCCATCCGGTAGTAAAACCTCCTCCGGCAAGCTGCGCAGTTCCTTCTACAAACCAGGTAGGGTATTTTTCGCCTTTTCTTCCGCTCATGCCGTCGGTTAAATTATACTGCATTACGGTATGCATTAATTCATGGGCGAGCGTAGACTCTAAAACAGTTGCTTTAGGGCTGTTTGCATCAGCATCAGCATTGGTAAAGTCGGCAGAATCAACCTTTATATACATGGAAATAGGGGCCCCCCCCGGCGTAGCTGAAGCTGTATCCGGCAAGGGCTAAGGTATTTCCGGGGCCGTCTATGTAGGATACGTTTAAGGCTAAATCAATGACTTTGTTGCCCTGTGCCTGTGAAAACGCAGGAAATGCGTTGAAAATCTGTGAAACTGCATTGGGTACCAGTTCCGTTGCAATTTTATCAGCAAGGGGGCTTCCGCTGCTGGCATTGACCCCTGCCCTTGCGGTGTTGTTTATACTGTTTAAAGAAAACGAGCCGTTTGTCAGGTCGAAAGATAATTTATATTCAAAACTTTTGACAATAGAAGGCGCTTTGGGTGAGCGGCCGTCTCCTGGAAACAGTTTGATCTCATTAAAGACGGTATCGTCTGTAATTCTGTCGATTTCATTCTTGATCTGCTGCACTTCCGCATCCAGCATAGCCCGCTCGGAGTCGGTTAAAGTACCGTTGGCCGATTGGACTGCTAATACATTGGTACGCTGTAGCATTTCATGAACTTCATGCAATGCCCCTTCCGCAGACTGCACCATGGAAATGCCGTCCAAAGCATTGGATGATGCTTGCGTCAGCCCTCTTATCTGTCTGCGCATTTTCTCGGAAATGGAAAGCCCGGCAGCATCGTCGGCCGACCGGTTAATACGGTAACCGGACGCAGTCTTTTCTGCCAGTTTTGCGCTTTTTTTGCCGCTGATTGCAAACTGTCTGTTCGCGTTCCCTGCGATTAGATTATTCCTTACTGAAAGCATCCTTGCTCCTCCCTAAATGAACTTATGTGGAATAATTGACGGTTGCTATATAAAATCACGTGACTGCAAAATATAATATAAATTATATCGGCATAATCTTGGGAAAAAATTAGGAAGTTATATATAATTTTAGCTATAAATGAAAGAAATATCGGATATAGGTTCCTGATACGCTGGAAAGTTCTGCCAGGTTTTTGGCTTTATTCCAGCTTAAGAATCATTTTGATAGGAATATGCATGAAAAAATCCAGCTTTCCAGCAGTAAAGGCTATTTTGAAGAAGAATTGCAGGGGAAAAGCGGCTATGCTATAATTGGGGAAACAAAAGGAGAGAAAATGAAAACAGAAGATTTTTGTAAAAGCCTTGATTTTATGAAGTTAGGGCAGGCGGTTAACCATGAGAACTGGCAAGGGGCGGCAAGCATACTTTGCAGGATGCAGAGACGGTCGGCAGAAATGGATGAGGATTTGTTTGGCCGTAATTTTTCTGCCTTACGTCAGTGCCTGCTGCATAAAGACCAGACAGCGGCGAAAAGTGTATTGGCAGTCATTGCTGCAAAACGGGCAAAAATATGGAACGGTCAGGAAAGGGCGGAGCAGGAAGATGAGTGATGAGAAAACAGTCCGCAGACATATGAAGATTTACGGAAGGGTTCAGGGGGTCGGGTTCCGGTACAGCGCATGTTATGCGGCGTCGGATCTGGGGCTGACCGGCTGGGTGAGGAATGAGTGGGACGGCAGCGTGGAAATGGAAGTGCAGGGGTCAGAGGATTTGATACGGCGGCTTCTGGATATGCTGAATGGGGGCCGCTTTATTTCGATAGAGGGAATTGAGGAAAAAGAGGTAGCTATAGTGGACGGGGAATCAAGATTCAGAGTTCGCTGACGACAGACTGCGTAAAAGAGGATTTGATGAAGTTTATTGTACGGGATGATCTGCCGGACGATATTTTAAAGAAAGTTTTTATCGAGCAATATGGAAAAAAGGCAAAAGGAGAGTGCATTTATGGGAATGACAGCGGCATTTATGCTTCCTCATCCGCCGCTTATTGTGCCGGAAGTGGGGAAGGGAGAAGAAGGGAAAATTGCGGATACGATACAAGCTTATCATAAAGCGGCCAAGGAAATAGGGGAAGCAAAACCGGAAACGATTGTCCTTATTTCCCCTCATCAGGTCATGTATGCAGATTATTTTCATATATCCCCAGGGAAGGGGGCAAAAGGAGACTTTGGGAAATTCCGTGCCGGAAAGGTAAAAATGGAAGTTCCTTATGATGTGGAGTTCGTGGAAAAGCTATGCAGGGTGGCGGATATAAGAAGGCTGCCGGCAGGGGTTATGGGGGAAAGAGAAAGGCATCTGGATCATGGGACGATGGTTCCGCTGTACTTTGTGAATCAATATTGGAAAGAATACCGGCTGGTAAGAATTGGCTTATCCGGGCTGCCGCTTCTTAAACATTATGAATTAGGGCAATGTATCCAAAGGGCGGCGGAAGTTCTGGGCAGGAAAACGGTACTCATTGGCAGCGGGGATTTATCTCATAGGCTGAAAGAAGATGGACCTTATGGTTTTGCGGAAGATGGGCCGGTTTATGACAGCCGTATTATGGATGTCATGGCAAAAGGAGACTTTGGAAGGCTGCTGGAATTCCCGGAGGATTTCTGCAATAAAGCAGGGGAATGCGGCCATCGTTCTTTTACCGTGATGGCAGGCGCCTTGGATCAATTAGAGGTTAAAGCCGAACGTCTTTCTTATGAAGGGCCTTTTGGCGTGGGATATGGTATTTGCAGTTATATTCCTTGCGGAAAAAATCCGGACAGGAACTTTGGGGAACAGTATGAGGAAAAAGAAAAGAAACATGTGCTGGAACGCCGGGAAAAGGAAGACGCTTATGTGAGCCTTGCAAGAGAAACGATAGAGGAATATGTAAGGAAAAGGAAGAAAATAGATATGCCGGAGGGACTGCCGGAAGAAATGTCGGGAAAGGCAGCGGGGGTGTTTGTTTCCATAAAGGAAGATGGCAGGCTGCGGGGATGTATTGGGACGATTCAGGCAACGCAGGATTCCATTGCGGAAGAAATTATAGAAAATGCGATCAGCGCATCTGCGAGGGATCCCCGGTTTTTGCCGGTGGAGCCGGAGGAACTGGACAGGCTGGTTATCAGCGTGGATGTGCTGGGCAGCACAGAGAAAATAAGTTCCCTGGAACAATTGGATGTAAAAAAATATGGGGTTGTTGTGACAAAAGGTCATAAAAGAGGGCTGCTGCTGCCTAATCTGGATGGCGTAGATACTGTGGAAGAGCAGATTGCCATAGCGAAGCGCAAGGCAGGCATCGGGGAACGGGAGAGTGTAGAATTGGAAAGGTTTGAAGTGGTGAGGCATTATTAAAAAGAACTTTGGCCCGGGCATCTGCGAACCTTTCCCGCATTATGGGGTCTGAATGTATGGCGGAACGGGCATCTGCCCCGGGATAGACTGCAATGGGCAAAGAGAAGCGGAAAGGAAATGAGGATATGGCAAAAACGATATGTAACACATGTATGCATCATTGCAGATTGGAACCTGGGCAAGGCGGGATCTGCCTGGCGAGGAAGAACGAAGACGGAAAGGTGATATGTGGAAATTTTGGGATGGTTACTTCCCTTGCTTTGGATCCTATGGAAAAAAAGCCATTAAGAATGTTCCGGCCGGGCAGCCTGGTCTTGTCGGTGGGCAGTTATGGCTGTAATTTAAAATGCCCATTTTGCCAAAATCATGTGATTTCCATGGCAGACGGGAAAAGGGCAATGGAAACAACGGGGGCGTTCTATCTTTCTCCGGAGGAATTAACGGCTAAAGCGGCGGAATATAAAAGAAAAGGAAATGCCGGGGTGGCGTTTACTTATAATGAACCGCTGATAGGGTGGGAATATGTGCGTGATACGGCGAGACTGGTGAAGGCTGCCGGGATGGATAATGTGCTGGTGACGAATGGCTCGGTTTCCCTTGAAACATTGGAACAGGTTCTTCCTTATATAGATGCAATGAATATTGATTTAAAAGGATTCCGGGAGGAATATTATCAGAAACTGGGCGGGGATTTGGGAATGGTAAAAGCATTTATAACACGGGCGGTGCGGGAGTGCCATGTGGAACTTACTACTTTGATTGTACCCGGGGAAAATGATAAGCCAGAGGAAATGGAAGAGGAAGCGGAATGGATTGCATACCTTGGAAAAGAAATCCCTCTTCATGTGACGCGGTTCTTTCCGCAGTACCGTATGAGGGACAGAGAGGCGACGGAAAGAAAGCTGGTGTATTTTCTTGCGGATACCGCAAGGAAATATCTGGATCATGTATTTGTGGGGAATTGTTGAAGAAACTGCTGCAAAAGGAATAAATGGAAAAATCAAAGATCTTTCAGTTTGTTCTTTTTGCAGCAGTTTCATGTTTTTGGCATTTATTTTTTGTGGATGTGCAGCCCGGCGAGATAATTGGCTCCTAACAGCCCGGCCGTATTTCCTAATGCAGCAGTCTTGATTACTACATGCCCAAAACTTGGCATAATGCTTAGGGGCAGTTTTTCTTTTATTTTTTCCAGAATACAAGGCTGGGACATGATTCCGCCGCCGAGGATAATGCAGGCGGGGTTAAAAATATGGATAAGGGTCGTAAGACCTAAAACGATTTCTGTAATCCAGCAGTTTAAGATTCCCTGGATTTGTTCGTCATCCAGCCTTTCAAAGACTTGCCGTCCGCTGGTGATGGAAGGGTCGTAAGCCGCCGCTGCGTTTACTAACGCGGTGGTAGAAGCATAGCGTTCGTAACAGCCATCGAAAAAATCGCCGCCTAAGATCTTTGCTGCGCCATGGGTTACCATTGCCCCGAATTCACCGGCGGAAAAGCTGGATCCGTGGTAAATTTTTTTATCCCTGACAATCGCGCCGCCTATGCCGGTGCCATAAGTAAGACAGAGAAAATGGGGATTTTCTTTGCCGGCGCCGTAGATGGCTTCGCCTATCGCGGCTGCATTAACATCATTTTCCACAGCAACCGGAACATGATAAATATTTTCCAGTTCTTTACGTATCTGCGTACCTGTATAATCCGGAATATTGGGGTTGGCGTAGATAATGAAACCGTTTTCGGGGTCAACCTGGCCGGCCGTGCTGATTCCAATAGCATCGAAATGTGTTTCCTGGCTTAATGTGTGGATCAGCCCTTTCAATGTGTCCATAATATGCCGCGCGCCCATCATGGCATTGGTAGGGATTTCATATACATTTATCAGTTGATTATCCTCGCATATACCATATTTTATTGCAGTGCCGCCAATGTCGAATACAAGATTTTTCATAACCCAACCTCCCATAATATAATTTATAGTTATACCGCATAATACATGTGTATGTAATTTTATATGTGGACTTTAAATACAGCTTTCTTTAATAAGGTATCATCTGAAGCGGCAATCCCGGGCTTGTGAGGTTCGCCGGCCATGCATATGATAAAATTGCCAGGCCCCATTGTGCAGGAGGCCAAGAGGCTGCAGCGGACAACGCCAAAGTCGGCTGTTTCATCATAGCTTTCTATGTTCATGCTGCCCATGTCCCCCGTATGGATGATTTCCACGCCGGCCAGGTCAATCTGGATATCCATATATTTTTTGTGTATTTCATAGTTTCTGGTTTCCAAAGAGCCGGCATTGGCTTCCATAGTATTAATATACACTTGGCTGCCATCCAGGTCAGTCCGGCCTATAGGAAGCGCCAGCAGGTCATTTTTCAGGATATAATCAATGGCTGTATCCAAATTTTTATTGATCCCTTTATAAAGGACGATGTTATTTATCTTGTCATAGATCATAAAAAACCTCCTTATTCAATTGCCTGATAAAAACGCTGGGCAATTTCCAGGGGCCTGGTAATGGCTCCGCCGACAACTACGGCATGGGCTCCAAGCTCCAGCATTTTCTTCGCCTGGTCGGGGTAATGCACTTTTCCTTCCGCAATCACCGGGATCTTTACGTCTTTGGCAAGACGGGCTACCAGTTCAAAGTCCGGGCCGTTTACTTTGGGCGAATAGGGGGTATAGCCGCTTAAGGTGGTGCCTACAAGGTTTACGCCGCATTCCCATGCATTCATGCCCTCTTCATAGGTAGAGATGTCTGCCATCAGAGGGACTTCCGGATATTTTTCACGGATCCGCATCAAGAAATCATTGATGGAAGAGCCGTCGCCCCGGGTGCGGTTCGTGCAGTCCAGCGCAACAATGTCGGATTCTGCGGCCACCAGCTCATCAATTTCCTTCATAGTCGGTGTAATATAAGAATCATAGCCTTCGTAGGTGCGCTTGATTAGACCGATGACGGGCAGCCCTGTTGCTTTTTTGATTTCTTCCACGTCGCGGACGCTGCTGGTGCGGATGCATTTGCAGCCTGCCATCTGAGCAGCCTTTGCCATAAAAGGCATGAGGGACATTTCCTCGCAGTACAAAGGTTCGCTGGGGAGAGCCTGGCAGGAAACGATTATGGAATGATGCGTTGCGGTTAAAATTTCTTCCAAAGTTTTTTTCATCGTAATCAGATCCTTTCAATTAAAATAATATAATTAATTATAGCATAATAATTTTCCGGTGTCATTAAAATGAAAATAAATTTCTACAAAAATAAAATTTTTAAAAATTTTTTTCGTTAAATGTATTGACAAGATATGGAGGATATTATACAATTTTAACAAATAGTAAACATACTATTTCAAACAATTCATAATTTTTAACAATTCAAGGAGGAAAAAGAATGAAAAAGTTAGTAGCATTACTTTTAGCAGGCGTTATGACGTTTTCATTAGCAGCATGTGGTAATTCTTCACAGCCCGCTGCAGAACCGGCGCCCGCAGAAGAAGCGGCTCCGGCGGAAGAAGAGGCAGCTCCTGCCGAGGAAGCGGCGCCGGCAGAAGAAGAGGCGGCTCCTGCAGAAGGCGCAGCAGTAGCGGCAGACATCACCCTTTGGACATACCCTATCGGTAAATTTGGCGATTCCGCAACAGTAGACGGATTTGTTCAGGCATTTAACGCAGTATACCCTGACATTCACGTAACAGTGGAATATCTGGATTATACATCCGGCGATGATCAGGTGACGGCAGCAATTGAAGCAGGAACAACACCTGATGTCATTATGGAAGGACCGGAACGTCTGGTAAGCAACTGGGGCGCAAAGGGCAAGATGGTTGATTTGGCAGATCTTTGGGATGAAGAAGCATTGGCAGATATTTCTGCAACCAGCGAAGCAGTTGTTGCAGCTTGTAAGTCATCGGACGGCGCTTACTATGAATATCCTCTTTGCATGACAACACATACGATGGCTGTTAATAAAGAATTATTCGAAGCAGCAGATGCAATGCAGTACATAAACGAAGACCGTACATGGACAACGGAAAACTTTGAAAAAGCCTTACAGGCGTTGAAAGATTACGGCGTTGAGACAACAGGCGTTGTATACTGCGGCGGCCAGGGCGGCGACCAAGGTACACGTGCTTTGGCAATGAACCTTTATAATGCAGATTTCACAAATGCAGAACATACAGAATGGACTATGAACAGCGAAGCGGGCGTTAAAGGTCTGCAGCAGTTAGTTGACTGGGCAAACGCAGGCCTGTTAAGTTATGACGCAGGCGCAGTTGCATCGGATGAAATCCAGCTGTTTGCAAATGAGACAATCGCAATGAGCTTCTGCTGGAATGCAGCAAACCAGCTGACCTATGCAGCACAGACAGCTTTTACGCCTTATGCAGTAGCTTTCCCGTCTGAAAATGGAACACCTGAACTTGCAGGCGGTATCTGGGGCTTTGGTATCTTCGATAACGGCGATGCAGATAAGATTGCAGCAGCTAAACTTTTCATCGAGTTTATCTGTGATGATGCAACACAGGGTCCGATCAGTATTGCGAATACAGGCTTCTTCCCGGTACGTTCCTCTTACGGCAATATCTATGCAGGAACAGAAGATGAAGAACGTATGGAAACATATGCAAGCTTCCAGAAATGGCTGGGCGATTACTACAATGTAACATTAGGATGGGCAGAACAGCGTACAGCTTGGTGGAATATGCTTCAGCAGATTTTTGGCGGCGAAGATGTTCAGGCAGCAGCAGATGCATATGTAGAGACATGTAATACAGCGACGGCGGACGCTTCTGTAAACTAATTGGAATTCGTTTACCAGTATTCATAGGGTACCCTCCAAAGGGATGGGTACCCTTTTTTCACAAAATGAGTGAGGAAGGGATGTTGATATATGAGTAAAAAAAATATGACTACGCGAAGCAAAGTTCTGGTAATGCGCGAAACCAGATCGGCTTACCTTTTTCTTCTTCCTAGTTTAATTTTCTTTGTAGGATTTGTTATCATTCCTATGTTTATGTGTCTTTTTACAAGTTTCTTTAATTATACAATGAGCGATTTTAAGTTTGTAGGGATTGGGAACTATGTAGAAATGTTTCAGGATAAAATTTTCCGGAGGGCGTTTTGGAACACAGTGCTTATCGTTGTGGTAGCGGTTCCTGCGGTAACTATATTTTCGTTGTGGGTAGGTTCATCCATTTATAGAATGCATGCAGTTACCAGATCCTTTTTCCGGTGTGTATTTTATCTTCCGGTGGTTACTGGTACGGTAGCAGTAGCGGTAGTATGGAAATGGATGTTCAATAAGTATACCGGTTTGTTTAACCATGTGCTTTCCGAAGTGGGGCTGATTGACCAGAACATTAGCTGGCTGGGCGACGAAAAAACGGCAATCTGGTGTATTATCATTATTTTGTTTACAACATCTATCGGACAGCCCATTGTGCTTTATGTTGCGGCATTAGGCAACGTAGATACTTCCCTGGTGGAAGCTGCGGAAGTGGATGGAGCGACAGATCTTCAGACATTCTGGAAGATCAAATGGCCTTCCATTATGCCGACGACACTTTATGTTTTAGTTATTACAACCATTAACTCTTTCCAGTGTTATGCATTGATTCAGCTGCTGACATCCGGCGGGCCGAATCATTCGACAGATACAATTATGTATTATATCTACTATGAAGCATTTAAACTGAACCGTTACGGTTTCGGAAATGCGATGGGAATCTTCCTTGCGGCAGTTATTGCGATATTCTCCGCATTGCAGTTTAAAGTAACGAAATCGGGAAGCGTTGATTAGGGGGTGATAAATAATGAAAAGTGGAGTAAAACGTACAACGGGTTATGATATTATAGTTTTAGTGATTATGGTTATTCTGGCTATCTTATTTATCTTTCCGGTATACTGGATTGTAACAGGGTCTTTTAAGGATGCGGCAGCGATTAATGCTGCAAGCCCGGAATGGTTTCCAAAGAACCCTACCACAGATAACTATGTAAGGCTTTTTGCCAAACCGGCAATGCGCTGGCTGTTTAACAGTGTATTTATCGCTTTGATGTCGATGGCTCTTACTTGCCTTACTGCTGCGATGGCTGGTTATGCATTGGCTAAAAAGCGTTTTATAGGAAGAGGGCTGCTGTTCACGTTCCTGGTATGCGCTATGGCGCTCCCGAAACAGGTGGTTTTAGTGCCGTTGTTAAAAGAAATGTCTTTCCTTGGACTGCATGACAATGTATGGGCGGTGATTCTCCCGACAGTAGGCTGGCCTTTTGGTGTATTCCTTATGAAGCAGTTTTCCGAAACGATTCCTACGGAAATGCTGGAGGCGGTAAGGATTGACGGGGCTGGGGAAGCACAGACGTTCCTTACCATTGTATTGCCGATTGTAAAGCCAGGAGTAGGCGCATTGGCCATCTTTACTTTCATCACTACATGGAATGATTATTTTTTGCAGTTGATCATGTTGAATTCCAGCAATACATTGACAATTGCCCTTGGTATTGCAAAGCTGCAATCCGAAATGTCCAATGACTTTGGGCTGATTATGGCGGGCGCTGCATTAGGGGCGATTCCGATTATTGCAATCTTCCTGATGTTCCAGAAATACTTTACGCAAGGTATTACAATGGGGGCAGTAAAAGGCTAAATGCGAAAAAATTCTGGCTTCGCAGACGTTTTGAGCCGCCATTTGCCGGAATGCCGGAAGCGGGAAAGAAATGGTTTTAGGATGAGGAAAATAGCGGACTTAGCAAAATTGTGCCGGCGCCAAGGATATGGGCAGCCGGCAGCGTGGAGGATGAGTTATGGATATGAAAAAATATCAAGGTGTTATTCCGGCATTTTATGCTTGCTACGATGAGGACGGAAATGTTTCGGCGCAACGGGTACGCAGTCTCGCCAAATATCTGATAGGGAAAGGGGTCACCGGGCTTTATGTAGGAGGTTCCTCCGGAGAATGCATTTATCATAGTGTGGAAGAAAGAAAACTGACACTGGAAAATGTTATGGAAGAGGCAAAAGGCAAAGTGACAGTGATTGCCCATGTAGCCTGCAATAATACGGCAGACAGCATGGAACTTGCGGCTCATGCCCAAAACCTTGGAGTGGATGCAATTGCATCAATTCCCCCGATTTATTTCCATTTGCCAGAACATGCAATTGCGAAGTACTGGAATGATATTTCCTCCGCAGCGCCGGATACGGATTTTATTATCTATAATATTCCCCAGCTAGCGGGCGTATCGCTGACGATGCCTCTGCTAAGGGAGATGAAGAAAAATCCAAGAGTAATCGGCGTGAAGAATTCTTCTATGCCGGTACAGGATATTCAGATGTTCCGTGACGAAGGGTTTATTGTATTTAATGGTCCGGATGAGCAGTTTATTTCAGGCCTTGCGGCAGGCGCTATAGGCGGGATCGGGGGTACCTATTCAGCAATGCCGGAACTGTTTTTGAAAGCCAGGGAACTGTTTTATGCGGGCGAGATAGAAACTGCCAGGGCGGTTCAGAATGATATATGCAGGATTATTTATAAGATGTGTACCGCACATGGCAATTTATATGCTACGATCAAGGAGGTTATCCGTATACAAGGCGGGCCAGACATAGGAAGTGTGCGGGCGCCTCTTGCGGAACTGACAAAAGAGGATAAGCCGATTGCACAGGAATGTGCAAAGATGATTGAAGAAGCAGTGAAAAAATATTGCTGACCGCTATATAGAGCCAAAGGCTGAATTGCTTTGCTGGCTAGCAGAAAGAGACATGGCTTGTCCATGTCTCTTTCTGCAATAAAACAGGAACAGCCTGCGGCAAAAGGGAGGAATACAGTGTCATCATCCAGTTTATTACTAGATATACAATTACTATATAATCAGTTTACGAAAACAGAGAAAAAGATAGCCGATTATGTGGCTGAAAATGCCAATGAGGTTCTTTTTATGTCGATTACTGACTTGGCGGATGCCTGTAATGTGGCAGATGCCAGCGTACACCGTTTCTGCAGGGCTGTGGGCGTGAAAGGGTATCAGGAATTTAAGATGAAACTGTCCCTGAGCCTTACCCCTAGTGAACCGGCGGAGAAACCGGGGGAGGAAAACGGGAAAGTGACGGATTCCCTTTCTTATATGCTGGACTGCATACTGGAAACGCATATCAGCGCCCTTAGGGAAACAAGGATGCTGCTGGATGTAGACGCGGTGGAAAAGACAATCGGTATGATGGAGGCGGCAAAGCATATTTATTTTTTCGGAATCGGTGACAGCCTGTTAACAGCTCAGGAAGCGCGCAACAAATTTCTGAGGATTATAAATAAAGTAAGCTGTATTGAGGATCCGCATATGCAGGCGATGTCCGCTTCCATGGCATCTCCGGATGACTTGATTTTTATTATATCTTATTCCGGGTCAACGAAGGATAATGTATATGTGGCTAAAATAGCCCGCCAAGCCGGGGCGAAAATTGTGGGGATCACCCGTTTCCTGAAATCCCCCCTTACCAATTATATGGATGTCCTCTTAACCTGCGGCGCAAATGAAGGCCCGCTGGAGGGAGGATCTATGAGCGCAAAAATGAGCCAGTTGTATATTATTGATATTCTTTTCCAGGAATATTATAGGAAGAATCTGGCGGTTTCAAGGGAAAATAATAAAAGAACGTCAAAAGCGGTAGTGGAAAAGTTATATTAGCGCTATAATTGGAGTGTATGGAGGGATATGTCATGAGCGTAAAGATACAGAAAAATAAATCCCTAAAAGTAAAAAGAGCGGAGTTTCAATGGAACCTGAACCTAAAGGCACAGCTTTTGGCGGGTTTTCTTGTGCCGATACTTTTTGTTATATTGGTGGGGGTTATTTCTTCCAAACGTGCAGAGGCAGGGATGGTTTCCAATTTTGAAGAATCAGCCAGGTCGTCTATTGAGACACAGATGCAGTATCTGGATTTCGGTATGTCTATGGTCAGTGCGGAGGCAATGCAGATACGGCTGGATACGGAACTGCAGAGCTTAGTAAATGGTCTGTTTGCAAAAGACCTTTCCAAGGCGTCTTCCATTTATAGAAAGAATGCATCCAATATTAAAGTAAGGCAAAGATCCAATGAGCTGATTCATGCTATTTATATCATACCCAAAAAAGGCAGTAAGATTATGAGTACTCTGGAATCTTCGGAGCAAAGCGTTGAGGGCTATTATGAGACTTGGGCAGAGACGGAAGAAGGGCAGAAAATCATATATGAAAAGAATATGGTTGACTGGCTGGGGAAGACCACTTCGTGGATTGGCAGGCATCCCCAGATGGATGAACTGACCGGCTATAAGGCGGAAGACTATGCGATATCTTATATGTGTGCCTTTCCCAACAGGGCGGCGGTTTTTGTAGTTGATATTAGTAAAGAGGCCGTAAGGAAAAGCCTGTCAAAGATTGATACTTCAGATGGGGCTGTCTTGGGCTTTATTACAGCCGACGGTCATGAACTTGTAATAAAAAATGGAGAGATAACAGAAGAGTTTGCTTTTTTTGAACAAGATTTCTTTCAGAATTGTCTGGAGGAAGAAGAAATGGTAGGGACAGAATACATATCTTACGATGGGCAGGAATATTTTTTCACTTTTGCAAAAAGTGAAAGGACAGGCGCCTCTTTGGGCTATCTCGTTCCTGTGCGACATGTGACGAAAGGGGCAGAATCCATTAAAAGCATTACGGTAGCCCTGGTGATCGTAGCGTGTATCGTGGCGGTAGTGATCGGGTTTTTCATTTCCCTTAATATAAGCGCAAGCATGGCGGGCATTATTAAACGTCTGAAAAAAGCTGCGGACGGGGATTTGACGGTTCAATTAAAAACGAAGGGGAGAAGCGAATTCAGCGTATTATCCCAGTATATTATGAATGTGATCACGAATATGAAAGGCCTGATCCAGCAGGTGGAAGGGATTGCAATGCTGGTAAAGGATGCAGCGGGGGGCGTAGAAGATGTTTCCGCAAGGATTGAGGACTCATCCCAAGGCATTAAGATGACTTTGGCGGAAATCGACAAAGGGGTTTCCCTCCAGGCTTCGGATGCGCAGGACTGTCTGACGCAGATGGATTCCTTATCCAGGAAAATAGAAGAGATTGGCAGCAGTGTGGATCAGGCGGCTTCCGGTTCGGAAGTGACAAAGAAAATTGTGGAAAAAAGCATTGAGACAATGGAAGCATTGTCGGGCAAGACAAGGGCTACCATAGAAATAACGGATAAGGTGAAAGAGGATATTGAGGATTTGGAAAGAAAATCCATTGCAATTGGCGGGTTTGTGGATACGATTAATGATATTGCGGAAGAAACGAATCTCTTGTCTTTAAACGCCAGCATTGAAGCGGCGAGAGCCGGGGAGTCCGGAAAAGGGTTTGCAGTAGTGGCGGAAGCCATAAGGAAACTTGCAGATGGTTCCAGCCAGGCAGCCAGTGAAATTAATAAAGTGGTAGAGGAAATTGTGGCTCAGACGAAGGATACTGTTTCCACGGCGGCAAAAGCCGGGGAAATCGTAGGGGAGCAGGCGCTTTTGGTAAATCACACAACGGATGATTTCAGGAGTATTGCAGAATGCACGGAACAGATGATCGTTGCCATCCGGCAGATTTCAGAGGACATTATCAGCATTGACGCCCAGAGGAAAGATACTTTGGATGCGGTAAGCAGTATTTCGGCGGTGTCGGAAGAAACGGCAACGGCATCCAGCGAGGTATATAATATTTCCCAAAAACAGATGGATGTGGTAGAAGCCTTGAAGAAGGCCAGTGCGGATCTAAAGGAAAAAATGGCTGAGCTGTCAGAGGCGCTGGCTTTGTTTAAAACGGAGGAAGAAACATAGAAGTAAAAAACAAGCCCTCCTCGCCCATTGATGGTAAGGAGCATGAAAAACAGGGAGGATATGAGCCGTGCGAAGCCGGTTTTCATATCCTCCCTGTTTTTGGGGAATGTAAACGCAAGAAGGGTCAAAGAGGCCACAAACTCCGTTCTCTTTTCAAAACATTTTATTCATATTTATCAAAAATACTAATCCCCCTAAAGTAATTTGACAAAAGTCCGATAATAATAATAAGACATCAGTAATCTCATGAAAGGAGGAGTGGATCATGCGTATAGAAGCATATACACAAGTTCAGCAGATATATAAGACACCAAAAACGGATAATACCCGGAGGAAAGCAAATGCCGGCGTTACGGATCAACTGCAGATTTCCAGTCTCGGAAAAGATTACCAGAGCGCAAAACAGGCAGTTACGGCAAGCAGGGATATCAGGGAAGAAATAACTGCTCCTCTTAAGAATAGTATTCAAGCAGGTACTTATAGAGTGGACGCAGGTGAATTTGCTGATAAATTATTAAAGAAAATGAGAGAAGTGGGGTAGTTTCGTGGCAAGTCTGATGGAAAACCTAATCACAGTATTAGGCAGTATATGTGAAGAATATGACAAATTACTGGAGCTATCCACAAAAAAGAAGCCGGTAATTATTTCCGGCAATTTGGAAGAGTTATCGAAAATCACGGATGAAGAACAAATCGTTGCAAGCAGAATCAATAATTTAGACAATAAAAGGCGGGAAGTGATTCAGGATATTGCCAACGTAGTAAACAGGGATGTTGAAGATTTGATACTGACAAATATTATTCAGATGCTGGAACCAAGGCCGGCGGAACAGCAGAAGCTGGCAAAAGTTCATGACAGGCTCAAAGCAGTAGTACACAAAGTACAGCAGGTAAATGAACAGAACAAAGAACTGATACAAAGTGCGCTGGAAATGATTGAGTTTGACATAAACATGTTTCAGGCAATGAAAGCGGCCCCGGAAACGGCGAATTATAACAAGGGCGCATATAGCGCCGGCAGCGTGATCGGGGTACAAAGAAATGGGTTTGATGCAAAGCAATAATCCCGGGGAGAGGTGATATCATGCCATTATTTGGAAGTTTATATGTAGGGGCGTCTGGATTGCAGACGAGCCAGAATGCGATGAATACCACGGCGCATAATATGACGAACGTGGATACGAAAGGTTATACCAGGCAACAGATTCTGCTTAATACGCGGACTTATCAGACACTTTCTGTCAACGCTTCTGCTGTTTCTTATCAGCAGTATGGCCTGGGCGTATATTATTCCCAAACAAGACAAGTCAGGGATATGTTTTTAGATAAGACCTACCGTAAAGAGTCGGGGCGCAGTGCGTTTTATGAGACGAATACGAAGGTCATTGATGAAATGGAGGATTTATTTGGGGAATTTCAAGGGGTGGAGTTTTCTGAATCTCTGGGCAATCTTTGGAAAACAATTCAGGATCTGGACAGAGACCCTTGCGATTTGACTAACCAGAATCTTCTTGTTTCCCGTTGCAATGAATTCCTGACAAGGGCTTCTTTGGTATATACTGGTCTTTGCGATATGCAGGATAACCTGAACCAGCAGATTAAGGATACGGTTGACGATATTAATAAATACGGTGAAGAACTGGTTAAAATAAATAAACAGATTATGCGGGCGGAAGCCGGCAAAGTGGAACATGCCAACGATTTAAGGGACAGAAGGAATTTTATCCTGGATGAACTGGCAAAAATGGGGAAGATCACTTATGAAGAGGATCTTTATGGGGCGGTTACAGTCAAATTTGAAGGCGTTGATTTTGTAAAAACGGAATCTGTAAATAAGATGGAAGTATACGCGGATAAGGATACAGGCCTTTATACACCCTACTGGCCGCAGTTGGCGGATTATAATATGACAGCGTGGGGTGAAAGGGTGCCGGTATTGGAGTCGGCTTCCGTTTATGATATGACGCAGGAAATCCGTTCTTCTTTGAATACGGATATTGGTTCTTTGAGGGCATTGCTCTATGCGCGAGGGGACAAAAGAGCGACTTACCAGGATGTAGCCAAAGAAAATATTGAGATATATAACAGGGATATTTCCCAGTCGCTGATTATGAACATCCAGGCGGAATTTGACCAGTTGGTAAATAAGGTAGTGACTGCAATTAATGATATTCTCCGTCAGGCGGCGGAAAGCGAGCCGGATACGGACTATATGAAGGCCAAGGATGAAAACGGCAATGTTTTAAAAGACGCTTTTGGCAATCCGATTGCAATTCAAATGTTTGAAACCATTTCCGATGACCCTAAAAAGGGCTTTACCATCGGCAATATGATTGTCAATGATGATTTAAAGAGAGAACCGGGAACCCTTTCTTTCAGGCTCAAAGACGGTTCCGAGGATAAGGCGACGACAGCAAGGCTGAAAGCGGCTTTTTCGGAAGAAACACATACGTTGAACCCGAACCTTGAGACGAAAGTTTCGCTGATCGGATATTATGCAAACCTGATTGACCAGCTTTCCATTACAGGGGAGGCCAATAAGGAGATCGCAGATCTGCAGGCGGAAGTGGTCAATGAGACGTTTTCCGCAAGGGAAATGATTGTAGGCGTTTCGGACTCGGAAGAGATGGAATTCATGATTAAATTCCAGAATGCATTCAATGCATCCAGCAGATATGTGAATGTAATCAATGAAATGATTGAACATGTGCTTAATACATTAGGAAGGTAAGGTGAAGTAAATGCCATCACAATTTTTCGGTTTATCCATTGCATCATCAGGAATCAGGGCGGCAAATGCGGCATTGAACACCACCGCCAACAATATTTCCAACACACATACAGACGGATACAGCAGGCAGCAGGTAGCCCAGGAAGCTGCGGATCCTCTTAGGCTTTTTACTACTTATGGATGCGCCGGGGCAGGCGTAGACGTAGTGGCGATTGAGCGTATCCGGGATGAATTTTATGATTTAAGGTTCCGTAATAATAATTCCACTCTTGGCGAGTATGATATTAAAAAATACTATACGGATACGATCCAGCAATATTTGGACGATGACGGGGATACCGGGTTTGCAACTATTTTTGACGAGTTTATGAATTCCCTGCAGAGTGTCACTACCAGCTCCAGCGTCAGGGATGCAAAAGCGGCATTTATCGCATCGGCACAGAAATTGGCGGAATATTTTAATAATACGGCAGGAAATCTGCAGTCTTTGCAGAAGGATGTCAATGAAGAAATTAAGCTGAGGGTGGAACGCATTAATTCCATTACATCGGAAATTGCCACATTAAATAAACAGATCAATGTGGTGGAAATGACAGGGACGATAGCGAACCAGTTGCGGGATAAAAGAGATCTGCTTCTGGATGAACTGTCGGAAATTGTGGATATAGAAACAAAGGAATATCCGATAACGGATGCCTATAACCCGGAAAGGGAAACAGGGGGAACCAGGTTTGTGGTAAGCATTGCCGGCAGCCAGCCGATTGTGGACGGCGGGGAGTACCATAAGCTGGAATGCCGTTCCAGGGCGGACAATGAAAAAGTTAACCAGACGGATGCGGACGGTTTATATGATATTTATTGGGATAACGGCAATGATTTTAACCTGAATAACGCTTCCATGGGCGGCTCTTTAAAGGGGCTTGTGGCTATGCGCGACGGCAATAATAATAAAGCGTTTAAAGGGGAAGTAATCAAAGTAAATAAGGGCGCACAAGGCACGGAAGTGACGGTAAAGGCCGAAAGGGACTTTTTGTTGAATATGAATAAGTGCAATCTTTCGGATACGGGCGGAAGCGTTATGATAAAGAACACTTTGTATTATTACAAAGACTGGAAATATAACGATGACGGCACCTTTACTTTTATTATGGATGATAAGAAGTGCGATACAGTAGTCACATCGGCGGCAGCCAGCGGAAGATGGGAAGCTGAAATCGGCGTTGATATCAATTATCAGGGGATACCATATTATCTTTCCCAGATGAATGAATTTGTGCGTGCTTTTGCGGCGAAAGTAAATGATATATTCACAAGCGGGTTTGATAAGCAGGGCAATCCGGGGGCAATGTTCTTTACGGCAAGAAAGCCTGTGGCAGGAAACAGCATTCTTGATTCCCAGTACGAGATGGATGATTTCCTGGATGCGGATCAATATTATGAACTGACAGCTTTTAATATTGAAATAAACGATGACTTAGTGGCGGAACCGGATCTGCTGGGAACTAATTCCAAACCAAATATTGGTGTGGAAGAATTTGGCAAGGTGACGGAACTGATTGACGCCTTGCAGGACAAATCGAAGTTTAACTTCAGAAATGCTACTGCAAAAGAGTTTCTTCAAACCCTGTTGTCGGACGTGGCGTTAAACGCCAGAAATGCAAAAGATTTTTATGATACCTATTATGGAATTGCTGTTACGATTGAAAACCAGAGAATGTCAATTTCCAGCGTGGATGAAGATGAGGAAGCGGTCAATATGGTAAAATTCCAGAATTCCTTTACCCTTTCCTCAAAGATGGTACAGACATTGACAGAGATTTATGACAGGCTGATATTGGAGACAGGAGTTTAATGGGCAAATTGCCGTTACAGATCCTGAAAATGAATGATAGCTGGGGAATCGAATGGATCTGTGGCGTGTCATCGCAGTAAATAGTTCTGACAGGATAGGTTAAGGCTGCAAAAACGGCGGAAGGAGATTGTTGCCATATGAGAATGACAAATAAAATTATGCAGAATAATTCACTGTATAATATTAACAATAATAAGGAACTGACGGATAAGTTAAGCACCCAGATGTCTACAAAAAAGAAAATCACAAGGCCGTCGGACGACCCGGTGATTGCGATCCGTGCGTTAAGGCTTCGCAGTGACGTATCTCAGATTACTCAATTTTTTGAGAAAAATGCGAAAGATGCGGAAAGCTGGCTGAAGGTAACGGGCGATGCGCTGGAGACAACGTCTGAAATATTAAAGAGCATGGTAGGGCTTTGTACCCAGGGCGCGGTAAAAGATTTTGACTCCAGTAACGTGGCAATTGTAATTGCACAGTTAAGAGAATTAAAAGAGGAATTTTATTCAACGGGGAATGTAGATTATGCAGGAAGGTATATGTTCACCGGATACCGTACAGACACGCCTCTTACCTTTATAGAGAATCTGCCGGAGGATGCGAATAATCCGGATTACCGGAAATATTCCATTACGGAACAGTTGGATATTTCTTCAGTCGATACGATTAATTATACGAATATCGGCACCCTGAAGGGAGTGAGCAAGGAAAGTTACAATCCGGGGAACGGCATCGCGGAAGAGGAAAAGGATATTACAAATTCCGATATATACCGCATCAGGCTTTCTTATGACAATATAAAGACAGATAATGCGAATAAACCGACGGTAAAAATTATTACGGAAGCGGATAAGAAGGCGGCAGCAATATCCGGGACGCCGCCGACAGAAACGGATTTGCTGACGGCAGGGGATATCGAAGTGATTTCATCAACCGTAGTGACGGATACTTCGGATGCAAACCCGGCTAACCATACGTATAACCCATATGACTATGTGTTAAAGAATCCGGGGAAGGCTGTAATGATACCGGAAACAGGGGAAATTTTGATAGGCGCTGATTTATATGATGCGAAATTTAACAGCGCAAACAACCCGGATATGACCCCGGGCGCTGAAATCAGGGTTTCTTATGAGAAAGATAACTGGAAAAAGGGCGATATGCGCCCGGAACATTACTTTGCATGTTCAAACATAACGGATGCGGCAAACGTAATTGAATATAACCATGCAGAATATGAGGATACGGCAACCAATCCTCCCACAAAGAAAACATATATCCCTTGCGACAGGGTGACCCAGTTTTTAGAATACGATGTGGGATATAACCAGAAGATCCGTGTAAATACGACAGCGAATGAAGTTTTTACTATGGATATGGACCGCAATATTGACGATATGGAGAATGCTTTGTCTAAGCTCAAGGAGATTGAGGCGGTGAAGACGGATCTGGAAAGAATGATGGAAACTATGGATGAGGATCATCCTGATTATGCAAATTTAAAAGCGACTTACGATGCGGCTGAAAAAGCCCATACCTACGTCCGGGAGAATATGCAGAAAATGTTTGAGGGATTGATTACAAAAACACAGAAAATTTCGGACTCCACTAGCTTGGCTATTACGGATAACGGTACGAGGGCAAGCCGCCTTGATTTGATAAGCAACCGTCTGATGACACAGAAATCAACGTTTGAAACGTTACAGTCCGCTAACGAGGATATTGATGTGACGGAAGTAACGGTAAAACTGACCAGCATGGAATATTCTTATCAGTCGGCATTGCTGGCAACGGGTAAAATCTTACAGAATTCTTTGATGAATTATATTTAAGGGATGTTTGCAGCGGCATCTGTCCCGTGCAGGAAAGCATGGGCAGTCTTGCAGATGAACGGCCATAATGAAGGAGACAAGGAGAAGGTATGACATTACAGACAAAAGTATTCGGAGAGATTACGGTTTCGGAAGAAAAAATGATTACGTTTCCGGGCGGGATTATCGGGTTCCCGGATTTGACCCAATTTGTTCTGCTCTATGACGAGGAAGATGGCATTACGACGATTCACTGGCTGCAGTCTGTGCAGGAGCCGGGGTTTGCCATACCGGTGATGGATCCCCTTCTGGTGAAAGAAGATTATAACCCGGAGGTGAATGGCGAGCTTTTAAAAACTCTGGGAGAAGGGGAGGAAGGGGAATGGGATCAGGAAGAACTATTAGTTTTAGTTACGGTGACAGTACCCCAGGAACTTGAAAAAATGACGGTTAATCTGAAAGGCCCGATTCTGATTAACGGGGCAAATCAAAAAGCGTGCCAGGTGATTGTGGAAGGGGATGAATATAAAGTAAAATTCCCTATTTATGACATCCTGCAGGCAAGGAAAGCGGGTGAATAGATGTTAGCTTTATCCAGAAAAAAGAACGAAGCATTAGTAATCAATAATAATGTGGAAATTACGATTCTTGAAATAAAAGGCGAACAGGTAAAGATAGGCATCACGGCGCCGAAGGAAGTGCCGGTATACCGGAAAGAAGTCTATGTGCAGATACAGAATGCAAACAAGGAAGCGGTAAATACAGACGGCATGGCAGCTTTAAGGAAGATGCTGGAATAGGGATATGATAAAAGAAGACAGAGGCTGCCTGACAAGGAACCGGCGGATGTCTTCTTTTTTTACATTATTAGGAAAGATCCCTGTTTTGTTCTAAGACGGGAATTTGTACCGCAATATTGTGAAGAGCAGGCAAGAATTGCATGACGGTTCCCGGGAAACAGGCCTTCGGCCGGCTTCCAGGTTCCTGGTATTGAAATTCCTTGAAAAAAAGGTAAATTTTTATAAAATCCATCCGATATATTATATAGACGTAAATGATAAGTATCATTATGTTACTCAACAAATTTTAATATCACACGGAGGTGATCAACAATGGCTATAGAACCATTAGGAAGTGTAATGACAATTCAGTCACAGACGGTTCAGAAACCGGTCAAAACAAGCGAAGTGGCGGAAAACAAGGAAGTTTCCACTCCTGCACAGTCGGCGAATGTAGATCCAGTTACGATATCTGTTGCAAAAACAGACGGTACGGATGGAAAGGACGGACAGGGTGCGGGCGGCCAGAATGCGGAACAGCAGCAGGCTTCCAACGAGAAAATCAAGAAAGCTGTTGAGCAGTTGAATAAGAACATGCCCCATTCGGAGGCTGTTTTTGGGATCCACGATGGAACAAACAGGGTAATGATTAAAATTGTGGATAAGGACACGAAGGAAGTAATTAAGGAATTTCCGCCGGAAGAAACTTTGGATATGATTGCCAAGGTATGGGAGCTGGCCGGAATTATGATTGATGAGAGACGCTAAGGCGGCTGACAAAGATAGGAGGAGAGATATATGCCAATTAGGATTACGGGTATGAATTCCGGGCTGGATACAGAATCCATTATTTCGGAGCTTGTAAAAGCTCAGAGGACGAAAGTTGACAGCGTTAAGAAGAAACAGACAACGCTTCAGTGGAAACAGGAAGCATGGAAAGAGTTGAATTCTAAAATCTATAAGCTGTTCCAGACAACTCTGGGCAATATGAGGATGGCCTCGGACTACAGTAAAAAGGTGACGGATGTTACCAATCCGGCAATTGCAGATGTGATTAGCGGCGATAATGCTATGAATGCTAATCAAAACCTGAAGGTAGAATCATTGGCTACGACCGGTTATATGACAGGCGCGGCAATGGAAGGCGCAGTAACGAATGGGACGAAGCTGACAGACATTAAGATGGCGGATGGGACCAGTATTGCCGAAGGCAGCACGATCCGGGTAACAACAGGCGGGAAGACGACGGAAATAAGCGTTACGTCGGATATGACGGTCGGCAGTTTTGTGCAGAATCTGAAAAATGCAGGATTAGAAGCTAATTTTGATGAAAAGAATAAAAGGCTTCATATTGCATCGCCAAAGAGCGGCGAGAAGAATGATTTTACTATTACGGCAGTCAACGCGGACGGAACAAATGCTTTAAAGGCCCTGGGCATATTGCATTATGATGCTGCGGCACAGAAAGAATACGAGAAGTATGCCAACATGGATGCTAACGCAAGAAAGGAAGCTGTGGATGCAGATGTCGCTGTAAGATTGAAATCCTTGATCGGCCAAAGAGATTCTCTCTTAAAAACCAAGGAAGAACAGGAAAAAGCGATAGATGACAGCAAAAAGGCTTTTGCTGAGAAATACAATAATGAAGATATTGATACCGCAGTGGCGAATAAAGCAATCCTGCAAAGCGATATTGACCAGTTGAAAGCAACGATTGAAAGCGCTGGGGACAGCGCAAGTCAAAGCGATAAGGATAGACTTTCGGAACTGCAGGAAAAAATGACTGTTATCGAAAGTTATGAAAAAGCAAACGAAGCCCTGACGCAGACGACAAATTCCATCAGCAATGTGGAAAGCAACATGGTTATAGATGGCGACGGCAATATTACTGCCAGCAGCACGTTAGTGAATGCAGTAGATTCCGTATGGGGCGACAAGATTCAGGCAGCCAAAGATATTGTGGACGATGTGAAGAATGGCACGCTGAGCGGAAGCGGCGCAGAGAAGACGGTAGGGACGGATGCGGTCATTTACCTGAACGGCGTACAATACAAAGGGGAAAGCAATTCTTTTGAAGTAAACGGCCTTACGATTACGGCGCGCCAGACAGGCGAAACAACTCTGACCACAAGGCAGGATACTGACGGTATCTATAATATTGTAAAGAATTTCCTGAAGGAATATAATTCCTTAATTAATGAAATGGATAAGCTCTATAACGCGGAAGCGGCAAAGGGATATGAGCCGCTGACAGAGGATGAAAAGAGCGAACTGTCCGACAAAGAAGTGGAGAAATGGGAAGCAAAGATTAAAGATGCTGTCCTGCGCAGGGATTCCAATTTATCTACAGTGTCTTCGGCTATGAAAAATATTATGCTGCAAGGGGCAATGGTAAACGGGAAACAAATGTATCTTTCTGATTTCGGCATTGAAACGCTTGGCTATTTCAGTTCCGGTGAAAATGAGAAAAATGCATATCATATTAACGGGGATGAGGACGACAGCGCGGTAAGCTCAAAAGCAAATGACCTGAAGGCTGCGATATCTTCTGATCCGGATACGGTAATCGCTTTCTTTTCCCAATTATCCCAGAATCTGTATGCGGAACTGGATAAACAGTCCCGCAGCGTAGAAGGGATCCGTACTTTCGGCAAATTCTATGATGATAAAAAGATGCAGGAAGATTATAATGATTATGCGGATAAAATTAAAAAACAAGAACAGAAATTGACGGCTATGGAAGATAGATGGTATAATAAGTTTACGGCTATGGAAACTGCACTGGCTAAATTGCAGTCCAACCAAAGTGCAATATCAAGCTTATTAGGAGGAATGTAAAACTATGGCTCTACTACCAAACAGATTTGAACAATACAGCAATAATAAAGTAATGATGGCTTCTCCGGCAGAGCTGACGCTTATGCTTTATGAAGGCGCCATTAAATTCTGTAATATTGCCATGATAGGTTTGGAACACAGGGATATGGAAAAAGCGCATAATAATATTGTGAAGACAGAGAAAATCATACGTTATCTGCGCGAAACGTTGGATATGAAATATCCGGTAGCCCGTGATTTTGAAAATATTTATGTGTATCTTGACAGACGTCTGGTAGAGGCCAATATGAAAAAAGACAAAGAAATTTTGCGGGAAGTATGCGATCATCTGCGGGCCGTAAGGGATACATGGAAAGAAGTTATGCGACTAAACAGAAAAGGATAAGGTGTGATGGAGAATTATCTTCGGGTCTTAGAAGAAAGCCTGGTGAAAAAATGGGATGTACTCTGCAGGATAGAAGAGCTGTGTTTCCGGCAGGAACGTATATTGGACAAAGAGCCTGTTGCGGAAGAGGAATTTGACAGAAGCATTGAGGAAAAAGGAATGCTGATTGACGAATTGAATAAGCTGGATGAAGGCTTTGAAAGCCTTTACGGACATATTAAAGAACAGCTTATGAATGGGAGGGAAAGATATAAACCCCAAATTGCAGCGCTCCAGAAGAAAATTAAGGAAGTGACGGAGAAAAGCGTAGCAATTCAGGCACAGGAGAGAAGAAATAAAAAGCTGGCGGAAGATTTTTTTTCAAAAAGCAGGCATGAACTGAAAAAAGGCAGAAGAAGCTCCCAGGCTGCCTTAAATTATTACCGGAGCATGAACAATTCGCAGGTAGTATCGCCTCAATTTATGGACAAAAAAAAATAATAAAATTAATTTTTGGTATAAAGTATTCGGGAATCATTCCGATATAATATACAAGTAAGGCAAATTACTTAGTAAACGAATGGATGGCAGGAAAAACAAAACACCTACCGGACATAAAAAACAAAGTGGCAGGGAAGCCACTGAATATTCAAGGAGGAATATAATATGGTAGTACAACACAATCTTACAGCTATGAACTCTAACAGAATGTTGGGCGTTACAACAAACAAACAGGCGAAAGAGACTGAGAAACTGGCTTCCGGTTACAGGATCAACCGTGCGGCAGACGATGCAGCAGGCCTTTCCGTTTCCGAAAAGATGAGACGCCAGATCAGAGGCCTTGACCAGGCATCCGCAAACGCTCAGGACGGCGTTTCCCTGGTACAGTCTGCAGAAGGCGCTTTGGGCGAAGTTAGCGATATGCTTCAGAGAATGAACGAGCTGACAGTAAAAGCTGCAAACGGCACATATACTTCTACGCAGAAGGGTTACATCTCTGACGAAATCAACCAGTTGATCTCTGAAATCGACCGTGTTGCAACCACAACGAAATTCAATGACCAGAAAGTACTGTCTGCTACAGCTACGTATTCATTCCAGGTTGGTAATGAGCAGAACGAGACAATGACTGTTCAGATCTCCAACATGAAGGCTTCTAAGCTGAACGCTAAGCTTTCTACTCAGGATTGGAAGACAAACAGCACATACGCAAGCGTTTCTGCATTCATTGACACTGTTAAATCTGCAATGGAAACAGTTGCTTCCCAGCGTTCCGCACTTGGTGCAGTACAGAACCGTTTAGAGCATACCATCAGCAACTTGGATAACATTGTTGAGAACACAACAGCAGCAGAATCCCGTATCCGTGATACAGATATGGCTAAGACGATGGTTACCTACTCCAACAACCAGATCCTTGCTCAGGCAGGCCAGGCAATGTTGGCACAGTCTAACCAGACAAACCAGGGTGTATTATCTCTGCTTCAGTAATTATTAAGTATTTGCGAAGAGCTTGCCGTATATAAAAACGGCTGGGCATAAAAACAAAGTGGCAAGGAAGCCACTAACTATTCAAGGAGGAATATAATATGGTAGTACAACACAATCTTACAGCTATGAACTCTAACAGAATGTTGGGCGTTACAACAAACAAACAGGCGAAAGAGACTGAGAAACTGGCTTCCGGTTACAGGATCAACCGTGCGGCAGACGATGCAGCAGGCCTTTCCGTTTCCGAAAAGATGAGACGCCAGATCAGAGGCCTTGACCAGGCATCCGCAAACGCTCAGGACGGCGTTTCCCTGGTACAGTCTGCAGAAGGCGCTTTGGGCGAAGTTAGCGATATGCTTCAGAGAATGAACGAGCTGACAGTAAAAGCTGCAAACGGCACATATACTTCTACGCAGAAGGGTTACATCTCTGACGAAATCAACCAGTTGATCTCTGAAATCGACCGTGTTGCAACCACAACGAAATTCAATGACCAGAAAGTACTGTCTGCTACAGCTACGTATTCATTCCAGGTTGGTAATGAGCAGAACGAGACAATGACTGTTCAGATCTCCAACATGAAGGCTTCTAAGCTGAACGCTAAGCTTTCTACTCAGGATTGGAAGACAAACAGCACATACGCAAGCGTTTCTGCATTCATTGACACTGTTAAATCTGCAATGGAAACAGTTGCTTCCCAGCGTTCCGCACTTGGTGCAGTGCAGAACCGTTTAGAGCATACCATCAGCAACTTGGATAACATTGTTGAGAACACGACAGCAGCAGAATCCCGTATCCGTGATACAGATATGGCTAAGACGATGGTTACCTACTCCAACAACCAGATCCTTGCTCAGGCAGGCCAGGCAATGTTGGCACAGTCTAACCAGACAAACCAGGGTGTATTATCCTTACTTCAGTAAATTATTAGATATTTGCGAAGTACAGCACTTTATAAAGTGTTTCAAAGAGAGCTGGAATTTCCAGCTCTCTTTTGATATGACAGGAAATAAAATTGGTATGGAGAACAATCATGAATATCTTAATGCTGGAATGGGATAGTTTTGCCCATGAATATGTTAGAGAAGAATTCCGTAATGCGGGCTGCGGGACGGATATTTTCGCATGGCCTTTTGGTAAAGAGAATATGAGGGATAATGAAAAACTGTGCGGAAAATTAACGGAAGTCTTACGGGAAAAAGATTATGATTTTGTATTTTCTTTTAATTTTTTTCCGGTAGCGGCCAAGACATGCAATGAATGCGGCATAAAATATGCGGCCTGGATCTATGACCATCCATATTTGCTTCTTTATTCTCAATATACGATGCTGGATACTAATTATATTTTCTTTTTTGATAAATCTTTCTATTTTGATTTTAAAAAACATGGGGTAAAACATGTGTTTTATCTTCCAATGGCGGCGCCTGTCGGTTATTACAGCAGCATAAAAGCTACTGCCGGGCAGAAAAGGGATTTTAGCGCCGATATTTCTTTTGTGGGTTCTACGTATAATGAAGAAAGGCAGGATTTTTTCCGTTGCTTTGATCAGGTCAGTCCCTATACGGCGGGATACCTGAGAGCGATTATGGAAATGCAAAAGGAACTATACGGCAGCTTTATACTGGAAGAGCTATTATCCGAGCATATTCTTTATGATCTGAAAAAAGTATGTCCCATCCCCAAAGAAAATGATGAGTGGGAAACAGATGCATGGATTTATGCTAATTACTTTCTGGCAAGGAAAATAACCGGGGAACAGAGAAAAGATCAGTTGGAAGCCTTAGGACAAAAGCATAGGGTAAAGCTGTATGCCCCGCAGCAGGAGTCCCATGTGGCGCATGTAACAAATTGCGGGCCGGTGGATTATGTAAAAGAGATGCCTCTTGTTTTTAAAAATTCTAAAATAAACCTTAATATGACATTGCGCAGTATCCATACAGGGATACCCCTTCGCGCTATGGATATTATGGGGTGCGGCGGTTTCCTTTTGACCAATTACCAGGAAGACTTTTTGGATTATTTTGAACCTGGCGTTGATTATGTGTTTTATTCCAGTAAGAAGGAATTGCTATATTTGGCCGATTATTATCTGACCCATGAAGAGGAAAGGATGGAAATTGCGGAGAACGGCTATCAAAAGATAAAATCCGGCCACACTTACCGGGACCGGATAGAAGTATTATTAACACAGATGAAGGGAATATAGAGCCATGAAAGTGTTGCATATCACATGGAATTCTTATGGAAGGGAAGATGTAGAGAAGGAATTCCATAGACGGGGGTATGAAGTAGACGGATACTATCTGAACCGTGCGGAAGATGTTTATATGAATCAGCGGCTGGAACAGGAAATCATAGCCAAGATATCAAAGAAGGACTATGATTTTGTTTTTTCATGGAATTATTTTCCCATTGTAGCGATTGCCTGCAATGTATGTAAGGTGCCCTATGCATCTTGGGTATATGACAGTCCTCTGGTGGGGTTAAGACATTGTTCGGTAGTATCCCCTTATAATTATATATTTCTATTCGATAAGACAGACTATCTGGAATTAAAAAGAAAAGGGATTCAGACGGTATATTATTTGCCATTGGCGGCTGATGTGGAAAAATATGACGCTTATGGAATGGACGATGAGATCCGGGAGATTTATTCAGTGCCTATATCGTTTATCGGTTCTATTTATACGGAAAATAAGTTTAACGACTATAGAAAACTGAACCAGTTGGGCAGTTATGAAAAGGGATATGTAGATGGCCTGATGATGGCGCAGAAGAGAATTTATGGAAATCTTCTGCTGGAGGAAATGCTGACTCCCGATATTTTGGAAAAATTACGGCAAATATCAAATATTGTATTGCGGGAGGATACCACATTTGATTATACAAAATATTTTGGACAGAATATCCTGCCGAAGTGCGTAACGGCTATGGAACGGCAGGAAGTGCTGGAACTGCTGTCGGAAAGATACCGGTTTTATTTATATACCCATAAAAAAACCCCTTCCCTCCCTAAGATCATCAACAGGGGGATGGCGGGAAGCCGGGAGGAATCCTGCTATATTTTCCGGTGTTCTAAAATTAACCTGAATATCACTTTGCGTTCGATCCGCACCGGCATTCCTTTACGGGCTTTTGAGATTATGGGCAGCGGCGGGTTCTTGCTTACCAATTATCAGGAAGACTTTCTGGATTGTTTTGAACCTGGCATTGACTTCGCATATTACGACAGCTATGATGACCTGCTGGAAAAGGTGGATTATTATCTGTCTCATGAAGAGGAACGGCAGGAGGTTGCAAGGAACGGATATGAAAAAGTCAAGCAATACCATACTTATAAGAACCGGCTGGATACGATAATCGAGACTATGGGAATAAATTAGATAGATATGGATGGAAACAAAAAATGGCTAGAGTGGATAATGATGTAGTAAACTTAATAGAAAAAATACGGAGAGCGATCCGGGGAGGAATGATGCAGCCGGATACTTTCCCTTTAGACGAAATAAACAACCTGATAGAGTGTACGTTAGGGAATTCTTTCTGGAAATATATTGTGAGCCAGTCAAATTACGGCTTTGTAAATCTTCCGGGGATATATAAAGATTGCCTTCAGGAAGCGCTGAAAAGAAAGGATATGGAGGAATGCGGGCGTATTTTATATTTGTTCCAGTGCAGTTATATTGCTTTTTATACGGCAATGAGCGATGATGAAAAGATTTTCCGGCAGAAACCGTATAGGAAAATGATCATCGAGCTGGGGACGGCCAATGCCCAGATGCAGGGGCGCATTCATAAAGAACGGCAAAAGGGGTTGGTGAAGATAGAAAATACGGTATTAGGGCAGGGACGTGGCGTGGTATACACCTATCTGATGGGGGAAAAGAAATTAAACCAGCCGGAAGAAGCCAGCGCACAAGTGGATTATTTATGCTTTACGGATAAAGAGGACAAATGGGGGAAAAAGGAAGGTGTCTGGGAATACCGGCCGGCAGAAAAACTGGAAAAGACGGATGCCAGTTTTGCGAGAAGCAAATATAGGATTATGGCGCATCAAATGCTGCCGGAATATGATTACAGCGTATGGGTGGATCCGGATATGGTAGTAGTAGGGGATTTATCCCGCTTTTGCAAAGTTTATGGGCAGGGCAATAGTTTCTTATGTTTTCCCGATGCGAAGGAAGACTGCATTTACGAAGATATGTCCGTGGTTCACATGAGGACAGACCGCTTAAATCTTGCTATCCGTAAGAAGTTGCTGCAATTCCAGAAGGAAGGATATCCGGAACATAACGGCCTGATTGATAACCGGGTGATCGTAAGGAATCATAGGGACCGTCAAATGTGTGAAACGATGGAAGCATGGTGGGAAGAGGTTTATGACGGGCATTCCATTGTGGAAAATATTTTTAATTACGTGGCCTGGAAACAAAAGTTCCCGTTTTCTTTATGCGATCTGTTCATTTATGAAAACCCATATTTCAAAAATGGACAAATTGATTTGAACACCAATGAGGATTATTGAGGGGTGAAAAGGGCATGAAAATTCTGTTCATGGAATGGAGAAGTTTGGGGCAGGCGGATATCACGGAAGAGTTCAGGAGAAGAGGATGGGAAGTCAATGCTTATCCGTTTCCAAGGGAAACGGAAAACACAAGGCTGAACAAAGAACTGTGCGAAAAACTGGTGAAGGTAATTGCGGAAGCGGATTATGATTTTGTGTTTTCCTTTAATTACTTTCCTGTAATTTCCATTGCATGCAATGCCTGCCGGGTAAAATATGTGTCTTGGACCTTTGACAGTCCATTTATACAACTGTACTCCAATACGGTTAACTTCCCTTATAATTATGTGTTTGTCTTTGACAAAGGGACCTGTGAGGATTTATGGGAAAAAGGAGTGGAAACGGTTTACCATTTACCGATGGCAGCGCCGGTGGGACGGTACGACGCTTATACCGTTTCGGAAGAAGAAAAAAAATTTTATCAGGCTCAGGTTTCCTTTATCGGTTCTACATACCATGAAAAGAAAAATAGATTTTATGAAAGGTTAGACGGTATTTCCGGTTATACCAAAGGATATCTGGAAGGATGCATCCAGATGCAGAAATTGGTTTACGGAGAATTCCTGCTGGAAAGGATGCTGAACCAAGGGATTATGGAAGATATGAGGAAGCATTGCCCCTTAGAAATAAACCAAGACGGGTTTGAACGGCTGGAATGGGTTTATGCCCATTATTTTCTTGCAAGACAGGTGACGGCCCTGGAACGGGGGGAGGTTTTGGAGATGCTGTCGGAAAAATACCGGACAGATCTCTATACCTATGATGAAACGCCGGAACTTCCCAAGGTAAGAAACCGGCGGACGGCAGAAGTGATGAGGGAGGCTCCCCTGATATACAGATGTTCCCGGATCAACCTGAATATTACATTGAAAAGCATATTGACAGGTATCCCTTTGCGTTCTTTTGAGATTATGGGAAACAAAGGGTTTCTTTTGAGCAATTACCAAAGGGAATATGACGATTATTTTGAAAATGGGACAGACTATGTTTATTACACCGATTACGGGGATCTGGAAAAGAAAGTGGAATATTATCTCACCCATGATAAGGAAAGACAGGAAATTGCAGAAAACGGTTACCGGAAAGTAAAGGAAGCGCATACTTACAAGAACCGTGTGGATATGATTTTAGATATAATAAGCTAAACGAAACAAGCGCTGTAAATGATAACAGGATTGGAGAAAAATGGTCCATATGAAAGAAGAAGAAAAAGGCAGCGGTGAAAAGGATGGCTGCATGGAAATCAGGTGCAGGATATGCGGGGAGAAGAAAAGAAATAAAATAGTTACAGCAAAAGAAATGATGTATGGAACCAGGGAAGAGTTTGTTTATTTTATCTGCGGCTGCTGCGGTTGTATGCAAATTGTCAAAGTACCGGATAATTTAGGGAAGTATTATTCTGGGGATTATTACAGTTTGCAGCAAAGAAAGGAAAAAGACTACAGTCATTTGCCTAAAATATCAGAAGAGAGGATCTTGGATGTTGGATGCGGCACAGGGGAATATCTGCTGGAAATGGCGGAAAAGGGTTACGGGAATTTGTATGGCTGTGACCCATATATAGAGGAAGATATACAGTATGGAGACAGGGTAACTATTAAAAAAGGGGAAATAGGGCAAACAGAAGGGAAATATGACCGGATTTTATTCCAGGACTCTTTTGAACATATAGAAAAACCGTTGGAAACATTAGCATGTGTAAAAGAACGGCTAAACGAAAATGGCGTCTGCTATATTAGTATACCTGTTTTCCCAAACGTTGCGTTTGATGCATTCGGCGCGAACTGGTATCAATTGGACGCTCCAAGGCATCTTTTTTTGCATTCGGAAAAAAGCATGGAATATCTATGTGAAAAATGCGGGTTAAAAATAGAAGAAATAAAATATGACTCTAATATGATGCAGTTTGTGATCAGTTATTTTTATATATTAGGAATGCCGTATCATACATTTATTGAGGATGGGATTTCAGAGATAGGGAAATATTTCAGTAAAGAGGAATGGGATTCTTTTAAGAAAGCGGCAGAGGAAGCGAATGAAAAGATGTACGGGGATCATGCAGTTTTTAAAATCACCCACGTATGAAAGGGAAAGGAGCAGCGGAAATATGTTGGGAAATATAGAGGAGATTATCAAAAACAGAATTCAGATCCCGGAGGAGTTCTTTCAGGACGAAGTGAGGGAAGGGTTTTTCGTAGAGCGGAAAATGAAGTGCGCATGGGCAGCCCAGATGGAAGTGCTGATGGAAATTGACAGGATCTGTAAAAGGAATGGGATTATGTATTTTGTGGACTGCGGAACCTTGTTAGGGGCAGTGCGGCATAAAGGGTTTATCCCCTGGGATGATGATATTGATATTTCCATGAAAAGGGATGATTACCGGAAGTTCATTTCCGTACTGCAAAGGGAATTGCCGGAGGGTTGGCTGTTCCTGGATCTGAAAAATGATAAAAACAGATTATTTGGGAGGGTGACAAACGGTGATCTATATGATTCGAGGGCAGAACATATGCTCCGGTTTCATGGCTGCCCTTATGTGGTGGGGATTGATATTTTCCCTATTGATTATCTTGCCGTGTCGCCGGAGGAAGATGAAGTATGGTTCCTTGTGTTAAAATATATATATAGGCTGGCATTGGTTATGGAAGTGGTGGAAGAAATATCGGAAGATGCGGAACGGGATATCCGGAAGGCTGAGGAAATGTGCAATGTGAAAATTGACAGGAATGGGAATATCCATGATCAACTGATGCGGCTGGTAGAACAGATGGCGCAGATCTATCAAAAAGATGAGGCGCAGGAGATGGAGAGAGTGGTATGGGATCTGGGACAGGAGTGGAGGTATAAATATAAAAAAGAGTGGTATGAAAAAAGTATTGAAATGCCTTTTGAGAATATTATGGTACCGGTACCCGTGGGGTATGAATACATACTGCCCAGGTTATATGGGAATGACTATATGACCCCGAAGCAGGATATCGCAGGTCATGATTATCCTTTTTATAAACAGCAGGATATTGAGCTGGAGAAAATGAGAAAAGAAAAAGCAGGGAATCGGGCGCAGGAAAGTGAGCAGTGATGATGGGACAATTCGGGGAAAATTTTTTTAAAGGGGAATTAAGGGAAGGTTTTTTTGTTGACAGCGCCATGAAGGGGGTGTGGGCAGCCCAGATTGAAATATTAATGGAAATAGACCGTATATGCAAAAGAAATGGAATTCAATATTTTGCAGGATTTGGTACCTTATTAGGAACGGTGAGGCATCAGGGGTATATTCCCTGGGATGATGACATTGATATTACGATGAAACGAGAGGACTACCGGAGATTTTTAGCAGCAGCATCAGAAGAGCTGCCGGAAGGCTGGCGGACAGTGAATGCCTATAGCGATGAAAAAAGCGTAGAAGCATTTACAAGAATAGTAAACGGAGAAAGGGTAAACCTGGAAAAAGATTTCCTGCAGAAATTTCATGGCTGCCCTTATGTAGTAGGGGTAGATATTTTTCCGTTGGATTATATTCCCCGGGATAAGAAGGAAGAAGATGTTTTATACTTGATTTTGCAGCACTGCTTTGGCATTGTATGGAAGGTGAAGCTTGGGAATACGGAAGGGCTGGAACAGAATCTGCAGGAAATCGAGTATATGTGCAATGTGCAGATTAACCGTGAAAATAATTTGATCAGGCAAATGCTTCTTCTGATGGATCAGCTTGCCGGGTTATACCGCAGTGAAGAGTCGGATAAACTGGCTCTCCTTATGTTCCGCCCGGATCCTGGAACAAGGGCATATATGCAATATAAAAAGGAATGGTTTTCAGAAAGCATCCAGATGCCTTTTGAAAATATAACAATACCGGTTCCGGCCGGCTATGAAGAACTTCTTAGGACAATTTACGGTGCAGATTATATGACGCCGAAGAGATATGGGGCATTGCATGATTATCCGTTTTACCAGAAACAGGAAGCAGAGCTGGCAGCGGCAAGGCAACTGTAAAATAGGATGCCGTCAGGGATATAGGCAGGAAATGCGCCGGTTTGCAAAAGTCTGTCCGGAGGGATTTCCAGGATGCATTGGAACTTTGAAGGAAGACGGCGAATGGTTTGGCGTAGAAAGTGTAAGCAGCGTTAGGCTAGGCGGATAAAAAACATATGTGCAGAAGAGGTAAAAACCAGAAACAGATAGAGGAGGAAAAATTATGCAGGCGCTGATTTTGGCGGCGGGTATGGGGCGCCGGATGGGAAAATATACGGAAAGTTCCACAAAATGTATGATAACGGTGGCTGGGAAAACATTATTGGAAAGGGCAGTGGATGCATTAAAAGAAGCGGGTATCCATAAACTAGTTATGGTGATAGGATATGGGGCGGAAAAAGTGCGTGAATTTGTGGCCTCCAAAAATTATACCGGGATGTCCATTGAATATGTTTATAATTATGATTATGCGGATACGAATAATATATATTCTTTGTATCTGGCAAGGGATTATTTGCAGAAGGATGACACCATTTTACTGGAATCCGATTTAATATTTGACCAGGATATTGTAAAAAAAGTGGTGGAAGCGGAAGCGAAGAATGTGGCGGTAGTGGCAAAATATGAGCAATGGATGGACGGCACAGTTGTGACGCTGGATCATAGGAATCATATTGTTGATTTTATAGATAAAACAAAATTTAAATATGAAGAAGTGGACAGCTATTATAAAACAGTCAATATTTATAAATTCAGCAAAGAATTTTCGGAAAAAAAGTATCTGCCGTTTCTGGGTGCGTATTTGAAGGCTTATGGGACGAACCAGTATTATGAACAAGTATTGAAGATTTTTGCCCATATTAAAAATTCGGAACTAAGCGCCTATGTGCTTGAGGAAGAGAATTGGTATGAGATAGATGATGCGCAGGACCTGGATATAGCGAATACGATTTTTGCGGATGAAAGGCAGATATTGGAAAAATATGAACTGCATTTTGGCGGTTATTGGAGGTTTCCGAAAGTGAAGGACTACTGTTATTTGGTTAATCCCTATTATCCGCCAAAGAAAATGCTTCACCAGATTTCTTATTTCTTTAAAGACTTGCTGACCCAGTATCCTTCCGGCATGAATATCCAGAAGCTGAATGCCTCTAATATGTTTGAGGTGGATGCTGATTATCTGCTGGTAGGAAACGGGGCTGCCGAACTGATCGAGACGCTTGGGCGTGTGCTTACAGGAAGGGTATCGGTATGCATCCCTACCTTTAATGAATATATCCGTTGTTTTTCCCAAAGTGAAATACGGGAAATAGACAGCAGGGCAAATGGGTATAGGTATCGGGTGGAACAGCTTTTGGAAGAAACGGAGCATACGGACAATCTGCTCATTGTCAATCCGGATAACCCCAGCGGCGCATTTTTAACATATGCGGAAATTATGCAGTTAATGGAAAAATGTGAGAAGCAAGGTGTTTTCCTTGTTGTGGACGAGTCCTTCATTGATTTTGCAGAAAGCAGCAGCAGATATACGCTAATCAGGGAATCGCTGTTAAAAAAATATAAACATTTAATTGTGATAAAGAGTATCAGCAAATCCTATGGGGTGCCTGGGCTGCGGCTGGGGGTTATGGCTACCGGCAATCAGGAAATCCAAAAAGAAACCAGAAGAAAAATGCCTATCTGGAATATCAATTCTTTTGCAGAATATTATTTGCAGATACAGAGGTTTTATAAAAATGATTATGTGACAGCGTGTAACGAAATTGCAAAACAGCGGACAAAGATGCAGAAACAGTTAAGCGGGATAGAGGGGATAAAAGTATATCCGTCGCAGGCGAATTATATTATGTGCGAACTGACAGAGGGGATCACTTCCTTCCGGCTGGCAATGCTGCTGATAAAAAAATATAATATATTGATAAAAAATCTTTCGGAAAAAAAGGGTTTTCAAGGCGGGTCTTTTATCCGGCTGGCGGTAAAAAGCGAAGAAGATAATGCCATGCTGATTGACGCGATAAAGGAGATTCTTTCTTTTTCAGAAGCTGGGGTTAATTATTAGCGGCAACAGCCGATATATATATAAGATATCGTACTAAAAAACAGAGATTTTCTAGCGTTTTATTTAAGCGGGAAATATTTGGCCGCCGGATGGGCGCGTATTGACAAATCTGCAGATGATAAAAAGGCATAGGTATAAACATAAGCCGAAAGGATATCGGCGGTAACATGCATGGAGGCATAAAAACAGTGAAATTGGACGGGCTGCCCCTATGTGGATAGGGGCAGTTTTTGCACGCATACTTATAACGATACAAAAATACTACGTGGAGGCAATATGAGAATTGCGGACGAGCAGGATAAAGGAAGAGTTTTGGAGTATTTAAAACAAGGTTTACATGATTGCCTTTATCTTTATATTGATGTGATGAACTATGGCATTTCATCGGAGAATATGAAGGTGTGGATGGAGGAAGAACAGGGAGAAATTGTCCTGGTGGTGATGAAGTATTATGACAGCTTTCAGATTTACAGCCATAGGGAGCATTTTCATACAGAAGGGATCATAGAACTGATCCGGAAATATCCGGTGGCAATGATATCTGCCAGGAGGAGCCTGATTGAACAATTAGCGCCGGGGCTTGACGGATATAAGACGGATTATGGGGTGGTATATCTTATGGATAAGTACATGAAGATAGGAAACCCTAAAAAAGTTGAATTGGCGGAAAAAGAGGATGCAAGGGAAATTGCGGAGCTGATCTGTTCGGATGACGAATTAGGGGGGCATTATACAGTCGATAATCTGGCTGCACAGCTTGCGGAACGTATTCAGACCCGGACAGGCAGAAGCTATATTATCCGGGATGATGGGAAAATCGTAGCGCATAGCGCAACTTATGCGGAAGCGGAGGGGATAGCAGTAGTCAGCGGGACGATTGTCAAGGTAGGGTATAGGAATACAAATTGCTATATGTTGCTGGCCAATTATATGATGCAGCAGTTAGTGGAGGAAGGGAAGGCGGCTTATACTTTCTCGCTTTCCGGGAAGATGATCAGCTATCTGGACAAAGCGCATACAAGATGCGGGGAATATGGAAAACTAGTAAAAAAAGCAGGAAAGAATAAAAGATAATGATAAATGGTTAAAGGAGAAAAAAATGAGAGAAAAGATTATGGAAGTATTAGAGTCATTTAACGAGGAAATTGTGGAAGATACGGGACGGAATTTATTTGATGCGGAAATTTTAGATTCTTTTGGCATTGTTGAGCTGGTAATTGAACTGGAAGATGCTTTTCACATTGTAATTGATGTGGATTTGGTAACGCCTGAGAATTTCGGCACAGCGGATTCGATTATTAAGCTGGTAGAAAGCCTGGCGGGCTGACCGGAAGCGGGGATGGATTGTCTATGCCGCTGCTGGCGGCATGGCTGAACGGATATGGTATATACGTATCGGGATGTATGCTATATGGCAGCAGATATGGATGGAAATGGATATGGAAAAAAATGTTTTAGAGTTTTTAGAAAATGCTTCTGCCGCTTACGCAGATAAAATTGCTGTAAAAGATGGCAGCCGGGAATGTACTTTTTCCGGATTGTGCCAGAATGCAAAAAAAATAGGAAGCGCATTGGCTGAATATGCAATTGCCGGGAAAACAATCCCGGTTTATATGGAAAAAGGGGTCACTGCATTGGAGGCTTTTTGGGGGATTACTTATGCAGGCGGATGTTATAGCCTGATGAACCCGGTGCAGCCGCAGGAAAGAATAGAAAAAATATTGGATATTCTAAATGCGCCGTGCCTGATTACAGACCGCAATTCATATGCCGGTTTGTCGGGGATAAAATTTGACGGTCAGATATTTTTTGCAGAAGATCTGGTGGAACATCCAGTGGATGAGGGCATTCTGAAACAAGTGAGAGAAAAATCTATTGATACGGATGCCTTATATGTTAACTTTACATCAGGGTCTACAGGGATTCCCAAAGGCGTTGTGGTAGGACACAAATCTGTCATTGAATTTATCCATTATTTTGTCTCCATATTTCATATCACATCTGAGGACATTATCGGGAACCAGGCGCCGTTTGACTTTGATGTTTCTGTAAAGGATATTTATTCCATGCTGCTGACTGGCGCCACAATGTATATTATCCCGAAAGAATGTTTCAGTTTCCCGAAAAAGGTACTGGATATTCTTGTGCAGGAGAAGATTACGACTCTGATATGGGCAGTTTCCGCGTTATGTATGATTACGTCTTTAAGAGGGTTTACCTATAAGATCCCCGAAACGGTGAACAAAGTATTGTTCAGCGGGGAAGTAATGCCATGGAAGCATCTGCAGGAATGGAGGAAGGCGCTGCCGCAGGCAATGTTTGTGAATTTATACGGCCCGACGGAGATCACCTGCAATTGCACTTATTATATTGTGGGGGAGGAATGTGAGGAAACGGTTCCGATAGGAAAAGCATTCCCTAACGAAAGGGTATTTCTTTTGGATGAAATGCAGAAGGAAGTCCGTGATATCAATGCGGAAGGCGAGGTCTGCGTTGCGGGTTCCACCCTGGCATTAGGATATTATGGGGATCCGGAGAGGACACAGAAAGTATTTGTACAGAACCCCTTGAACCCCAGCTACCATGAATTGATTTACCGCACAGGGGATATCGCTTATTACCGTGAAGACGGTAATCTGGTTTATGTAGGGAGAAAAGATTTTCAGATTAAACATCTGGGGCATAGAATAGAACTTGGGGAACTGGAGACATACATAGGCATGATCCAGGGAATCGACAGGGTATGTTGCCTGTACGATGAGGGAAGGCAGCAGATTGTAGCCATTTACCAAGGGGATGTGGAAAAAGCGGCAATTAAGAAAGAACTGCGGAAAAAGGTGATTAAGTATATGATCCCTGAAAGGTATATTGCCGTAGGGCAGATGCCGTTAACGCCAAACGGGAAGATAGACCGGAAGCAGCTAAAGGCAGAGTATTTTCAGGGGCGGTAGTGTAAGACTTTGCAAAGCTAAATTATGGAGGCCAGGATGAAAAGGGACTTGATAAAGCGGATTGCGGAAGAAGGGAATACCCCGGCTTATGTGTTTGAAACAGATATTCTGAGGCAAAAAATATTATCTGTGAGAACAGGGTTAGGTAATAATCCAGATATCCAGCTCTGTTATGCAATGAAGGCGAATCCTTTTCTAATCAAAGAATTAGAACCATATATTGATAAATACGAGGTATGTTCGCCAGGGGAACTGTCTATATGCAAAAAGAAACATGTGGATATGGATAAAATTGTTATGTCTGGCGTGAACAAGGAAAAAACGGATATAGAACTTGCTATCGAATGGGGAGTTACCCTGTTTACGGCGGAATCAAAAGCGCAGATGGATCTGCTTCAGCAATGTGCGGATATCCAAAAGAAGAAAATAAGGATTCTGCTGCGCCTTACAAGCGGCAATCAGTTTGGGATGGACAGACAGAGCATTTTGGATATGATAGAACATAGGGATCAATTTCCCGGGCTTGCAATAAAGGGAATTCAGTTTTATTCAGGAACGCAGAAGAAGACAAAAAAAATCAGGGAAGAATTGGATGAATTGTGCGGCTTTTGCCAGGAATTAAGGCAGAATTACCATTTGGAACTGGAGGAATTGGAATTCGGCCCCGGATTTGGAATTGATTATTTTGGAAAAGGCGACAGCGGTTATCATGCTCTTGAAGAATGCAGAGAAGCTTTTGAAAAAATAACGGATATGAAATTAGGGCTGACCTTGGAGATGGGAAGATTTCTTGCTGCGGAATGCGGAAGCTATATCACAAAGGTAATGGATGTAAAACAAAATGATGGGCAGAAATATTGCATTGTAGACGGGGGAATCCATCATGTCAACTATTATGGGCAAGTGATGGGGGCAAGGATCCCGCCTGTCAGGCATTACCGTACAGCTTATCATTATGAAGAGGCAGCGGAGGCTGATGAGAGTCAGGAGGCGGAAAAAATATGTGTCTGCGGTTCTCTTTGTACGGTAGCCGATGTTTTGGGCAGAAATATTCCTTTATGCGATATCCGGGAAGGGGATTTGCTTGTTTTTGAAAAAATTGGCGCATATTCCGTAACGGAAGGGATTTATTTATTTTTGAGCAGGCGGATGCCTAAGATTTATTTGCTGTCGGGGGACAGGCTGGAATTGCTTAGGGATTCTTATGAAACATATCAACTGAATTGTTAAAGGGGATTGGGAAGAGAGGTATCTTTCATGCAGTTGCTGGAGTCATATAAGGAATATGCAGACATGATTAGGGAATTCAGGGAGAAATGCAGAAGGCCTTTTTCCAATATTTATTTTATGCCGGCTGATATGGAGCGTTATATCCGGCTGGGGAGGCTCAGTTATGAAAAATCAGAAAGCGGTATTATACTGTATTTTGACGAAGAAAGATTTTATAGGGTTTGCTTGTGTGTAAATGAAAAGGAAAAGTTTACAATAGAGCGGCAGGATAAGAAAATCCTTGTGAAAAATGTCTTCCGGAAAGGGAAAAAGAGAGACAATCTGCAAAAGGTGGAGCAGAGGTTGAAGGAATTAGGATTTGAGAACGAAGGAACATCCGTGAAAGTGAAAGGGGAAGTACAAAAGCTTCTTCAAAAATGCGAGCGGATGGAGCGGTATGCGGATGCGCTGGATAGGAAAGGCTATCGGTTTGCAGTTGCGGATGCTTCCATGATTGAGGAAATTGAAACGATCATACTAGATTCGGGTGTGATTAAGGATTACCAGCTAAATTATCTGACGGAGGAAGAAAAGAAGGAAATGGCAGGGAAAGGCTGTTATGCATGTATATTGAACAACGATAATCAGATATGTGGGGGAGGCTATTGCTTGTTTGAGGGCGATGTGACAAGAGGAATGGCAACTGCAATAAAAGAAGAGTATAAAAAACATGGAATAGCGCCTGTTTTGACTTATCATAGACTGAAATGGCTGCGGGACAATGGATATCGTAAAGGGCTGGGATGGATATTAACGAGTAATTATTCTTCCATAAAATATCATGAAAGCTTTGGGTATGAATTTACGGATGAGTATACGGACGAATGGATATTAAAAGCATAAAAAAGAATTTTCAAATAGAAAAATCAGGTTGTAAAGAGAGGTATTTTGATGCAACTGTTGGAATCGTACGATGAGTATAAAGATATAGTCGGGGAATTCAGGCAAAAAAATAGAAGATATTTTTCAAATGTTTATTTTATGCGCAGTGACATGGAACGATATATCCGGCTGGGCAGAGTCAGCTATGAGAAAGCGGAAAACGCAGTTATATTTTATTTTGATGAAGAAAAATATTATAGAGTTTGTTTCTATGTAAGTAATGAAGAGAAGTTTTTTATAGGAAAGCAGAAGAAGAAAATCTTAATTAAGAATGTTTTTCAAAAAGGGAAAAAAAGAGAAGGTTTACAGAACGTAGAACAATGCCTGGAAGAACTGGGGTTTGAAAAGGCGGGTACATCGGTTAAAATCAGGGGGAATGTGCCAACACTTTTCGGGAAGTGCCAGCGAATGAAAAAATATGTGGATACCTTGGAAAAAAAGGGTTACCGGTGTGTGGCTGCAGACCCTTCTATGTATCAACAAATAGAGGCTATGATCTTAGATTCGGGTATTATTAAAGACTACCAGTTGAATTATTGGACAGAGGAAGAAAAAAAAGAAATGTCAGAGAAAGGTTCTTATCTATGTATGGTAGATGAGAGTCGCCGGATTTGTGCTGCGGCAACATGCGTGATTGGAAAAAGCACAATAAAGGGAGTGACAGGGGTAGTCAAAGAGGAATATAAGATGCATGGGCTGATAGTGGCTTTAGCTTATCATCGGTTTAAATGGCTGCATGATAATGGGTTTAAGAATGTCCAGGGATGGATATTGACGGATAATGAGCCGTCTTTAAGATATCACCAAAGCTTGGGATATGAGTTTTTAAATGAATATGCAGATGAATGGATTTTAACAGCAAACTAAATTTAAGAATGGAGAATAAGCGCTATGAAAGAAAAGGTCATGGAAGCATTGTGTAAAATTAATCCAAAGGTAATAGAACACATGGAGGAAGACCTGATAGAAACAGGATTTATAGACTCTTTTGAGATTGTAAATTTAGTAGTAGAACTGGAGGAGATGTTTGGCATAGATATAGATCCTGAAGAGATTATTCCGGATAATTTCCAAACAGTAAATGCAATTATAAATTTGATGGAAAAGCTTTTAAGAAAAGAATAATGGAAAAGTAAGGTATAGTATATGAAAATACTGGAGACATTTGACGAATATACTGGCATTATAAAAGAGTGTAAATCAGTACATAGGAACCTTTTTTCTAATATTTATTTTATGTCAGATGACATTAAAAATTATATTGAGTTAGGAAGATTAGGTTATGAAAAGACAGAAGGAGGCGTAATTTTCTTTTGGGATGAGGAGCTGTTTTATCGGGCTTGTCTTTATGTGAATGAAAAAGAAAAATTTATAATACGTCCGCAGAATAAAAAGATATTGGTTAGAAATATTTATAAAAAGGAAGAAACTGAAGGAAGACTGCAGTGCATAGGACAAAGACTGGAAGAACTGGGATTTCAGAAAGCAGGTACAACAATAGGTATTCAAGGGGATCCACGTAAGATATATCAAAGATGCGAACCAATGGGGAAGTATGCGGCGGTATTGGAAAAGAAAGGCTATCAATGTAAGGAAGCGGACTTTTCTATGTTTCAAGAAATAGAAACAATGATATTGGATTCTGGCATTATTAAAGACTATCAGATGGATTATAGAACAGATGAAGAAAAAAAGAAATTGGAAAAGGGATCTTATTTATACTTGACGAACAAGGATGGCCAGATATGTGCAGCAAGCCTTTGCGTTATCAAAAGAGGCATTGCAAAAGTAGAAGGGATTGCAGTCAAGGAAGATTATAAAGGAAGAGGATTAGCGCCTAGCCTAACTTATGAAAGATTTAGATGGATGCGCGATAAAAAGATACGGCTTGTGCAGGGATGGATATTGACCAGCAATGTTCCGTCTTTAAGATATCATCAAAGCTTAGGCTATGAATTTATAAATAAATATGCGGATGAATGGATTTTAGGGACGCAATAAACAATGATAGAAAGGAAGGGAAAGGCAATGAGAGAAAAGGTATTGGAAGTATTATGCCAGGTAAATCCCAAAATAGTTAACAATGTGGAAGCTGATTTGCTGGAAACTGGATTAATTGATTCTTTTGAAATAGTAAATGTAGTGATGGAACTGGAAGGCGCATTAAACATAGAAATAGATCCTGAATTGGTTACGCCGGAGAATTTTCAGACTGTGGATGCGATTGCAAAATTAGTGGAAAGTATAATCACAGCATAGAACATATAAAGTATTGTGTGAAATATATTATTGGATGAGAGAAAGAAATGGATTATTAGGAAGCAGGGAGACGGAGCATGACAATTAATGTTTTAGAGTATTTGGAAGGATCTGTGGGAAAATATCCGGAAAAAACGGCATTTATTGATGAGAATAAGGAGCTGACCTTTCAACAATTGTATGATAATGCACAGGCAGCAGGAACTGCATTGCTGAGCCTGAATGTCACCCGTCGTCCGGTTCTGGTTTTTATGGAAAAGAGTGCAGACAATATTGGCGCTTTTATGGGAATATTGTATAGTGGGAATTTTTATTGCCCGATTGATACAGATATGCCGGTACAGCGTTTGGAAATAATTATGGAAACGCTTAAGCCTGCAGCAATCTTAGTTGATGAAGTAAATGCAAACAAAATAATACAAATGAATTTGGGATATCCTTGTTTTAATTATAAAGACATAATAAGCGGGGAAATTGACAAGGAAAGGCTGGCAGGAATAAGAAGAAAAATGGTGGATACTGATCCGGCATATGTGCTTTTTACGAGCGGTTCCACCGGGATACCCAAGGGCGTATTGATTAACCATAAGTCTATCATAGATTTCACAGATTGGATGACTCAAAAATTTCATATTACTTGCAAAGATAATTTTGGAAATCAATCCCCGTTTTACTTTGATTTGTCAATTGGGGATTTGTACTGCACATTGAAAAATGGCTGTACTAATTTTATTATACCTAAGAAACTTTTTGTGTTTCCGGTAAAATTGATGGAATATTTAAATGAAAAGAAAATTAATGTTATTTTCTGGGTTCCTTCTGCCTTATGTGTTGTAGCGAATTTAAGGGCGTTGAATAAAGTGATACCGCATTATTTGGACAGGGTGCTTTTTTGTGGGGAAGTCATGCCAAATAAACAGCTTAATGTATGGAGAAAGGCGCTTCCAAATGTAAAATTTGCCAATTTGTATGGACCATGTGAAGCGGTAGATGCTTGTACATATTATATTGTGAATAGGGAATTTGCAGATGATGAGCCGCTGCCAATAGGCATTCCATGTGAAAACACGGAAATTATTGTATTGAATGATAAGGATGAATTAGTGGATGAAAATGAAGTCGGTGAATTATGTATTAAAGGAAGCAGTCTGGCTTTAGGCTATTATAACAATCTTGAAAAAACGGAAGCAGTTTTTGTCCAGAACCCGCTGAACAAATCATATCCTGAGAAAATCTATAGAACAGGGGATTTGGTAAAATATAATGAATATGGGGAACTGCTGTATGTGTCAAGAAAGGATTATCAGATTAAGCATATGGGATACCGTATTGAACTGGGTGAAATCGAAGTGACGGCAGGCGGGATAGCAGGAATTGAAATGTGTGCATGTATATATGATGATAAGAAGTCAAGAATAGTCTTCTTTTATAAAGGGACAGTATACGAAGATGATATCTTGCGGGAAATTTTTGGTAAAAAGATTCCAGATTATATGATACCGGATGTTAACGTATGGCTAAAGGAATTCCCGTACAATTCAAATGGGAAAATTGACAGGAAACAATTAAAAGGAGCATATATGGATGGAAAAATTGAGGAATTTAGATGAATATAAAGAGTTATTGTCCTCCTATAGGCAAATCTACTTAAGCGGTTATAATAACAATTATCTGAGTACAGATATGGTCAATCGCTATATTGACTTGGGCCGCATTTATTTTGAAGCAAACGCAAAGTCGCTTCTTTTCTTTACCAATGAAGAGACGTATTACCGTTTATATTTATTATCGGGAAAAGAACTGGAAATTGATGTGAAGCGTCAGGACAAACCGATTATGCTTAGAAATATTTATAGAAAAGGAAAAAAAACAGATGCGTTGTTGAAACTGGAAAGAGAATTAGAAAAGCAAGGATTTTCTTTGGATGATGAGACGGCTCAAATTTTGGCAAGGCCTATGGAGGATAAAGAGACGGTGCGTCTGAAATATGATAGGGCAGCGTCCTATTTAAACAGATTAGGGATAAAAATTGGTTATGCCAAGGAAAAGGACATAAGTCAGATTTTGGATTTGAGGAATCATGAGCAGTTATTGAAGGATTATTATTTTTTTTATCAAACAGAAGAGGAAATTCTTGAGGATATCAGAAATGGATATTATAGATGTGCATTTAATCATTTAGGACATGTATGCGCAGCACAGAATTATTCCATTAAGAATGGGGCGGTACAAGGCTGCTGGCTGGCGGTAAAGGATGAATATAAAGTCAGGTATGGGATTGGAAGCGCTATGGCCTATCATTCGTTTTTATATGCAATAGACAAAGGCATTTCTTATTATTATGGCTGGGTGGCAAGAGATAATAGCAAGTCAGTCAAATACCATCAGTCGATAGGATATGAAATTTGTGATAAATGGGCAGACGAATGGCTGCTTCAATAAGGAGAAAGATAAATGAGCAATTTGGAAAGATATAACCGGATATTTTGTGAGCAGTTTTCTTTGGAAAAGGGGTTTGACGGAGAAAAGATTAAAATGAATGAAACGGAAGACTGGGATTCTGTCGGGCATTTGGATTTGATTGCTGCTTTGGAGGATGATTTTGAGATTATATTTGAGACAGCGGATATCCTGACATTTGATTCTTACCTTCATGGGATTGAGATATTGGGAAAGTATGGAATAGAGATATTTTAGCGGGGGATATGACACAACATCAAGGAGTTTGTTTGACATTGAGTTCAAGGAGTGAAGAACGATGTTTCTGGATTTGGATAGAAAAAAACGGGATAGCATAGCATTGATTGACAGTGAAGGAAACCAGGTTTCTTATGGGGGAATTATAGATTTTGGCGAACAGTTCCGCTTGGCAATCCCCAAAAGAACTTTGTTGTTCATATTGAGCAGTAACTGCGCAGGGGCGGCTATGGGGTATCTGGGGGCGATGATCAACCGGGTTGTGCCGCTGATGCTGGGCGCTTCTATGGACAAGGAACTTTTGGAAGAATTGATCCGAATCTATAGGCCGGAATATATCTGGAAACCGGAAAATATGGTGGGAGAGGATGAGGAATCCCATCTGGACGCATACGGGTATAGGCTGGTGGGAACAGGTTTACAGGGATATCCGCTCTATGAAGATCTTTCCCTCCTGCTAACGACTTCCGGCTCAACGGGAAGCCCTAAGCTTGTCCGGCACTCCTATGAAAATCTGGAAGCGCAGGCAAGGAACATATCTGCTTTTTTTGAATTGGATGATCAGGAAAGGCCGCTAGTGGATCTTCCGGTTCACTACACCTATGGGCTATCTGTTTTAAACAGCCATTTATATTCCGGGGCGACAGCCCTGCTGACAGCAAGGAGCATTTTAGAGGCAAAGTATTGGGAGTTTTTAAAAGAAGAAAAAGCCACTAGTTTTACGAATGTGCCTTATGGTTATGAGATTTTAAAGAAGTTGCGCGTTTTCAGGATGGATCTTCCCCATCTCAGGACCTTTTCCCAGGGGGGCGGCAAGTTAAGCGAGGAATTACATAAAGAGTTTGCTGAATATGCCAAGCAGACGGGAAGGAAATTTATTGTTACTTACGGCCAGACGGAAGGGAGCGCCAGAATGGCATATCTGCCGGCGGAGTATGCGCTGGAAAAATGTGGAAGCATTGGAAAAGCGATTCCGAACGGGCATCTGTACCTGGTGGACGAGGAAGGAAAAGAAATTACGGAGCCGGGGATAGCCGGCGAGATGGTATATCAAGGGCCAAATGTGACATTAGGATATGCTAAGACAGGAGAAGACTTGATTTTGGGGGATGAAAGGCATGGGACCTTATATACCGGCGATATGGTAAAAAAAGATGAGGACGGTTTCTTTTATATCATTGGCAGAAAAAAACGTTTTTTAAAGCTTTGCGGCTACCGGATTGGACTGGATGAATGTGAAAACATCATGAAAGCAGCATTTGATATAGAGTGCGCTTGCGTAGGCAACGATGAATGGATGGACATTTATGTGACAACAGAGCAGGAACTGGATCATATAAAACGGTATATTGCGAATAAGACAAAATTGAATTCCAATGTATTCCGGGTTCATTATATAGAAAAACTTCCAAGAAATGAGGCTGGAAAAATATTATATAGCAGTTTATCATAAGAATAACCATACTTTTCTGCAATCTGTGGATTTTTGCCTCTGCATTCATTTGCGGGCTGCTGGTAACTTTGAAAATCAGAAGCGGGATTGGAAGAGGGGGAAATGGGCATAAAATGGAAGAAATTTCCACTGAAGAGGCATGTCAGGACTTGGGAGGAAAAAGATATGGAAAAGGAAGTGAAAAATCAAATACTTCAGTTGCTGGCAACGCTGCAGGAGGCTCATGATGATATCGGCTTGCGGATAGAGAATGAGGAGTATGAAAAAGTAAGAGGTATATTGGCGGATTGCCAGGAAAGCGCGATTTCGGCAGGGAACCGCATTGAACAGTTTGAGAAGAACCAGGGAGAAATTATCCGTGTCCTGGAAGAATATTGCGAACAGCTTTTTTGCATAAATACCGCATTAGTAAATCAGGAACAGCTAAATAGTGCAGCGGTAAGGGAAAAACTAAATCAGTATATCATAGATGCCCGCCGGCGGGTCAAAAATAATATTAAAACATTAAAAGCTGTTTTTTTCCCATATAAGGCTTCTATGTGGGCAAGCCTTGACAGCATTTGGCGGGCGGCGCAAAAAGATGTGGAATGTGAGGCAAAGGTAGTGGTCATTCCATATCATACGTTGGACAGCAATGGGAAGGAAGATGAATTCCATTATGAAGCATCCTTATTCCCGCCTGAAGTTCCTATTGTGCATTATAACCAGTATGCAATTGAACAGGAACGGCCGGACATAGTTTTTATCCATAATCCGTATGACGGAGGAAACAGCGTGACCCGGGTGCCAAAGGAATATTATTCCTACCGGCTTAAGATGTATACAAAGCGGCTGGTTTACAGTCCATACTGCCTGTTAGGGTATTATTCCCCGGAAGAGGGAAGCTTTTTGTGCCTGACGAACGGGGCGCAGATGGCGGACAAAGTCCTGGTACAGTCGGAACGGGTAAAACAGATTTATATGGATCATAAGATAGACGAAAAAAGACTGCTGGCGCTGGGTTCCCCGAAAGTGGATGCGATTGTGGAGGGGATGAAAATGCCGAAAGCTTATCCAAAAGGCTGGGAACAGAAGCTTGGAGGCAGAAAGGTTTTTCTGCTGAATACTCATTTATCCTATTTCGTTATGGGCTTTGATGCCAAGCAGCAGCGTCCGGATAATGTTGATTTTGCCCAATGGCATCATGAAGATATTTTTAACCATTTATTAAACAAGGAAGGATGCGGTTTGATCTGGAGGCCTCATCCACTGCTCAAAGCCATGTTAAAAAGCAGGAACTTATATTCATCGTTGGAATTTATAGAAAAGTGGGAACAGCGGATAGCGGAATCGGAGAACGGGGTGCTGGATGAAAATGGGGAATATGCTACTTCATTTCATTTATCTGATGCACTGATTACTACCTATAGCACAATGATTGCCGAATACATGATTTCAGGGAAACCGGTTTGTATCTTTGAGTATCCGTTAGACGAAGAGAATTGTAAAAATTCCCCAGTGGATTATAGGCATAATTATTATAAGGAAAGACGGGGAGAGGAAAATAAGCTTTTTGAGTTCATCCAAATGGTTCTGGATGAAAGGGATCCGTTATATGAGGAAAGGATAAAAGACGTGCATAGGGCTTTTGACAACCTGGAAGGGACGGTAGGGGAAAATGTGTATGAATGGCTGAAAAGGGATAGTTGAGGACTTGGTTAAATAGGGCATGGACAAAAAGCAGATAGAATATGGAGGAATATTATGTTGATGACTGTAATGATGTGTCAACAGGGAAGTTATGTCGGATATTCGCCGGCAAGAGATCAGATGGTAGATGAGCTAAGGCAAAGAGGAAGCGAGGTGATTTTCTTCTATCCGGGGCATGTTACAGATGCAAATCTGAAAAAAAAGGTTAAAAAAATTGTGAATACCCGGGAAATGTCTTATTCTTCTATCAGGGAGATGATAAGAAAAATAAATCCGGATATTGTTGTTTGCAATACAGAGGAGGATACCAGGATTTGTTTCCCCTTGCCATACCTAATGAAGAACACAGATTTTTATTATTATAACTTAGAAATTAATGTGTATATAAAAAAAAGGGAAGGGGAAAGTTTTTTTAGTAAAGCTGAATATAAAATAGATTATCTTCAGAACAAATTAAAAGAAATTTTATATGTGCATAAATGCCGTTCCATAGTTATTCAGGATGAACTCAGAAAAAAAATATTAAAAAAGTATTGGATTACGCATCCTGTGACATGGTTAATTCCCAACTCATATTATAGCGATGAGCGCAGATGTGATGTACCTCATAAAAGCGGGCTGATTTATTCAGGAGGGGTAAGAGCCAGGATGTTAGGCTCATTCATGGAATATGCTGAGGAAATTAAAAATGTTGAGATTACAATAGCAGGATGGGATCATACGAAAGGGCGGTTTAAGAACAATCCTAATATAAAAGTAATTACACAAAAACTTTCAGACGAAGAATATACGAAATTTATCAGTGCATATGATATCGCGCTTGTCTGGTACTCTGATGAAGACGATAACATTTATTATGTGGGTCTTTCTTCAGGAAAACTTTTTAAACATTTGAGCATAGGGCAGCCGGTAATTGTAAATGAAGCGCCAGGGCTGGCGGAAGAAGTTAGAAAATATAAGCTAGGTGTGGTGATAAAGGATGCGAGGGAATTGGAGGATGCGGTCAGAACCATAACGGCTGATTATGATTCATATGTGAAAAACATAAAACGTATTTATAGAAAAAGATATGATTATAAAAAAGTGTCTAAAAAATTTTTTGATTCTATGATTGATCATGCTAAAAATAAAAAGTGATTTTTATTAGGCTTATAATCAATAGAAAAAGGTATACCGGAAAAAATAGCAAAGGAGATTGTTTATGAAAAAGAGTATTATTTCAGTATTATCGGTATTAACAGGGGCGGCAGCCGGGGCAGCGGCAGCAGGAAAGTTGTCAGCGGACAAAAGAGATGAGGCAAAAGCATATGCCAATAAGTGTATTGATTTATTTCAGATGATGAATAAATGGGTTAGGGTAAAGCAGGAAGGAAAAAATCTTTCTTCATATTTTGAGAAGGAGGGATATAAGAAAATTGCAATTTATGGCATGTCTTATGTAGGGGAGACGTTGCTGGAAGAATTAAAAGATACGGATATTCAGGTGGCTTACGGCATTGATCAAAGGGCGGAGGACATTTATGCGGATCTGGAAGTTTTCAGCGTGGATGATGATTTTGATGAAGTAGATGCAATTGTTGTTACTGCAATTACTTTTTTTGCTGAAATTGAAGAAAAATTGGCAGATAAAGTAAGCTGTCCGGTCATTTCATTAGAGGATGTTATTCATGAAGTATAAATTTGGACTATATTTTTAAGACAGATAAGGGAGAAAATATGTACACATTTATTATAGCGGAAATTGGAATTAACCATAATGGCGATATAGAACTGGCAAAAAAGCTGATAGATACGGCAGTGATAGCAGGCTGCGATGCCGTAAAATTTCAGAAACGCACTGTAGATAAGGTGTATACAAAGGAATATCTGGCAGAGCCAAGGAAAAGCCCGTGGGGAGAAACCCAGCGCGCCCAAAAGGAAGGTCTGGAATTTGGCAAGAAAGAATATGATGAAATTGATACATATTGCCGCGGGAAAGGGATTGAATGGTATGCATCGGCATGGGATATAGATTCCCAGAAGTTTTTGCAGCAGTACGACTGTAAATATAATAAAATTGCCTCTGCCATGCTGACAAATGATGAATTGCTGGAAGAGGTGGCGCAGGAAGGAAAATATACATTTATTGCAACAGGGATGAGTACGCTCGAAGAAATAGAGCATGCGGTAGAGATTTTTGAGAAGCATCATTGCGCATATGAATTGATGCATTGCAACAGTACTTATCCCATGCCTACGGAAGATGCAAATCTGAAAGTAATAAAAGTTCTTGCGGATATTTATAAGTGCAAGGTGGGATACAGCGGCCATGAGGAAGGCACTTTAGTCAGCACTTGCGCTGTGGCGGCAGGGGCGTCTTCCATCGAAAGGCATATCACCATGGATAGAACAATGTACGGTTCCGATCAAAAAGCATCCATAGAGCCATATGAACTGTGTAAGCTGGTAAAGGATATCAGAGAGACAGAGAAAATTATGGGAACGGGCGAGAAAATATTGACTGAGGCTGAGGAAGAAGTAAAGAAAAAGCTTAGAGGATAAAAGGATGATTGAACTGATTGTATTTGATATTGACGGTGTAATTACAGATGGATCCGTTATTATTGATTCTAACGGCAATGAACAGAAACAAATAAATCTCAAGGATATTGACGCCATTTTCGAGTTGCACCGGAGAGGATATCAGCTTGCGGCTATTACAGGGGAAGATACAGAAATCGTCAATTATTTTGAAAAAAGGTTTCCTTGGAAGTACTTTTATCGCGGAAATAAGACGAAAAGTGAAACGATACAGCAAATGGAAAGGAGAGCCGGCATTAGTAAGGAGAATATATGCTATATCGGTGACGGGAAGTATGATATAGAGCCATTGTCCTATGCAGGCCTGGGCGTATGCCCAGCCAATGCCATTGATAAAGCAAAGAATGCGGCGGATATCATTTTGCAGAATGATGGCGGCAAAGGCTGTATCTGGGAATTGATCTCCGTTTTAGAAAAATATAATGATGAGGAATGTTCCCACAACTACTTTTACCGGAGGCTGGAAGAGCATACAAATATTTTCAAAAAGTTGGCTTCAGACCAAACTCTGATGAACACAGTTATGAAAATCGGGGATAGGATCATAGAGATTTTTAAGGCCAAGGGAGCTGTGTATTTATGCGGAAATGGCGGCAGCGCTGCGGATGCGCAGCATATAGCTACCGAATTTATCAGCCGCTTTTATAAGGAGCGTCCAGGATTGAATGCGGAAGCTCTTTCAGTCAATACATCCACACTAACGGCGGTAGGAAATGATTATAGTTTTGAAAGAATATTTGCCAGACAGTTAGAGGCAAAAGCCCAGGCAGGGGATATGATAATCGGAATTACGACCAGCGGTGCATCAAAGAATGTGCTGGAAGCATTGCGGTATGCGAGGGAGAATGATATAATACCGGTATTGCTGATGGGCGGGTTTGAAAATCCGAAATTGGATGATGAGGCAGAATACATTATTAAAGTGCCATCCTTAGTTACACCGAGAATTCAGGAAGCACATATTTTTATAGGGCATGTAATTGCAGAATACGTAGAACACCGTATGTTTGCAAAAAATAAAAAGGAAAAAGATGAAATGTAAGAACTCAAATGTAAGTATGGGTAATATGAATAGTAAGAAAGAGTATCTTGCAAAGTAATAATGGTTTGGAGGACAAAATGGTTTTGGATAAGTTTAAGATCCTAAAAAAAGTATGTGTGATCACAGGAGGGGCCGGGTTATTAGGGCAGAAACATGCCGAAGCCGTGATAGAAGGCGAAGGAATACCTGTTTTACTGGATATCAGTCAGGAAGCCTTGGAAAGGGCATTGCATAATTTGGAAATGGAATATCCAGATGCGGAAATTTGTGTTTATCAGGCAGACATCACGCATAGGAAAGCCCTGGAAAGGATCAGGGATGATTTATTAGAGAAATATGGGCATATTGATATATTGATAAATAATGCGGCGAATAATCCAAAGGTGGAAGATAAAGGGGATAATTTCGGGAATATCCGTTTTGATAACTTTCCTTTAGAAATATGGAATGCAGATATTCTTGTAGGTCTTACAGGAGCTTTTATGTGTACTCAAGTATTTGGTACCCTAATGGAAGAGCAGCAATCTGGCGTTATATTAAATATTTCTTCTGACTTAGGGATTATTGCACCGGATCAGAGGATATATAGGAAAGACAATTTAGAAGAAAAGGAACAAATGATTAAGCCGGTTACTTATTCTGTAATTAAACATGGTTTAATAGGCTTAACAAAATATTTAGCCACTTATTGGGCCGATAAAGGAATACGGGTGAATGCAGTTTGCCCTGGCGGGGTTTATAATGGTCAAGACCGGCAATTTTTAGAAAAATTGACGAATTTGATCCCGATGGGAAGAATGGCGGATAAGGATGAGTATAAAGCAACCGTTTTATACTTAATTTCCGAGGCAAGTTCATATATGACAGGATCGACGGTGATTGTCGACGGAGGAAGAACTTGCTGGTAAGACAAGCTATGAAAAGGAGTGGTAACATAGATATGAACAGTATAGGGATTATGCAGGGGAGGCTGACCGGATCACGTGGAAGAGGAATACAGTTTTTCCCTTTTGAGGAATGGAAGGGGGAATTTAAGAAGTCCCAGGAAATAGGGGTGAATGAGATTGAATGGATATTTGATTACCATGATTATCAAAAAAATCCTCTGTGGACAGTGAATGGCATAAGGGAAATCAAGGATGTTATCCAGGACACGGGGGTAAAAGTGAATTCTGTCTGCTGGGATTATTTTATGCGCCGCCCGTTTTATAAGTATAATTCCAGCGACTCTATGGAAGTATTGGAAGAAAATAAAACGATAATGAAAAAGGTGCTTGCGGCAATGAAGGAAATCGGTGCGGGCCTGATTGAGGTCCCGATGGTGGATGGTTCCTCTGTAAAAACGCAAAAAGAAGAATCTGACGCAATTACATTTATCCGTTGGATATGTGATACAGCGGCAGAATACAAAATATTGGTAGGGCTTGAAACGGATTTCCCGCCAGAAAAATTCTGTGTCTTTCTGGATCAAATAGAAAGGGGCAATATTGCAGCTAATTATGACAGCGGGAATAGTTCTGGCCTAGGGTATGATCATAGGGAAGAGCTGCTGAACCTGGGGGACTACGTTTACAATGTCCACATTAAAGACCGCGTGAAAGGGAACGGGACTGTCAGGCTGGGAACGGGGAGCGCTGATTTCGATGAAGTATTTGCAGCCCTGAAGGAAATCGGATACAAAAACAGCCTTATTCTGCAGGCGGCGAGAGGGGAAGACGGAGAAGAAACAAAGACGATAGAGGAGCAGATGGGATTCGTCAAAGAGTATGTAAAAAAATATTTATAGAGAGACGGGAAATGAAAAATAAAGTGGAAAAAGTATTGTTTGTAGGATTAGGCGGGGTGGGCCAGAGGCATTTACGTAACCTGAAAGCCATCAAAGGGGAAAGCGTTGGCATTTTTGCATATAGAAAAAGAAACTCCCAATTTGTTTTAAATAATAAGCTGGAAATTATGGACAATGAGGAGTTAAATGTCAAATACGGGATTACCTGCGTAGCTTCCCTGGAAGAAGCATTTGCTTTAGGGGTAAATACCGTTTTTATATGCAATCCAACCAGTATGCATATGGAAATTCTGATAGAGGCTTTAAAAGCTGGGTGCAATATTTTTGTGGAGAAACCGGTTTCAGCCAATTTAAACGGGTTTGAAGAAGCGGAAGGATGGCTTAAGAAAAAGAAGAACATTACATTTGTGGGTTACCAGAACAGATATCATCCCTGCATAAAAAAAGCGAAGGAACTGCTGGATAGGAAGGCAATTGGCGATATTGTATCGGTACATTCAGAAATTGGGGAGTGTGTGAAAAACTGGCATAAATATGAGGACTACAGGACAATGTATGCCTGCAGGAAAGAACTGGGGGGCGGGGTTATCGTAACGCAGATCCATGAACTGGATTATCTGTATTATTTATTCGGGACGCCCAAAACAGTATATGCAATCGGCGGCAAGCTGTCCGACCTGGAGATTGACGTAGAGGATGTGGCCGATATCCTGATGGGGTATGAACTGGGCGGGAAGTATGTGCCCGTCAGCGTGCATGAGGATTATATCCAGGCGCCGGCAAGGCGCGAATGCAGGATTGTCGGGACAGAAGGGAAAATAGAATTTGACCTGCTGTCATCCTCATTCGTAATGTTTGACGGGACGGGGGGGATCCAATATAGCGAAACTTATGAATTTGAAAGAAATGATATGTTCATGTCGGAGCTGAAAGAATTCATAGACTGCATAGAAAAGAACCGCAATCCGTCCATCAGCCTGCCGGAGGGGAAAAAAAGCCTGGAAATGGCTATGGCGGTAAAAGAGTCTATAAAAACAGGCGTCCCCATAGAGTTTGGAAAATTCGCGGAATGCGGAAAGAAAGGCATGGTATTGATATGAAATTATCGGATTATGTTTGGCAGTATGTAGAGAAATTAGGAGTAAGGCATGTGTTCATGTTCCCTGGCGGGGGAGCCATGCATTTAGTAGATTCTTTAGGCAATAATGGAAGCTTGGAATACATAACATTACTCCATGAACAGGCGTGCGCTATGGCGGCAGAAACATATGCAAGAATAGACTATAATTTTGGGGTTGCATTAGTGACAACCGGGCCGGGAGGAACCAATACGGTAACAGGAGTAGCGGCAGCATGGCTGGAATCGACACCGATGATTATAATTTCAGGCCAGGTAAAAACGGGGGATTTAAAGGACAGCTACGGAGTAAGGCAGAAAGGGAATCAGGAAACTGGTATTGTTGATATTGTGTCCTCCATTACAAAGTATGCAGTTATGGTAAAAAACCCCAGGAAAATAAAGTATTGTTTGGATAAAGCGGTGTATGAGGCGAAAAGCGGAAGGCCAGGCCCTGTATGGATAGATATTCCCTTAGATATACAAGCTGTGGACATAGATCCTGATCAGCTTGAATCCTATGTTCCTTTGGATAATAATGTGGATCGAAGAAATCTAATGATGGAAAAAGTGAAAAATACAATAAAGCTTTTAATGGAGGCGGAACGGCCAGTTATTATTGCAGGACAGGGAATTGAAAGGAACAATGGAAAAGAAAAGTTTAGGAAACTGGTAGAAAGACTGCGGATTCCAGTCCTGTTCAGTTGGATTGCAGTGGAACTCTTAGAACATGATCATGCTTGTAACTTAGGGAAACCAGGAATGGTGGCACCTAGGTATTCTAATTTTACCATGCAGGACGCGGATCTGGTGATAGCAGTGGGAACTCGTTTAGACCCGGCTATGATTGGTTACAATCCAGAAGATTTTGCTCCAGGCGCTAAAAAAATAATCGTAGATATAGATGAAAATGAATTAAATAAATTCCAATTTGAGGTTGAGCTGAAAATACAATCGGATGCAACAGAATTTATTGAAGAATTGTTAGATCAGACGGAAAGAAGAAATTTAAGCAATATAGCAACGGCATGGCTGGAGCAATGCCAGGATTGGAAAAAGAAATATCCTGTCGTTTTGGAAGAATTTAAAAAAGATGAGGGGGCAGTAAACCCATATTATTTTATTGATACTTTATCAAATGAGCTGGCGGATGATGATGTAGTTATCCCAGGAAGCTCCGGTGCGGGAATTGATGTATTCTGGATGTGTTTTAAAAACAGGAGAGAGCAGAGAACGTTGGCAACCGGTTCCCTTGGTTCCATGGGATATGGAATTCCGGCAGCGATAGGGGCGTGTCTTGCTTCTGGCAAAAGAACTGTCTGTGTGGAGGGGGATGGAAGCATTCAATTGAATATCCAGGAATTTGCAAGTATTGTGGGGATGAATCTGCCAGTTAAAATATTTGTAAATGGGAATGGAGGATATCTTTCCATTATGAATATGCAAAGAAATCATTTTGCAGGACATTTTGTTGGCGCAAATAGTACAAGCCATTTATACCTTCCTAATATAATGAGGGTAGCCAATGCATATGGCATTAAAACTTATGAAATCAGGTTTCATAAGGAAATGGAAGAGAAAATCAGAGAAACCTTGGAGGCAGAAGGGCCAGCTTTATGTTACGTCAATATGAAGGATAACATTCCAATTCAGCCCAGGGTGATGTCAAGAGTTGCAGAAAATGGTTCTATGATTTCGGGAACTTTACGGGATTTGTGGCCATTTCTAACGGAAAATCATTGATAAGCGGCAGGAAGGATGAACGGAGAATTGGATAGCAAAAGGATAGATGACACCAAAAAGAAATTATTAAGCATAACCAAGCAGGGAGCTATAGACGGACTCATACAAGAAAACCAAGAGCTTATAGCATTAGTAAGGCAAAGAGGGGTATATATTTGGGGAACAGGGCTTTTAGGGAATTTTGCTTATGGAGAATGCATAAAAAATGGGATAAAGATACATGGTTATATTGATAACAATAAAAATAATTTAGATGATAAGAAAAAAGTTTTCCCGCCCAGTGTTTTAAAAGCAGATGATGCTGTGATTATTGCTTCTTTTCATTGTGTTCCTATTATGGAGCAATTAAAGAATCTTGGTTTAAAAAGCTATATTTATTATGAAAATATTGCTTTGCTTATAGACGGATTTGCAACATATTACCAGGCCTTTCAAGGGATATACGAAGAGTTGGAGGAAAATAAGGCGGAATATGCATGGTTATACGATATTCTTGCGGATGATTTATCTAAGGAAATTTATACGAATATTCTTAATTACAGAATGAGCCTTGAAACAAAGTATACAGTAGATGCATTTTACCTTTCTTTGCAGCATGGTTCTCAATACTTTGATCAGATTGTAAGAGAGAAAGCAGGAAAAGACATTGTCTTTTATGATGTAGGCGGCTTTGATGGGGAAAGCACTCTGGATTTTATAAAATATATAGGCGATTACCAAAAAATATATTTATTTGAACCGGATAAAAATATTATTGAGGAAACAAAAAGGCGTTTGCAAAAAGAGAAAAATATTACATTCATACAAGCTGGAGTAGGGGAAAAGAGCAGTATGGCACATTATGATGCGCTTGGAAAAGGCGCAGGGAATATATCGGATGGTGGATCTGAGGTAATACAATTGGTGGCATTGGATGATTATATTATGGGTCATGGAGCTTATGTAAAGATGGATATAGAGGGATACGAAATGCAGGCTTTAAAGGGAATGAAAAATGCCATTATACACTATAGGCCGATGCTTGCTGTCAGTGTATATCATAAGTGCGGGGATATGCATAAACTTGTTAAAGCAATACTGTCATGGAATCCTGATTATAAGGTCTATATGAGGCATTATACGGATACGTATGCAGATACAGTATGTTATTTCATTCCCTGAAAAGATTAGGAAGAGGATGTTTTTTGAGCCTGCAGTTCAAATATCTGCAGGCTAGGAGAAAGGCATGGTTATTCATATGAATGCAGTGAGGGAAGAAGATTTAAAATATATAATAAGCAGGATATCTTACAAGCAATGCGAGGGTAAAACTTTTTTAGTTACTGGGGCAAATGGCTTTCTCGCTTCTTATATGGTAGATACCTTAATGTATTTAAACTTACATTATTTGGAAAAAAAATGCAAAGTGATAGCGTTATGCAGAAATAGAAAGAAGGCGGAAGTAAGATTTAAAGAATGGTTATTCTGTGAAAATTTTTTGCTTTATGTGCAAAATGTGGAAAAACCAGTGGCAGATAGTTTAGAAGCGGATTATGTTGTACATGCAGCGAGCAGTTCTGCCACTTCGGATTTTAATAAAATTCCGGCGGATGTATTGAAAACTAATATACTAGGAACCTATCATTTATTGGAATTTGCAAAAAATAAAAAGGCGCAGGGCTTTCTTTTTTTCAGCAGTGGTGCAGCTTATGGAAATGTAAGTGCAGGATTATCTAATGTCAAAGAAACAGATTTATTTCTCTTGGATTTTAATGCAGCAGAGAATTGTTATGCAGAAGGAAAACGTTCCGGGGAAGCCTTGTGCAGGGCGTATTATTGTCAGTATGGCGTTCCGGCTAGGATTGTCCGCATTGGGCATACCTATGGACCAGGGATAGATTTGAATGATGGGCATGTATATTCAGACTTTGCCGCTAGGATTATCAGAAACGAAAATCTGCCAGTGAAAAATGCTGATGTCGTAAGGCCATTCTGTTATGTATCGGATGCAGTAATTGCATTTTTCCTAATCTTATTAGAGGGTGAAAATGGAGAAGTATATAACATGGTCAATAAAAAGGAAACCGTATCTATTTACGAATTAGCTTCTAAACTGGCCGAAAAAGCTTTTCCGGAAAAGGGGCTTAAAGTAGAGTGTGAGAAAAAAGAGAGTAATGTGCAAAAAACGACAATGAGCGTAGACAAGCTGGAAGCGTTAGGCTGGTATCCGGAAATAGGCATAACGGAAGGGTTTAAGAGAACAGTAAGAAGCTTTGAAGAGGAAGTAAGATATGAGTGATTGGTATCGTGTAATTGAAAGACGCATTCAGGAATTTTATGAATCCCCGGAAGAGTTACGGGACTTTGTGGCGTATTTGAAAGAAAAACAGGATAAATTTCAATATATATGCATATGGGGAGTAGGGAATCTTGGGAGACCTACGGCTGAAGCCTTTAAGGAACATCATTTAAGGGTTGATTTTTACTGCGATAATGACAGTCAAAAATGGGGAAAAGAATTTGATGGCATTAAATGTTTATCTGTAGACGAATTGTCAAAAATAAAAGATCAGACATTGGTTATTATTTGTGCGAGGGCTTATAAAGAGATATTCCGGCAGTTAAATGAATTGGGATATCCACATTTGGACAGGGTGTTTATGAATAAGTTTGCAATCCGCGAATATTTGGCAGAATGCCAAAAAGAAACTGTTTTAGAGCATATCAGGGAAGTAATGGATATATGCGCGGACGGGCAATCGCAGAAAATATTGTCTAAAATCATACTGGAGTGGCTGGATAATGAGTCAGGTGATCTGGATGATATCTGCACCTATGACCAATATTTCTGTAAAGATGTTTTGAAACTGGAAGATCAGGAGGTTTTTGTAGACTGTGGAGCCTATAATGGGGATACATTACAGGAATTTCTTAAGATAAAAGGGGATAAATTCTCGAAATTGATCTTATTTGAACTTTCTGCCGATAATTTTGGCGAATTAGAGAAAAATGTTTCTATACTGGATAAAAGTATAAAAAATAAAGTTGAAATACATAATAAAGGGGTTTCCGATAAAAAGGAAAAAATAGTATATTTTGAGCAGGGAGAAGGCAGCAGCGCATGGGGAATAAGTGGAAATCTTGAACTGGGGGGGGGTAGCGATGGTTATTTGACTACGATTGATGAAGAATGTAAAGGAAACAGAATTACTTATATAAAAATGGATATTGAAGGAAGTGAAATGGCAGCGCTAAAGGGGGCGGAACAATGTATCCGTATAGATAAACCGAAACTTGCAGTTTGCTTGTATCATAAACCGCAGGATATATGGGAACTGCCGTTATATATTAAAAAAATACTGCCTGAATACCATATTTATATCAGGCATCATACGGATTTATTGAACGAAACAGTGTGTTATGCGGTAATATAATTTGATAGAGAATGGAGAAAGAAATTGAAAATAGAAGAACTTAGAAAACTTTATGCTAATAATGAGATTGATCTTAAAAGTTATGGAAAGCAGATGTTTGAAAACTATGAGGAATTATTTTCTTATAAGGAATTGCTGAGAGAGTCAAGGGTAAAAGAAATTCTTATCAATGAAAAAGAAGTTTTGTTTAAAATTTTACGGAATTCACCGGTAAATAAGAGCGAAGAGTATGAAATAATAATGGAAATATATAAGAAAGATTATGCTGCAATACCCAATACGATTTTATCAGTGGGAGATTATGAGCCAATTGAACTTGATATGGTAAGCAGGGTTGCTGGATACATGAAGGAGGGAATATTTTTTGATATAGGGGCCAATCTTGCGTGGTATACAATAAATATTAAGAAACAGTACCCTGAAATGAGAGCATATGCTTTTGAGCCAATAGAAGAGACATTTGTCAGGGCAAAAAAGAATATTGAACTGAATCAACTGGAAGGAACGAATATATTTAATCTTGCACTATATCATGAGAACACTACGCTAAAATTTTTCTATGATGTTTGTGAGTCTGGAGCCTCATCCCTGCAAAATTTAAGAGAAGATAAAGAAACACGCGAGGTTTTATGCAAAACGGAACGGTTGGATGACTTTGTAAACGACTATAATATTGCAGCAATTGATTTTATAAAATGCGATGTAGAAGGTTCGGAACTGTTTGTTTATCAAGGAGGAATGGAAAGCATTAAAAAGTTTAAACCGGTCATTTTTTCCGAAATGTTAAGGAAATGGTCTGCGAAATTCGGGTATCATCCGAATGATATTATTGATTTGTTAGCTTCGGCAGGTTATCAATGTTTTGTCATAGGGGAAAAAGGAAAACTAAAAAGGTTTGGACGGGTGGATGAACAAACAATTGAGACAAATTATTTCTTCTTACATCCGCAGAAACATGGGCAAATCATAAGTGATTTGAGTATGTGATTTTAGAAACATTATGTTTGCCAAAAACAGGAAGAGAACAGCGGCTGATGGCAAAGAAAAGAACAAGACGGCTTACGGCAATAAATTAAAAATAGGTATATTGGTGGGATTCATGAAAATAGTAATTTTAGCAGGCGGGATGCAAAGTACCATAAATAATGAAAACGAAGGAATTCCGAAACCCATGGTAGATATCGGAGGGAAACCTTTGCTTTGGCATATTATGAAATATTTTTCGTGGTATGGATTTGATGAATTTATTATATGCGGCGGTTACCGTGTGGAAATGATAAAGGAATACTTTATGGATTACTACATTTATGCTTCTGACATTACTGTGGATCTTCAAAATAATAAAATCGAAGTGCATAAAAAACGGACAGAAGACTGGAAAGTAACGGTAGTGAACACAGGGATATCTTCATCTATAGGGCAGCGTATCAGCCTGATCCAAAAATATATTGAAGAGGATGAATTTGTAGTGACATACGGTGACTGTCTTTCTGATATTGATATAAAGGCTATGCTGGAGTCCCATAAAAAAAGCGGAAAGATGGCAACGGTTACGCTGGCAAAACCAACGGGAAGAAATCAATTGCTTCCAATTAATGAGGAAGGGGAATTACAGTATAACAAATTTAAAAAGATATCAAACGATGCAGCTTGGGTAAATGCTGACTGCTTCGTACTCCGAAAAGAGGTGTTTCATTATCTGTCCGGAGATGACGATTTAGAAAAGCAGTTGTTTCTTAGGCTTTCGGACAAGCGGCAGTTGGGAACCTATCAGCATAAAGGGTTCTGGATTCCTATTGAGACAAAAAGAGATTTGGTATATGCGCAGCAGCTTTGGGATACGGGTACTGCTCCCTGGAAAAAGCGGGGAGGACAAAATGAAAGTCAAAATACATAGAGGTGGAAAATGAAAGTAGTTATTCTGGCTGGCGGAAAAGGAAGCAGAATCAGCGAAGAATCCCAGATGAAACCGAAACCTATGATTGAAATAGGAGGAATGCCGATTCTCTGGCATATTATGAAAATGTATTCTTTTTATGGTTTTCATGAGTTTATTATCTGCTGTGGCTATAAAGGGCAAATGATTAAAGAATATTTCATCCATTATTATATATACCAGTCAGACAGCACTTTTTGCTTGAAAGACAAAAGTGTGGTGATGCACGAGAATTATGCAGAGCCATGGCGGGTGACGTTGGCAAATACCGGATTAAATACGTTGACAGCAGGGCGGATATTAAAGGTAAAAGATTATATAGACGATGATGAATTTTTATTGACTTATGGCGATGGGGTTTCCGATGTCAATATAGAGCGGCTTATAGATTTTCACCATAAAAAAGGAAAGATTGCGACAATTACGACAACCCAGCCACCAGGAAGGTTTGGGGCGCTGAAAATTAATAAAGAGACAGACCAGGTAGAAGGTTTCAAAGAAAAGGCGAGAGCAGATCAGGCGTGGGTAAATGCAGGTTTTATGGTACTGAACAGGAAAATATTTGATTATCTGGGAGATGGGAGCGAGATGCTGGAAGATGGACCTTTGGAGGCTGTTGCAAGGAATGGCGGTATGACAGCTTATAAACATGAGGGTTTTTGGTCACCAATGGATACACTCCGGGATAAATATTATTTGGAAGGGCTATGGGAAAGCGGAAAGGCGCCTTGGAAAGTTTGGCAGTAAGGAGAATAGGAGGAAGCTGACATATGTTTGAAAATATGTCCGAACAGGAAGCAAGGGAGAGTATACTAAATCAGGTAGAAAACTATTGTAAAAGATACCATAATCAGAAAGAGTATAAAACCGGGAATAGAATACCATATGCCTCCCGCGTTTATGATAGCGGGGAAATGGTGAATCTGGTAGACAGCGCTTTGGAATTTTGGCTGACAGCAGGGCATTATACGGAAGAGTTTGAGCTGAAAATGGCAAAATATCTTGGCATTAAATACTGTTCTCTTGTCAATTCCGGGTCTTCTGCCAATCTGCTGGCTTTTATGGCATTGACATCGCCGCTTTTAGGGAGCCGTCGAATAAGGCGCGGTGATGAGGTCATTACAGTGGCAGCAGGGTTTCCTACAACGGTAGCGCCAATGATTCAATATGGGGCGGTTCCGGTATTTGTGGATGTTACGGTTCCGCAATATAATATAGATATTGCCTGGCTGGAAAAAGCGGTAACAGATAAGACAAAGGCGGTTATGGTGGCACATACTCTAGGGAATCCCTTTGATTTAAAATATGTCAGGGAATTCTGTAAAAATCATAATCTGTGGCTGGTAGAGGATAACTGCGATGCACTGGGATCCAGGTATGAAATAGATGGGAGCTGGCGTTTCACAGGAACAATAGGTGATATAGGCACTTCCAGTTTTTATCCTCCGCATCATATGACGATGGGAGAAGGCGGAGCAGTATATACAGATAACCTGCTTTTACATAAAATCATACGTTCCTTTAGAGACTGGGGGAGGGATTGCGTCTGCCCATCGGGTCATGATAATATGTGCGGTCACCGTTTTGACAGGCAATACGGAGAATTGCCGTTAGGGTATGACCATAAATATGTCTATTCCCATTTTGGATATAATTTGAAAGCTACAGATATGCAGGCGGCAATTGGATGCGCCCAGCTTGAGAAACTGCCGGAGTTTTTCAGACGGAGAAGACAGAATTTTCTTAAGTTATATCAAGGTGTAGAGGACTTGAAGGATAAAGTGGTCTTACCAGAGCCTTGTAAAAATGCGGATCCATGCTGGTTTGGATTTTTGCTTACTTGCAGGAAGGGAACAGACAGAAACCATACAGTGCAGGCGCTGGAGGAAAATGGTGTTCAGACAAGAATGCTGTTTGCAGGTAATTTGCTTAGACATCCTTGCTTTGATACAATGCGCAAACAGGGGGAAGGATACCGGGTGGTTGGAGACTTAACGAATACAGACCGAATTATGAAGGACTCTTTCTGGATTGGCGTATATCCAGGAATGACAGAAGAGATGCTGGATGATATGATTACGCTGCTTCATGAAGCGGTTTTGCGATAGTATGTTTACAGAAGAAATTCAAAAATGTAAGTATGAAAATGTGTCTGCTAGGCGGATAAGATAAGAGTGTGAACTGAGAATAGTATTTGGATACAAGCTGGCGGAGGGAGAAAAATAAATGATAGACGTTAAAAAGTATGATTATTTTGCTGGGGGAAAAGAAGATTTCTATAAAAAGTTGTCGCAGGAGTCTATTGAATCTGTGCTATGCCAGGGAAGTCATTGGAAAAAACCGCCGTTTGTAACAATTATACTTACTACATATAAAAGACCCGAAATGTTAAAACAGGCTTTGGATAGCGCACTAGATCAAAAAGGTTTTGATGACTATCAGATTATTGTAGCGGATAATGAAGGAAAGCCGTTGGAAGAGGAAACGCCAACGGCTAAACTGTTAAAAAATTATCAGAATGATAAAATCATTTATTATAGGCATGTGCAAGGAGTATTGCTGAGGACAGATTCAGCGGTACGTCTTGCCAGGAGTCCATGGATTGTTCCGCTGCATGATGACGACCTTTTGGCGGCTAACCATCTTGCAATTATGACAGGCATCGTAAAAAAACATAAAGAGATAAAATTTTTAGGCTGCCGAATGAAAAGTTTTTCCTCAGAACAGGAGCTTGAAATGGAAAAGAAATCCTGCGTATATGACTATGTAGTAGGAAAAAACCTAAAAGATACCACTTGCCTGGGCGGCTGGGCAGGGTGGCTGGGATCATTGATCAGCAGGAAGCATTATATTGCGACGGGAGGAGAACCTACTATGGTAAAAGGAATCCCGGATATGATAATGGTCGCTAAATTCCTTCACCGTTTCGGTACATATAAATGCATTTCAAACAAACCTTTGTATTATTACCGGCAGGGAGAGCAGCAGGCTTCTTTTGAAATTACATTGAACGGCAAGATAGAGAAAAGCCGGGTAGAAGAGTATCAATTTTATAAATATGTAATTAATAAATATCATAAATTAACACATAGGATATGGGAAAGGAATATTGCTTATACTACGCTGGAAGTATGCGAAAGATATAGCAAAAGCAAAATATACCATGCGAAGATAAATATAGACCGTGTGATATCGGAAAGCGGTATGCCTGCCGACGTAAAAGAAAAAAATTTTCGGTATCATATAACAAAAGGTATTTTTGGAGTTTATAGAAAATGGATTCAGTGTTTGGATGATGTTTATGTAGGAAAGCTGAAAAAGTCTGATATACATATTATCGTGTAAAAGATATGCAGCTATTTGGGTCAAATGGAAATTTATAAGGGAGCGAAAATAGTGAATGTAGAAAAAAACGATTTTTTTGCAGAAGGGAAAAAAGAATTTTACAATAAATTTTCACATAAGTCTATTTTATGTCAGGGGCATCATTGGAAAAAGCCGCCGTTTGTGACGATACTTCTTACGACATACAAACGGCCGGAATTATTGGAGCAGGCTTTAGAAAGTGCGCTGAATCAAAAAGGTTTTGACGATTATCAGATTATTGTGGCAGACAATGAAGGCAGACCAATAGAAGAAGAAACGCCTACGGCTAAGTTGCTTAAAAAGTACAAGGATGAAAAAAAGGTAATTTATTATAGACATTCGGAAGAAGCGTTTGCAATATTTGATGCAGCAGTCCGGCTTGCGAGAAGCCCATGGATTGTATTTTTGCATGATGACGATTTTTTAGCGGAATATCATCTGACAGTTATGACTGACATCGTGAAGAAACATAAAGAGATTAAGTTTTTGGGGTGTGAATTAAAAGATTTGCGGTCTGTTAATGATTTGGAGAGAAATAATATAATTTCATGCGTAGTTCAAAAATATTTAAAAGATGCTATTTGTCTTGGGGATTGGGCGGTTTGGCTGGGAGCATTAATAAGCAGGAGACATTTTATAGCAATTGGGGGAATGTCTGCATCAGTAACTTTATGTGGGGATATGGTAATGGTTGCAAAGTTCCATCATAGTTACGGAACATACAGAGCCTTAGGCAGACCACTGTATTATTACCGGAAAGGAGAACAACAGGAAAGTTATCTTGCTAGAAAAAAATGGGAACGGGCTATGATAGATGAATATTATGTTTATAAATATGCAATAAATAGATATCATAAATTAACGCATAAAATATGGGAGAGAAATCTTGGGTATCATATCTTGGAACTTTGCGAAGAGTATAATAAAAATTACTGTTCACAGATAAATCTAAATCATGTTATTTCCGAATGCAATATGCCGGCAGATGTTCAAGAAAAGAATATTTTGTACTATGCTATAACAGGTTTATTTAATGGATATAGGAAATGTGTTTTGGGATCAAATAGTTTTCGCAGAAAGATATTAAAGAAGAAGATATACATATATGTGTAAAGATAGAATGAGGTACTGTTTGGATTGTAGATGAAAGTCGGGTGAATATTTTGAAAGAAAAGAAGAAAGTAAGAAGGTATTGTTTAAAAGATATTGTTATGCGTCATGTAACTTATCTTTATGCTGCTGTACTACAGAAGGAAATATATAATGATAAAGAGCAGATTTTGACAGAATATGAAAAATGTCTGAGGCAGAGAGGGGCATTTCGCCGGGTTGAAATGGAACGTACGGAGAAGATGGTAAAGGATGCGGGGGACAGTGAATTCCTTATTTCCAGAATAGCAGTGAGTGTTACGAACCAATGCAGTTTAAGATGCCGGGACTGTAATAACCTTATGCCATATTGCAAGGAAAGATTTGTTATTGATGTAGAAGAACAAATACATGACCTGAAAAAATTGCTTTTTTACACAGACGGGATCGTTAATGTGGAGGTGATAGGAGGCGAACCTTTTGTGTATAGGCAGCTACCGCAACTGCTCCAATATCTCTGTAAAGAACCGAAAATCAGATTTATAGAAATTACATCGAATGGGACAGTATTGCCGCCAAAGGAGACTCTGGAATTATTGGCTGATTCTAAGGTATGTGTGCTGTTAAGCGATTATGGCAAGATTAATGCTGAAAAAGTAAGAAAAACTTATCATTATTTAAAACAGAATAATATATGTGTACGGAATTTAAAAAACAGAAAATGGATACTGCCTGGAAATATTGAGAGAAGAAAAAAAAGCAAATGGAGAATGAAATATGAATATTTCCATTGCTTTGCCAGAAAAGACTGTAGAACCTTGTATAAGGGAAAATTGTACGTTTGTGGCAGGGCCCCGATTTTGGATGAGCTGGGATTGCTTAAAAACGACAGTTCATTTTTTAATATAAGAACGATGGACGCCCGTAAGGAGGCAGGAAAGAGGCAGATACATAAGTTCTTTAAAAATAGCTATGCAGAATGTTGCAGTTATTGCGATTGTTCATCGGATTTTTCATATTGGGTTGAATCTGGGATACAAATATAGCTCGCAGGAATAAAGTCTTTGCGGAATGTGTTCTAAACGAAATCCATAGTATGAAGCTGGTTTGCCAGGCAATAGATATGCATTGGGAGAATTATATGAAAAATGGAATAATCTTGTCAATTGTAATCCCTACCAAGAATCGGTCAGGTTTACTTAAAACATTATTGGAAAGTATAGAAAAGCAAAAAGCTGATGAGGATGTTTTTGAGGTACTCATCATTGATAATGGTTCTACCGATAGCACGAAGGATGTAGCAGAAGAATATCGGAAGAGAATAAAAAATTGCAGATATTTTTATGATGCCAGGCCAGGACTGCATGTAGGAAGGAACAGAGGGCTGAAGGAAAGCAGAGGGGAATTAGTCGGATATCTGGATGATGATGTAATTCTTTTCCCCCATTGGATTCCTACGGTTTTGACAGCATTTGACGATAAAGAAGTGATGCACGTTGGGGGGAGCGTGGTTCCGTATGATATGTCCTTGATCACACGAGAGTTTATGTCGGAACATGCAGTGAAGAAAGGCTCTTACCAATTTATTTATTCTATTAGCTGTTTTTGGGAAATTGGCATATCCGAGGATGATACAAGAATACATAAAACAGAAAGTGGAAGTTTTTTTGGGGGAAATAGCGTGTACCGGAAGAGTGTATTGCGTGCGTGCCGGGGTTTCCATCCTGATGGGATGCCGGATAACTTGCTAATGTATAGGGGGGATGGTGAAACTTACGTGGCAAGATTTATACGGGAACATAAAATGAAATCAATGTATTATGCACAGGCTTCCGTATATCATATGATAGATGTGGGAAGGGTCAGTGATTCTTATATCCATTACATGTATTTCCGGAATGGGATATCAGGGATGTACACTTGTCTGAGGGAAAATGGCATAAAAGATGGGATAAAGCGTATAGGGAATATTTTATCGGATATTATGTGTGAAGGGAAGATAACGGGCAGAACTCAAGGAGAACTATATCTTTTATTTTATTATATCTTTTATAAGAGAATACGCCAATGGGTGCATAAAAGAGATTACTTTTAATGGTGATTTCTGCGGGGGATAGAATGAAGGAGGCATATTTATATGTCTATTTATGGCTGCCTAAGGACTGAATGCAGCATTACCTATAGCGTCACAAGATTGATATCCTGTTGTGTGTGGCCAGGAGGACGGCGGCTGAAACGGAAAATAAAGTAAGTGTAAAGCGGAAGTATAGTGCATGGAGGGAAACATATGGGTTTTATACCTGTAAATGAACCATTACTGGATGGAAATGAAAAAAAATATTTAAATGAATGTATTGACACGGGATGGATTTCTTCGGAAGGGCCATTTGTAAAAGAGTTTGAACAGAAAATGAGCGCAACAGTCAACAGAAAATATGGGATTGCAGTATCGAATGGAACCGCAGCGCTGGAGGTTGCTGTTCAGGCATTGGGGATCGGGGAAGGCGATGAAGTAATTATGCCCACCTTTACCATTATTTCCTGTGCCATGGCTGTCAGCAAAATGGGGGCTGTTCCGGTATTGATAGACAGCGGTCTGCATAACTGGAATATGAAGGCAGACGAGATCGAAGCAAAGATCACGTCCCGTACGAAAGCGATTATGATGGTTCATTTATATGGCCTTCCGGCTGAAGTGGATGAAATACTTGCTTTAGCTAAAAAATATAACTTAAAAGTTATTGAAGATGCGGCGGAGATGCATGGACAGACATATAAAGGGAGGCCGTGCGGCAGCTTTGGGGACATCAGTACCTTCAGCTTTTATCCAAATAAACATATTACAACCGGAGAAGGCGGCATGGTGGTGACAGATGATGAGGAACTGGCACAGAGATGCTGCATGTTGAGAAACTTGTGTTTCCGGAAGGACGTAAGATATGTCCATGATGAAATCAGCGATAATTACCGTTTTACTAATTTACAGGCGGCAGTGGGCCTTGCCCAGTTGGAGCGGCTGGATGAGTTTATAAGCCGTAAAAGGGCGATGGGCAAATACTACACGGAAAACCTAAGAGATATAGAAGGCTTGGCGCTGCCAATAGAGAAAACGGATGAAGCTGATAACATTTACTGGGTGTATGGAATAGTGCTGGAGGAAGGTATACAAGCGGATAATAAAACGGTACAAAAATTATTGGCGCAGGAAGGGATTGGGTCGAGAACTTTTTTCTGGTGTATGCATGAACAGCCGGTGTACCGGAAAATGGGGTTATTTCATGGTGAAAGCTATCCTAATGCAGAGTATTTGGCACGGAAGGGATTTTATATCCCGAGCGGGCTGGCTTTGACCAGGGAGCAGATGGAATGTGTAGTATCCGGAGTGAAAAAAGTAATGAAACAGATACAAAATGAAACGAGATAAATAATAGAGGAAAGGATTGGGAGAGAAAATGGGACAGGTGGAAGAAGTAAAAAAGAAAAATAGGCTATTGGCGTTGATTATACGGAATAATTATTCCAGTGATGGGGTTGATTTTATTACCCCCAACGAGTATTCACAACAGGTAGCATATATGCATCATCCTGCAGGAAAGAGAATTGATGCGCATGTGCATAACTTGGTTCACCGGAATGTGGTGATGACGCAGGAGGTGCTTTTTATTAAAAAGGGGATTCTCCGTGTTGATTTTTATGACGACTATGAAGATTATCTGGAAAGCAGGGATCTGCATGCAGGGGATATCATCTTACTGATTTCAGGCGGGCATGGCTTTTCCGTGCTGGAAGAAGTGGAAATGATCGAAGTAAAACAGGGGCCATATGCCGGTGACAATGACAAGAAACGGTTTCAAGGGATAGAAGAAGAACGGGTGATCTATAAATAAAATAGAGATAGAAGAGGAAGAGTATGGAAATATTTAAGGATTACGCATATTATTATAATGCATTTTACCAGAATAAAAACTACAAGGAAGAGGATTGGCAGGAGGAAAGGCGGCTGTCTTTGGAGGAAATGCCGATGGCGGTGACAGGGAATTTGGATGCGGCGCGCAGCAGGAATTCGTAATTCTGTTTTGCATGAAGTTTTTGATTCCTATTTCCAGTTTCCGAGTATATTTCTTCCGGGCATTCTATTTTACCGTTTGCCCAGTTTTCATCCAGAAGAATTTCCATGAAAGAAATATTCTGTTTGACGCCTTCCGGCAAGTAAGCAGTGTAGCACAAGATTTCTTTTTTCATGGCAGCTCCTTTTCCCGTTCCAGGGCCGGTTCATAATCCCCGCATTTTTTGTAGTATGCCGAGGCCTTTGCATAATCCCCCATGCATTCGTAGATGACTCCAATATTATAATAAGCCAAATAGCTGTTGACTCCGTCCATGGCATAGGCGGGGATGGATGCAGCTTTTAAGAATTCCGCAATAGAACGGTCAAACATGGCATTATTCATATAAACTAATCCCATAAGGAATACAAAATCAGCCCTTTTTGAGAAGATGGGATAAATGCCTTCCAGTTCCAGGGCTTTTTGGTATTGCTTGAGGTGAAGGAGGCAATAACCGTAGGATTCGATCATTGTCTGGACATATTCTTCCTGCTCGTCAATATCCATAGACAGAATCTGTTCAAAATAAGGCAGGGCGGATTCATAGTCGCAAAGCCCGAAATAGGATTGCGCCAACTGGAAGAGAAGGTAAGGTTCCGGGCCGTTTGCCTTTAGTTCTTTTTCCAGCATGGGGATGTTCCTGGAAGCTTTTTTCTTCCGGATTTCCCCGGAACTGTAGCCTACATGGTAAAGCGATAAAGGGATGGGGACAAGCTGCAGCGCTTTTCCGTCTTTTGAGGTAAGCTGTTCGTGGATAGTTCCTTGATAATAAGTGTATTTACGGTGAAAAAAACGGGCGACATGTTCATGGGTAACGGGCATATGTTCCGGGGGAATGGCAATAGAGGAAGAAACATCCAATGATGCGGGGGGGAGAGGTTCTTCCTCCCTGCCGGGGAGCGGGTTAAGGAGATGGAGCAAACCGGCCTGCTCAGGGGCAATCAGTTGGGGGAGGCGGAAGATGAGGGGGGCAGTCAGGGCGTCTTCCATTAAATATTCATCGCAGTCAATCATAAGGATATAATCATTGCTTGCTTTGGATACGGCGTAGTTCCTTGCCGCACTGAAATCGTTGACCCAATGAAAATGATAAATGTGGGGCGTATAAATACGGGCAATTTCTACGGTATGATCCGTAGAGCCGGTATCGGCAACAATGATTTCCCAGTCAAAGGATGAAAGGCGGCGCAGGCATTCGCCAATATGTTTTTCCTCATTTTTAGCAATCATACAAACCGAAATAGGGAGCATCCTTTTACCTCCGTGGACAGCATTTGATTTCCGCGGGCAATAGAGCAAGCCCCGGATCTTCTTCTGGTGATTATAAAAAAACGGTATTTCAAATATACTATCATGTATCTTCTTGGATCAATTCCAGAAACTGCCTGGCCCGGCTGGCCCATGAATGGTTCCGGCAGGCCTTATGGTATCCCCTGTCAGCGATTTCCTGCAGCTTCCGGTTGTCCGCGAGCAGGCCTTTCACAAGGGAGGGAAGGGCGTCAAGCCGCTTTAAAGAAAAAAGGATGATCTCTTGCCCATCGGTGAATATTTCTTCTAAAGCGGAGCTTCTATCGGATAATACAACGGAGCGGCAAAGCATGGCGTTGAAAATGCGTTCTGTCAGCCCGTCTTTATGCCAGGACATAATATTAAAGGAAATCCTGGACTGTGCCATAATTTCCAGGCTTTTTTCCGCGCTGAGAGCGGGATGGCAGATGAGGCATGGATGCCCGGCAAAAGGAGCGTTTTTCCAGCTATCGCTATATACATGCACTTCAATCCCTGCCTGGAGCAAAGTAAGGATGACTTTTTCACGGTAATAGAGCATGATGCAGAAGCAGGCTTGCCGCATTTCATAAAATAAGTCAAGAAAGCCGGCGTCGTCTAAGCGGATATCATAAAAATCCAATGTCTTTTGGAATGCCAGTTCGGCAGGAACATCGGGATTACGGCGCATAATATGCAGAAAACGGGCAGCTAAAAAACGGTAAGGGCGGTCATAAGAAGCAAGAAGGGACAGCCTTTCCCTATAGTTGCGGTAGGAACCTACAAAAGTAATATCATACCTCTTTTCCGGACGCCGGCAGGAGGGATATACGCCGCCAGGGGGGAAATAAAAACTGTTTTTCGCCTTTTTGTAATAGCGCTTTGCAAAGGCTAAATAATTCCGGTCATGAATCAGCAGATAGTAATCTTTGGGTCCGCTTCCGATATGATCTTTCATCCAGGCTGGATGGTCGAGGATCATATTGTATTTTGGCCCTATGATTAAGTCGTGAAGGTTCGTTTTTTTATCCTGCATCATGATAGAAAAAGCATAAGTCTGGATGCCGATAATCGCTTTGAAGCGGCATCCGATAAACTGTGTCAAAGCTTGCCCTCCCTCTTGTCCGGCATCGAAGACTTCTGTCCGCTGACGGCAGGAACGTAATGCGTTCGCAAATTCGTCAGCAAAAAGATTCAACGTATTGTAACAGATATCCTGGCCACGGTAAACTAAGATGGGACGGGTATCATCGTCGATTTCAAAATATGCGGGGGAATGGGAAATCATTTGTTCCAGCAAGCGGGCAGCTTCCTCGGGATCCGGGAGCCGGGAAGCGTCCTGCAGCAAAGAGGCAACGGCCAGGTCAAAATAACCGGAAGAAAGCAGTTCTTTTTGGTATTTGCCAATAATATAACAATCGGTGCGGTATCCGTGCCAGGGATCTTTCTGCGTCATGCTTGCATCCGGCAGCAATACAACGCTGTCCGGCATATGGAGAGGGGGAGGGTTTGACGGGCCGGAAATACCGACAGCGGTGAAAGGATATTCCTGTACGGCGCGCAGAAGAAATTCATAGTTTAACTTGGCGGTTAGCTTGCAGTTCATATTGCCTGTTTTTTGGAATGCTTCTATAGGACATAGGATTTGCCCGCTGGCCCAATTTTCGTCCAGGAGAAGATCCATAAAAGTAATACTCTGTCTGGCATTTGCCGGCAGGCGGCCGGTATAGCAAATAATTTCGTCCATATGCCCTCCCCGTTTTTTATCCTTTTAAGTGTATTTTGCTTGATTTTTGAGGGGATGTCAAGGGTTAAGGATTTGTGCAGGAAATATCACTGCCAGGAAGAATGAAACCTGATTGACGGCATCTATCCGGCCAAGCAGGCAATAGAAGCCCAATATGGGATCCTTTAGTTTTTGACTGGGGAAAGAGAGTATGATAAACTGGATGCAAGAAGAGTTTTTTGAAAAAAGAGTCCGGGAGCCGAAAGGCTTACCGTCCGGCCGGCCAGGAAGGATACGGGCAGAGACAGGAAAGGAACCGCAAGGAGGATGGCGGGGTACGTCAGGGAGGTATATAAGATGGTTAAGGTATCGGTAATTCTTCCGGTATATAATGAAGAGAGGTATTTAGAACAATGCCTGGACAGTATCTGTAACCAGACCATGAAGGAAATGGAAATTATCTGCGTCGATGACGGCTCTACAGATGCATCGCCCCGGATCCTGCAAGACTATGCAAAAAAAGATTCCCGGATACGGATTATAACCCAGGAAAATCAATATGCGGGGGTGGCAAGGAATAAAGGGATGGAGCAGGCTTCGGGGAAGTATCTGTTGTTTTTGGACGCGGATGATTTTTATGTTCCCGCCATGATAGAAAAGATGGCGGGAAAAGCGGAAGAAACGGATGCGGACATCGTGATGTGCAGATATATGCAGCAGGATGAAAAGGGCCGGGCAGAGAAGATGGACTGGGGATTTGAAGAACTGTTTCTGGGCCAGCGGGATGTATTTGCCGGAAAGGATCTTAACTGTGGGGGAATTTTCCAGATTGCGAAAGGCTGGCCTTGGGATAAGCTTTTTAGTGCGGATTTTGTAGAGCGGTGCGGTTACCGGTTTCCCGGGTTCCGTTCATCGGAGGATGGTTTTTTTGTTTATATGCTTATGGCAAGAGCGGAAAAAATTGCATATATAGAAGAGGCATTGGCCATACATAGGATTCGGGTATCCGGCTCTTTGTCCAATACAAAGGAAAAAAACTGGCTGAATGGGTTTAAAATGTGGTCATTGATAGGGGAAGAGCTGAAAAGGCAAGGTTTGTTTGAAATTTATGAACAAAGCTTTATGAATGAACTGGTTTATTTCCTTCTCTGGTATCTGGAGTCCATGCAGACGTTTGAAGCTTTTCAAAATTGCTATCAATATATACGGATGGTGACGGAACAGGAATTTGGAATTTTGGACTATGGGGAAGGGTTTTTCTTCCAAAGGGAACTGTACAAATGGTATCAGGGAGTCATCAGGCTGCCGTTAGCAGAATATTTATTCCGAAAGGAAAAAGGATTCCTGTAAGAATGTCTAAAACACGGGTATTTTCCGTGCGGATTGAAATACCGTTATGCGGTATCATAGGGGCTGGAGCGGAAAATATACAGAAAAATAAAAGAACAAAGGAGGATGACAAATGGAAAATCTGCAAAAAGAGAAAATGGAAGCAGTGGAAGCGGTTGGGGAATATCTTGGAAAATTAATTCCTGGTATGCAGGCTTTATGCGGGGAACTAAGGGGGAACAGGCAGCCGGATACGGATGACTTCCGGAAACAATGCATGGATGGTTTAAACTGGGTGATTGAGATTTATAACCGGACGGCCGACGTATTGGATGGAGGAAAGATACAGGAAAAGAAAGAAGAGTTAAACGCCGGTCTGCTTAAGCTGGGGGAAGCCATGAAAAACAGGGAGGATGAAAAAACGGCACAGCTCCTGGAAGAGGTTGTCCTCCCCTTTTTGGACAGCCTGAAAAAAGCAGCGGCAGAAAGACGGAATAAAATGTAAAACCGTGTTGATATCCATAATAAATTATGGTAGAATATATTCTAAGTAAATATAGATTCGGATAATAGAATAAGCATGATGGATTATATTGGTAAAGGGGAAAATGGATATGAAAAATCATTTTTTGTAATGCAATCGTACAGGCTATGACAAGAAAAGGAACAGTGTCGTAGTCTGTGTTTTTGTTTCAGGGGAAATATCAGCGGGATTTCTTTTGAAACAAAAACCGGACAGAGATATTTATGCTTATTCAAAAGATCCGTAGTCATTGTTTTATTCCGCGGGGAATCTGACTTTTGTTGGTAGAACAAGAATTGATAAAAGATGGAGGGACATTCAATGAGTTCGATTAAAAATAATATTCAAGCAATGAATGCCAGCAGGAATTTAAATGTAACGACAGGACGCAGGGCAAAAAATACGGAGAAACTATCTTCCGGGTACCGCATTAACAGGGCTGCCGATGACGCGGCAGGATTATCTATTTCAGAGAAGATGCGCAAGCAGATCAGAGGCTTGGAGCAGGGCGTGAGAAATACCAGCGATGGCGTATCCCTTTGCCAGGTGGCGGACGGCGCGCTGGCAGAAGTGCATGATATGTTAAACCGGGTGACGGAATTAAGCATCCAGTCGGCGAACGGCACAATGACTAAGTTTGAGAGGACGGCGATCCAGGATGAGGTTTCCAATATTGTTTCGGAAATTTCCAGGGTCGGCATGTCAACCACTTTTAACGGGATGCATATTTTTGATCTGGCAGGCCTGACGAAAGAAGAATTAATCCAGGTGGATCTGGTGAAATCACCTTCGGCGGATAAGGGATATCTGTCAGAAATTTATCAGTTTGGAAACGCGTATTATCCGGCCGCTACGATGGACTTTAGCGCGATTAATATAGCGAATATAAAGAAGCTGTATGACAAATCCTTTTCTTTTACTTGCAGTGCTGCATGTGCGGAAACTTTTGAATTTACATTTATTAATGGAAATGGAACCCAGAGCGCATTCTTAAATCCGGAGTCGGTAAACCAAAGCGTGCCGCATCATTATCAGATAGATATCCATGGGATGACAAACGGAAGCCAGATTGTGAAAGCGTTGTATGATTTTATAGAAACACATCCGGCGCGTACGAACACTAGTACGCAGCCGGACAATGGGTTGATGGTAAGTCATTCCAATGTTTTGGTAAAAAGCAACGATCCCACTAAGTTAATTCTCCGGACAGAACAGAGGTATGCTACGGAGGCCGCAGCGCAAGCTCAATGCGATCACTATAAAAATAATCAAGATTATGGAAAAGCAAACTTCGCAGAAATTACCGGTTCCGCCGATATGCGCATTTCCAATCTGTTCCCGATACAGAGCGGGGCAGAGGGCGGAGAAAAGCTGGAGCTGGAAATTGAGCGAATGAATTCAGGGCTTTTAGGCATCAGCGAGCTGGATGTCACTACCGTAGCGGGATGCAATGACGCTCTTGAGAGGACAGAGTTCGCCATGCTGGCAATCAGCAGGCAGAGGGCGAAAATCGGGGCGCAGCAGAACCGGCTTGGCAGTGCGATTTCCAACGGGGATAATGTAGTAGAGAATACAACGGCTGCGGAATCCAGGATCAGGGATATGGATATGGCAACGGGAATGGTGATGGAGTCTATGTTGAATATACTCGATCAGGCAGGCCAGTCCATGCTGACGCAGGCAAATCAGGTCAACCGGGATGTCATTAGCTTAATCAGTTAAAAGAACAACTGGGATGTCAAGGATTTCTTCAGCTTGCTTTGGGGGATCTGATGATGCAAAAGCCGGAAACAAAAGGGGAACAGAGGATAAAGCGCAAATGGATAAAAATATCGCGGATATTATAAAAATCGTGAAAGGAAAGATCGAAGATTCCGGCAAGATCAATTTGAGAAATATTGATACAATAGTGAATGCTGCCAATCCCACGCTGATGGGCAGCGATCAGGGGGTTGACGGCAGCATTCATGCTGCCGTCAACTCTTTTTTTATCAATGGGGAAAATTTTGCGGATATGATCTGCAAGGAACTGGCAACAGGAAATGAGAAAAACAGGATACGGTGCAGCAGGGGGCAGGCAGTAAAAACGGAAGGCTATGGACTATGCAGGAATGTGATTCATGTAGTAGGGAGCAAATATGACGGGGATGCGGGAAGGGGCATAGGCTGTTCCAGTTCCAGGGTAATCCTTTTGGAATCATGTTACGATAACATCATAAGGGTAGTCAGGGAAAATGCGGGGATTAGAAACCTTGCGGTGCCTGTCATCGGATCGGGGGAGTACGGATTCCCTTTTCCGTTAGCGGTAAAAATAGCCTTGGCAGGTCTTGGGAATGCATTGACGGAGTGGAAAGATGAAGATGAGGAGCTGTTTGCCATGAGCGGCTTAGAACATATTTATCTTTATGTCTATGACAAGAAGGAAGAGACATGCAACAGGAATTTCAAGTCGGCGGAACGGATCTGGAATGGGTACAAGCCTTTGTTCCGTAACGGGAAGAAGGCAGTTTTCCAAAATTCTTTTATAGCGCATTGGCGTTATATGAATGAAATCATCAGGTATGATGAGAAACGGGGATACTTTGCCGCAGCGGGGGCGGTAAGGGCATTGCTGATGGCTGTACGGTTTCTTTTCATGCCTATTATGATGCTAAAGGATCTTTTTGGAAAAGCGGACTGGGAGAAACGGAGGAAAACGGTAGAATGGCTGGCTTTAGTAAAAGTGTCTTTGCCGGTTTGTTTTTATATATTTTGGCATTGGGGATTTTTCACGCAAAACCCACAAATTTATGAAACAGTATTTCCGGGCATGATCATTTACAGTATGAGCGATACCGTTACTTATCTGCTGACCCTGATTATGATGGCGGATATCCAGCGGCCATCGGCAAACCTGATCCGCTCGATGATCATGCTGCTTGTTAATTACATAGAAGTGGCTTTGGGGATGGCGTATTTATACTTTTTCTATTATAAAAATAAAGCCCTGGTCTCCATCTATGATGCAGTCCGGTTTGGACTTTCGGGGACAGGGGGAGAGAATATAAAACTGGAATCGTTTGCGGATTATGCTTTTTTTTATGCGGACGCGGCTATCAAGTTTTTCTTTTTATCGCTGGTATTCGGGTATTTTGCAAATCATATGAAACAGAGGAAATTCCGGAGCTGAAGGGGGAGGGCATATGGAAAGCGGCATCAGGATCAGGAAAATAATTTTTGAGAAAATGATGGAGAAGCATGATAACGAGAAAAACTGGGAGATGCTTTGCTGCTCGGAAAAACCGTTGGTGCCTTTTATCGGGGCGGGGATATCGGCTTGGTGCTATCCGGTATGGGACGATCTTCTGACGGAAATTGTGGAAGAAAATTTTTCGGAGGAATGCGCGGATATTGTCAGGAAGGCATTGAAAGAAGAAAAGAATCCCGATGTGGAATACATGGAACCGGAACCGGATGGGAAAGCTTCCGGCCAGGCGGAAGGCAAAGGGAAAGTGTTTCATTGGATGGAGGAGATTGCAGAATGCATCTTTGATGATGATGAAAAATCTTTCCGGAAGAATTGCGAGAGCTTCCCCATCAAAGAGGACGGCAAAAACAAAGAGGGAAATGCGATTCTAAGAAAGATGCGCAAACTGTTTGAAGAAGAAAGCCCGAAGAGAAAACGGGAGGCGGCCAAAGCGCTGTATGAGGCTTTTGCCGTATCCAAGCTTAAGGAAAGCGGCAGGATGCCGGAATACCAAAGGTTTTTCCCGGAATTGTTCTCGGATATCCTGGTTACCACAAATTATGATAAAGCGCTGGAAAATTTTTATCCTTCTATTTTCAGCTATTCGTATATGGACTTAAATGAATCCTATGATGAAAAGAGGGAACATAGAAGCTGGCTGTTCCAGGCGGTGGAAGCAAAGCTGGAGCAGATGAAAAGCAGGCAAAACGGGGAGGATGTCCTGGGGATCAGAGTAACGATACCGGATATCCCCATGTTGTTAAAAGTGCATGGCAGCATTGAGCAAGTAAGCGATATTGCGCTGTCAAGGGCAAAATACGATAAGGCGTACCAGGGGGAAATGCCCGCGCTGTTTAGGAAAATCTGCCAGAAAAGCACATTGATTTTTATGGGGTGCGGACTGAGGGAAGACCGGATATTGGATGAAATGAAAGAATTAAAGAAAGAGAATAAAATGCAGCATTTTGCTTTCTATCCGGCTCCGGCAAAGGAGGAAGAACAGAGGAGGAAAAGGGAAGAACTGGAAGAAAATTATGGCATATACCCAATATTTTACGATGAGGATGATTTGGCGGAACTGATGGAAGGGAAAAAAGAGAGGGAAGAGATTTTCCATAATTATTGCCTCGGGCTTTTGCTGGAGAATCTTTCCCGGCGTAAAATGTATTACCCGCAGCCTCTGGAGCTATTATGGGATAAATACCGGTTTCAGAGGTTCAATTTAAAAAAATATCTGGAGGATACGAGAAGGGAACGGCTGATGCAGAAAGAACCCCGCTACATCCATCTGGAAGAGGCCAGACAGATATGGAACCTGCTGAATTCCGCAGAAGAATGTCCCATGATTGCAGTAATCGGGAGCGTCGGTTCGGGGACAAGCACTCTTTGCGCAAATATACAAGAACTGAGCAAGACATACAAAGACAGTATGCAGTTTTTTAATATATCTTTGGCAAACTGTAAAAGCTGGGAGGAATTCTGTATACAGATTTTTCAAAGCTTGAACATTGTAAGGCTGGATATACCGGAACAGGAAAAATGGAGGACAGTTGCGGAGCTGACGGCGCAGCGCTGCAGCGGCTATTGGAGAAGCGTACTTGTGCTGGATTGCCTGGATAAACTGAAAGAGTCCGATACGGGGGCTGGGCTGTGGGAAGCGGTTACCCATATGCTCAAATATTGGAAATCCCATCAGACGCGGGTGGTTTTTACTTGCCGTGAGTACCCGGAAGGAATCTCCTGCTACACATGGTTTATAGGGGAATTGAGACGGAAAGATGCAAAAAAAGTATTTTTCAGCGCGTGTACATCAAAGCGGTACCGGAATATTTCCTTTTTAGAAAAAAATGTTATCCGGGAACTGTTTGAACGGCAAAGCTTCCAGGCGGCTTCCGTCCATTTGCTGGGTATATATGCGAACAGCAAAAATGATTTAGCCGGTCTCCTGGACGAATGGGAACTGTATCATAAGCCAGGAGACAGCGAGGGGCAGATCCTGGCCCGGATCTTGTGGATACATCTGCTGGATGAACATAGATATGAGGAAAAAACAGAGGAAGAAAAAAGAGCGATTGAGAAAAATATTCTGTGGATATGGGGGATTCTGGGAAGTTATCCGGGTATTTTCCCGAAAGTCTTTCTGGACAGCATATTGCAGGATGGCAACGGGGAAGCGTATAAGGGAAAGGAATTATCCCAGAAAACAATTGTTTTTATGAAAAATGCCGGGCTGTGTGAAGAGGCAGGCGATGAAAAACAACGTATTTTATTGGAAAATATGATAGTGTGCGTAGAGGATTATTTTTTCTCAAGGCTGGCGGAGGAAGAACGGAATAAGAATTGTATAGAGATTTGTGATAATTTTAAGAAAAGTGTGAAAGAAACCCAGGGGGGTGACGGGGGGCTGGAATGCTTCAGGGGATATTCCATGGACGATTATAACGGGGAACTCAGAAAGTATGTATGCGGGGAGATGGAAACAGGATTTTCGGATCAGGACCCGGAAGAGGATGTCCTGGAACTTTTAAGGCAGTTAGGGGAGATGATTAATAACGACAATAAGAGGAGGACAAATAAAAAGCTCAATTTAGTCCTTCATTATGAAATAAAAATGGTAATCAGTTTCCTCAGCACTTATCTTTCCAGGGCGGATATGGACGGGAAAAAGAAAAAGGAAGTGGCGGAGATTGGATATTGCTTTTTGCACTACTTCCATTATGTGCCTAATTATGCGTATCCTCTCGTGCGTCAGATGTTGCAGGCAATGGGGCATATTGAGGAGAACCAGCTTTATAAACTGGCTAACTTGAATCGGGTAATGGGGGATATCCAGAGACTGCTGGGAAGGAAAAGAGAAGCAGCTTATTACTACAGCCAGTCACTGCAGCTTTGTGATGAACAGATGCTGACGGCGTTTACGGGTCTGCCCGAGGCGTACCGGAAAAGCCTTAGAATCAGGGCAAGCGCATTGTTAATCAGCAATGCTTATATAGGCTCAGGCAGCGACAGCATGAAGGCTATGGAAGAGGCGGAAAAAATCTATCAACGCATCCGGGATAAATGGAGAGAAGCCGATTATAATCAGCGGATGGGGGAAATCCTGTTTGCAGAAGCGTGTGAGAAAAGGAATTATGGAAAAGAGAAATTTGACGAAATAGCAGGATATTACAATAAAGCCGTGAAAATATATTATGAGGTGGAGAACAAGATGGGAATTGCCTATATATTAAAATGCATGGGCGATCTGATTGAAAGGTTTAAGGAAACTTATGAAGGCAAAATGTATTGCATCTGTGAAAGGGAAATAGGAAGAGACAAATTTTATACAGTAGAAAGAGAAGGAGGGATGAAGAACAGCAAGGGGCATTGGGTCTATGCTTCGGCAAGCTGTTATGCCCAGTCGTTTATTTCTTATTGCGGGTATATTAACTGGAGGGGGTTCGCTAATGTGATACAGGCTATGGGAACCGCTTACCGGGGGCTTGGGTATTCCCTGCAGAAAAAGGAACATATAGAAGCTGTGGAAATGCTTTACGGGCTTGCGGAGGAATGTTTCCGCTGGCTTGGGGATACAAGAGGGCTGGCGGATACCTTGGATTATTTTGGATATGGATATAAGGACTGCAGGGATGAAAAACATAAATATATGGCATTGAGCAAGTGGATGGAAAGCAAAGAAATATGGAAGAGCCAGGGGAACGAAATCAAGGCAGGGGAGATTGACAAGGCGATTTCTGAATTGAGATGAAAAGGCATGGGGGAAAATGAGATGGATGACAAGCCAGGGGTTATCAGCATAAAAGAGTTTGCAGGCAGGATTTTAGACGATGCTTCAAAATGGGTTCTTTTTCTGGGGGACAGGATATCCTATGATCAATTAAATAACCGTAAAAAGCTGTTTTCTGATTTAGCAATAGAAGCAAGCCGGGAAAAAGAGACGGATCCTCTTGTGAAAACAAAAATTATGAAAGCGGTGCAGGGAGGGGATTATACTGGCCTTTCCGGCATTCTGTTCGGTAACCGGTGGGATGGGGCAAGCTTTCTGGATGAAGTCGGGGAAGCGCAGATGAAATGGAGGGAGCGTTACGCAAAGGAGCTGGTGAAAAGAGAAAAAATAAATATCAGCAACGCCCCTGCAGAGCTGGGGGATATTCTGAAGATATTCCCGGGGATTATTTTGACGACCTGTCAGGATGAGACAATAGAAGCATTTTTGGAATATGAAAAATCCATGCCGGTAGACGATACCGTATTTACCCCATATAACTTAGAGGTGTCGGAGGAATGGGACAGATGGATTAAGGATAAGGGGGTCAGGGCTTGGGACCTGGCTTCCAGGGAGGATAAGGATATCAGGGATAAAGCCCATATTCTGGTAAAACTCTATGGCAGCAGGAAGAACCCATATAAAATGCTGCTGTCCGAAAAGGATTTTGAGGAATGCTATTCGGAAAAATCCAATGCACATCTTTTTTTAAAAAAAATATTCCGTACAAAAAATTTATTATTTGTAGGAATGGACCTGGGGAAGGAAGGGCCGTTATCCCATGCGGAAGGGATATTGAAATTGCTGGAAGAAGAGCCGGGGGATGTGGAGCGGTATTTGTTGGATGAAGAAGGGACGGGGGAAGGAGAGCTTGCCCGGTATCATATAAAGCCGGTGAAGGCCGGGGAGGGAGGCATAAAAGAGTTTGGCAGGAAACTGGAAAAACAGATAAAGGACTTACGTAAAGAAGCAAATAAGACGTCCTGCAGAGAGGAAGCCTGCGGGTACAGAAAGGAAGAGGGGATTTCCCGGGAGATAGGGGAAGATGCTGAAAATAACGGAACGTTGGATCAGAGGATGGCTTTGGAGCAGTTTGAATTATTTTATAACAGGCGTTCTCATAACGAATTCCTGAAAAACGAAAAAGAAATGAATATTCTGAAAGTGAAAATCCTGGGATTTGGGGAGAACGGCAGAAGTCATAAGCAATGGAATAAAAAAAGTATAGAACAGTTGGCGGTGGCTGCCAATAATGTAGCCGATTTCTATGATTTAGAGGAGATCTTTTCCTTTGCGGAGAAAGCCTGCCTGAATAATGACGGAGGGCCAAAAAGGGGAGAGAGAACCCCGGGGGAATTCTATGAGATGGTGACAAGGAATATGCTGAATGAAAGACTAAGCGCAAGGAGCAGATATCTTCATCAGATACTTTCATTTTACGGGAGCGGTTTTCCGTTCGGTTTTTTAATGCTTTTATCCAAAGATGAGGAAGAACTGAAAAAGTGGAAACGGGCCGGGATACAGCTTACGAACAGCGGTATTTATGTAAAGCGCCATCATCGGAAAAATCTGCATGAAAGGATGTTCCATGCGGATAATGTGATGAGGACTGCCGGTACCAACCCTTATAAAAAGAAATTTAAAAATATTATAAAAGAAAGATGCCGGCAGCCGGGAGAAGGCTATTTTTACCCGCTTGACAGTACCCTGATCAATGAGGGGGATAAAGAGAAGGAAAAAGAAAAATTGGAAGAAATGTTTGTGAAAATGCATCATATTTTGCGTGATAAAAGTGAAGGGTACAAACAGCTTCATTCCCTTTTACAGACGGAAATGCCGGAAATTATTAACAATATGAGAAAACTGGAGAGCGGAAGAAAACAGTGGGAACCGGCTATGTTGTATTATCTTCTCAGGGAAAGCCGGGCTATCCCAAGAGACCGTGGAATATTGAGGGAAGAAATAAAAGATTGTTTTGCAAAAGCGAGTGAAGCCTTAGAGACAGAAAACAGGAAAGAAAGCAGAAAGGCGCTTTTGGACGAGGTGATGCTCCTTCAAACGGAAAGCCTAATAGAGAGCCAGTCTTATAAAAAGGAAAACCAGAATCAGGCAATCGGCAAGTGTATAGAGGCGGAAAATCTTATTGACAGGGAGGAAAAGAAGGGGAAGTGGAAACGGGATGAAACGCCGGAACAGATATTCGAGCAAAGAATACAGATTTGTTTATTAAAGGCGAGGATCTATGGGCGGCTTAGTTCGATTCTGGAAATTGAACGCTGCCGGAAGAAAGAGGCTGACTGCAGCGAACAAAAGAGTATGCTGAAAAAAATGAATAACAGCCTGGAATACGCACGGCGGCTTATCAGGACGAGGGAAAGCCTGCTGGGCAGCAGCTATGAGGAAATCTGGGCTGAGTGGGATCATCTAAAAGGGGAATATTATTTTAAAATGAGCCAATTTCACTGGGAAAACAGACAGTACAGCGACCGGAAAGAAATCAGCAGGGAGGAAAAGGAAAGTTATAAGAGGGCGGAAGAGCATTACGGGATGGCGCTGTCATATTATGGGAAATACCCTTATAAGTTCTGGATACAAAGAGCTGATGTGATGAGAAATATGGCAGACTTATACTGCCAGAAAGGGAAGTCCATAGAGGATGGCAAAGATAAGGAAAGCCTGAGAGAACAATGTTACAATATGCTGATGGAAGCTTATGTCTTATACCGCAGCAATGGGGATCTGCATGGGATTGCAGATGTCCTTCAGAGCATGGGAAATGTGGAAGACTTTCATGAGATAGGGGAGAAAAACAGAAGCCCTTTATGCTTTTATAAAGTGTCAAAGGATTTGTACGATTATCTGAACGACGACTGGAGCAGCGCAATAGTAGGAAGGTTCCATGAAGAAGCAGAGGAAAAGGTAGAGGCGGGGAAGAAAAACCGTCTTGGAAAAGATATGCGCATAAGCATATAAAAAGAATATTTATGACAATTAGGCATATTTTCTTGACGGGAAAAGGGTTTTCTTATAATATGGTTTTATAATACATAATCACAAATATTTTCTGATGTTTGTACGTTTATTTTCCTATTTTCATTTCTTTATCCCCTATTGATGAAAAAAAATTTTTGTGATATAATTTTTACAAAAAAAATTCAATAGGGGTTCTTTTAATATAAAAATGTGATAATTTATTAAGTATTCTTAATTTTTTTTATACATTTTAAAAAGTCCATGACGCAAAAATGTGTATGTGCTATAATAAAAACATCTGGGGAACTGGAGAAGGGCAGTAGCGTTAGCGACTTAAAAGAACCAAAAAGAAACAAAAGCAGTAGGAGGAAGTATAAGTATGACAAAAGCAGAGATCTTAAAGCGGGAAATTTTATCACAGTATAAAAGTGTACGCCAATTTGCACTTGAAATGCAAATACCTTACAGCACGTTGGTTACGGCATTAGATAGAGGGATCGAGGGCATGGCGTATGGGACAGTGATTAAGATGTGCGACAAACTGAACTTAAATCCGGTAGATTTTACATCTTTAGAAAAGGGGGCAAGCTTAGGGGAGAAGATTTTGGAGAACAGGGTAATGCAGTATTATGTCAGGCTGAACAAGACAGGACGTAAAAAGATTCTTGAAATGATGGACGATTATGTGCAACTGGAGAAATACCAGATTAAAGAATAGAACCGGGAAGGATTACATTATGCGTTATGATTATCTGATTGTAGGCGCCGGCCTGTTTGGCTCTGTTTTTGCATCTGAGATGAAGAAGAAAGGGAAAACTTGCCTGGTAATAGACAAGAGAAACCATGTGGCGGGTAATATTTACACGGAAGAGATCTTAGGGATCCAAGTACACAGGTATGGGGCGCATATTTTTCATACATCGGATAAACGGATATGGGAGTATATTGGACAGTATGCAGAGTTTAACCGCTTTGTGAATTCCCCGGTAGCGGTCTATGGGGACGAACTTTATAACCTTCCTTTTAATATGAATACATTCAGCAGAATGTGGGGCATTAGGACTCCGGCAGAGGCGAAAGCAATTATTGACAGGCAGATACGGGAATCGGGTATTTCTGAGCCGGAGAATCTGGAAGAACAGGCTTTATCCTTAGCGGGCAAAGATGTTTATGAGAAATTGATCAAAGGATATACGGAAAAGCAATGGGGCCGTTCCTGTAAGGAGCTTCCGGCTTTCATTATTAAAAGGATACCGTTGCGTTTTACGTATGACAATAATTATTTTGATGATTTATATCAGGGGATCCCCGTGGGAGGCTATACGGCGGTTGTAGAAAAAATGCTGGAAGGAATAGAGGTTTACACTGGCACGGAGTATAAAGGCTTTTTGGAAAAATGCGGGAAGAAAGGCATTGTATTCGGCAAAATACTTTATACAGGTATGATTGATGAATATTTTAACTATGAGCTGGGAAGCTTGGAATACCGTTCTTTAAGGTTTGAACAGGAAGAGATGCCGGACTGCGGCAATTACCAGGGAAATGCGGTAGTAAATTATACGCAGCGCAGTGTGCCTTATACCAGAATTATTGAACACAAACATTTTGAATTTGGCGTTCAGCCTGGAACGGTTATTACGAAAGAATATCCTGCCCAATGGCAGCCAGGCGATGAACCATACTACCCGGTAAATGATGAACGGAATGAAAAACTTTTTCGAGAATATAAGAAGCTGGCGCAAAAGGAAGAAAACGTTCTTTTTGGCGGCCGGCTTGGACAATACAAATATTATGATATGGATAAGGTAATTGGGGCAGCGCTGGATATGGCGGAAGCGGAAGCGCAATATTTTGCCTGACCCTAATGCATCTGTCCTGTGCGGGGATCCCGGATACTGTTTTCTTTTGGAAGAGACAGTATCCGGGATTTTTGGTCTTGCAAAAAATCTGCATTATGATATAATAATTCACATATAATTTGAGTATCAAATTATTTAAATATCAAAATATAAGATTGGGAATAGGAAAAGCCGGTGGAACCGGAAAGAATTGTTGTCTATAAGATGGAAAAGGAGCTGGATAAGGATGGGAAATATAAAGTGGGAAGAGGCGGTAAAGGAGCTGGATAAACGGCGGGAAAAGGCAAAGCTGGGGGGCGGGGCGCAAAGAATCGAAAAACAGCATATGAGCGGCAAGATGACTGCAAGAGAAAGAATAGATATGCTTTTGGATCAGGATAGTTTTGTGGAAGTGGATAACTTTATAGAATCCAGAATTGATGATTTTGATCTGGATAAACGCCGCGTGGCAGGTGACGGCGTAGTAACGGGATACGGGGAAATTGACGGCCGGCTTGTTTTTGTGGCAAGCGAGGATTTCACGGTAATCGGCGGTACGCTTGGCGAATACCATTCCTTTAAAATATGCCGTATTCAGGATATGGCCATGGAAATGAAGGCTCCTTTGATTTGCATTAACGATAGCGGCGGAGCCAGGATCGAGGAGGGGATATCTTCCTTAAGCGGTTACAGCGGAATGTTTTTAAGGCATACGAAAGCTTCGGGCGTTATTCCCCAGATTGCGGTTATCTTAGGGCCGTGTTCCGGGGGAGCATGTTATGCCCCGGCCATCTGCGATTTCATCTTTATGGTAAATGACATATCCAAGATGTTTATTACTGGGCCGAACGTGGTAAAAACGGTAATAAACGAAGCGGTAACGGCAGAAGAGCTGGGAGGGGCGCAAGTCCATGCAAAGAAAAGCGGCGTTTCCCATTTTACTTATGATACGGAAGGGGAATGCCTGATGGGGGTGAGAAAACTGCTTTCTTATCTTCCTTCTAATTATAAGGAAAAAGCGCCTGTGGTAAAAATGATGAAAGAGAAGCAGTCCTTTTTATTCGCAGTAAACAGAATGATTGGCAGAACAGGGTATTTGAACAGGATTCTAATGCAGGGGGAAAAAGATAAAGCGCAGCGGCTTTGTGAAATTGTACCGGATAATTCAAGAAAAGCCTATGACGTGAAAGAAGTCATAGATTGCATTGCCGATGACGGGAGTTTTTTTGAAATACAGAAAGAATTCGCAGCTAATGCGGTGATAGGACTTGGCCGCATGGAAGGAGAGTCCATTGGATTTGTGGCTAACCAGCCAGGGAGCATGGGAGGTTCCCTGGATTATCATGCATCCGATAAAATAGCACGTTTTATACGCCTGTGTGATTGCTTTAATATCCCGCTTGTGACATTGGTGGATGTGCCGGCTTTCCTGCCAGGGACAGGACAGGAACATAACGGGATTATCCGGCATGGGGCAAAAATATTATATGCCTATTCGGAAGCGACAGTGCCTAAGATATCCGTAATTATGAGAAAAGCATATGGCGGGGCTTATATAGCGATGAATTCAAAGGAGATGGGGGCAGATATGGTATTTGCCTGGCCGATTGCGGAAATTGCAGTAATGGGTGCGGAGGGCGCCGTGAATATAGCATTTAAGAGGAAGATTAAAGCGGCCGAGGACCCGCAGGAAATGAGGGAAAAGTGCAGGAGGGAATATGAAGAAAGATTTTTAAACCCTTATGTGGCGGCAGCAAGAGGGTTTGTCAATGAGGTGATCAAACCGGAAGAGACAAGGTGGAAACTGCTAAAAGCGCTGAAGGCTCTCCGAAATAAATCAGTGGATGTCCCGGGGAAAAAACATGGAAATATCCCGTTGTAAAAGCGGGTACAGGATGCTGCTTCATTTGGACGCAAAAATAGGGAAAGAACCGTTAATGCACTGGGCTTATCGGTTCTTTCCCTTTTTTCAGCAATAATAATTAAATAACATGCCGCTGAATGCGCTGGTAATATAAGGCGTCGGGTAACTTTTCCCGGGATTTTTATAGGCAACAATTGTTTTATCCACATAATCCATAGGGTTGATGGATATCTGGTTCATCTTGCGTACCAGCGAATTGGCAAAATTGCGGACGGAAGAAAAATCTTCTTTCGCATATTCGGATAACGCAGCCTGTTCCAGCTCATTTTTATCAATTTGCAATGTGCCGTTTTCCTGAAGGTTGAGACCAATAATATCCAAATCGCTGCGGTAACGGTTGATGATCCCGTTCATTTCCCTAAGCAGCTTCTGGCTGCCGGTAAAATTATCCCGGTAGGCGGCCATGCTGTTGATAAAGCTATTGTACCCCCCGGTCAGGGCGCTGATGTTTTCGGCTAAGGACTCCACGTCTGTTTTCAGGCCGAAAGAAGTCTTATCGCCTTCCATGGAACTGACGCCTTTTAAAGTAACATCAAACATCTTATCAATCGTGAAATGATTGGAAGCGGAAACCATCCGTTCGCCATTTAAAGAAAATTCTGCATTGGAAGCAGGGCGCGCAAGGTAATCAAGGCCAAAATAAGCAACGGAGCCGGACTGTTTGCTTGTATGGTCATCGGATACCATGAAAATAGAAGAATCATTGTCCTTCATCCCCTCAGCAGTGGAACGGAGCCGGAGGGAAGTATTCCCTTTCCCGTCTTCAATAACGTCTGCCCGTAAACCGATGTCAGCAGAAGTGATGAGCTTTGCCAGACGGTTGTGGACATCTTTGTTCGTCTCGCCTTCCCGTATATTATATTGGAATTCGTAGTTTAAGTCATTAATCATGACATCAAAAGAATAGGTATCCGGCGGCAGGGCAGGCTTTGCATTGGGAAGGAATGTTCCCATATTGACCTGGCCGGATGCGAGGGAATGAACCTCAATCTCATAAGTAGGAGCCTCGGTATCTTCCAGATTATCGCCGATATAATTAACGGTGACAATATCTTCGTTACTGGAATAAGAGGCTTTTTTGTTTAATATTTTTTCTTCGTCCAAGCCGCCAAGGGAAGCGATGACATTGCGGAGTTCCCTGGCATCTTCCTTAATTCCTACCGCAAAGCTCTTGGATGCTTTGCTGGTGTCCATCTTATATAGAGGCGCGTCCTTGTTCAGTTTTACAATAGAATTGTATATGTTGCGGAGCTCGCTCTTTTTATGGGTATCATAGCGTGTTGAAGTCCTTGGAGAATAAGTAGTCATATAATAATTATAGACATTATTGAGAATTGCAGTATTATATGCCATGATACGCCCCTCCTTTCTTCCATGAAAAATACATCCGCAGGAGTCTGTTCCTGCGTGGCAGCCGAATAGGGCTGCCGCGTATGGGGTATGCTTTTCTACATTATATCATATTTATCGGAAGAAGTAAGGGGAAAAATTATAGGAAATGGAAATAAAAGTTAGGAATTTAGTACCGCAGGGTTGGACATATGGGGCAGGCGACGTAAAAAAGGAAGGGCAAGGGCGGAAAACTGGCTTCTCTCGCTTTGTGTCGTGTTCTTTTTAAGGGCATTATGGTAATATTTTTCTAAGAAAAGAGGGCTTTACATGAATCAGGAGCAGATCGGCAAATGGATCGCTTATTTGAGGAAGGCAAAGAAGCTGACGCAAGAGCAGCTTGCGGAGCGTCTGGGCGTCAGCAGCCGAAGTGTATCCAGATGGGAAAATGGACGATGTATGCCTGATTTTTCCTTGCTATGGGATCTTTCCGGCGAACTGGGCGTGAGCGTTCCCGAACTTTTAAACGGGGCGCGGGCAGAAGGGAAAGAGAAGGCAGGGATAGAGGATAGCATAAATGTATTTTTGGTTTGGTCCGGACAGGAGAAACAGAGAAAAGCAAAAAAATTGAAACACTATTTCGGGGCAGGGGCTGTCAGCCTGATTTTAGCTCTTTTGCAGGCAAAGTTTGGGACGGTGTCTTTTTTGTTTCCGGACGGGCCGGAAGATTTGTTGACAGGGATTCTTGCGGCTGTGGGCATTCTGTCAGAGTTTATCGGGTTTGCCTATATCCGGCAGAATGCTTTCATGACACAAAGGGAAATTGAGTTATTATCTAAGAATGGAGGGACTGTGAGGATGAAGAATGGAAAAGAAATGCTGCAGTTTGCGCAGAAATACCGTGCGGTGGATTCAAAGTGCTATAAGGCTGCGTTTGCAGAAATAGAAAAGGAACTGAAAGGGAATGAGTCCGTAATCTTTTCGGCAACCGGCGACAGCTATTCCAGGAATGAGCTGCCAATGATGTGGTATGCAGTCCTGGCGGCGACGGAAACGAGGCTGTTGATCGGCGGGCAGAGGCTGAAAGGGTTAATTATGGTCCGTTATGAAGTGGAAAGCTTTGCGCTTAACGATATTACCCGGGTGGAGCAGTCAGGGTTTTCGGTGGTGATCCATGCTTCAGGAATGGAATTAAAAATAGAAGAAGGGAACCCTGAAGCTGCGGCGGGAATCGCGCGGGGGCTTAGGGAAGCAGCGGGCATTAAATAGCAAAGAGGCGTACCCTGACCGGAAATGGCATGGAAAAGAAGGCTGGCCTGGCTCAGTCTTGCCGGTAAAAAACAGAAGAGCCTGATTTGGCCGAAAGGCTGCTGGGAGCAGGGAAAGAAGTCCTGCTTTCAGCGGCCTTTTCCCGCAGCATGATAATGTGCCGCGGGAGATTCTGGCTGTCATGAGGAAAAGGGTCTGTTTTTTTGATTATATGGGCTGACAGGGGTGCGCGCAAGGGAAAGGAATTCAAAGAAATATTGTAAAAACCAGTTGACGGGGCTGCAATCTTATGGTATTGTTATCACACAAGATTTGTTTAGGTCTTTTTTTTATGCTCAAAAATTGGAGGGAAAATTAATGCGTACGAGAATTACATTAGCATGTACAGAATGCAAACAGCGTAACTACAATACAACAAAAGATAAGAAAACGCATCCGGAAAGAATGGAAATGAGGAAATACTGCAGATTCTGCAGGACGCATACTGTGCACAAAGAAACAAAATAAATTGGCCTGCAGTTGTTGAAAGGAGTAACGCATGGGAGGTTCCACAAAGACAGATAAGACACCGAAACCGAGCTTTTTTAAAGGTGTGAAAACTGAATTTAAGAAGATTGCCTGGCCGGACAAGGATTCGCTTTTCAAACAGTCTGTTGCGGTTGTCTGCATCTCGGTTGTGGCAGGAGCAATTATTGCTGTGCTGGATTTTCTATTCCAATATGGCATAGATTTCTTGACGACATTGTAGAGTGAGGGTAAATGGATGGCAGAGGCAAACTGGTATGTAGTGCATACTTATTCCGGGTATGAAAATAAAGTCAAAGCCAATATTGAAAAGACAATAGAGAACAGGCATCTGGAAGAGGAAATCCTTGAAGTCCGCGTCCCTATGCAGGATGTAGTGGAAATGAAGAATGGGGCAAAGAAAAATGTCCAGAAAAAACTGTTCCCGGGTTATGTGCTTATTAATATGGTAATGAATGATGACACATGGTATGTAGTCAGGAACACAAGAGGCGTTACCGGGTTCGTAGGGCCGGGGAGCAAGCCGGTGCCGCTTACGGAAACAGAGATGAAACCGCTTGGCATTAAGACGGAGAACATTACGGTAGACTTTGCCGAAGGCGATACCATTGCAGTTGTTGCAGGGGTATGGAAGGATACGATCGGTATGGTGCAGAGGATGGATTACAGCAAGCAGACCGCAACGATCAATGTGGATCTGTTTGGCAGGGAGACTCCGGTTGAGATTGGTTTTGCGGAAGTAAGGAAAATGAGTTGATATAGAAACGGTATTTTTGCCGGGGATCCGGCTTAAATATAAAGATGCGGCCATGGACGGGCAGACCGGAAGCGGCGCATCTGCAGCAATAGGAAAAGCCCTGGGGAAGTGTAACGGGGCAGTGGGAGCATCGGCCGGCCAAGGCGGGTGCGCCATACCACAATATTTTAGGAGGTAGCCAAAATGGCAAAGAAAGTAGAAGGATATATTAAGTTACAGATTCCTGCCGGCAAAGCAACACCGGCGCCACCAGTTGGTCCTGCACTTGGACAGCATGGTGTAAACATCGTTGAATTTACAAAACAGTTCAACGCGAGGACAGCGGATAAGGGCGATACGATCATCCCTGTCGTTATTACGGTATATGCAGACAGAAGTTTCAGTTTTGTTACAAAAACTCCTCCTGCCGCAGTGCTTCTGAAAAAAGCCTGCAACATTAAATCCGGTTCCGCAGTGCCGAATAAGACAAAGGTTGCAACAGTTTCCAAAGAAAAACTGAGAGAAATTGCAGAAATGAAAATGCCGGATTTGAATGCGGCATCCGTAGAAGCAGCGATGAGCATGATTGCGGGTACGGCAAGGAGCATGGGAATCACGGTAGAAGAATAATAACCAGTATAAAATTGGGAGGCAGACGCAGAGGATTGCCGGTTGAACCATAGGAGGAATTAATAATGAAACATGGAAAGAAATATAACGAGGCGGCAAAACAGGTAGACCGTTCCGTTCAGTATGAGCCTTTAGAAGCGATTGCGCTTGCTAAGAAGACGGCGGTTGCTAAATTCGATGAAACGATTGAGGTTCACATCAGGACAGGGTGTGACGGACGTCATGCGGATCAGCAGATCCGTGGCGCGGTTGTATTGCCGAACGGCACAGGAAAAGAAGTAAAAGTTTTGGTATTTGCTAAAGGGGATAAGCTGGCGGAAGCAGAAGCAGCCGGCGCTGATTACGTAGGCGGCGACGAGCTTATTCCGAAGATCCAGAATGAAGGATGGTTAGATTTTGACGTTGTAGTGGCAACTCCTGATATGATGGGCGTTGTAGGGCGCCTTGGTAAGACGTTAGGCCCGAAAGGCCTGATGCCGAACCCGAAGGCAGGAACAGTAACTATGGATGTTACAAAGGCAGTTAAGGATATCAAAGCCGGTAAGATTGAATATAGGCTGGATAAATCCAATATCATCCATGTTCCGGTTGGAAAGGCTTCTTTCGCGGAAGAGCAGATCGAAGAGAACTTCAATGCGCTTATGGAAGCTATCGTAAAAGCAAGGCCTTCAGCCGTAAAAGGCCAGTTCTTGAGAAGCATCACATTATCTTCGACCATGGGTCCTGGCGTAAAGGTAAGCGTTGCAAAGTTCTAACGGAAATAGGTAAAAAACAAACGTTAAGACCATCTGTATGGGTAACCTTACAGATGGTTTTTGCAGTTTGACGCTGGGAGCAGATAAATGAAAAAAAAGAGAAGAAAAACGAAAAAAAATTTTTGGATAAATATGCTTCTGACTTTTTGGGCCGTTTTCGGCGGTGTCATTCTTCTTGGCATCTTGCTGTTCCTGTTGTATCAGAATATTGGAAAAGAGGAAGAAGCGGAAAAAGCAGAGGAAAATTCCGTGGAAGCCGTTTCAGGGCTTGTGGTAGAAGCTATCCCGGAGATAGAGGATATTTCCGGGAAGCCGGAAGGGGAAACGGAAAAGACTCAGGAGGAAATCCGGGAAGAAGAACCCAAAAGCAAATATGCGGATGTCTTGGGGGATTTTTCCTATATGAAAGAAAATAATATTTATGCAAAAGAAACGGCAAAGGAAAATGAAGTGACAGTTGCCTTTGCCGGAGATATTTTGTTTGACCCGAATTACAGCGTGATGGCAAGCCTGCTGCAAAGGACGGACGGGATTTATGACAGTATTTCCGGGGATTTGATAGAAGAAATGCAAAGCGCGGATATTATGATGGTAAACAATGAATTTCCCTATTCGGGACGGGGGAATCCTACGGAAGGGAAGCAGTTTACTTTCCGGGCAAGGCCGGAATCCGCTTCTATTCTGGAAGATCTGGGAGTGGATATTGTGTCTTTGGCTAACAATCATGCTTACGATTATGGGGAAGAAGCTTTTTTGGATACTTTGGATATCCTGACAGGAATTGGGATGCCCTATGTGGGCGCAGGGCGCGATCTGGAAGAGGCTTCGAAGCCGGTTTACTTTATTGCGGGGGAGATGAAAATCGCTATTGTGTCCGCCACACAGATCGAACGTCTGGAAAACCCGGATACAAAGGGCGCAACGGAGACTTCGCCGGGAGTGTTCCGGTGCCTGAACCCGGATAAATTGCTGACTGCTATACGGGAAGCAAAGGAAAACAGTGATTTTGTGATCGTATATATTCATTGGGGGACAGAGAATACGGCAGAGCTGGACTGGCTGCAACTGGATCAGGCTCCTAAAATTGTAGAGGCTGGCGCTGACCTGGTGATTGGGGATCACTCCCATTGCCTGCAGCCTATCCAATATGTGAACGGTGTGCCGGTGGTTTATAGCTTAGGTAATTTCTGGTTTAATTCCAGGGAACTGGATACCTGTCTGGTCAAGGCGGTTATTGATGAAAATGGGCTTAAGTCTCTGCAATTTGTTCCTGCCTTGCAGAAAGGGTGCGCCACTTCAATGCTTCATGGGGAGGAAAAGACAAGGGTTTTGGATTATATGCGGTCGATTTCCCCGGAAGTGGCGATTGATGAAGAGGGGATTATCTCGGAGAAATAATAGAATAGGGATGTGCCGTATGAACTGGCGCGAAGGGTTTTGGTTTGCGGCTTTTTAAAAGCTACAGCATCTGAGCGCTTCATTGTGCAAAAAACAGCCTGAATTCTTTCCTTTTCCCTTGACAAAATGCAAGGAGTAACGTATAGTAAGAAATGCCGAAGACAGTAGGCGCTGTAATGGCAGCGTAAGGAAAAACGCCTACCGAGGAAAAGAGTTTACTTATTATGGCTTTATGCCTTCTTGTCTTTGGATACTGTAAAGACAGAAGGCTTTTTATTATATAGGGGAGTCCAATGGCGTTCCCGTATGATAAAAATAAAGATGAGCATCTTTGTTCTGGTGCATGGATATGAAAGCTCCTTTCGGCATAGTGAGGCCATAGGCCGAACGGCAACGGGACCGGCGCAAGACCGGTTCCGGATAAATCTATAAGGAGGTAAAGAAAGTGGCAAAAATTGAATTGAAGCAACCCATCGTAGAAGAGATTTCTGCAAGCATTAAGGATGCGCAGTCGATTGTCCTTGTTGATTACCGCGGTCTTACCGTAGAGCAGGATACAAGGCTGCGTAAGGAACTCCGTGAAGCGGGAATTACTTACAAGGTTTATAAAAACACGATGATGAATTTCGCGTTTAAAGGAACAGACTACGAGGCGCTTAGCACGTATCTTGAAGGCCCTAGCGCAATTGCAATTTCTAACACGGATGCGACAGCTCCGGCAAGAATTATCTGCAAATTTGCAAAAGAGGCAAGCAAGCTGGAAGTGAAAGGCGGAATGGTTGAAGGCATTGCATATGATGCAGCAGGCATTGCAGATATTGCAAAGATTCCTTCAAGGGAAGAGCTGATTTCCAAATTGCTTGGAAGCCTGCAGTCCCCGATTACCAACTTTGCACGTGTTATGAACCAGTTGGCGGAAAAAGGCGGTGCATCGGCATGTGAAGCCCCCGCGGCGGAAGATGCTGCTCCTTCGGAAGAAGCAGCGGAAGCTAGCGCAGAAGCAGCTCCTGCAGAATAGCGCATAAAAAGGGAAATGGCGCGGTAAAGGAAGAAAGACCAAATTAAAAACTTAATTTTAATTTTAAATTAAATTTCAAAACGGAGGTAAATTATCATGGCAAAATTAACAGCTCAGGAACTTATTGATGCTATCAAAGAGTTAACAGTTTTAGAATTAAATGATTTAGTGAAAGCTTGCGAAGAAGAATTTGGCGTATCCGCAGCAGCAGGCGTTGTAGTTGCAGCAGCAGCAGACGCAGGCGCAGCAGTGGAAGAAAAGACAGAATTCGATGTAGAGCTTACAGAAGTAGGCCCGAACAAAGTTAAAGTAATTAAAGTAGTGCGCGAAGCTACCGGCCTTGGCTTGAAAGAAGCAAAAGATCTTGTTGATTCCGCTCCTAAGATGGTGAAAGAAGGCGTTTCTAAGGAAGAAGCGGAAGAAGTTAAGACAAAACTGGAAGCTGAAGGGGCTAAAGTTACAGTGAAATAGTTGGTTTGTTATACGGGGGAGCGGACGGAAGGACGTCTGCCGCAAGGAGGCGTTGGATTCAGGAACGCTCCCGCTTGACAAAAACATCAGCGTCCAGGAACCATATGCGGTTCCTGGACGCTGATGTTTTTTATCTTCAACAAGGCGTAAAGGCAGCCGGGATTTTAGCTCATGGAGAAGCGTGTTTTATGATAGGACTGTTTTTCCGCAGGCGTTCCTTCATCCCCCCCGCCCTCATCTAAAAAAGTCTTGACGTGGGATTTTTTTTATAGTAGAATGGATGATGCACTATTGTGGTAAGGTGTGCTTACCTTTCATTTTTGTACAAACAAAGATTAGGGTATCAAATAAAAGAATCACCGGTAAATAGGCTCAAAATCATAAAGAACGGGGTGAAATGTCAATGGAAAAAAACAGAATACGTCCCATTGCCGCAGGCAAAAATATACGTATGAGTTATTCACGGCAAAAAGAGGTCTTGGAAATGCCAAACCTGATAGAAGTGCAGAAGCGTTCCTATCAATGGTTTCTCGAAGAAGGCTTGAAAGAAGTCTTTGACGATATTTCTCCGATTGCGGATTACAGTGACCATTTAAGTCTGGAATTCGTGGACTTTGAATTGTGTGAAGAAGACGTTAAGTATTCAATTGAAAAATGCAAAGAAAGAGATGCAACTTATGCGGCGCCGTTAAAGGTTAGGGTTCGCCTCTATAATAAGGAAAAAGAAGAAATCAGCGAACACGAAATCTTTATGGGGGATCTTCCGTTAATGACCGAGACGGGAACGTTTGTCATCAATGGCGCAGAGCGTGTTATTGTCAGCCAGTTAGTGCGTTCGCCGGGCATTTATTATGCCATTGGACATGACAAAATCGGCAAAAGGCTGTTCTCTTCCACAGTAATACCTAACCGCGGGGCGTGGTTAGAATATGAGACTGATTCCAATGATGTTTTTTATGTACGCGTAGATAGAACGAGAAAAGTACCGATTACAGTGCTGATCAGGGCTTTAGGCGTAGGCACGAATGATGAAATCAGGGCGCTTTTTGGCGATGAGCCGAAGATTGAGGCCAGCTTTGGGAAAGACACTGCTGAAAATTACCAGGAGGGTCTTTTAGAGTTATATAAAAAAATCCGCCCGGGCGAACCTCTTAGCGTAGAAAGTGCGGAAAGCCTGATTACCGCAATGTTTTTTGACCCCAGAAGATATGATTTGGCGAAAGTCGGAAGATATAAATTTAATAAAAAACTGGCATTCCGGAATAGAATCAGAGGGCATGTCCTTGCAGAGGATGTCGTGGATATGACTACCGGGGAGATCCTTGCGCCGGCAGGGACGAGGGCGACTGCTGATCTTGCGGATGCAATCCAGAATGCGGCAGTGCCTTATGTTTTTCTGCAGACAGAGGAGAAGAATGTAAAGATCCTTTCCAATATGATGGTGGATATTACTAATTTTGTGGACTGTAATCCCAGGGAACTGGGAATTACAGAATTAGTGTATTATCCGGTGCTTGCGCAGATTTTAGAAGAATATAGCGATGATGCGGAAGAATTGGCAGAAGCAATCAGGAAAAATGTGCATGAACTGATACCGAAACATATTACGAAGGAAGATATTCTTGCTTCTATTAATTATAATATTCATTTGGAATATGGAATCGGCAGTCATGATGATATTGACCACTTGGGCAACCGGCGGATTAGGGCGGTGGGTGAGCTGCTGCAGAATCAGTACCGGATCGGTTTATCAAGGCTGGAAAGAGTAGTCCGTGAAAGAATGACAACCCATGACGCAGAGGAAATTTCCCCTCAAGTGCTGATTAATATTAAGCCGGTACAGGCTGCAGTGAAGGAATTCTTTGGGTCTTCCCAGCTTTCCCAGTTTATGGATCAGAACAATCCTTTGGGCGAGCTGACGCATAAGAGGCGTCTTTCCGCACTTGGCCCGGGCGGTTTGTCCAGGGATCGTGCAGGATTTGAGGTCCGTGACGTGCATTATTCCCATTATGGGAGAATGTGTCCGATCGAGACGCCGGAAGGTCCGAATATCGGTTTGATCAACTCCTTGGCAAGCTATGCAAGGATTAATGAGTATGGTTTCGTGGAAGCTCCATACCGTAAAATAGATAAATCCGATTCTGCGAACCCGAGGGTAACAGACGAAGTTATTTATATGACAGCCGATGAGGAAGATAATTATCATGTAGCGCAGGCGAACGAAGCTTTGGACGAAAACGGGCATTTTGTAAGAAATACGGTATCCGGCCGCTACAAGGATGAAACCTCCGAGTATCCGAAAGCAATGTTTGATTATATGGACGTATCCCCGAAAATGGTATTTTCGGTGGCTACGGCATTGATCCCGTTTTTGGAAAACGATGATGCAAACCGCGCCCTGATGGGTTCCAACATGCAGCGTCAGGCGGTGCCGCTTCTGGATACGGAAGCGCCTGTTGTGGGGACCGGTATGGAACCGAAAGCAGCGGTGGACTCCGGCGTTTGTGTGGTGGCAAGGAAAGCGGGAACGATCAGCTATGTTTCTTCAAGGATTATTAAGATAAATTACGATGATGGGGAAAGAGACGAATACCGTCTGACAAAGTTTTCCAGAAGCAACCAGTCCAACTGTTATAACCAAAAGCCGATTGTGCTGAAAGGCGATCACGTGGAAAAAGGCCAGGTAATCGCAGACGGCCCGTCTACTTCCGACGGGGAACTGGCGCTTGGGAAAAACCCGCTGATCGGGTTTATGACATGGGAAGGCTATAACTATGAAGATGCAGTCCTTTTGAGCGAAAGACTGGTGCAGGAGGATGTATATACATCCGTTCATATAGAAGAATACGAGGCGGAAGCGCGGGATACGAAGCTTGGGCCGGAGGAGATCACAAGGGATGTTCCGGGCGTAGGCGATGATGCACTGAAAGATCTGGATGAAAGAGGCATTATCCGTATCGGTGCGGAAGTGCGCGCCGGCGATATACTGGTGGGTAAAGTGACCCCGAAGGGCGAAACGGAGCTGACTGCGGAAGAAAGGCTTCTGCGGGCTATTTTCGGTGAAAAGGCAAGGGAAGTAAGGGATACTTCTTTGAAAGTGCCTCATGGTGAATATGGCATTGTGGTCGATGCAAAAGTGTTTACGAGGGAAAATGGCGATGAGCTTTCCCCTGGCGTAAATCAGGCAGTACGTATTTACATTGCACAGAAGAGAAAGATTTCCGTGGGCGATAAGATGGCAGGCCGCCATGGGAATAAGGGTGTTGTTTCCCGTGTGCTTCCGGTAGAAGATATGCCGTATCTTCCAAACGGCCGTCCGCTGGATATCGTACTGAATCCCCTTGGCGTGCCGTCCCGTATGAATATTGGACAGGTATTGGAAATTCACTTGTCCCTGGCAGCAAAGGCTCTTGGCTTTAATGTTGCTACTCCGGTATTTGACGGCGCCAATGAGATTGATATTATGGATACTCTGGATCTTGCCAATGACTATGTCAACCTGGAATGGGAAGAGTTTGAGAAAAAGCATAAAGATGAGCTGCTTCCGGAAGTGGTGGATTATTTATATGAGAACAGGGATCACAGGGAAGTCTGGAAAGGCGTTCCTATATCCCGGGATGGGAAAGTAAGGCTGCGTGACGGCAGGACCGGGGAATATTTTGACAGCCCGGTAACGATTGGCCACATGCATTATCTGAAGCTGCACCACCTGGTGGATGATAAGATCCATGCCCGTTCCACTGGCCCTTATTCCTTAGTGACACAGCAGCCTTTGGGCGGCAAAGCTCAGTTTGGCGGACAGAGATTTGGCGAGATGGAAGTTTGGGCATTGGAAGCATATGGCGCATCTTACACATTACAGGAGATTTTAACCGTGAAGTCCGATGATGTTATCGGGCGTGTGAAAACTTATGAGGCGATCATTAAAGGCGATAACATTCCTGAGCCGGGTATCCCGGAATCCTTTAAGGTGCTTTTGAAGGAATTGCAGTCGTTAGGCCTGGATGTACGTGTTCTCCGTGAAGACCATACCGAAGTGGAGATTATGGAGACAATTGATTACGGTGATACTGATTACCGTTACGAGATGGAAGGAGATTCCAGAAATTACGATTATGAGCGGGAATCTTTGGGTTCTATGGGTTATCAGAAACAGGAATTTGACGAGGACAGCGGAGAACTAGTCAATGCAGACGAGGACGAACTGGAGGATGACCTGGAATTAGCATTGGATGATGAAGCCGAGTATGTGGAATCTTTTGATGAATAAAAAACAATAGCAGTCCGGAAGGAAAGGAATGTGTGAAGATGCCAGAAATTAAACAGGAAACGTATCAACCGATGACATTTGATGCAATTAAAATTGGTTTGGCATCCCCGGAAAAGATCAGGGAATGGTCTAGGGGAGAGGTAACCAAGCCGGAAACGATTAATTACAGGACGTTGAAACCGGAAAAAGAAGGTTTGTTCTGTGAAAGAATCTTCGGACCCAGCAAGGACTGGGAGTGTCATTGCGGTAAATATAAGAAAATCAGATATAAGGGCGTTGTCTGTGACCGCTGTGGGGTAGAGGTTACGAAAGCAAGTGTCCGGAGAGAACGCATGGGGCATATTGAACTGGCAGCCCCGGTATCCCATATCTGGTATTTTAAAGGGATTCCAAGCCGTATGGGCCTGATTCTTGATTTGTCGCCGAGAGTGCTTGAAAAAGTATTGTACTTCGCTTCTTATATTGTATTGGATGCAGGCGATACGGACATGGACTACAAACAGGTATTGTCTGAAAAGGAATATCAGGATGCAAGGGAAACCTGGGGAAACCGTTTCCGCGTGGGAATGGGTGCAGAAGCAATCAAGGAACTGCTGGAAGCTATTGACCTGGAAACAGAAGCAGCAGAATTGAAAAAGGGTCTCAGGGAATCTACAGGGCAGAAAAGGGCAAGAATCATTAAGAGGCTGGAGGTTGTGGAAGCTTTCAGGGAATCCGGCAACCAGCCGCAGTGGATGATTATGGATGCCATTCCGGTTATCCCGCCGGATTTGCGTCCTATGGTACAGTTGGACGGGGGGCGTTTTGCAACTTCGGATTTAAACGATTTATATAGAAGGATTATCAATAGGAACAATCGCTTAAAAAGGCTTCTTGAGTTAGGCGCGCCGGACATTATTGTGCGCAATGAGAAGAGAATGCTGCAGGAAGCGGTGGACGCCCTGATTGATAACGGCAGAAGGGGAAGGCCGGTAACAGGGCCGGGCAACCGGGCGTTAAAGTCTTTGTCCGATATGTTAAAAGGCAAATCGGGCCGTTTCCGTCAGAATCTGCTTGGAAAACGTGTGGATTATTCCGGGCGTTCCGTTATTGTCGTAGGACCGGAGTTAAAGATTTACCAATGCGGCCTGCCAAAAGAAATGGCAATCGAGCTTTTTAAGCCTTTTGTTATGAAGGAATTGGTAGCGAGGGGAATCTCACAGAATATTAAGAATGCTAAGAAACTGGTGGAAAGACTGGATACGCAGGTGTGGGATGTTTTGGAGGAAGTCATTAAAGAACATCCGGTTATGTTAAACCGCGCCCCTACGCTCCATAGGCTGGGGATCCAGGCATTTGAGCCGATTCTGGTAGAGGGTAAAGCGATTAAGCTGCATCCTCTTGTTTGTACAGCATTTAATGCCGATTTTGACGGGGATCAGATGGCGGTTCATCTTCCCCTTTCCGTGGAAGCGCAGGCAGAATGCCGTTTCCTGCTGCTTTCCCCGAATAATCTGTTAAAGCCTTCGGATGGCGGCCCGGTAGCGGTTCCTTCCCAGGACATGGTTCTTGGCATTTATTATCTGACACAGGAACGGCCAGGGGCAAAAGGCGAAGGGAAGTTCTATAAAAATGTTAATGAAGCGATTCTGGCTTATGAGAACGGCTGCTGTACCTTGCATTCACGGATTACAGTAAGGGTAAGCAAACGGAATGAAAGCGGCGAATTAGTAAGCGGTAATGTGGAATCGACGCTGGGACGTTTTCTGTTCAATGAAATCCTTCCTCAGGATCTGGGATTTGTAGACAGGAACGACCCGGATAATCTGCTGAAACTGGAAGTGGATTTCCATGTGGGCAAAAAGCAGTTAAAACAGATTCTGGAAAAAGTAATCAATACCCATGGGGCTTCTAAGACGGCAGAGGTGCTGGATCTGATTAAAGCGACGGGATATAAGTATTCTACCAAAGCGGCCATGACAGTATCCATTTCGGATATGACGGTTCCTGCACAGAAGCAGGAAATGCTGGATCAGGCTCAGATGACAGTAGACAAGATTTCCCAGAACTATAGGCGCGGGCTGATTACAGAGGAAGAAAGATACCGTGCGGTAGTGGAAACGTGGAATGAGACGGATAAAGAACTGACGGATGTGCTTTTGTCTGGCCTGGATAAATATAACAATATATTCATGATGGCGGATTCCGGCGCCCGTGGTTCCAATCAGCAGATTAAACAGTTGGCGGGTATGCGTGGCCTTATGGCGGATACGACGGGAAGAACGATTGAATTGCCTATCAAATCGAATTTCCGTGAAGGGCTGGATGTTCTGGAGTACTTTATGTCCGCCCACGGTGCGAGGAAAGGTTTGTCCGATACAGCGCTGCGTACTGCCGATTCAGGGTATCTGACAAGGCGTATGGTAGACGTTTCCCAGGAACTGATTATCCGCGAAGTGGATTGCAGCGAAGGGAAAGATGAAATCCCGGGAATGACCGTAAAAGCTTTTATGGACGGCAAGGAAACCATTGAGGGGTTAAAAGACAGAATTAACGGCAGATATTCCTGCGAGGAAATAAGGGACAGGGACGGCAATATTATTGTTAAGAAGAACCATATGATTACGCCGAGCCGTGCGGCAAGGATTTTGAGCGTCGGAGTGGATGAAAAAGGCGAACCGGTTGAGAAAGTGAAAATCCGTACGATTCTTGCGTGCCGTTCCCATAATGGTATCTGTGCAAAATGTTACGGGGCAAATATGGCAACAGGGGAGGCTGTCCAGGTAGGAGAGGCGGTAGGAATTATAGCTGCCCAGTCCATCGGGGAGCCGGGTACACAGCTTACGATGCGTACATTCCATACGGGCGGCGTGGCTGGTGACGATATTACACAGGGTCTTCCCCGTGTCGAGGAGCTTTTTGAAGCAAGAAAGCCAAAAGGCCTTGCGATTATTGCAGAATTTGGCGGCATAGCTACCATTAAAGATACAAAGAAGAAACGTGAAATTGTAATTACAAATGAGGAAACGGGAGAAACGAAGACTTATCTGATTCCTTATGGTTCCAGGATTAAGATTATGGACGGCGCTGTATTAGAGGCCGGCGATGAATTGACAGAAGGTAGCGTAAATCCTCACGATTTGCTGAAAATTAAAGGCGTGCGTGCGGTTCAGGACTATATGCTGCGGGAAGTGCAAAGAGTATACCGTCTGCAGGGCGTTGATATCAGCGATAAGCATATTGAAGTCATTGTACGTCAGATGCTGAAGAAAGTCCGTATTGAGAACAATGGCGATGCGGAGTTCCTGCCGGGTACGCTGGTAGACATCCTGGAATATGAAGACATGAATGAAAGGCTGATTGCGGAAGGCAAAGAACCGGCGGACGGCAAGCAAGTAATGCTTGGAATTACGAAAGCGGCGCTGGCTACCAATTCTTTCCTGTCTGCAGCATCTTTCCAGGAGACAACGAAGGTTCTGACGGAAGCGGCTATTAAAGGAAAGGTTGACCCATTGATTGGCCTAAAAGAGAATGTCATTATCGGAAAATTGATCCCGGCCGGCACTGGCATGAAGAGATATAGGAATACAGTTCTGGATACGGATAATAATCTGATGGGGATGATTTCTTTTGAAGAAGATGAGTTTTATCATGAAGACGATGGTTTTTCAGAGGAAGATTATACCGATGAGGATTTTGACGACGAAATCGAAGATTTTGATGAAGAAACCGAGTTTGAAGAAGACTTTGAAGAAGATGGGCTGGAAGAACCGGAAACGGATGAGTACGAAGAGAACGAATAAAGAGTTGGCTGTAACAGCAGGATAAACAATAAGGCAAAGACAGTTGCAGCAAACGGGATGCCTGCCGTCAGGAAATATTTCCGGCGGCGGGTTTTTCTTTTGCAGGAAAGCTTTATTGTCACGGAATTTGAGATTGCGGCAAATGTTGTTGCAGGGAATAAATGGATGGGTTCCGTAAAGTAAAAAGCATGGAAGAGTTAAAAAACTATTGACATTGTAAAGCGAACCACTTATACTAACAAAGTGTGCATGTGAATGCATTGTCTTTTTGTGTGCATGAAAATTATGAAATGCAGAAACAATCATTTATTATGTACAGATTTCATTTATTTTTTACAGTTCATATCACAGGAGGTGAAACAGAATGCCAACATTTAATCAGTTAGTAAGAAAAGGACGTCAGACATCCGTTAAGAAGTCAACAGCTCCGGCTCTTCAGAAAGGGTATAATTCTCTTCATAAGAAAGCGATCGGAACTTCTTCTCCTCAGAAAAGAGGTGTTTGTACGGCTGTTAAGACAGCAAC
>CAJTKK010000010.1:119606-119845 GCA_910576535.1 uncultured Lachnospiraceae bacterium | reverse complement strand
TAGGCCGTTGCCCTGCCAACTAGCTAATCAGACGCGGGCCCATCCCGTGCCGCCGGGGCTTTCCGGCCCGGGGCATGCGCCCCAGGCCGGCTATGCGGTATTAGCGCCTGTTTCCAGGCGGTATCCCCCTGCACGGGGCAGGTTGCCCACGCGTTACTCACCCGTCCGCCACTCATGCGCGGGGCCTCCGGCCGGAGCCTTCCTCCCCGCGCACCCGTTCGACTTGCATGTGTTAGGCA